>JBLHMB010000068.1:0-16867 GCA_047621665.1 Bradyrhizobium sp. | reverse complement strand
TAGATGGCGTGCCCGTGCCGCCGGACGGCACGGCGGTCGACGAACGACGGGTACGGCGTTTCCAACTGATGCAGGGACTCAAGCCCGATGGCATTGCCGGTCCGCAAACGCTGATGCGGTTAGCCAACGCGGCAGGGCTGGTTGAGCCGCGCCTGCAATCTCTCTCTGTCGCAGCAAGGAAATAAGCCGATGTCCATGATTCTCGATGCGCTCAAGAAAGCCGATGCCGAACGCCAGCTGGGTGAATTGCCGGGCCTGCACACTTCCGGCTGGCCAGGTGTGGCGCCGGTACGTCGGGCTGGCCTGTGGCGGCGTACTTCGACCTGGCTGGTGCTGGCGGTGCCGGTCCTGATACTGGCAGGGCTGTTCTGGTTGAACCGGCACGACGCAGCGCCGCTCCGTGTTGTACCGCCGCTGCCGGCTCCCGCCGTGCTCCCGGCACTGCTGATGCCGCCGCCCCGGACGAGTAACGAGATTGCCATGCCGCCGCTGCTGCCGAGGGAAGTTCAGAAGGAAGCGCCTAAGGGCCGGCGTGAGGCGGCGGCTGTTGCGCCCGACCGCAAGGAGGCCGCCGGCCGCCTGCTGACGTTGGCGACGCTACCGGCCAACCTGCAGCGCGAGTTACCGGCACTGAGCATCGGTGGTTCGATGTACTCCGATGTTCCTGCCGAACGCATGTTGCTGATCGACAAACGGCTGTTGAAGGAAGGCGAGGAAGTCACGCCGGGACTGGTGCTTGACAGCATTTTGCCGAACGGGGCGATCCTGCGTTACAAGGGTGTCAGGTTCCAGTTGATGCAGTAATCCGTAAAAAAATCATCCAAACCGGCAGGTGAACTGGCGCGTCGTCGTGCAATGCGGCGATGGCGGCGATCAAGAGAGTGCTCCGCATGATCAACCAGGTAGTGGCATTGCTTGCAATCGGAGCCTGCGCTGCTCGATCGCCTGATCGCCAGCTGCACCGAAATGATTGAACCCCACGCTGAGCCAGCTGATGGTGGTGTTGGCCGCCAGCGCCTGTACGCCGGCATCGCCGATGTTGTTGAAACTGGCATCCAGCCCGGTCAGCGTAGCGTTGGCGCCCAGCGCCAGCGCCCCTCTATCGCCGATGTCGTTGTGCGTCACTCTAAGATGTCGGATGGTGTTGTTTGCCGCCAGCGCCTGAGCGCCTTCATTACCGATGTCATTGGCACTGAGATCGAGCCTCATGATGCTGGTACTGGTAGCCAGTGTGTGTGCTCCTGCATCGCCAATGGCGTTAAAGCTCAGGTCCAGTGATGTGATGGTCGTGCTCGCCGCCAATGCATTGACTCCCTCCGCGTGGATATCGTTCAAGCTGGCATTCAGTGTGGTGATGGTGGTGACGGCAGCCAATGCCCGCGCCCCTGCATCGCCGATGTCGTTGCCATTCACATTGAGTCCAAACCGGGTCAAGTGATGGTTGCCATTGCTTATTGCATTGACCGCCGCCAGTACGTCCGGGAAGATTTCGGGCATCTCGCTGGCATCGAGATCAACGCTACGCAAGTGGGTGACGCCAGCCAGCGAGTCCATAACGAACTGACGCCGCGCAGGGGACGTGATGTCAAACAGACGCAGGCCGATATGGGTGTTGCGGACAATCAGTTGGCGTACCAGCACCTGAAATTGCGCATCGTTGACGTGCGGGGATTGCGCCAGATTACCCAGGCTATTACGGGTCATCTGCAAGGCCAGGTCAACTTGTTCAGGTTGCTGCGCGTAGCGATCGACACTCTCTCTCATATTACGACTCAAGCTCCGTAATCCGGTCACAACCTGAACCGGCGGGTTGCTGCCCATCGCGCTCTCCAGGATTTGAGACAGTAATGGAGCAGGTAATGCGGCGATCGTTGGTGCCGGTACCGGTGCCGGTACTGGTGGCGTTGCCGGTGGTGCCGGTGGTACTGGCGACGCCGGTGACGCCGGTGACGTCGATCTCCGTGGTGTCGACGGTTCTGCCGGCACTGGTGACCCCGGTGCCGTTGATCGTCTGGCCATCTCCTTCAAGGCAGACACCCTGGCGCGGTAATGCCCGGGACGGTCGCGTGCAGGCGTTCCTGCGCCGTCCGGTTGCCTGGCATTGATCGCGTCGTCGGCTTCCCGTGCGCCTTTGGCTGTGAGCACATTGAGGGCAGGAATGCCTTTTACGAAAGAAGGACGATGAAATTTAATTGGCATAGGCTACCTCTTGGTGAATGAACAGCGTGAACAGCGCGTCGTTGGTACTCGTCGTTGGTACTTGCGGATTATTGGACGCAGAGCGCTTGTTTCTCTGCTTCACGTCCTTCTTATTGCAGCAAGTGCAAGACCGATGAGTGTCCCTGTGCAAGCACAGGTTCCACGTTGACGGTTCCGCTATGGTGATCAGCAGAGCACTGGAATGGAACCTTTTTTTCGGTATCCGCACAGAGTGAGGCACGCGCTTGCCGGCAAACCTTCCCGCGAAAGGTTGCTCACGCGATGACTTCTCATAACGACTCGAACAGATACTCATGAAACTCCATTCTTCAGGTAGCAACCTGCCGCCGAATCAGCCGCCGAATCAGCCACCGAATCAGCCACCGAATCAGCCACCGGCTTCCACCGTACCGCAAGCAACTCCCGCGAGTAGTGCACGCAAGCGGTCCGGATCGTCGTTGCAGGCGGAGCAACGCGGCATGTCGATTGCCACGGTTGATCCGGACAAGCGTGATGAAGGTGGCTGGACACGGCTACACCATGCCATCGGGAGAAATGATGCTCAAGAAGTCCGGCGCCTGTTAGGCCTGCGCGCCCATGCCGGACTGGCCACGCCGGATGGCCGGACACCACTCATGCTCGCCATCGCAGTGGGGCATTGCGACGTCATCCGGGTCCTGCTTGAAACAGGCCGGGCCGGGTGCGAGGCGATCGACACCGGGGGCTACACGGCATTGCTGCACGCCGCTAAAAAAGGCGACCCCTACATTATTGATATGTTGCTCGCGGCCGGGAGTACTGCGGACGCACTTACACCTGATGGCTTGAATGCGCTCCATTGCGCAGCCTTATCCGGCCACGCCAATGCCGTGTCGCTGCTGATGGAAAGGACCTCCGGTCTGTTGAATAGTCAGCTAACGGATAACGGGTGGGGCGCTCTGCATATGGCGACCCTCAACGGGCATCATGAGGTGGTCGCGGCATTGGCTGTTCACCTGGGAGACGACGTCAATCAGAGAACGTCGGCCAATCTCACGGCACTGCATATCGCGGCCATCAATGGCCACACACAGGTTGCCCGGGCGCTGCTTGATGCCCCGGGTATCGAACCCGATGCCCGCAGTGAGTACGGCGAAACCGCACTCCACATGGCGGTCAGTAATAGTAAGGAGGACATCATGGAGGTTCTTCTGGATGCGCGCGGCGTCGACGTCAATGCGGTACGCCATAGTGGTAACAGCGCATTGCATATGGCGGTGGATTTCGAAAATATAACGCTGCTCGAGCGATTGCTCGCGTCGCCTCGAATCGACGTCAACCTGGCCACGCCATCCGGAGTGAGCGCACTGGCCATGTGCACCGGGGTTGGTGCTTATCCGGCGCGCGAGGAGGCTGCCCTCAGGTTACTTGCGCACTCCGATATCGATCCGAACGGCGCGATTTTTTTGCTGGAGTCCGCCCGCGTAGTCGACCATTTCCGGCGCAAGGCGCAAGCGCCATCGACTTTATCGGACGAGGATTTTCTGGTGCAGGAGCTGGAGCGCTGGACCTGTTTCATGCCATCGAACGGTAGACCAAACCGGTTTCTGAGCAGCGCGACCAATGCCAAACTGGGCGAAATGCTGTATTTGCGGCAAGGCAGTCAGCCCGCATCGATGGTGGCGCGACGCGATCAGCACAGCAAAGACGCGGTATTCCGGCTCACGCTGGCACTGGAGCAGTCGCTGCAGTTTCATGGCCGGTACAACAATGGCGCAGGTATCTGCGCCCGGCGATTGCTGGTTATGGCACCGCGAGCGATAGCCGACGCACGGGGTGAGCTGCTACCGGATGAGCACTACCATAAACAGGTCGTACTTGGCGGTATTGCTCACTCCCGTAGCGAAATCGAAGATATAGCGCAGGGGCGCGGACACTATGCGCTGGAATTGGAAGTCAATAATATTGCGCGGGCACAGTGGGGTGCCAATGTGCATCAGGAGGGATTCCTGCTCCGTGGCCGCGATATCCTGGAGCGCCTGGAGCAGGTGGGCGGTGCAACGTCGATGACCATGGAGCAGGCCATCACCAATGTAGAGAGCGCTATTACTGCGTTTGCCACGGACGCCGCCGCGCATTCGCTGATCGATAGCATTCTCTTGCTGCTAGCGGTGCCATCCCGGAGTGATCCGGTATCACCGGAGGTTAAGCGGCAGATCGCAGACTGGGTAGCTGAGCAGCCGCAGCCGCAGCGTGAATTACTGCAGGACGCCTGGCGGGCTCGCTTGATCCGGCTTGGTCTGGCGCAGGTTCAGTCGCAGGATGGTGAGGTCAACGAGGGTGGTCTGATCACTACCGCGCCGCGCACGCTCTGCCTGATGCAGTCGTACATCGCGCAGCAATCCGGCCTGCCCGATCGGCAAGCCGTCGCCCGCCAATTGCAGGACGCTGTGCTGGAGCGTTTGTTCGATATCGGTCGTGAGCCGCAGGTCTGCAACACCGGCTGCGTGCAACGCCTGCTCGACGCGGCTGCCGGGGTCGACACGAATCTGATGGCGCGCGAACCGCATGACCGCGCGATTTTTGACGAGATACTGCGCATCGGCAGCGTCGTCAATCAGGCGTTTGATGTGCATTGCAAGGAAAGCGAGCAGGGCATCGTGACCGGACGCGATCAGCACAACTACGACGAGTTGTCGGGCGAGGTACGCAAGGATATCTTGCGTGTGACCACGATCGATGACTTGATCAGACGCCGGGGTTGGTCGCGCCCGACGGTCGAAGCGCAACTCAATGCGGTGCTCGATAGCCTGTAGCCGGCAGGCATAAACGCCCGGCTTGCGACAGGCAACAGTACTTTTTTGTGAAATCACTTACTTAGTCAGAGACGCGCTTCCCGACACATCGGTTAGCAACAGCGCCGGATGTGACCGCTCCTGATAAATAACCGACCCGATACCCATGAACGTCAATCCACCAGGTGGCAACCTGCCACTGCCTCGTCAACCCGTTCCACCTGCCGCCGCAAGGACGGGCAGTCCCGCAACTGCGGAACCACAAACAGTTGAAGCGAGCAGTGTGCGCAAACGGTCCAGGCCTGTATTGCAAGGCGAGCAACGCGGCAAGTTGATTGCAACTGGCGATCCTGACAAACGGGATGAAGGCGGCTGGACGCCGTTACATCATGCCATCCGGAGTGATGATATTGAAGAAGTCCAACGCCTGTTACTCCGGCATGCTAATCCCGGTCTGGCAACACCGGACGGCCTGACGCCGCTGCTGCGTGCAATGACGACGGGTCATTACGGGATCATTCAGAGCTTGCTTGATACCGGCAGAGCAGAGTGCAATGCGACCGACCGCAAGGGTTGCACGGCATTGCATCACGCAGCGATCGCGGGAGACCTGATCGGCATCACGATGCTGCTCGAAGCCGGAAGTGCCCCCCATCTCAGTACGTCCAGGGGATTTAATGTACTGCATTGCGCTGCCATGTTCGACCATGCCGATGCCGTATCGCTGCTCATGGAGAGGAGTGCCGGTCAATTGAATGTTCCGTCTCAAACCGGCTGGGCGGCGCTGCATCTGGCCGCCTTTCACGGCTATCCCGCGGTGGCCGCGGCATTGGTGAGCCGGACCGGTGTCGATGTCAACGAGAGGATAGCCGGCAACTCCACCGCACTGCATATCGCTGCGATCAACGGGAAAGTGGCGGTGATCCGGGTCCTGCTTGCCGCCCCGCATATCGAGATCAATGCCTTGCGCAAGGACGGCAATTCGGCCCTCCATCTGGCGGTCAGGCATGGCTGCGAAGATGTCGTCGTGGCGCTGGCCGGTGCGCGCGATGCCGATGTCAATCTGGCGGTGCCGGATAGCGGTTATAGCGCACTGCATCTGTCGGTCTATTTTGACCGAATGGAAATCCTGCAGCGCCTGCTGGAGACGCCCGGCATCGACGTCAACCTGGCAGCTTCGTCAGGAGCAACGGCACTGGCCATGTGCAGCGAATTTGGCGGGCGTCCGGTGTGCGAGGAGGCCGCACTCAGGTTGCTGGCGCACCCGGATATCGATCCGAACGGCGCGATCTTTCTGCTCGATTCGGCACGCGTGATCGACCATCTCCGGGCCAGGGCGCATGCGCCATCGACCGTGTCGGACAAGGATTTTCTGGTGCAGGAGCTGGAGCGCTGGAGTTGTTTTATGCCATCGAACGGTTTGCCAAACCGCTTCCTGAGTAATGCGACCAATGCCAAGCTGGGCGAAGTGCTTTACCTGCGACAAGGCATGCAGCCTCCCCCGGGAGGTGCGCGACGCGACCAACATTGTAAGGATGCGGCGTTCCGGCTAACGCTGGCGCTGGAGCAGGCGTTGCAGTTTTATGGGCGCTATAACAAACATGCGCGTTTTTGTGCCCAGCGATTACTGGTCATGGCACCACGAGAGACTGCCGGCGCAGCGGACCAACCGCTGCCTCACGATCACTACCATAACCAATTCGTGCTTGGCGGCATTGCCTACTCGCGCACTGAAATCGAAGAGATGGCACAGGGGCGTGGGCGCTATGCGCTGGAATTCGACATCAACAATATCGCGCAGGCACGGTGGGGCGCCAATGTCCATCAGGAAGGATTTCTGCTGCGTGGTCGCGATATTCTGGAGCGTCTGGTGCAGCTGGGCGGGGCGACGGTGATGACGATGGAGCAGGCCATCAATGCCGTCGAAGCCCGTATCACTGCGCTGGTGTCGAACCACGCCGTCGACCTGGAGATCGACAGCATTCTCCTGGTGGTCAATCCGTCCCGGGCCCATCCGATGCCGCAGGAGATCAAGCAGCAAATGGCCGACTGGGCGGCCGCACAGCCGCAGCCGCAGCGCGCGTTGCTGCAGGATGGCTGGCGCGCGCGGATGATGCGTCTTGGTCTGGCGCAGGTTTTGTCACAGGATGGCGAGGTCAACGAGGGCGGCCTGAGTACTACTGCACCGCGCACACTGCATCTGATGCAGGCTTACATCACCCGGCAAGCCACATTGCCGGACCGGCAGGCGGTGGCCCGGCAACTGCAGGACGCCGTACTGGAGCGGTTGTACGATATCGGCCGCGAGCCGCAGGTCTGCAATACCGGTTGCGTGCAGCGTCTGCTCGATGCGGCGGCCGGTGTCGATGACAACCTGATGGCGCGCGAGCCGCACGATCGCGCCATTTTTGACGAGATACTGCACATCGGCAGTGTCGTCAATCAGGCCTTCGACGTGCACTGTAAGGAAAGCGATCAAGCCATCGTGACCGGGACCGATCAGCGCAACTATGACGAGCTGTCGGGAGCGGTGCGCAAGGATATCTTGCGCGCGACTACTATCGATGACCTGATTCGGCGCCGTGGCTGGTCTCGATCCAAGGTCGAAACGCAGCTCAATGCGGTACTCGACGGACTGTAACGGGCCACCGTTCTGCGCAAGAGAACTACGCCGCGTCAGCCGCCGGCTGTCTTGTCGAACGCATAGCGCAAACCGACCCAGAACAGGCGCGGCGCACCGGGCGCATAAAACGTCGAATGCTGCGAAGGATAGCCATCGGCAGCCGAGCCGCCGAGTGGTCGCGCGACGAAATTACCGCTGCCATCGAAGCCGGTCGTACCCAGTTGCGCGGCCGTGTTGTAGCGCGTGTCAAAGACGTTGTTGATCTGACCGATCAACTGCAGTTGATCGGTCACTGCATAGTTCGCCCCGAGGTTGAAGATCGCATAACCGGCGCTGCGGCCCGCTCCCAGATAGGTTGTGCCATCGGGCTGGTGGCCGTTGTTTTCATTGCCGCGCGCCAGTGCGCCGGCCATCGCTACCATGTTGCTGTTGATATTGAAGCCGGGCGTCACCGCGTAGTCGGCCGACAGTTTGAGCAATTGGCGCGGGATCAGCGGGATGCGGTCGCCGGGACGGATCGTGATCACGCCGTCGAAGCCGGGCGTGCCGGCGCTGGCCGTGCTGTTACTGCTATTGCTGCTGCCATTGACGATTTCACTGCTCTGGTAGGTGGCGTCGAGCAAGGTGTAATGGGCGCCCAGCGTCATCTTGCCGAGCTTGCCGCTCAAGCCCAGTTCGACTCCCTTGCGCTGGGTCTTGCCGAAATTTTTGAAGTAGCCGTAGCCGGCCTGGTTGTCCGCCACGAACAGAATGTCATTGCGGTTTTCGGCATGGAACACGCCGGCGTTCCATTGCAGATTGCCGGCCGCGCTGCCGCGCAGTCCGGCTTCGGCAGTGCGGGTGACGACTTGATTGAGCGGCGGATCACCGGCCATCGCATTGGGCAATTTGCAGGGCTGTTCCGGATTGGCACAACCGAGTTCGATCGCGGTCGGCGCGCGGCTGCTTTCATTGAGGCCGGCGTAGATATTGAGGGCTTTGGTCGGGCTCCAGGTCAGGCCGATGGCCGGATTGAAGCGCGAGAATTTGTGGTCGCCGCTGAGTGAAGCCGGATCGCCATCGGCATGCAGCGCATCGCGATTGCGGATGGTCGTGGTGTTGTAGCGCCCGGACAAGGTCAGATGCAACTGATCGCGAAACGAGATCGTGTCGCTGGCAAATACGCTCCAGGTGCGGATGCGGCCGGACAGGTCGACCCGCGTGTCGTACGGCACGCCATCGACAGTGCCGCCGCTGACGCCGTCGCCGAACGCATTGACGCCGGTGATGCTGTGATCAGGATTGATGTAACCAAGTTGCGACCATTGCGAAAACTGCACGCGGCTGGCGTCATAGCCGGCACCGGTAACGAGCTGATTGCGTTGACCGGCCAGCGTGCCAAACCAGGTCAGCTGTCCCGAGGCGCCGTAGTTTTGCTGCGCGCTGCGGCTGCGGTTGATCAGGCCGTTGCATTTTTCGGCCGGCTCGTCGTGTTGCAGGCTTTGCGCGATGCAGGTCCAGTAAGGAAACGGCGTGTTGGCCGTCGTCGCACCGCTGACCGGAAAGCCGCTGTAACCGGCCGCGCTCAACGCCGCCTGGTCGGCCGCCGTCGGCTGCACGATGGCCTGGCCCAATGCCCCTTCGTTGATGTCGCCGTTATAGGTTGCGGTGCGCAGATCGCGGTAATACACATTGCCGGAAAACTGCAGCGCGTCATTGAAGCTGTGGCTGCCAATGAGGTTGAGCAGCGTCGAACGGTTTTGCGTGATGTCGGGACTGGTGTAGACGCTGGTGCGGTCAGCGGCCAGCAAGCGCTGTTCCTGCAGACCGTTGCCGTTCAATGTGGTGTCGGCATGCGATAGGCTCAGTTTCAGGTCGGTGTCGGCATTACGCCAGCCCAGCTTGCTGAACAACTGTTTGACGTCCGAGGGCGACGTAGCGCGCCAGCCATCTTCACGAAACAAGTTGGCGTCGAGATACCAGCTCAGGCCTTTGTCATTGAAGCCGCCGTGTTCGAATTCCAGCGCGCGCCGGTTGTTGCTGCCGGCCGTGACCTGCAAGTCGGTGCCCGGATCGCTGCGGCCATCCTTGGTCTGTACCGAGATCGCGCCACCCAGCGTATTGAGGCCGAACAGCGGATTCGAGCCCGGCATCAATGTCATCGACGAGATTGCCCCACGCGGAATCAGATCCCAGCTGACCACATCGCCAAACGGCTGGTTCATGCGCACGCCATCCATGTAGATCGACATGCCTTGCGGCGTCCCCAGCAGCGATGATGCGGTGTAACCGCGATAGCTGACATCCATCTGGAACGGATTGCCCTGCATCTCATTGACGTGCACGCTACCGAGCCGGCGATTCATGAAGTCGCTCAGGTCGAGCGCGCCGCTGGTGGCAATGTCACCCTTGCGGGCCACCTGCACCGGCGCGGCAATTTCATTGCGCAGCTGGCCCAGACCGGGCAGTGGCGTGATGCCGATGACTTCAACGGCTGCCAATTGCTGCCTGGCGGTGGGTGGTTCCTGCTGCGCAAAAGCGGCGGAACTCAATGCGGCGGACAGAGCGAGCAAGCCGCGCTTGAGGGGAAATGGGTGCACGAAGTCTCCGGGATTTTTTCTGATGGCCGGTCTGAAGCCGGTGTTCTGCCGAGTATAGTCGGGGCGTCCCGCTGAGCACGGGATAACGTCACGCCAAACACGGGAAAAATTCCCGCCATGCCCCCCGCGCCGGGGACGAAACAAGGGTTCGACACGGGAACAATGATGGATTTAAGAAGACGCTTGGTCGGTTACCTTGGCACCTTGTTGCTGGGCCTGTTGCTGGTGACGGTCCTGATCAATCTGGTGTCGTTGCGCGAGGATGTGCGCACCGAAGTGGCCGCCTCGGAACAACTGGTGCAAGTGTTGCTGGCGGCCGGCCAGATCGCGCCCGACTTGCCACCGGAAGCCGCTGCCGCGCGCCTGGCGGCGATCCTCGCCGGCAGCCAGTTGCGCCACCTCAGCATCAGTCAGGTCGATGCGGCAGCGCCGCCCGAACGCAGCGCGATGCGCCGTCAGTTGGCCCTGCTGCTGGGCATCGTCCCGGCCGGCGAGTCCGGCCAGCTGGTGCAACTGGGCAGCCAACGCCTGCGCATCGCGCCTGATCCGTCGTCGGAAATGGACGAGCGTCTGGCGGATACGGTAAGGCTGCTGGAGACCTTGCTGCTTTTTTCCGGTGCCACCTTGCTGGTGGCATGGTGGGCTGCACACCGTGCGCTGGCTCCGGTGCGTGAACTCGAAGCCGGTCTGCAGCGGCTGGCGCGTGGCGAAGCCGACGCCGCCTTGCCACGGTTCGCGTTGCGCGAATTTCGCCGCGTCGCCGGTGCCATCGATGCGCTGGCAGCTGCACTGACCCACGCGCAGGACACCCAGCGACAACTATCGCGCCAGTTGATCGAGGTGCAGGAAGACGAACGGCGCACCCTGGCGCGCGACCTGCACGACGAGATGGGGCAGACCCTGACCGCCATCAGCGTCACCGCGACCTACCTGCAACGCAATGCGCAGCAACTGGGCGCCAGCCAGATCATCGATTGCGCGCAAGACCTGCGGCGCGATGTACGCTCCAGCGGCGCGCAATTGCGCGCGATGCTGATGCAATTGCGACCGCACGGACTGGACGGCCCCGGCCTGGCGAGCGCGTTGCGCGAACTGGTCGGCAGCTGGCAGCAGCGCGAATCGGGGATTGCCTTCACGTTGGTATTGCCGGCACCGCTGCCGCTGCTGGACGACGAGGCCGGTATCGTGTTGTACTGGGTCGTGCAGGAAGCGCTGACGAATGTCGTACGACACAGCGCCGCCAGCCAGTGTACGGTGACGATGGCCGCGCAGGACGGGCAACTGCGTGTGCAGATTGATGATGATGGCGGTGGTCTGGTGCCGGATGCGCCGCGCCGTGGCGGCTTGCTCGGCATTGCCGAACGCTTGTTGATGGTAGGCGGCAGTCTGCAGATCGTGCCCCGTCAGCCGCACGGCCTGAGCCTGCAAATACGCCTGCCGCTGCCCGAACCCCATTTACAGGAACCGCCATGAACGACCATACCCTGCGCATCATCCTGGTCGATGACCACGCCAGCGTGCGTGACGGTTATCGCCGTCTGCTCGATGCCGAACCCGGCCTGCAGGTCGTCGGTGTCGCCGCCCGCGCCGACGAAGCCAATGCGCTGGTCGCGCAGGTCGAGGCCGATGTCGCGCTGGTCGATCTGAGCCTGAAAGGCAGCAGCGGTATCGAAGCCATACGCGGCATGCTGGCGCGTCGGCCTGCACTCAAAATCCTGGTGCTATCGATGCATGAAGATACCGGCCATATCACGCAGGCCTTGCGCAGTGGTGCGCACGGTTACCTGAGCAAGCATTGCGAACCGGAAGAAGTCATTGACGGCATCCGCGGTGTCGCCGCCGGCAAGCGCGTGTTCTCGCCAGCGATTGCGCAAGTGCTGGCAGAAGCTGCCAGTGATGACGCCAGCGCCTTCGCCCAGCTCACCCCGCGCGAATTCGATGTGCTGCGCATGCGCGTGCAGGGCGAGTCAGCCAGCGCGATTGCCATGTCGATGCAGCTCAGCCCGAAGACCGTGCTCAACAACCTGACCTCGATCCGCCAGAAGCTGGCCGCTGAAAACGACGTGCAGCTGATGCATCTGGCCGCGCGACATGGATTGCTGAGGCTTGAATCATGACTACTTCCCGTTTGTTGTTTTGTTTGTGGTCGCTGCTCGGCGTCGGCCAGGCATCGAGTGCCGACCTCGCAATCGGCAAGCCCGTGCCGACGATTTCTGCCACGCTGCTCGACACGTCCCGAAAGATCGAGACGGGCCCAGTCAGCGGCAAAGTCACGATTGTCAATTTCTGGGCCACCTGGTGCGTACCCTGCCGCGCCGAAATGCCGGCGATTCAGGCGTATTACGACAAGCACAAGGCGCAGGGGCTGGAGGTACTGGCCATCAACATGGATGACCCGCGTGATCTGGCCGATGTGCGCAAGCTCGCGCAGTCCACCAGTTTTCCGGTTGCCCTGAAAGCCGATGCAAATTTCAAGGGGTTAGGCCGGATATGGCGGATGCCATCGACTTTCGTCATCGACAGGAACGGTATCTTGAGGAAAAACGGTCACGAAGGCATACCGGCGGTCGATCTCGATATTCTCGAAGCGGTGGTGACACCGCTTCTGGACATGCCCTGACTCAGAACGAGAAGCGCGTACCGACCGATACCGTGTATTTCGGTGCCAACTGATAACCATTGAGGTTCTGGTAGACCGGCAACTGGATGAATCCGTAAGCGTTGACCTTCTCGGTCACCGCAATGGTGACGCCCGGGCTGACATACACCGTCTTGCCACCGCTGTCCTCCGGTGACGCATTCGCACCGGCGTCCTTGGCCGAGACGCGGGCATTGATTTGCCACTGCGGCACGACACTGCCAAGACCCATGTAGCGGAACCCGACATTGGCGTTGAGTGCATTGCCCGGCCGGTAGGCGTCACGACTGTTCAGTGGCAACTGTGCCGTTACCTGCGCGAAGTAGTCCCAGTTTTGTGAGAGTGAAGCAAACCTGAACACGCCGATGATGGCATCGGTCGTGCCGGTCCCCGGCTGCAATCCGCGGTCCAGCGGAGCGCCGGCAATGGCACCGCCGCTGAAAGTCCCGGTATGACTGCCGGTGGGCAGCTTCAAGCCGAACTGAATACCCATGTTCTTTTCTTCGGATAACCCGGTATAGCGACCGACGACCTTGATGTCGCCAAGGCTGCGGGTGTGCGACGTGCCGTCATCGGAACCGTCGAACGCAAAACCATTCGTGCCGTGCGAACGATCGATGGTGGGCAACTGTACGTTGATGCCCCAGTCGGGTGACGCGCTGTAGTCAACACTGGCCGTCAGGTAGTGATTTTTTGTGTACAACTCCTGTTCGTGCCCCTCTATCGGCCAGGTGCCGGTCTTGCCGGTGCCGTTGCGCACCTGATTCTGGTTGAGAAAATCATACCGGAGGTCGAACCGGAAACCCGGCCCCGAGGACAGGCCCTGGCTATCCCAGTCGGAACTGAGCGAACAGCCGCAACTGGCGCAGGCTAGCGCGGCGGTTGACGGGAGTAGGGCCATGGCGGTCAGGATAAATCGTGCAGGGATATTCATCGTGCTATGCCATTTTCGGGTTGAGAAAAGAAATAACGCGGCAACGGGCTGGTGACGGCACCGAGACTGCGGGTCGGTGCTCCGGAGGGGGTTTGTGCAAGGACGGCAGGCGCATAGAGGGCGCTCGTCAGCAAGGCGAACAGAGTGAGTTGCATGGGCTTCTTCTTAATCGAAATATGGACACGTCAGCCCTGCACGATGGCGTGGACTGAAAGGACTCTGGGACGATCAGGAAGCAGCAGGTGGGGCGCGTGACTGCGCAGCCGCCCACAGGAACAGTGGACGGGGCGACTGGTAGAACAGGGCCGGGAAGGCGGGAATGTGGACAATCAGCGGCACGACAAATGTCGCGATTGGCGGTGGCATGCCGAGCGCGCCGGCGTGGGTCAGGCAGAACGGGCAGTGATCCATCTGCATGGCTGGTTTGGCCGGAGCCGGTTCGCCGGGATTGTCGCTGGCGGCGACCTTGATGAACTTGATGCTGCTGGCCGAACAGATTTCCATCCAGGTGTCGCTACTGCCGCGCGCGGCGGCCAGTGCATGCGAAACCGTCGGCGCCAATGCGGCCATCAGGACCGCCAGGCAGGCAATCCAGGCAGCAGCGCGGCGCAGGGACAGGATCATATTCATCGGGCGGGAGTTTAGCACCGGGTTTCGTCGTCATGACTGCGTGCGCGCAAATAATTGAATCCGAATACCTGTTACGGTCGAATATTGTATGATCAAAAAAATTTTGTTCATACGAACTTTCTGTTACAGACCTATGCTGAAGGCTTTTCCGATGCGTCTCCCGTCGTCCCCGCGCTTGCCATCATTACGCCGTACCGTGCTTGCCACGGCCGTCCTCGGCAGTCTCGTCGCCAGCAGTATTGTGCAGGCCCAGCAGGAGCCTGCCCCGCAATCGGTGGTGGTCGAGGCTTCGCGCCTGACCCAGATCGGCATCGCCGATTCGGCCAGTTCCGGCACCATCACGCAAAAGCAGCTCGATGCCCGCACCGTGTATCGTCCCGGCGAACTGCTCGAAGCCACGCCCGGCCTGATCGTCAGCCAGCACAGCGGCGAAGGCAAAGCCAATCAGTATTATCTGCGCGGCTTTAATCTTGATCACGGCACCGACTTGCGCACCACGGTCGATGGCATGCTGGTCAACCAGCGCAGTCATGCACACGGGCAGGGCTGGAGCGACCTCAATTTCATGATTCCCGAACTGGCCACGCGACTCGATTATCGCAAGGGACCGTACTACGCCGAAGAAGGTGATTTCTCGGCCGCCGGTGCGGTCAGCGTGCGTTACGCCGACACGCTGCCGCAAGGCATTGCCAGCGTCGGCATCGGCAGCAACGGGTTTCGTCGCACGTTGCTGGCGGATTCACCGGTGGTCGGTGATGGCCACTTGCTGTATGCACTGGAACTGTTCCACAACGATGGCCCGTTCGTGATTGGCGACAACTACCGCAAGGTCAATGGCGTGCTGCGCTACGGTGCCGGCACGGCCGACAATGGTTTTCATGTCAGTGCGATGGCTTATCACGGCAGCTGGCATTCGACTGACCAGATCCCGCTGCGCGGTGTTGCCGATGGCAGCATCAACCGCTTCGCCGGCATTGATCCGACTGATGGCGGCAGTGCGCACCGTTACAGCCTGTCCGGCGAATGGCATCGTGCGACTGACGACACCACAACCAGCATCAGCGCCTACCTGATCCACAACCGGCTCGACCTGTTTTCCAACTTCACCTACTTCCTCGATGATCCGGTCAATGGCGACCAGTTTGCCCAGCCCGACCGGCGCGTCACGACCGGTATTAACGCGACCCAGGCCTGGCGCACCACGCTGTTCGGCCACGAATCCGAGAACAAGATCGGCCTGCAACTGCAGAACGACAATATCTTCAACGGCCTCTACAGCACGCTCGCGCGACAGACGCTCTCGACCACACGCGACGACCATATCGTCGAAAGCAGCGCTGGCCTGTTCATCGAAAACACCACCCGCTGGACTGATTGGTTTCGTACTACTGCCGGTGTGCGCTCGGATCATTTCCGTTTCGACGTCAACAGCAAATTCAATGCCGCCAACTCCGGCAAGGCCAGCGACAGCAAGCTCAGTCCGAAGCTGAGCCTGGTGTTCGGACCGTGGGCGAAGACCGAATATTATGTCAACGCCGGTGGCGGTTTTCATAGTAACGATGCGCGCGGCAGCACGATCACGGTCGATCCGAAGACCGGCGCGGCGGCAGACAAGGTGCCGCCGCTGGTGCGCTCGACCGGATTCGAAGTCGGTGTGCGTAGCGAAATCATTCCGGGCCTGCAAAGTTCGCTGTCGGTGTACCAGCTTGATTTTGATTCCGAACTGACCTTCGCCGGGGACGCCGGCACTACCGAAGCCGGGCGCGCCAGCCGGCGTACCGGTTTTGAATTTTCGAACTATTACAAGCCGGCCAACTGGCTGACGATTGACGCCGATGTCGCGTTTGCGCGCGCGCGTTTTCGGAATGCCGATGTGATCGGCACGCGCATTCCGGGCGCGATCGAAGGCGTGGCCTCGCTGGCGCTGGCGGTCGATAATCTGGGGCTGTATTTTGGCGCGCTGCAGTTGCGCTACTTCGGGCCGCGCCCGTTGATCGAAGATAACTCGGTGCGCTCGCACAGCACGGCCACGCTCAATGGCCGGATCGGTTACAAGATCAGCCGCAACACGAAGATCGAATTCGAAGGCTTCAACCTGACCGACCGGCGTGATTCGGCGATCGATTATTACTACGCGTCACGCTTGCCGGGCGAACCGGCGGCGGGGGTCAATGACATCCATTTTCATCCGATTGAGTCGCGTTCGTTTCGGGTGAGTTTGAATACGATGTTCTGATCGGTGCGGGTGGATTCGGTGTAATGATCACCGGTTCGCTTTTTCATGTCGGCGCAAACCCCCATCTGTAGCAACCAGGGTCAGTGTTTTTTTTCGCGGCCTTATCGCGAAAATTACACTGACCCTGCTTGCGGATTCGGAGCGCTCGCCATCCAGTTTCCGTGCTGGGGTTGCTGATTTCGTAGGTGCTTCGCCACGACCTAGCCGTGAGCGGCCCGGTTCGCTTTTTTATGTGGCCGCAAACCCCCATCGGC
>JBLHMB010000067.1:0-17428 GCA_047621665.1 Bradyrhizobium sp. | reverse complement strand
CGGCCGCAGCGGCCTTGGCCAGATAGCCGCCGGCTTCACCGGAGTCTTTGGTGACAACGCAATCGATTTGCCAGTCCTGCCACAGCGCGGTATTGAACGCTTGCGAAAATGGTCCCTGCATCGCACAGACCTGGCTACGTGGAATACCGAGTTCAAGCACGCGCTGCATGAAATCCGGGTCGGCAGTGACCCGCACAAACCACGTGCAATGCTGCGCGCCGGGGGCCTGCAAAAATGTCGCCAGGTCTTTCGAGCCGGTTGCCAGAAAAATCCGTTTGCCTTGTGCAATCGCCGAGGCGGCGGCCTCTTCCACCGTCGCGCACAACTGATGCGGTTCGTCACCCAGTGCGCTGGCACGTTCATACCGCAAATACGGTAACGCCAATTCCCCGGACAGACCGATCAATTGCTGCGACATCAGCGTCGCATACGGATGGGTTGCGTCAATCAGTGCTGCGGCCTGATGCGTCACCAATGCCTGACGGCGCGCTTCGACACCCTGCCGGCCTGCCCAGACCGTCACGCCGGGGCAATCCTGCATCGCGATCTGACCGCCGAATTCAGTCGCGGTCGACACCACCACAGGGCGACTCTGGCGCGCCGCCAACTCGCGCGCCAGCGCATTGCCGTCGCTGGTACCAGCGAAAACCCAGAGTGCATTGGCGGGCAATACCGTTTCCGCAGCGGACGACGTTTCAGTGGTGGCAACCAGTGCAACCGGTACGTCTGCCTCCTGCGGCGCGCTCCAGTCGTTGTAGCCGCGTGGCGTAAATATCTGCCCGCGCTTGCGACGGGTGAAGCGGTTGCCGATGACGACCGTGGTCAGCATGTCGAACTTCAACGCGGGTAATTCGTCGAGCCGATGTATCGACACTTCCTGTCCCGGCCGGTAGGCATTTTTGACGATGCCGCACAACGTGCCCGGTGCCTTGAATTCCAGCATGCGCGACAAAATCCGATAGACGCCTTCCTGCCTGCCGGCACTTTGCACGTTGTACAGCACACAGGCCAGATCAGCCTCGGCGATATGCCGGGCGCGGTGTTCTATCCATTCCCACGGACACAGCAAATCGGACAAGCTCAGCGTCGCAAAATCATGCGACAACGGCGAGCCCAGCAGTGAGGCGCAGGCATTGGCCGAAGTGATGCCGGGAACCAGATTGACGGTATAGGTATCGTCCTCGCGCATTTCTTCGTAGGCCAGCGCGGCCATTGCATAGATGCCGATATCGCCGCTCGATACCAGCGCGACCTTGGCACCGCTGCGTGCCTTCTCGATGGCCAGCAAGGCGCGTTCGCGCTCTTGCGTCAGCGGCGGGATGTGGATCTCCTTGCCTTCGATCCACGGCATGATCCAGCGTAAATACAATTCGTACGCGACGATCACATCGCTGTCGCGTAGCGCTAATTCCGCACGCGGGACAATCAGGTCGGCAAAGCCCGGACCGACCGATACCAGATTCAATACACCACTCATGCTGCACTCCAGCTATCTTCAACGATCGCCACCGCCACGCCATCAAGGGTGGTTTTCGGCACAATTAATTTTCCGCGCGGGCTGGCAATCAGCGCACACGGTTCACATACACCATCCACTCCAATTTGCTGACTGACCCAGGCCGACGGCACAGTGACCCAGCCGCGAGCCGCCACCGTTTCGCGGGCAATCACGCGCAACGGCAAATCATGGGCGGCGCAAAATGCCAGCAGGCCGGGCTCATGTTGCTTCAGATCGATGGTCGCGATTTCGCGTACCAAGTCGAGCGAGCGCGATCCCAGCGCCTGCATCACGGCAGCGCTGATGCGCGCATGAGCGACGTCCTTGCGGCAACCGATGCCAATGACCAGCGGCTTGACTGTTTCGGTAGCCGTCGTGATGACCGGCACCGCACCGGTCAGCGCGGCGACCTGATAGGCCAACGCATTGGCACCCCCTTCATGACCCGCTAATAGCGAGATCGCAAAACGCCCTGCCTCGTCCAGTACCACCACCGCCGGATCAGTGTGCTTGTCGGCGATCAGGCCATCCAGAAAGCGCACCGCAATCCCGGTCGCGCCAACGATGATCCACTGCGCGTGCTGACGATAAGCGTCGGCAAATTGATGCTGCTGCGATTGCACCGCGTCCTGCCACGGGCGATAGACGACCGCATCCAGCGGCGCTTGCAGTGCCGCGCCTAGTGGCTCGGCTTGCGCTCTGACCAGCCAGATGCCGGTGCCAGTGCCAGTGCCAGTGCAAGCCGTCACACGTCGACCTGTTCTTTTTTCACTTCCGGGGCGGCTTTTACCGCTTTTGCCCGTGCCGTTTTTTTGGCACGGAACAGATGCTTGTAATCTTTCGAATACAGGCGCGACTCGACTTGCGCGCCGTGACCGGTCGCCTCGCCGACCAGCATCATCGTCGTCAGATTCCATTCACCGCGTTTGGTGTCTTTCAGAATCGTGGCGAGCGTGCCCTGATAAATTTTTTCTTCCGGCCAGGTGGCGCGATAGACCAGCGTCACCGGCGTGTCGTCCGGATAATGCAGACGCAAATCAGTGACGATTTTTTTCAAATGCGGACCGGACAAAAAAATGCACATCGTGGCCTGATGTTCGGCCAGTTTGTCGATCGCTTCGAGTGCCGGTACGGCCGACGCCCGACCTGACACGCGGGTCAAAATAATGGTTTGCGAGACTTCCGGCTTGGTCAGCTCCGACTTCACGACAGCTGCCGCCGCACTGAATGACGACACGCCCGGCACGACTTCATAATCGATGCCCAAGGCGTCGAGGCGGCGCATCTGTTCTGCCGTTGCGCCGTAAATAGCCGGGTCGCCCGAGTGCAGCCGGGCGACGTCGTAGTCCCCCGCTTGCGCGGCGCGGTAGCAGGCTTCCTGCTGTTCGAGATCGAGGCTGGCGGTATCGATCAGATCAGCTCCCGGCTTGCAGTGCACCAGTATCGCGGTGGGTACCAGCGAGCCGGCATACAGGACTGTGGAAACCCGTCCGAGGATGGTGGCACCGCGCAGCGTGATCAGGTCGGGTGCGCCGGGGCCGGCGCCGATGAAATACACTTTCATGGAATATGTCGTCTTTCTCTGGGAGTTTTTCGAATCAGCATCGTCGCCAAGTACCCGATCGATGCATCGGCCGATAGCGCACCCACATCGGTACTGAGCAATTCGCCCGGCAAGCCGATGCGGCGGGCAAAACCGCAGTAGTCAGCGATACCGAGCTCGCCCAACAACTGCAACACCCACGGAAGGCGATGACCGATTTTCATCAGCACGACGATGTCGTGGGTGGCAATTTCCTGCTGCAATTCGGCCGGCGACTCCGGGCAAGGCAAGATCAGCGTGCGTTCCTTGCCCTCTCCCAATGGCCAGCCGAGCGCAGCGGCGGCGGCCGCGTAACTGGTAATGCCCGGAAAGGTCCGGTGCGGCAGCGCCGGCAACAACTCGCACAGTGCCGCCAGAATGTAGCCGTAGGTCGAGTAAGTCAGACTGTCGCCTATCGTCAGGTACGCGACACTGCGACCGGCCCGCAATTCGCCGGCGATGGTCTCGGCCAGCGTCGCGTAATGCGACTGCAGTACCGAGCGATCCGGATCCATATTGAATTCGATTTCGCGCAAGCGCGATGCATCGATATCGATCCCGTGCAGACATTGCAGTGCCACCGAGGCATCCGCACTGCGTGCTCGCGGCGCAAAAATCAGGTCGGCCTGCTGCAGTGCCGACAAGGCTGCCAGCGGCAGATAACCGGCAGGACCGGGACCGACCCCGATGCCCCAGAAATGTCCGAGTGCGATAGCGCTCATGCGGCTGCTCCCAGTGCGGTGCCAGCCAGATCGAATAACCGGATTTCGACTTTCTTCACCGCTTGCACGCGTGCATGTACGTGCGCGCCGATGCGCCCTTCGATGTCCATCCAGAACGCTTGCGCGCCGTGCTGATGTCGCATTTGTTCAATGACTGCTTCCACTGTATTTGCCCGTTCCATTTCTTTGACTACCTGTGCTGACAAGCCGCGCTCTGCCGCGACACGCGCCACCGAGCCCATTGCCATATTGCTTTTGCTCGAATGGGTATCCCATACACCGTCGAGTACCTTGGCCAGTTTTCCTGGATGGCCGGCCAGCCACAGCGTGTCGAGCTGGCGCTGCTGCTCTTCGAGCGCGACCTGCGTGAAGTCCAGCGCATCGCCTAAAAAATTCGCAATCTGTACCGTCCGTTTGTCGGGTAATTCCAGCACCTGCTGGGCAAAATCACGTCCGATCTTGCCGGGCAAATACGCCACGCTCGGCACATCGCCCGCCAGCGCCACGCGCACATAGACTTCGATCGAAGCCACCCATGACGCCATCGACATCGGCTCGACGATGCCCGAGGTCCCGAGTATCGAAATCCCGCCAAGAATGCCTAGCCGCGGGTTAAATGTTTTACGGGCGATCTGCTCGCCGTTTTCGCAGCCTATCGTCAGATCGAATCCTGTCCCGGCCGGCAATCCGGCGTCCTGCAGTACCTCGGCGACGGCTTGCTGCATCATCTTGCGTGGCACCGGATTGATGGCCGGCTCGCCTACCGCCACCCGCAGTCCCGGCAAGGTGGCGGTACCGACACCCGGCCCGGCGAAAAAACGAATCGTTCCTAACGCATTGCGCCGCACTTCAGCAAAAATCGTCGCGCCGTGGGTGTTGTCGGGATCGTCACCACCGTCTTTCAATACCTCGGCGCGCACGGTTGCCGCATCCAGATCAGTCAGGTTGGCAATCGGCACGCGCAAATAGTGCCGTCCATCCGGCAGCGTCACGTCCACCTGCTGCTCCCGATCACTGCACAGCATCCATGTCAGTGCCGCCTTGACCGCAGCGGTAGCGCAACTGCCGGTCGTGCGACCGCGCCGCAAGCCGTTGAGGGCCAGCACTTGCAAATCAAATTCGGCGCGTTCAAGTTCGTGCATACCCGGCAAGCTGATTGACCCCGTCGATCATCAGCGCATTGACCACACTCGCCGCCCAGGGCGAACCGCCACGGGTACCGGTATTGGTGATGCGTGGCACTTGCAGGCAGCGACGCAGTGCGTCCTTGCTTTCCCGCGTGCCGACAAAACCCACCGGCAGGCCAATCACCAATTGCGGTCGCCAGCCATGGTCGCGGATCAGACGCGTCGTCTCGGCAATCGCGGTCGGCGCATCGCCAATGGCGAGCACGATATCGTTACCGAATTTTTGCCAGGCACGGCGGATACCGGCCGCCGAGCGCGTGATGTTTTCGCTGGCCGCCAGCAGATGCGTTTCGCGGTCATGCACCCCGCACCAGGTGTCGATGCCCAGCTGCTCGAGCAAGGCGCGCTTCAATCCGGTTTGCACCATCGTCACGTCGGTGACGATACGCTTGCAGCGCAGCAGTGCGCGGATACCGGTTTCCACTGCGCCGGCAGAAAAATACAGGTCATCGACCGCCGCAAAATCGCCACTGGTATGCACCAGACGCTGCAGCACCGTCAGATGGGCGGCCGGAAAAATTGTCCAGTCGCGACCGGCTGCGATGATCTCGAAACTTTCGGCTTCAATCGGATGCGGCACATACGGCGCCATTGCCGGCGGTGCATCGACCTGCAGCTCAGCGGGCAAGGCGGCGCGCGCCTCCTCGATTTTCAACAAGTCGCGTACCTGCAAATGATGGGCCCGCTGCGGTGTGCCGACCTGCTCTTCAAAGCCGACAATCTGTACCCGGTATTTGCATAGCGAACAATTCATTTGGGCGCGACCGGCAATTGCCTCGCGGGCGCGCTCGACCAGCACTGCCGCCACATGCTCATGCGCGCCGAGATAGCCGGCCTGCAGCACTTCCAGCGTCGGCTCGCGTTCCTGCAATGCCGTTGCCGCGGCATAAATCCGTTTGACCAGAACACCGTCGAACAGGAAAAAAGGCAGTACCACCAGACGGGAAAATCCCATCCGTGCAGCGGCCCGCAAGCCATCGGCCACCAGCGGTTTGGCGGTGCCGGAATAGCACAGATAAACGCCGCCAAATCCCATGCCTTCTTCCAGCATGCGCGCCAGTTTGGCGACTTCGCCATTGGCATCGGGGTCGCTGGTGCCACGTCCGACCAGTACCAGACAGGTGTCGTCGCGACGCACCGTGTGTGGCGATGTGGCCTCGGCCGCGATGATGCGTTCTTGCGCCAGTTGCAGCAGGCGCGGATGCAAGTTCAGTGTTCCGCCGAAGTGAAAATCAACCGTCGGATGTTCGCGTGCCAGCGCCAGCAATTCGCTCGGCATGTCGTTCTTGGCATGACCGGCCGCCAGCAGGATACCCGGCACCACGGCCACGGTACGCACACCGGTAGCCAGCACCGTGTTGACGGCTTCGGCGATGGTGGGACTGGAAAATTCCAGATAGCCATGGCTGACCGCATGCTGCGGCGCACTTTGCCGGACGATGCTGATCAGGTCTTCGAATTCACGCACCGCATCGGGGTCGCGGCTACCGTGACCGGCGATGACGATGCCAAATTCGGCCGGCACCACAGGCGGCGTCATGCTGCCCCCGCCGCTTCGATCTGACTGGCCATTGGTGTGCGGGTACGGATCAACATGATGCTCATGTCGGTAAATTCACGGTCGACACATTCTGCCAGCGAGCCGCGCCATTCGGCTTCGTTGCCGGTCAGGTTTTCCCATACTTCGGTCGGATGCTCGCCCGAAATGCCCTGCGCCAGCAAATAGGCTGCGATGTCGCGCGGCATGAATGACCGCGCGGCATCCCACGGACACGGAATCACGATCGCATTGCGCAAGTCTTCCAGCACATGCACCAGATGCCGTTTGAACGGGGCAAGATCGCCGCGTCGATGAAAGGTGATGAAGGTTGTTTCATCGAAGCAGACCTTGGTGCGTGACGCCAGTATTTGCGCAGCCGAAATCCCCGGCAAGGTATCGACCGGATGGCCGCAAGCGCGCTCGACCCGCTCCAGATACTGAAAACCACTGAAGTGAATATCGCCCATGAAGACCACCACGCAGCGCTTGCCGGCATGATGTTCCGCGGCCACCAGCTCAAGCTGTGCGACCTGATCGCGATAATTCATTTTGATGACTTCAGCGCTGGCGGGAATGATGCTCTGAACGACGCGAATCACCGCGTCGAACCCGGCGACGACTTCGGCGTCGCGGATCAAGGCAGCACCACGCTGGGTCAGGTAACCGATATCGCCGGGGCCGGCACCGATGCAGATAATCATGGGGATTCCTTTAAATTGAATACGCGCAAAAGCAGTAGCGTCATCATTGTTTGCATTGTTTGTACGTCCTTCATGCGGACAACCGGCTACGTATCGTCAGCGTCAACTGCTCGGCCGACAATTGCTCCAGCGTCAGACACTCTGCGCCCAGTGCCTCTGCCAGCAGCCCTGCGCGACCGAGTCGCAGATAACCGGATTCGGTATCAACCACCAGTGCGGAAACGCCCCGTGCAGCGAGCAGGCCGGCCATCCCGAGCGATGCTTGCCACGGATCGCCCGCATCGAGTCCGACATTGGCTTTGCCGTCGGTCAGCAGCACCAGCAGCGGTGCGGCGTCACCGTGATAGTGAGCTAGCGTCTGGAGCACCAGTTGCAGCGCATGCGGCAACGGCGTACGACCGCCGGTGGGCAGATCACGCAGGCTCTGCTCGGCCAGATCGATACTGCGCGTCGGTGCCAGCAGCATGTTGGCCGCATCGCCACGAAAACTGATGACCGCCACTTCATCGCGCCGCTGATAGGCATCGGTCAACAACGACACGACCGTGCCCTTGACCGCTTCCATCCGCTGCTGCGCCGCCATCGAACCCGAGGCATCGACTACCAGCACGATCAGGTTGGCGGTTTTGCCGACGCGAACCTGCTGATGCAGATCGTCGCGGGTCACTGCAAAATCCAGCGGGTCGCGCAGGGCCGCACTACGCAATGTCGCACCAACCGCGAGGCTGTCCGGCTGCTGATGCGGCACCGCACGCACGACCCTGCCGCGCGGCGCATTGTCTGCTTCGCTGCGGCGACCTGCGACCACGCGCGCGGTCGCAGTCACAGCCTCGGCCCGTACCGGACGCATCGGTGCTGTCGGTGCTGCAGCAACAACCTGTTGCTGCGCCGGTGCGTCTTGTCGCTCCGGTGCATCCGGCGAGGGATCGGTGTCGGGCTGCACGGCATCGCTGTCGGACTGCTGTGATTCAGATGATTCAGGCGATTCAGTTGATTCAGTTGATTCAGCAGCTTGCTGCGCTTCGTCCATCAGTTCATCGAGCCGTTGCTGATCCAGCCCCGGTTGCTCGAACGGCTTGCGCCGCCGCCGATGCGGCAGCACCAGTTCGGCCGCTTGTCGTACATCGGCCGGGGTCACCGCGCACCGGCCATCGAGCGCGGCCAGTGCACGTGCCGCCTTGTGCATCACGATATCGGCACGCAGGCTGGCGACGTCAAATTCGCAGCACAAATGGCTGATCAAATCGAGCAATGCATCGCTTAACACCACCTCGGCAATGCGTTCCTGCGCGGTCCGGATTTGTTGATGCAGCGCGTCTTGCTGCACTACCCAAGTGGCGGCATACGCAACCGGATTGGCTTCAAAAGCGATGCGTCGTCGCACGACTTCGGCCCGCTGTGTTTTCTCGCGCGGCGCGGTGACTTCCACCATCAGCCCGAAGCGGTCCAGCAGTTGCGGACGCAGGTCACCCTCTTCGAGATTCATCGTCCCGATCAGCGTAAACCGCGCCGGATGCGTGACCGACAACCCTTCACGCTGCACCGAATTGACCCCCATCGCTGCCACGTCGAGCAGTACATCCACCAGATGATCTGCCAGCAAATTGACTTCATCGATATACAAGATGCCGCGATGCGCGGCGGCCAGCAGGCCGGGCTGAAACGCCCGCTCGGCACCTTTGAGTGCGCGCGCCAGGTCGAGCGTGCCGAGCACGCGATCTTCGGTGGCCCCCAGCGGCAGCGTGATGAAAGGGACCGTCGAAGCCAGCGCGACCGGCGCAGAAACCGTCGCACCGCAGCACACTTCACAGTGCGCCGATGCCATCCCCGGCGCGCAATTGAAGGCGCAGCCCGGAACACGATCAATGAGCGGCAAGACATCGGCCAGAGCGCGACCTGCGGTGCTTTTTGCAGTGCCTTTGTCACCGCGAATCAATACCCCGCCGAGGCTGGGATCGACCGCACACAACAGCAATGCGGTCTTCAATTGCGGCTGCCCGACGATGGCGCTGAAAGGGAAATGCGTTACGTGCATGTCATGCATTGCGCGGGGTTTCGCCACGCGCCTCCAGCAAAGTTTCGCTATCGAGATACAGCGCGCGCAAACGCTCAAGCGTGTGCGGATCGGGTGCGGCCCACATGCCGCGATGTGCCGCTTCGAGCAAGCGTTCGGCAATCGCATTTTGTGCCCATGGATTGGCGTCCTGCAAAAACTGCTGCATGACCGGATCGAAGGCGTAGGCTGCGGCAACGTCCTCATACATCCAGTCCTCCATCACCTGTGCGGTGGCGTCGTAGCCGAACAAATAATCGACCGTGGCGGTCAGCTCGAGACCGCCCTTGTAGCCATGCCGCTGAATGCTGGCGAGCCACTTGGGATTGACCACCCGCGAACGAAATACCCGCAAGGTTTCTTCTTTCAGATCACGTACTTTGGCGCGATCAGGATCATGACTGTCGCCAAAATAATGGCGCGGCTGCTGGCCGCTCAGCGCCCGGATCGTGGCAATCATCCCGCCATGAAATTGCAGATAATCGTCACTGTCAAAAATATCGTGTTCGCGATTGTCCTGATTGTGCAGCGCGATCTGCACGCCCGACAGGCGTACCCGAAATGCGTCGCGCTGGTCCAGTCCCTGCGTGGTGCGGGCATACGCATAGCCGCCCCAGTTGACGTAGGCTTCGGCGAAGTCGGCGCCGGTCTGCCAGTTTTTTTCCTGAATCAGCGGCAAAATTCCCGCGCCATAGCTGCCCGGTTTTGCGCCAAAAATCCGGTAACCGGCGCGCGTGGCAGCGTCGGTATCGGACAGTCCTTTGCCGATCCAGTCACCCAGTTCGGCCAGATAATGTTTGCGCACAAAATTGTCCGACAGCGGCTCGTCACACTGAATCACCGCCTGCACGGCATCGTCGATCAGCTCGATGAGCTGCGGAAAAGCATCACGAAAAAATCCGCTGATGCGGGTCGTCACATCGATACGCGGACGCTTCAGTTCAGCGAGCGGAATGACTTCCACGCCAATGACCTGACGATTTTCAGAGCGCCATATCGGACGCACGCCTAGCAGCGCAAGAATCTGTGCAACGTCGTCACCGTGAGTACGCATCGCGCTGGTTCCCCAGACGCTGATGGCCACGCTTTCCGGGTAGCTGCCGGTCTCGCGATGATGGCGGGTCAGCACTTCGTGCGCCAGTTGCGAGCCGACGCGCCAGGCCGATTGCGACGGCACGCTGCGCGGATCCACCGAGTAAAAATTTCGCCCGGTCGGCAGGATATGCGCCATGCCGCGGGTCGGTGAACCGCTCGGGCCTGCGGGTACGTAGCCGCCGGATAGACCGTGCAGCAAATTGTCGATTTCATCCGAGGCGCGCGCCAGATTCGGTACCAGTTCGCGACAGGCGAAGCCGAGCACCTGCTGCAATGCCTCGAAGCGTTTTTCGGATGGCTGCGCCAGCATCGCGACGACTGGCTTGACTGGCGGCTTGGCGGCAAGTGCAGCACCACGCGGCTTGCCGAGTTGTGCAATGACGCTGGCGCGCTTTGGCTGCGCCGGTTGCAGCAACGTGCGCGCCGTGTGGTCATCCTGCTGATCGATCGATGCAAAAACGCTGTGCAGCACTGCGTCGATGGCGCTTGGCTGATACGCGTGAGATTGCAGTTCCACGTACAAGGTACGGCACAGTTGATCGATGGCGTCGAGCGCATCGGCACGCGTGACGATGGCGCGCCCGGTGAGCTTGCCAAGCGCGGCCACCACATTGAGGCGACGGCCTTTGTTTTCGAGCAGCATGGTCAGCGACAGCCCGAACAAGCGTGCCACTTCTTCCTGCAACCCCGGCACGGTCTGATTTGGCAGACGCGTCAGCGAGACCAGCATGTCGACCAGCGGCGCGCCGGTCGGCGACTGGCCGAGGATATGCAGGCCATCGCGAATCTGCGCTGCGCCCAGTTCGCACAGATAGCCATCCAGATCTTCGATCAGATGCGCGACATCGGCGCCGCCCATGTCCGATAGCGCAGCCGGAAGTGCGTCGTTGTGGGGGTGGTCGTGTCCATGCCCGGCGTGATCGTGGTCGTGGTCGTGTTTGTGGTCGTGATCGTGATCATGATGCAGCAAACGCGCCTGCAAATCCGTATCCAGATTGGTCTGTTTCACCAGCTCCCAGATTTGCTGCTGCAACAGCGGCAGCTTGGCAGGGTCCAGCACTTCGACTTGATAATATTCATCGACCAGTTGCGTCAGCGACGCCAGCGCACCGTAGGTATCGGCGGTGGTCATCGGTGGTGTCAGGTGGTCGACCACGACCGCGTGCGCACGCCGTTTGGCTTGGGCGCCCTCACCGGGATCGTTGATGATGAACGGGTAAAACAGCGGCAGATCCGCCAGCAACGCATCCGGAAAACATTGCTGCGACAGACCGACCCCTTTGCCCGGTAACCATTCCAGTGTGCCGTGCTTGCCCACGTGGACAATTGCATCAGCGCGCCAGGTGTCGCGCAGCCAGCGGTACAGCGCGAGGTAATGATGCGTCGGTGGCAAATCCGGTTGATGGTAGATGGCGTCCGGGTCCATGCCGTAACCGCGCGGCGGCTGCAACGCGACAAACGTGTTGCCCAGTTCAATGCCGGCCAGCGCCAGATGCCCGTCATGCACATAGGCCTCACCCGGTGGCGGACCCCATTGGTGGGTCATCTTGTCTTGCATCCCGGTCGGCAGTTCGGCGAACCAGCTGGCATATTGTGCCGCCGGTACGCGTCCGACGGCATGCTGCAACTGGGCCGTCGTCAAAAAAGTCGTGTCGTACGCGCAGCGATCAATCAGGTCGTGGACCAGCGCAGTCCCACTGTCGGGAAGCGTGCCAACCTGATAGCCGGCCTCGTGCATTGCCTGCAGCATGTGCAGTAATGAGGCCGGCGCATCCAGCCCGACGGCGTTGCCGATCTGCGATGCCTTGCTGTTGGAATTGGTGAAAATAAAAGCGATGCGCTTGTCGGCATTGTCAGTGCGCTTGAGACGCGCAAAGCGCGCCGCTAATCCGGCGACGCGCTCGAGGCGGTCAGCCACCGGCACATAGTCCGCCGAGGTAGCGGGCCCCTGACCTGACTGCGCCTTGAATGAAATCGGTACGGTGATGATGCGACCATCAAATTCAGGCAGCACCACATTCATTGCCGCATCGAGCGGGTTCATGCCACGCGCCGATTGCTGCCACTGCTGTTCTGCCATGCCACTGGTGATCGCTTGTAACACCGGCACATTGAGCCGTTCCAGGACACCGACCGACCAGCCTGCCGGAGTCGGACCACCCGCCGTGATTTCGCCCATCGCAAACGCGGTGGTGTTGATGAGGACATCGATCAATGGAGTGGCACTGTCGCCATCACAAAAATAGCGCAGCGCGAACGGGAGCTGCAACGCGTCCGCACCGGTACGCAGCGACGCGGTAAAAATTGGCAACGCATTCATGCCGTGGCGGTCCAGTGCATCCACCAGCGCGTCGATGAAGCGGGTATTGCCGCTCATCCAGTGAGCCCGATAAAACACCAGGCCGACGCTAGGTCGATCGCTCTGGCGATGGGCGATCCAGTCGGCCATCGTCGCCTGTTGCGGCAGATCAGGATGATAAATTCCGTGGTCGGGCAGTGCCGTTGGCGCGTCGTAATCAAAGCCGGTCAACAATAAATGATCCGACAAATAGCGCAGTAATTGCGCCAGATTGACGCTGCCACCGGCCTGCAGATACGCCATCGTCTGATGCAACACCTCCGCTGACACCGTTGAAATCGCAGCCAGTTCAGGGTCCGGTTCGCCGGCACCGCTGATGGCGATCAGATGGCGTCCCTGCCGTCGTACTTCGTTGACCAGTTCGGTCAATCCGGGCACGCTGCCCAGCCGGCCGAGAACACGCACCAGTATCAGACGGCATCCAGCCAGATCGTTCTCCAGCAATGACATCATTTGCGCGGAGGTCGCACACTGCTGCAAATCCACCGCCTGCACCGCCGCAAAACCGTCGGGCAATTGCGCACGCGCCGCTGCCAGTACGGTCAGGTCGCCGGAGGCGTGGGTCAGCAGCGCAATCGTCACTGCGTTTGACGTCATGACGACACTTCCCTGGTCGCCAGTTCCGTATCGCCCTCGACTAAGCGATGAAAAATCAAATCATGCACTTCATTACCGCCGACCAGATGCTCGCTCACGATCCGGTCGAGCGATGCAGTATCGACACAGCGGTACCAGACGCCTTCCGGATAGACCACCATCAGCGGCCCCTGATTGCGGCACGCCACCATGCAGTGGGTGCGCGTGCGCTTGACGCGCAACTCTGGCAAGGCATCGATTTTTTCGCCAAGTTGTTCGAACATGGACTGCGCTACTGCACCACCTTCGGTGCAGCGCGGGCCGACGCACATCAGAACATGCCGGTGGTGAGCTCTCATGGATTACGCTGACTTCCGGAAATGATCATTGCGTAGCGACGCGAAAGAAACATCATCCACGCTATTTTTCTTGTAAAACGCGGCGGTCAATGCACCGAGCATCAACCAGAAAACGCCATTGGCCAGCGCTGTGGCGAGCACAAATGGCTGCGTCAGCTGCGCCAGCACATCGCCTGTGGTGGTCGATAGATGAGGCGCGCCAACCAGATAGGGCACGATCAGGAAGAGTGCTCCGGCCAGCTTCAACGGCAGCGGCCCGAACCACAGCAATGCCAAACCGGCGGCAACCGATGCGACGGTCAAGACCCACCAGAATTGCCGTGCAGCGAGCGGTGCCGCTTCGGCTCCGGGCAGCTCCGGTGGCAAGCCGATCGACGGCGCAACAAAGAACACCACATAACCGGCCAAGCCCAAGGCAAGGCTGGCTCGCCAGTTGGTCTTACTACCGCGCAGATATAAAACCGAACCGAGCAACAGCGCGAAGCCTACTGCCAGACTGACGTTGGCCAGCGTGGTGTAAAACAGCCGCTCGACACCTTCGGCAGGCTGCCATTGCGCGCTTTCGGCATGCGCTTGAGCGTTGCCGTCATTGGCAGCGGCCTCGTGCTGATGATCATGGCTGTGTTCGGCGGTGATCGCTGTGGAATCGGCAAACCCTGACTGTGTATGGGTATGCGCGTGCGCGTCACTCTGTGTATGGCTGTGGGTGAAAGTGTGCCCGTCAGCCTGCGTGTGGGTGTGGGGCTGGGTCTGAGTGTGGGTGTGCGCCGCGCCGGCTGCTTGCTCCAGCACTTCCGCCTGATGAATCAACGGAACAACCTGCCACTGCTGCACCACGGTCAGGAATACGCCGGCAGTCAAACCAGCCAGTGCCGCTGCCGAAACAAGCTGTTTGATCGCGTGCCAGTTACCCGCTGGCCCGGCAGACTTCAATGACACGGGAACCCGGCGGAATGGCGACCATCATGCGCAGCATTGTGCAACGCCGGCGTCTCGGCAAAAGCAGCGCCGTACAACAGCACCAGTCCCAACCCGGCGGCAACGACTACGGGAATCGCCTTGCTGACAAGGCTGGACGGGCGGGACTGCGCAACGGCGGGGGCGTGCATATCGACACTACGGGTCATGACATTCTCCAAAAAAACGCGACAGGTTATCGCTGGCTGCAACAAGCAGCAAACGACGCAATGACGGCATGGACAATCGACGAATAACCTGGAGAGAGATGACTGGTACGCAGCAGGTACATCCATCTGAATCGCCCTCCGCGATACAAACTTCACTAACATTTCAGGCTGGTTTCCGGGCTGACACGTTGGCAGGTCCGAGGACCTGTCTCACTTCCTGCGCCTTCCCATGCTAAGCACAGTGGCATCGAGCAGATAGTGGTACGTGATTACCGTTGCGGGGGCAGCGTCGGCATGGCTTCTCTGTTCAGAATGCGCACCGACTTCCCATTTAATTCCACAAAACGACGACTTGTGAGAAACCTGAAATACTGCAGCGTATGAGTATAGGTGCCAACGTGACTTCTTGCAACCAGACAGTTTGCCGTCTTAATCCGCTGGCAAAGAATTGCCGCAATCGACAATCATGACGCCGCCGTAAGCAATCTGATGCGGCGTCACGGCAGCCTTGCGTGCCATCTCACGCAACGATAATGTCGGTGACCACGCCAGTAGCAGACGGATGGTGCCCGCATGGCAAACGATGATTGCTTCGTCGTCGCCAGTCTGCAGCAGGTCATGCAAAAACCCGGTGACGCGCTGCGCGACCTGAAAAACGCTCTCACCGCCGCCGGGCCGGTAATCGACCAGATCGTCTGCCCAGGCATCAATCTCGGTACGTGCAATCGCCTCCCAGCGCTGCATTTCCCATTGCCCGAAATGCATTTCAATCAGGCGGGCATCTTGGTGGACGGCACCACTGCCGCACAGTTGCGCGAGCGGCTCGGCGAGCACCGTGCAACGCTGCAAGGTGCTACTAAAAACCGGTACGTGCGGTGGCACCAGCGGATGGATACCAGCAAGGACACGATCAACCTCGCCAGCGACAACACGCAAATCGGTCGCGCCGTAGCACAAGCCCTGAGCAATATCGGGTTGTGGATGGCGAATCAAATAAAGGCGCATGGCAACCGTATCAGCGCAACAGCGCCAGCAGTGTGAGATACAGCGTCGCTTCGCTCACTTGTTGTACCGCACCAAGGCAATCGCCGGTGTAGCCGCCGAGATGCTGCTGGAATTTGCGCGCAAGCCATGCTGTGCTGATCAGCATGGCAATCACGGCGATGATCACGGCGCGTACCGCGATGGCGTCGCTGGCAAAAACCAGCATCAGCAACAGCAGAACCGGCGCGCCGGCAATCATGAAACTGGTCAGCGACATCGGTTGCGCAGCCAGACTTGCTTTGCCGTCCGGCGCGGCATAGTGCATTCGCCAGATCAGGATGGTTGCGGCCAGGCGCGATAGCGGATGCGCCAGCAACAGCGCCAATGCGGCCATCGGCACCGGCATACTGGCCAGCGCGACGATCTTGACGGCCAGCAGCAAACCGATACCGATCGCCCCAAACGCGCCAATGCGCGGATCACGCATGATCTCAATCATTTTTACCGGCGTGTGACCACCGCCAAACCCGTCGCACACATCGGCGAAACCATCTTCGTGCAACGCACCCGTCAGCCAGATTCCTGCACTCGTCGACAGTAAGACCGCCAGCGGCAGTGGCAGGACACGTGCGGTCAACAACAGTACGGCAGCCGTTGCACCACCGACGATGATGCCGATCAACGGAAAATAGCGGGCCGACGCACGCACCCAATCCGGCTCGTAACCCACCCACTGCGGAATCGGCAGTCGCGTAAAAAATTGCACTGCAGTGAAAAAAATGCGTAGCTGATGCATCACCAGCCGACGTGCCCGTGGCGCTGTCGTGCGCCAGCGCCAGGCAGCGGCACGTTCGCGCGGTTATGCGGATGCATCGCTACGCCCGCTAACGGCGGCGCTGTCAAAGCTCGCCATCTCGCACAAAAAATTCACGGCGCTATGCAACAGCGGCAAGACGAGCGCGCAACCGCTGCCCTCGCCGAGGCGCAGGCCAAGTTGCAACAGTGGCTTGGCATCCAGAAAAGCCAGCATTCGCGCATGACCGTTCTCATCGGAACAATGCGAAAAAATACAGTAATCCAGAATGGCCGGCTCCAGACGCGCTGCCACCAGCAAGGCGCTCGTGACGATAAAGCCATCGATCAGCAAGACCATGCGCAGTTCGGCGGCGCGCCGCATCGCACCGACCATCATTGCGATTTCGAAACCCCCGAAGGTCGCCAGAACGTCAAGTGGCGACAGCGCACTGGCGTGAAGTGCGACGGCGCGCTCAATGACTCCCTGCTTGTGGCGCACCGCCTCTTCCGACAGCCCCGTACCTGCACCAACGCAATCGGCCACCGGCAATCCGGTGATCTTGTGCATGATCGCTGCCGCAGATGTGGTGTTGCCGATGCCCATCTCGCCGAAGCCAACCACGTTACCTGTCAGCCCGTCGACCACCTCTGCACCGGCCTGCATCGCCGCGGCACATTGCGCGTGATCCATTGCAGGCACGTGCGCGAAATTGCGCGTTGCCGAGCCGATTTTTCGGTCGAGCAAGCCAGGACGGCTGCCAAAAACATGATTGACACCCGCATCAATTATCTGCAATGCACAGTGGTGCTGACGTGCAAAGACATTGATCGCAGCGCCTCCTGCCAAAAA
>JBLHMB010000066.1:0-17618 GCA_047621665.1 Bradyrhizobium sp. | reverse complement strand
GCTTACCGGTACGACCGCATCAACGGACGCAGCCTGCTGGTGCAAGTCGATGGCCCGCTGGCCAATGGCCCGACCGGCACGTCCGCGGACTCAGACATCATCACATTTCACTACGACCGTCGCGGCAACTTCCTGACCGACACCATCGCTCCTGGTAACCGTCACACCCGCGTGGTGCGTAACGGCGAAACCGGCCGCCCCACCGTCATCGAAACCGGTGACGGCAGCAATCCGGCGCAACGCACCGTCATCACCAGTAACCCGCAAGGTCAGCCGGTCCGCATCGTTCGGGAGCGCGTGGGTAGCCCGGCATCGCAGGCAGACCGTAGCAGTTGGCGCACCTGGTTCGTACGTAACAAAGATGGCACGACGCCATACCGGCTGATCACGCACATTGCCTACGATGCGCAGGGACAACCGCAACGCCTGACCCACCCTGACGGCAGCTGGATGGCCGTTCGCACGGACCCGGCGGGTCGATTAATTGGCTTGACTGACCAGGATGGCCATCAGTTTAACCGGACGTTCGACAGCGAAAGCCGTTTGCTGACCACACTGCTGCACAGCAGTGCGCCCGATGCGCCGCTCGATGCCAGTGTCACCTACCGGTACGACGCACGCAACCGGCTGACCCGGCAGACCGATCCGGCCGGTGCGGTCACGCAGTACGCGCACGACACGGCCACCGGCCAGCTGGCAAACATGACCGATGCCCTGCAGCGCACTACGACCTTCGCCTACGACCCGATCGGCCGGATGACGTCAGTGACACAGAACGCCGGTACCGACTTGGCCGCGATCACTCGTGCAACCTATTTGCACGATACGTCCCTCCCCGGCAGTTTGATCGCCGCTAACGGTGCGACGACAGGTAATCTGACCGACGACTTCGGCCGTACGCTAGTCATTGACAGTCCCGATAGTGGCCGGCAGATCGCACAATACGACGCTGCCGATCGCCTGCTGGCCCGCGTTGACGCCAACGGCAACCGCACTGACCTGCAATGGGATGTGGCCGGCCAGCTGATTTCCCGCCACGACAGCGGCCATGACAGTCGCGGCCGGCCGGCCGGGCAGCATATTACTTATCGCTATCAGGGCAACCGCCTGATCGCCGTGACCGACCCGCAGCAAACTACGGCATTGCGTTACGACGCCGACGGCCGTATAACGGAAAAAACCGAACACCTCACCGGCACCGGCGAACGCGCAGATCCCGCACTGAGTTTTACGACCCGCTATCACTACGATGCACTGAAGCGGTTGGATGCAACCACGCTGGCCTCGGGAGAGACGCTGCACATTACCTATGGCGCAGCCAGTCGCCCGCGACGCATCGATCTGATCAGCACGGATGGCAAGCTCAGCCGTGCGCTGGCAATCGACATCGAATTGCACCCGTTCACCGGACTGGCTGGCTTCACCCATGGTAATGACTTGAGAACGCGCTACGAGCACAACCCCGGTACCGGGCGACTGGTTACGCTGAAGGTGGGCGGACCAAAGCATGGCAGTCCTTCCACGCAAGCGTTATTGAGCTTGCTGCCGGAGGCGCAGGCTGACAGCGACCACTCAGCCATTAGTACGAAGGAGTACGCCACTGGCCGGCAATTGCGCGACCTGCTCTACGCCCAGCGCCACGACTACGACATCATCGGTCGCCTTACCACCATCGAGCGCACCCTGACCGGTCAGGCAGTGCCGGCAAGTGAACAGTACCGTTACGACCATCTGGATCGTCTGAGCGGGGCCAATACGCCGGGTGGACAGGCTGCATGGCGCTATGACACCACCGGCAATCGTCTGTCGGAAAACACGCATCAGTCTATTTATCAAGCAACGCATCAAACGCTCACCTACCAGTCTGCCGGCAACCGTCTAATCGCCGTCACGGAGGCCGGCAAGCAGACCACCTACAAGTACGACCCGGCAGGCAACCCGATCATCATCGGTGACAAATCCTATCTGTACGACGTCACAGGACGGCTGCGGCAGATCAGCGAAAAGAACAAAGCCATTGCCCGTTACGCCTATAACGCCCGCGGCGAACGTGTCAGCAAGACCGTGATCAATGCCCATGGCATCGCCCGCACCACTTACTTTCTCTATCAGGACAATCAACTGGACGCCGAAGCCGATGAAACGGGACGCATCATGGCGCAGTACCTCTACTTCAACCATATGCCGTTGGCAAAGCTTGAGTATGGCAAAACCCGCGCCGGGACTGGTCTCCTCGCTATTCTTAAACGCTGGCTCGGCCTGCATGACAAGAGTACCGATAGCCAGTTCTACGCAATCCACACCGACCATCTGGGTACGCCGCAATTAGTCACCGATGCGCAGCAGCAGCCGGTCTGGCAAGCCAATTACACCGCGTTCGGCAATGCCAACGTATCAACCGGAAAAATTACCTTGAACCTGAGGTTGCCCGGTCAGTACTTTGATGACGAGACGGGGCATCATTACAATTATTTCCGGTATTACGATCCGCACGTGGGGCGATATCTGACGAGTGATCCGATCGGGTTGGATGGGGGGATGAATACCTACAACTATGTCGGCGGCAATCCGATTTCCCTCATCGATTCATTCGGACTTGCATTGTGTCGTGTCACACTTCCTGGATTAGGCAACACAATGCTTGATGATTCATTCGCACCAACTATCCAGAGATGGATCGCATTAAATGAAGCGGCAGGAATTAGCGTTCGTTTTACCGAAGCGTTCAGAACGACGGCCTATCAACAAGAACTTCGTAATAATCGCAACGCGATCGCACCCGCACCCGCACCGGCTGGTTCAAGTTTGCATGAAGCCGGTTTTGCTGTTGATATCAGCTGGAGGAATCTCACCTCAGACCAACAGAATATCGTGCTCGCTACTGCAAAGTTAGCTGATTTAAATTGGGGTGGAAGTTTTCGCAATCCGGACCCGGTTCATTTCTTTCATGATCCTGGTAATCGAACCAAATGGATTAGCGATGCCCAAAAACAGAATCAACGCGGAAACGATTGTGGCTGCAATTAAAAAAACTGCCTGTCTATTAATCGCCTGTTTTTCCTTTTCGGGTAGGGCTCTGTGCGAAGACATCTTGCCGGCGTCAGCGTGGATTACTGGTACGTATTCAAATTTTTCCTACAATAAAGAGGCGGGCGACTTAAATGGCGTTGAGCTTAGGTTGATCCGGACCCGAACCGGGATTCAAGGGGTAATCCAGTTTGCAGATGGCGGTGCCGGTGATGTTGTTCTAGTCAGCGTTATCGTCGAAGGTTCTCGACTTCGTTTTGACTTGCCTTCCGGATTTCAACCAGAAGGAGTATTTGAAGGCCAAGTTTCCAAAAAAGGAATCGACGGGTCATTTTTATATAAAGGGGGTGCATACGAGCACCTTGTTCTACCTAGAACACAAAGTTATTGGGATAAGCATTGAGCAGGTAACTAACCGGCCGGCTCCCCGCCAGGTTGGTCATGGCGAGGTTGCAGCCGCATCCTCAAACCCACCGGCGACATCACAAACGCCATCAACTCGCGGGGCTCCTGCCCATCGTCGGTGTGCACCGACGCGAGCTCGAATTGTCCGAGTATCAGTGAGATTGCCATTTTAATTTCCAGCAAGGCGAGATAGCGCCCTGGACAGGTCCGCACCCCCGCACCAAACGGCATGGCGATACGCTTGTCGGCGGCGATACCGGCACCGTCATCGAGCCAGCGCTGCGGATTAAAACTGCTTGCCGCGACAAAAAATCTTTCATCGACACTGTGGTGACGCAAGACACACCACAGTAAAGTACCCGCCGGAACAGCAATGTCGCCGATTACCGAGTCGCGCAGCGCCTCGACAGGCATGTATGGCGCGACCGGTTTGAGCCGCATCGCCTCCTGAGCGCACGCATCGACGTAGTCGAGCGCATCCATCTGTTCAATCGTGTAAGCGGCCGGATCCGGGGCAACCCGACGCACTTCCTGCTGCGCCAGTCGCAATGCTTCCGGGTGCGCGTGCAGCAGATACAGCATCCAGGAAATGGTGTTGGCCGTCGTATCTTCACCGGCCAGCAGCATCGTTGTGACATTGCAGGATACGGTCTGGTCAGTGACGCCACTGTCGGGCTCACTGGCTGCCACCAGCATGGCTTCAAGCAGATTAGCCGGATGCGTGCGTAGATCCGGATCCGCATCGAGCCGTTCGTGCGCTCCGGCGATCAGCTCGCCAATGGCCGTCTTCAGCGCCAGAACACTTCGATCCAGACGCCGGTCGGACGGCAGTTTCAAGTAGCGCCAATACGGGATCATCGCCAGGCTACGGCGGGCGATCATCGGCAAAATCAAGTCAAGGTGGTGCTGAATCCGGTCTTCGCCAGAGGCGATTGTATTGACGTCGGTACCAAATGCCAGCCCGGCAATGATATCGACGGTATAGCGCTTCAGATCGTCGGACAGATCGATCTCCGTCTGACTGATAACCGCTTCGTTCCAGCGCCGCTGCAGGCGCAGCGCGACTTTGACGAGCGACGGAAAATACGCCTTGACCGCCGCCGGTGACAGCGCCGCCATGACCATGCGCCGCTGGTTACGCCAGTCCTCACCTTCGGCCAGAAACACGCCCGGGATGCCGCCCATTTCGCGCGACACTTTTTCGGTCACCCCGGGACGCCGGTATCCGCCGGGCCGGTCACGCAGGATCGCGCTAATTGCGACGTGATCGGCTACGACCAGAATCGTCGCCGGCCCCAGCGACATGCGAAAAAAATCCCCGTACTGAACACACCATTGCTCGACGATCCGGTGCACGCGGTCAGGCTTGATCTGATGGATATTGCCCAGCAGCGGGAGCGTGGGCGGGCCGGGCAAATCGACTAGCTGGCGTAGCGACATTCGGGCTTCAGGCATGGCGACTCCGACGAATAGCCAACCCTCAAGGTACACCGGAAATGGCAGATATAGATCGTTACCGGGAAAGAAGGATGTGCGATATCAAACCATCGGTGTCATTGATGTTCCTGCGTTGGGCTCAAGCGGGAGTCAGGAATTCTCAACTATGATGAGTGCAAGTACACGGATCAACCAACAACGTACTGCTTTGGCCGGACAACCAAATCGATTCCGGCTCCGGCGTCGCCGCAACATCACAGAAACACGTTCAGGAGAAATACATGACCACACCACCTATCGAATTCCTCGGAATGGGCAGCATGGGTGCGCCAATGGCGCGCAACCTGCTCAAGAGCGGGCTTGCCGTCACCGTTTATAACCGTACTAGAGCAGCTGCCGAGGCTTTGCGCCCCGACGGCGCCAACATCGCAGAAACACCAGCCGGCGCCGTCGTCGAAGGTGGTATTGCCATCACGATGCTGGCCCACGATGCCGCTTTGGAAACGGTTACTCTCGGTCCGGATGGCATCCTGCAAAAACTTGGCAAGGGAGGCCTGCATATTTCGATGAGTACGGTTTCTCCGGAAACATCGAAAAAGCTGGCCGCGCTGCATGCCGCCAACGGTAGCCTGTTCCTTAGTGCACCGGTGTTTGGTCGTCCCGAAGCCGCTGCGGCAGCAAAACTATGGATTTGCCAATCCGGTAACGCCGACGCCAAGCAACGGGCGAAGACCCTTCTTGACGTCCTGGGTCAGGGTATCCATGACTTTGGCGACGATCCGGCAGCGGCAAACGTAGTCAAGCTGTCTGGTAATTTCATGATCCTGGCAGCAATCGAAACCATGGCTGAAGCGCAAGCACTGGCCGAAAAAAACGGCATCGACCGCGTCGCGATGGCGAGCTTTTTTGGTCAGACAATTTTCTCCTGTCCGATTTACCAGAACTACGGTCGCAAGATTGCCGAGCGGTCTTTTGAGCCGGCAGGGTTCAAGCTCGAACTCGGTATGAAAGATGTCCGGCTGGTACGCGACGTCGCCGAAGCAGCGAAGGTGCCGATGCCTCTGGCCGATCTGCTGCATGCGCGACTGCTCACCAGCCTCGCGAAAGAGCGTGGCAAACAGGACTGGACCGCCATCGAACGGGTCACCGCCGAGGACGCGGCACTGCGCTAACGCATAGCAATAATTCACCGAACGGGCGCAACCGTGCAGAGTCGTCAAGCCGGGGTCCCTGCCAGCCCGATGTCATTCACTTTTTTTTAAGGAATCAACCATGACTAATTCATCGACTTACACACCACCAAAAATCTGGACTGCCGATAAGGAAAGCGGCGGCACTTTCGCCAACATCAACCGTCCGGTCTCTGGCGCTACCCGCGAGAAAGTTCTGGAAAGAGGCGTTCATCCGCTGCAGCTTTATTCGATGGGTACGCCGAACGGCGTCAAGGTCACCGTCATGCTGGAAGAACTGCTGGCAGCCGGACACACCGGTGCCGAATACGACGCCTGGCTGATCCGGATTCATGAAGGTGATCAGTTCGGCAGCGGTTTCGTCGACATCAATCCGAACTCGAAAATCCCGGCGCTGATGGACTATAGCGAAGCCTCGCCGGTACGGCTTTTTGAGTCCGGTGCGATTCTGGTGTATCTGGCTGAAAAATTCGGTGCCTTCCTGCCTACCGATAACGCCAAGCGAGCGGAGTGCCTGTCATGGTTATTCTGGCAGATGGGTAGTGGACCTTTTCTCGGCGGCGGGTTCGGTCACTTTTATGCGTACGCACCAACGAAAATTGAATACGCAATCGATCGCTATGCGATGGAAGTCAAGCGCCAGATGGACGTGCTCGACAAGCGCCTGGCCGACAATGAATACATTGCCGGCGACGACTACACGATTGCCGACATGGCGATCTGGCCGTGGTACGGCGCTCTCGCAAAGGGACTGTTGTATGACGCCGGCGAATTCCTGCAAGTGCAGGAGTATTCGAATGTGCAGCGCTGGACCAATCAGATCGCCGCACGTGCTGCCGTCAAGCGCGGACGCATGGTGAACCGCACCATGGGTGAACCCTCCAGCCAATTGCATGAGCGCCATGACGCGGCTGATTTCGCTACCAAGACACAAGACAAAGTGGCTAAACCTGTCTGATTAATACGCACCCCTCCTGTACTTTTACGGCGACCGGATTTTATTGAACCAGGTCGCCGTCAGGTCACTTCAGCTATGCCGGACACCTTCGCGTGTCCGGCATCAACCACTTACAGCGTAATCACGATCTTGCCGATTTGCTGATTTGATTCCATGTACCGATGCGCTTCGATGACCTGCTCGAACGGGAAGGTCTTCGCGATGGTCGGTTTGAGCTTGCCGTCAGTGAGTCCTTTCAGGATGAACTGCGTGGCACGTGTAAAGCGTTCCGGATTGGTGCTGATTTCAAATAGCGTGTAACCACGTATCGTCAACTGCTTGGCGAGAGCGGTGAATAACGGGAACGGTGCCGGCTCGGTACTAAGCGTGCCGTACTGAAATATGATGCCGCTTTGCGCCGTTGCTTCAGCCAGTTTGGCGAGTGTTGGTCCGGACACCGGATCGAACACGACGCGCGCCCCCTTGTTGTCGGTGAGCTCGTTGACCCGTTGTACCAGGTCTTCTTCCTCGGTAGCGATGACATGTTGCGCACCCGCTTTGAGCAGCGCATCACGCTTGCCGCTATACCGCGTCAGCGCAATCGGAATGGCTCCGATCATGTTGGCAATTTCAATTGCGGCGACACCGACGCTGCTTGATGCCGCCGGAATCAGCACAAACTCGCCCGGCTGGGTCCGGGCGAACTCGACCAGTGCGCCGTAAGCCGTCATGTACTGCATCCAGACCGAAGCGGCCTCCACCCATGAAAGTGAAGCGGGATGCTTGACGGTGGCAGACGCCGGGACATTGACCAGGTCGCCATAAACGCCATACTGATTTTGCGAAAAAGCCGGCACGGTACTGACCGCATCGCCTACCTTGAAGTCGCTGACGCCCTCGCCCACTGCCGTGATGGTGCCGGCTGCTTCATAGCCGAGGCGTGCCGGCAGTTGCGGCACTTCCAGATATTGGCCGTTGCGGAACATGACTTCTGCACGGTTCACGCCAATCGCACGAACGCTGATTTGTAACTCGCCTGCGGCAGGTGCCGCCACGGCTTCGTCGATGATCTGCAAGACTTCCGGACCACCGGTTTTGAAAAATTTAACAATGCGTGCCATGGTTGGATTCCTTCCTGATGTAAAACGTTTATTCGGAGATGCGTTTGCACAGGCACGATACCCCGTGCCCGTCCTGGCGGCAAATTAGTACCGCTCTAACCAGTGCGCGTAGGGTGCCGGCAATGTCCACGAGGCCCGCTCAACACCCAACTCCTTGGCCGCAAAATACGCCCAGTGCGGATTGGCCAGGTGCGCCTTGCCAACCATGACCAGATCAAGTTGTTCCGCCTTGACCGCTTGCTCAGCCAGTGCTGGCACGCCGAAGCCCCAGGCCGACGAAACCGGTACACCGGCTTCCCGACGCACGCGCTCACTGACGGGGCCCATAAATGCCGGTCCCCATGGGATCGATGCCGTCGGGGTCGAAAAACCGATACTGACGCTGATCATGTCCATGCCCGCTGCCTTGAACTGTTTGACCAGGCCAATTGACTCCATCAATGTTTGCTCGTCGCGACCGTCAAACTCGATTACACCGAAACGGATCGTCAGCGGCAGATTTTCCGGCCACACTTCGCGTACGGCTTTTAATGTCTCAAGAAGAAAACGGCTGCGATTCTCGACGCTGCCGCCATAGATATCGTTTCGCTGGTTCGAATGGGCAGAAAAGAAGCTCTGGGCCAGATAGCCGTGCGCAAAATGCAGCTCCAGCCATTCGAAACCAACGTCACGTGCACGCACCGCGGCATCAACGAAGTCCTGCCGCACGCGGGCAATGTCATCAAGCGTCATCTCGCGTGGTTCACGCGGCAGATTGGCACCGAATGCAATCGCCGATGGCGCAATGGTTTGCCAGCTGCGTGCATCGTCCCCGGCAATATGATCATCACCTTCCCATGGACGATTCGAGCTGGCTTTGCGGCCGGCATGGCCGATCTGGATACCGGGCACTGCGCCAGCCGATTTGATCGCTTGCACGATCGGCACAAACGCCTGTGCCAGGTCATCGTTCCAGATACCGGTACAACCGGGAGTAATCCGACCTTCCGGTGCGACACCGGTTGCCTCGACGACAACCAGTGCTGCACCGCCGCGGGCCATGCTGGTGTAATGCGCCAGATGCCAGTCGTTGACGAGGCCATCGACGGCCATGTACTGACACATTGGTGGCACTGCAATACGGTTGCGTAACGCAGCATTTTTAAGTGTGAAGGGTTGGAATAAAGCAGACATGGGTTCCTTTGTTTAAACAGATAAATAGTTGTTCGGTAGTTCGTAAATAGTCGAACAATAGAAGGAGTGTACAGCAAGGTGTATCCTATTGCCCATGCGCCCTCTTAAACACCCTGCCCACGACGACCTTTCGCTCGAACGCGTACTCTATGCATTGAGCGACTCGATCCGTCTGGACATTGTTCGACACCTGGCCCGGGTGGAAGTGGCAACCTGCGGAGAACTCGATGGCGGACGACCAAAGTCGACGGTTTCGCATCACTTCAAGGTTTTGCGGGAAGCTGGACTGATCGTGACTGAAAATAATGGCACCAACCACATGAACCGATTGCGCCACGCCGACATCGAAAGCCGGTTTCCCGGTTTATTGGCGGCGATCCTGAAACAGGATGCCTAATTCGGACTTAGTGAACGGCAATCCTTTTAGAAAGCCTATTCCAGCATGAATCCGGGCGCATCGTTCGTTGCAGCGTTTGGCTGGACAGTATCGAATTCCTTAACGATGGCCATTAACAACATCACTTCCTGATAAACCTCGATGTCAAAGCCGCGACGGATTCCGTTACGGTTGTCCAGCATGAGGCTTTCAAGATAAGCCGCGATGTGATCGCTCTGCCATAGTTCGCAAATGCGCTCGATAACATGCGGAAAATCTTCCAGGCTCATTGCCGGGGCGTTGCCGGGAATTTCAGACCATTCAGGTATGCGTGTGTTAAAAACGCGTTCGGTCCGCTCGCGCAGCGCCTCATAGCTGGGTTGGTTGTTACTCTCGCGATAAAGATCCAGCAGGAATAGCCAAGGCATCGGTGATTCAGGTAAATCAAGCTTGCCATAAGGTTCCAGAATCTCGATTGCCCGAACGGGGTCATTAAGGGACAACCAGAATTCAGCTTCCTGCATCACATCAGAAATTTCTTCGACCTTCATATTTTCGATCCGAGCCGGATAAAATTGCAGCGCATCATGCGTCACCACGGCCGCTTGTGCCAATGAGTCGGCAGTCTCGATCACCGCTGGTGCTGCATTCATATCGAGACCGCTTACTGGCAATTTTTTGTCCTGCAGGAATTCAGGTACAGCGTTTGTTTCCAGTGTTGCCTTCTTCCCGATGCCAAAAAGACTGGTAGCAGCTGCTCCTGACTGTTCGGCTTTGGCTCTGACATTGAACGCGCCCGATACAGATTCAGATTCAGATTCAGATTCAGATTCAGATTCAGATTCAGATTCGGTACGCAACATACTCATATCCCATGCGCTTTCAGGCTGCTCTTTACGCACGTTCCGCAGCCGCCATCCCAGCCAGCCAGCAGCACCGAGAGTACCCAGGAGCAACACAGCGAGGCCTGCGGCCCAACCGAGAGGCAAGGAATTCTGCTGTAACTCAACCAATGCCGCCGTGTCGGCACTCTGTTGCATCTTGCTGGCATTGTATTGACGCTGCAGTGTATCGATCTGCTTTTTTTGCCTGAGGTTTTCCCGCTCGGCCTGGCGCAGGGGATCTTCACCGCGCAACAACATGGCATAGCGCTGTTGGGCTGCGGAGAGTTCCTCCGTTGGCGGCAAAGCGCCAGATAAGTTCAGTTCAGTCAACTCTCTGCTTAGCTTGAGCTGCCCGGTAGCAACGTATTTTGCCTCCGGCAGGTCTTGCGATGAGAGTTTCAGTATGTTTCGAGGTGAACTGCTACGACTACTTGGAGATAAGGGTACCGGAGTGCGCGCGGCAGGCGATGTGCCGGTAATGGCAACCGCAGTTCGCCTGCTACGCTCGACTACCGCGACTGATTCACGCAGCACGCGGCTCACTCCAGGAATGATCATCCGATTCCCGTCCGGAACGAGTGACTGGCTCCTGGTACTACCAGCGATGTTATCTCTTGGTAACGCTGCAAGCGTGTCAGTCAAGCTAGTCACCGGATCGAGCAAAATCTGGAAATCACGATGTACCCGTGAATCGCAGGCCAAATCAACCGAGACTGACATGGCGGGCTCATAAACCGGCTGGCGCGTCGTTATTTGTAAGAAAGACTGTCCCTGTGCCGACTTGACGATGGTCGCCAAAGGCTCAGCGATGAAGACACCGTCCAGGGATTCGATACGAAATTTGACGCAGGACGCTAGCAGATTCGCACTGTCAGAACCGATCAACGGAACAGCTAGCTTGAGTGATTGACCTAAGCCGGATTGCACTTGAATCGACCCCAGGCCAACAGCGTGGGCGGAACCGGCACACAAGAACATTACTGCGAGTCCAATCCGACGCATTGCCGGGTCAAGATTTAAGCACGTCATCGTTTCAAATTTCCTCTCAAAGGGCCTCCACAGCCGCTAGTAGTTACCAATAATTAATGTTGATCATATGCTAAAAAATCGTGCCTACAGTTAATGATCCTCACTAAGGTAACGCGTACCGAAATTACTGAAAGCCGATCGATCATCGTTGGTCTATCCACATGGAGGGAAACATTACCTGATCGTGGAATTCCAGGACCTCATGCAGCTGATGACAATGCCAATCCGCACAGACATTTCTCAGGCGGGCGGCGTCAATTCGTTCGCAAATAGCACCAGCATTCTCGAGGATTTATGTTCAGGTTGCAAGTTAGGTCCGCTAACTCAAACGTGTGCAAATCATGCATGATGAGGTACGCCTCGCTACTATGTTCAAAATCACACCATGTCTGCAGAATTACAAGCAACCCGCCATCACGCGATCCTGACACTCACTATGTCCAATCCGGGCAAACGCAATGCGTTACATCCGGATATGACGGCAGCGGCAATTGAGACGCTCGCCACCGCCGAACGCGACGAATCCATCCGCGTCGTTGTATTGACAGGGGCTGACAACTTCTTTTGCGCTGGAGGAGATCTGAACCGGCTGATTGAAAATCGCGCATTACCTCGCTCGGTACAAGCCAGCTCCATTGATTTACTGCATGGCTGGATCGATGCGTTGCGCGATTGCCCGAAACCAATCATCGCCGCCGTAGAGGGCGGTGCTGCCGGTGCAGGTTTTTCACTGGCACTGGCTTGCGACCTGATCGTTGCCGGCTCATCGTCAAAATTTCAGATGGCGTATGTCAATGTCGGCTTGACGCCGGACGGTGGTGCTTCGTGGTTCCTGAATCAGGCATTACCGCGCCAACTGTCTACAGAAATATTAATGGGCGGTAAGCCTGTCAGCGCCGAACGACTCCACCAGTTCGGCCTCGTCAACCGCATAGTAAGCGATGGCAGCGCACTCGATGCAGCGCTCGAATGGGCACAAGAACTGGCGAACCGCTCACCCCATGCCATCGAGCGCATCAAGGGACTGGTGCGCGACGCACCGGATGCTACGCTTGCCAGCCACTTAGCAACGGAAAAGTACAATTTCATCGAGAGTTTGCATCACCATGATGCACAGGAAGGTATTAGCGCGTTCTTTGAAAAAAGACCACCGCGCTATCGTTAGAAATGGCGGCCTGTGATTGAATATTTTCCTCTTGATGCTGAACCACAACGTCATCACGGTAACTTTGCTGAGGCATCCGTAGCTCAATCTTTACCGCTGCGATCTGGAAGACCATATTTACGGTCGGAAAGAAAAAGCACTGAAAACACAACGCCGGTTTCTAGCCGTTGCAGCCAATGTATTGGCAAGAATAACTTTAAAAAATGAAAATCAGCACGCTACCTCACTATATTTTCAGGTAATGGGTCAGCTGCCTACCGCGGATTGATAGGCATGGTGTTGACCTCATTTCTTCGCCGCCTTAATCGGTGACGATTTTTTCGAATTGGCTGACTTGTCTTTTTCGGCCTGATGATCCAAACACAGCAAGGTGTCCGCGTACGACATGAACCGGTTTAGGTAATCGGGTGAGACGTCACGCATCAGCGCTAACGAGCGCAGCACCAGCATGTGCGAATTGATCGGACCCGCATTTTTTGGTGCTTGTTCAAGTGCACGGGTTACTTGCCTGATGGAGCTCAATTTTGACCAGATATTTCTGGCAGTGCGCACGGTCTTCAGCTCGGTCCGTAATCCGGCAGACGCTCCTTGACTGCCCGTCTTCGTCCCGGAAACATGCTGTTCAAATTGACGCAACAGCACACCAAGAGGATTTGGGTGGCTGTTCTTCTTCACATGTTCAATGCACAGCTTCAAGCCATTAAAATCACTCGCGACAAAGAAGCGTTGCAACTTGTCGGCTTCATGCGGATACGCTGCGACCGTTTCAGTGAGCGTTCCACTGGCCTCGGATTGCGCAAGCACAAACCGCGCAACGAACGCTGTCAGACTTTTTTCCAGCTTCTCGTCAAGCAGGAACCTGGCACGACCTTGATGCGTAGCGGCACGTTTTGCCAATGATTCCAGATAGTACTGCCCAACCGGATCAAACCGGTTCGCACCGGCCGCACGTAATAACGCGATACGCTTACTTAAGCCGACAACTGCTTCTTGAACCGGCTCATCCATCGGACGGCTTGCTAAATTTAAGTGCTCTCGGCACCGGGGCCATTTCTACTCGTCGATTTTGCGCACGCGCCTCATCGTCGGTATTCGGATTGACCGGCTGCCCGGCACCAAACGCTGCCGCGAAAACCATCGATGCAGGCATCCCATCATCGATCAGAGCGCGGGTGACCGTTAAGGCGCGCTGGGCCGACAACTCCCAATTATCAGCAAAACGACCGCCCCGGATCGAGATGTCATCGGTGAAACCGCTTACCATCAGCAGTTCATTGCGCGTTGTCAGGTAGGCCTCCAGCGGCTTTACCAGACTGATCAGGACTTGCCGGCCTTCGGGCTGCAACTGGTCCGAATTGAGCCCGAACAGCACCTGGCCGCTAATTCCGATACGACCGTTGTTTAAGGTAATACGCCCGCTGGCCAGCGGTACCGCCAGCGCTTTTTCCAGCGTTATGCGACGCTGCATTTCGATCTGGCGCTTACTGATCTCTTCCTGCAGATGGGATGTCAGTTCCATTTGGACGCCCATCACACCGACCAGTATCAGTACAAAGGCGCCCAGCAAGCCTGACATCAGATCACCAAAAACAGCCCAGACTGGCGCGCCGTGTTCCACGCCGGCATCGCTGTCATCCATTGCCTGCTCCTTCGGACAACATGGCTTGCCGCTCCGGCAGCTGCCGCAATTCCTCGAAGATTTCTTTCTGCGATGCCATGCTCAGGTCGATGATGTCGCGTGCCTGAGCGACGTAATAAGCCAGCTGTTCGTCACTTCTCAGCATCGACTTATCCATCGCGCCTTCGATGCGCTGCAGGCTGACAATCAATTTCTCATTGCCTTCATTAAATGATTGCACGGCAAAACCGAATGCGTCGCTCAGACTCGCGACATCAACAGCGCTGCTGGTTACCTGCGCGGCGATATCGGTAAGTTTGTCTGTTTCGATCGCGACATTGTCTGAAAATGCGCCACCGGCAACTTCTAGTGTCGCCGCCGAGGAGGTGACCAAGGCGTCGATTACCGCGCGTTGTTCGACAGACGCATGATTAATTGCATCGAGCAAAACATTCAATGTTTCCATGATGCGACTCCGCTCTTCAAGGAGTGCATTATCGCGCACGACATTGCTGGAAATTTCCTTGCGCAATTGGCCGATCACCTCTGCGGCAGCCCGTGGCGCTTCCGACGCAGTGTGAATAAGGCGCGTGATCGGCTCTTCCAGTGCCGTACCAAGCGTTGTCAAATGACGTGTCAACGCAGCCTGCAGTTCGGCCAGACGATCAACGGCGACGTTCGCGCGCAGCGCTTCGTCATCTCTGAGTGCTCCTAGTTCAGCGCGCAACAGACTGGCTAGCTGATCCGTTGCTGCTTTTTGCTGCTCGAGCCAACGGGTTTCAGAGTTGATACGGCTTCGCATCAACTCTTCCGCACCGGTTATCAGCCGGCTTGCTTCGTCCATCGATTTGCCGGCGCTGATCTGCGCCTGGTCCGTCATGGTGTGCGTTGTGCGTGTCCACGTATCGCAGAGTTGCTGCTGCTGTAGCCATGTTTGTGTATTTGATTGCTGCAATTGATTGGTCAGCGACTCTGTCACAACTTCCAGTGAAGACGTCCACACCTGTTGTTGAGCTTCATCCTTGGCAGCCTGAGCCGCCTGCATGCGCGTGTACGTGTCGCTGACAGTGGTCATGAGCGCATCAGATCGCTCATCGAACGTCCGGTTAAATGCTACCAGCGCATGCTCCAGTCCAGAAACAAGCTGCGTGCTGGCCTGTTCATGGTGTCCGAGTGCCGCATTCCACGTTTCGGCGACAGTCGAAGTGGCCGTGTCGAACCGTGCCGAAAGACCTTCAAGTTGCTGCTGCATTGTGCCAGCTACATGCTCATGCATTAACCTTGCTTCACGTGCAATGCCGTCCATGGCTGCTGCGACGACGGGCTTGATGCTGTCGCCTGCCGCCTGTGCACTCGTACTCAGGCTTTCACGTAACGACTTGTCTACCGCTTGCGCGAGATCGGTGTAGACCCCTTTGATATCGTCGTGAAAGCCCTCCTGATTGGCAAGAAGACGCTGGCTTAAGTTCTGGCCAAGCTGCTGGCTGGTCGTTTCCATCCGGGCCATCATGGTTTGCAATTGGTCGACAACGGTAGGCAAGACCTGAGACTGCATTTGCAGTGCCTTGAGTGTTTCCTCACGCTGGTAAGCAAGTGAAAATTGACGCAGCGTTGTGGCAATCTTGCTGTCCAGAATATGCGCAGCCTGCAAACGTTCACGCCGGCACAGCGCCGACATGAACCCCAGCATTGCCGACGCCGCGACGCCGGCCACCGATGTACCAAACGCTAGTCCCAGGCCTTTTATCGGCATCGATAGCGCCGAGCGCATCGCCTGGAGATCCGAGGTTTTTTCCAGTGCAAATACAGCACCATTGAGTGTGACCACCATGCCCATGAACGTACCCAGCATCCCGAGCATCACCAGCAGGCCCACCAGATACGGCGTCAGTGCCGGTCCGGGCAAACCGATTCGATCGCCCTCAACACGCAATCGCACCGCGTTTTGCAACGTCCCATCAATGCGAGTGAGCCATTCGCCGAGTATCGACAGATTATCGGGAACCGCAATGAGCGCGGTGGTCAACGTGGATGTTGCTTGTCGAAACTGACGTAATTCCAGTGCACCGTAGGTGTAGACGAGACCGATGAGCACAGTCATCGTCAGAGCAAGAAAATTATCCCGGATAAATCCGCTGCCTATCCAGACAATGCCAAGTGCACCCAGAAAAAAGGCGACTGTAAATAGAGATTTATTCATTGTGGTTGTTGTGGCCTAGTGCTTCGATGAGCCCGATTGTTGGTTGCAAGCGAAGCGCCAATTCAGAGAGCAGCGATGTCTGCATGTCACTACAAAATTGCGCTAGCCAGCCAGACGGCTGCACCCACGCAGCAGGGAGGTCTGGCTGGCTGCTATCAAGCTGATTTTGTTGATGCGCTCTGAACAGTTGCTCAAAGTGTTTTTTAAACAGGACGGGTATTTTAGAGAGCAGTTTGCTCTCACGCTCACGCAATATGCTTTCCAGTGCAGCATCCAGATCTGCAAGTTTTTTGAGTGCTGGCGAGACTTGTTTCAGCGCATTACGAACGCGGACACGCAACGGTGCAACATGCAATTCCATGTTGCGCTGGTGCGCATCGTAAAACCAGCGATAGGGTGCAAAGGCGGCGGGTAAGTCTAGCGGCAATTCGAGCACTGGAATTGGCAACTGGACGGTGGATTTTCCAGTTTTCGGCGAGCAGCTCGCAATAATAGCGTTAGTCAATTCTGTTTGTAGTTGACCGAGTTCTACTTCAAGCGCCGCAAACAAAGCGACTTGGGATTGCGGGGCCATGATCGATAACTGTGCGGTGTTCTGGTTGTGAACGGCAGACAGCGTAATGGCATCCGCAAACGGAACCCACAAGCCCAACTTTTCTGCAAACATAGTATGCGGTTCAATCGAATCCACAATCTTGAGATCGGTCAGACATCGAATGAGTGAGGAACTATAGAAATTGGTGCGCGGTAAGACTCGCGTCATAAGCGAAGGCAATCAAAATCAAAGAGACTACATTTCTGATGGTTATCCTCATGATCCGAAAACCTATTTTGGCAATGACGGCTCAGGATATGCGTTCAATGTTGGCTACGGTTTCAAGCCGTTTCTGATCAGGATTATATCCTGCCAAGAGGGTAAAACCTAACCGCGCCCCCAACGCAAAAAGGCCCTTCTTTCGAAGGGCCTCTCTGTTTGCTGCTTGTAACTTAGCCTGACGATGACCTACTTTCACACGTGTTGACGCACTATCATCGGCGCAACGTCGTTTCACGGTC
>JBLHMB010000065.1:0-17731 GCA_047621665.1 Bradyrhizobium sp. | reverse complement strand
TGCGCTCGGCCTCACCTGTGCAGATAAACGACCTGAACCAGAGGATTGGCCAGGCGTCCCTTGGTCCCTATCCCGAACAACCCGATGAGGCACTGGCGCTGCCGATCGTCCCGCCAGGAACTCACCGCCCTGTCGCCATCTTTATTGCGGGTGTCAGTGCCCGCCTGAGGATGAACGAGGCGTACCGGAGTTTTTACGATTTGCTTGCGTCGACGGTGACCACTGCCATTGCCAATGCCCGTGCCTATGACGAGGAGCGGCGACGGGCCAGGGCGCTGGTCGAACTCGACCGGGCCAAAATTGCCTTCTTCGCAAACGTCAGCCACGAATTCCGCACGCCGCTGACCTTGATACTTGGGCCGGTCGAAGACGCCCTGAGTGCGCCGGACGCGCATTTGCCCGCGTTGCAACGCGAGCGCTTCGAGGTCGTTTACCGCAACGGCTTACGACTGCAGCGCCTGGTCAACAGCCTGCTGGATTTTTCGCGGACCGAGGCCGGACGGGTGCGCGCGGTCTATGAACCGACAGCCTTGGCTGAGCTTACTGCCGATCTTGCCAGCAACTTTCGCTCGGCTTGCGAAAAGGCCGGATTGGCGCTGCACGTCGATTGTCCCGCGCTCAGCGAACCGGTGTTGGTGGATCGTCCAATGTGGGAAAAAATTGTTCTCAACCTTCTTTCGAACGCCTTTAAGTTTACCTTTGAGGGGGAAATTTCCGTCTCTGTGCGACAGACCGGGCGTGCTGTCGAACTGCGCGTTGTTGATACGGGTATAGGCATCTCCGCCGGGGAAATTCCGTTGCTGTTCGAACGTTTCCACCGGGTTGAAAACGCACGGGCACGCACGCACGAGGGCAGCGGCATCGGACTGGCACTGGTACAGGAACTGGTCAGACTGCACAGTGGCGCCATCAGCGTCGACAGCGAACCCGGGCGGGGCACCACGTTCACCATCTCGATTCCACTGGGAGCGCAACATTTGGCCAAGAAGCAGATCGGCAACCGGCCCGCTTCCGCGCAGCCCGCCGCAGCGGTGAATCCATTCGTCGAAGAAGCTTTGCGTTGGCTCCCGGCTGAGGATGAGCTCACGCTTGGCCCGGCGTCGCCTTTGTTGCAAGGCGACCCGACGCCAGCCGCCACGTCGACCCCGCGCTCCGATGACGCCCGTCCGCTGGTGCTGGTGGCGGACGACAACGCCGACATGCGTCAGTACATCGTCCGCGTGCTGGGCGCGCACTACCGCACCGAAGCCGTGTCGGACGGGCAGGCCGCGTTGGCGGCAGCGCGCGAGCACACGCCGGATCTGGTCCTGACCGATGTGATGATGCCGCGGCTTGACGGCTTCGGTTTGCTCAAGGCGCTGCGCGACGATCCTTGCACGCGCGGCGTGCCGGTCATCATGCTGTCAGCCCGTGCCGGAGAGGAAAGCCGGATCGAGGGCATGCAGGAAGGAGCCGACGACTATCTGGTGAAGCCGTTCAGTGGCCGGGAGTTATTGGCCCGTGTAGCGGCGCACCTTCAAATGGCGCGAATGCGGCGGGACAGCGTCGAGGCGATCAAGGCCAGCGAGGCACAGTTTCGCGCTTTGGTGAATGCCAGTTCGGATGTCATCTTTCGCATGAATGCAGACTGGAGCGAGCTACGCCAGCTGCGAGGCCGGGAATTTATTGTTGACACGCACGAACCGGACCGCTGCTGGCTGGACAAATACATTCATCCCGATGACCACTTGCTTGTCATGCAGACCATCCGGGAAGCGGTTCGAACCAGCGGTGTCTTCGAGCTGGAGCACCAGGTCTGGCAGATTGACGGCACGCTGGGCTGGACATTCTCGCGGGCAATTCCAGTGATGGACAAGGACGGAGCGGTCGTCGAGTGGTTCGGTATGGCAAGCGATGTGACTGCCCGCAAGCAGGCCCAGCAGGAACGGGAACGGTTGGTCGCGCTGCTGCGGGAGCAAGACCAGCGCAAGGACGAGTTCCTGGCCACGCTGGCCCATGAATTGCGCAATCCGCTGGCACCGATGCGCACCGGCTTGCACATCATGCGTCTGGCCCAGGGCGATGCAGAGGCGACCGGGCGGATCCGCTCGATGATGGAACGCCAGCTTAAACAGATGGTGCATTTGATCGATGACCTTTTGGATGTGAGCCGTATCAATCACGGCAAGATCGATCTTCGCAAGGAGCGCATTGAACTGGCCAACGCCATTGAGCAGGCCATCGACACGAGCCGGCCCGCGATCGCCCGGGCTGAACACGAGTTGCTGATCAAATTTCCGCCCGGTCCAATTTATGTGGATGCGGATCTGACCCGGCTGGTACAAATATTTTCGAATCTGTTGAATAACGCCGCCAAGTTCACGCAGCGTGGCGGCCGGATTCGATTGACCATGCAACAGCTGGGAAACGAGGCCGTTGTCTCGGTTCAGGACAACGGGATCGGCATCCCGGGCCAGATGCTTCCGCATATTTTTGACATGTTCACGCAGGTTGACGACAACCTCGAACGTTCGAAGGGTGGCTTGGGTGTCGGCCTTGCCATCGTCAAGCGTCTCGTCGAGATGCACGACGGCTCTATCGAGGCCCGCAGCAACGGCCTCGCTACAGGCAGCGAGTTCGTGGTGCGTCTGCCGCTGGCCTTGTTGTTCGCCGGGGACGAGCATGCCGATCAGGTTGATCGGGTCACTTCCACTGCGCGCCAGCGCATTCTGGTGGTCGACGACAACGTCGATGCCGCGGAGAGTTTGGCAATGTTGCTGACGATATTGGGTAACGAGACGTTGACGGCGCACGACGGGCTGGAGGCGCTGGACGCTGCGGCGGCGTTCAGACCTGACTTGATGTTCCTCGACATCGGAATGCCGAAGCTCAACGGCTACGAAGTGGGCCGCCGTATCCGGGAGCAGGCGTGGGGCAAGGATATCGTGCTGATCGCCCTGACCGGATGGGGCCAGGAAGAGGACAAGCGCCGGTCGCTGGAGGCGGGTTTTGACTTTCACTTGATCAAGCCGACCCCTCCTGAGGCGGTTGAAAAACTGTTGGCCGAAGTGGCTGCTGCCAAGGAGTGAGTCATGTTGGCCGGGCCCGCGTAGCGTGACGATCCGCTCGTTTTACCCCGCGCGCAGCAAATCACGGACGCAGGAAAGCGGGATGTCTGATCCGGAGTGACGACCAGCCAGTGGCCAGCGGCTCAGCCAATCAGACGTTGCCTTTCATATTCTTGCGCAACCAGTAACTCGAACTCCTCCAGCCGTACCGGCCGGCTGAACAGGAATCCTTGATACGCATGGCATTCCAGCCCGGCCAGAAACGCGCATTGAGTTTCGGTTTCTACCCCTTCGGCAATCACCGACAGCCCGAGACTGTGACCCAGCGCGAGGATGGTGCGCACGATGGCTGCGTCGTTCGGATCGGTCAGTACGTCGCGCACGAATGAGCGATCAATCTTCAGCTGGTCGAGCGGCAACCGCTTCAGGTACGACAGCGACGAATAGCCGGTACCAAAATCATCCAGCGAAAAACTGATGCCCTGTGCCTTCAGCGCGGTCATTTTCAAGATGATGTCTTCGACGTCGGTGAGCAGCATGCTCTCGGTGATTTCAAGTTTCAGTAAGCGCGGATTAGCACCGGTCAGGGCGATGACGGTGAGTACTTGCGCGACAAAATCGGGGCGCTGGATCTGGCAGACACTGACATTGACCGCGATGGTCAGTGCCGCCATCGCCGGCTGGCTGGTCCAGGCAACGAGCTGCCGGCAGGCGGTGTCAAGCACCCATTGTCCGAGCGGACGGATCAGGCCGGTTTCTTCGGCCAGAGGAATGAACTCGACCGGCGGCACGATACCGCGTTGAGGATGTTGCCAGCGCACCAGCACTTCGGCACCGATCAGGCGACGGGCGCTGTCGACCTGGACCTGGTAATACAGGACGAATTCCTCCTGCTGCAAACCCTGGCGCAGTTCCGTCTCCAGTCTGGCGTGCGCCGTCACCAGTTGCTGGACTTCCGGGTCAAAGAAGCGCAGCGTGTTGCGTCCGGCGGCCTTGGCCTGGTACATGGCCAGATCGGCGCGTTTCAGAAGCTCGGTTTCGTTGCTCTTGTGCTCGCCAAACAGCGTCATGCCGATGCTAGGCGTACTGTGATGCACCTGTCCGGCCAGGTCATAAGGGGCGTTGAGTGCGGCCAGAATTTTTTCGCCGATCGCTTCGGTCTGGAGCGCTGCCGTGCCGGACTGCTCGCTGAGTTGCTCCAGCAGCACGATGAATTCATCGCCACCGATGCGGGCTACGGTATCGCTGTCGCGTACGCAGTCCAGTAGTCGCAGTGCGACTTGTTGCAACAACAGGTCGCCCTTGTCATGGCCCAGCGTGTCGTTGAGCAATTTGAAATTGTCGAGATCGACAAACATCAATGCGCCATCCTGGCCGCTGCGCAAACTGGTAGCCAGTGCGCCGCGCAGACGATCCATCAGCAGCCGCCGGTTCGGTAATTCTGTGAGCGGATCAAAAAATGCCAGATGGCTGATTTCATCCTCGGCGGCCTTGCGCAGCGTGATGTCGCTGTGCGAACTGACATAGTGGGTGACGGCGCCGTGGCGGTCGCGTACACCGGTGATGCTCATCCAGGCCGGATAGTGTTCGCCGTTCTTGCGCCGGTTCCAGAGCTCGCCGCGCCACGCGCCATCGCGCAGTGTGCTGTCCTGCATTGCGACGAAAAATGCTGGAGCATGACGATCCGATTCCAGCAGTGACATGGTTTTGCCGAGGATGTCGTCGGGATGATAGCCGGTGATCCCGGTGAAGGCGGAGTTGACCCGCAGAATGACGCGATGGGTATCGGTAATCATCATTGCTTCGTGCGACTCGAATGCCGTCGCGGCGATGCGCTGGGCTTCATCAGCCTGCTTGCGGTCGGTGATGTCATGCAGGACCAGATGCAGCAAACGGTGCTGCGTCTCAGCCACGACCGAGTCGTCGAATACGGTCGAGGCCGAGACTACGACATCAATGACGGTGCCGTCGTGACAGCGCAATTGCAGTTCGACATAGGGCAAGTCATCGCCCCCCAGAAAGCGCGTGAATGTCCTGCGCGCCAGTCCGGTACTGGCGGGATCACACAGCATCAGCGCACGTTGCCCGACGACTTCCCGGCGCGCATAACCGGTGACGTCCAGCAGCTTCTGGTTGCAATCGATGATGTTGCCGGTCAAGCCGTCGGCTGTCACGAACATGTCAGGTGACTGGTCATACAGATCGCGGTATTTGTTTTTTGCGCGGGCGCGTTCCAGTTGCCGGCGATGGAACAGGATGCCGCCACCCAGCAGTAGCGCCACCAGCGTCGAGATGACGGTACCGGTATAGTCGCGCAGACGCAGTTCCTGGACTTCATAGACGCCGAACCACTTCAGGTACAACGCATCGTAGGTGCCATTGGCTTTGGTCACCGCCAGCGCTTCATTGAGACGACCCAGCAATTCGGCCTCACCTTTGCGGACGGCGAAAGCAAAGCGTTGCGAAAAGCCGACCGTGAATTTCAACGCCGAGATAGTTGTCAGTTGCTTGGCGCGCAGCGTTTGCATACCGGTTAGCTTACTCAATAGCATCGCATCGTGTTGACCAGAGGCCAGCAGTTGCAAACCGGCGCCGGCGGTGTTGACCAGCACCAACTGTTTTTCCCAGCCGCGCGTCACCGCATAGTCATGTGCCAGGTCGCCGTTGACAACGATGAGGGACTTGCCGGCGAGGTCGTCCTCGCTGGTAATTCCCGTGGTGCCTTTACGCACAAAGACCGCACCGTTGACGATGACGTGTGGCACGGTGAAATCGGCAAAGTGGCGGCGCTGGTCGGAGATGGCCAGATTAATCAGGACATCGGCCTTGCCCGCACGAAAGTCGCGCAGGACTTCATGGAACGGACGGACATGTATCGTGTAGGACAGGCCGGCTTCTTCTGCTACGGCCTTCCACAGGTCTACCGTAAAGCCGCCTGCCGTGCCATCGGTCATGCCGGTGGAAAAAGGCGGGTAGTCCTGCTCGCTGTCGACTACCAGCACGTTGCCGGATGGCTGGTTCGCCGCGTTGGCGGCCGTTGCCAGCAGTACCAGCACGACCGGCAGAGCCAGAACAAGCAGCAGCAAACCGGACCTTACTTGCCGACAACAAATACGCCACGTCGTGTATCGCGGGAAGTTGCAATAAGTCTGGAGTCGTCGCATTTGTTCGTTTGCCTGGTAATCCTGACGGCCCCCTGATGACGACATGCTCGGGAGAAATTCGACCTACAAGGTAACAGATAATGACGAACTAATAGTTTTTTATTAAGTACATGGTCCCGTCTGCAGGCGACCTGTTCAGCACTACGGAGCGTTACTTGCCTGTCTGCACTCAGCCTCGCCCCGTGCTACTTGCTCCGTTGTCTACAGACTTGCGTGCTCTTGCGCCGCCAGTTGCTCGAACTGCTGCAGCGTTAGCGGCCGACTGAACAGGAATCCCTGATAGGCATGGCAATCCAGTTCTGCCAGAAAGTGACATTGCGCTTCGGTTTCGACCCCTTCCGCAATCACCGACAAGCCGCGGCTGTGACCCAGCGCGAGGATGGTGCGTACGATGACGGCGTTGTTCTGATCGGTCAGTATGTCGCGTGTGAACGACCGGTCGATCTTCAGCTCGTCGAGCGGCAGCCGTTTCAGGTACGTCAGCGACGAATAGCCTGTGCCAAAGTCATGCAGTGAAAAACGGATGCCATGGGATTGCAGTGTGGTCATTTTCAGGATGATGTTTTCGACGTCTGCGAGCAGCAAGGATTCGGTAATTTCAAGTTTGAGTAGCTGCGGATTAGCACCGGTACGCGCGATGGTTGCCAGCATGTTCGCGCCAAAGTCCGGATGCTGGAACTCGCAAACACTGACGTTGATCGCGATCGTCAAGTGCGCCATGGCCGGCTGACCCGCCCAGATGGCCAACTGAAGGCAGGCGTTATCGAGTACCCATTGTCCGATCGGATGGATCAGTTCATTTTTTTCGGCCAGGGGAATGAACTCGGCCGGCAGCACCAGACCACGCCGGGGGTGATGCCAGCGCACCAGTACTTCGGCACCCATGATGTGGTGTGTACGGTCGACCTGAGCCTGGTAATGCAAGTCCATCTCGCCCTGCCGTAAGCTATGGCGCAGTTCGGCCTCCAGCGACGAGTGGGCGGCTACCAATTTCTGGATACTGACATCGAAGAAGCGCAGCGTGTTGCGTCCTGCTGCTTTGGCCTGATACATGGCAAGATCAGCGCGCTTGAGGATTTCGGTTTCGTTATTTTTGTGCTCGCCGAACAAGGTCACACCGATACTCGGCGTGCTGTGATGCAGGTGGCCGTTCAGGTCATAGGTCTGGTTAAGCGCCATCAGTATTTTTTCAGCGATCGACTCTGTCTGGATGGCGGCTTCGCCGGTGTGCTCGCTGAGTTGCTCCAGCAGCACGATGAATTCGTCCCCGCCGATGCGGGCCACCGTATCGCTGTCGCGTACGCAAGAAGACAGGCGTTGCGCGACTTGCTGCAGCAGCAAGTCGCCCACGTCGTGCCCGAGGGTGTCATTGAGCAGCTTGAAGTTATCGAGATCGATGAACATCAGCGCGCCCTCGCGCGCACTGCGCAAGCTGCTTGTCAGCGCATGCCGTAGCCGGTCCATGAGCAGGCGCCGGTTCGGTAACTCAGTGAGCGGATCAAAAAATGCCAAATGGCTGATCTCCTCTTCGGCGGCCTTGCGCAGTGTGATGTCGTTTTGCGAGCTGACATAATGGGTGACGGTGCCATCGCCGCCGCGCACGCCAGTGATGCTCATCCAGGCTGGATATATTTCGCCATTTTTACGCCGGTTCCAGATTTCGCCGCGCCAGGAGCCGTCTTGCAGGAGGCTGTCGCGCATTGCTACAAAAAATGCCGCGTCATGACGTCCTGATTTCAGCAGCGAAGGCGTGTGGCCAACAATGTCGGCGTGGCTGTAACCGGTCATGCCGGTGAAGGCACTGTTGACCCGCAGGATGACGGCGTGGGTATCGGTGATCATCATCGCCTCGTGCGAATCGAAAGCGGTAGCGGCGATACGCCGGTCTTCGTCGGCGCGCTTGCGTTCAGTGATGTCATGCAGCGAGAGATGCAGCAATTGATGCCGTGTGGCGGCGGCAACCGTGTCATCGAACGCCGTCGATGCCGAGGCGACGACATCAATGGCCCGGCCATCGTGACAAAGGAGCTGCAACTCAACATATGGCAGCTCATCGGTTGCCAGAAATTGCTTGAATGTCGCACGGGCCAGCTCGCGGCTGCCGGGATCGCAGAGCGTCAGCGCCGACTGCCCGAGAACGTTCGATCTTGTGAAGCCGGTGATGGACAAGAGTGTTTGGTTGCAATCGATAATTTTGCTGCTATGGATATCGACGGTCACGAACATGTCGGGGGACTGGTCATACAGATTGCGATATTTATTTTTGGCGCGCGCGCGTTCTAGTTGCCGACGATGAAACAGGATGCCGCTGCCGGACAACAGGGTCGCCAGCGTCGTGACGATCGTGCCCAGGTAATCACTGAGATGCAGCTCCTTGACTTCGTAGACGCCGAACCATTTCAGGTACAGCGCGTCGTAAGTGCCGTTGGACTTGGTGACCGCCAGCGCTTCATTGAGCCGCCCCAGCAGTTCTGATTCGCCTTTGTGGACCGCGAAAGCAAAGCGCTGCGCAAAGCCCGCTTTGAATCCCAGTGCTTCGATGTTACCCAGCCGGTTGGCACGCAGTGTTTGCATGCCGGCCAGTTTGCTGAGCAACATGGCATCGTGCTGCCCCGCGTTCAGTAACTGCAGGCCGGCAGCGGCGGTATTGACCAGTACCAGCTGTTTTTCCCAGCCCCGGCTGATTGCATAATCGTGCGCCAGGTCACCATTGACGACGAGGATGGATTTGCCGGCGAGGTCATTTTCGCTGCGGATGTTGTTGGTATTCTTGCGCACGAAAACAGCACCGTTGACGACGACATGTGGCACCGTGAAATCGGCAAAGCGCCGGCGCTCGTCGGAGATGGCGAGATTGATCAGTACATCGGCTTTTTTTTCGCGGAATTCGCGCAGTACCTGATGGAAAGGGTGCACATGGATGTCGTAAGACAGACCGGCTTCGGCGGCCACTGCCTTCCACAGGTCAACCGTGAAGCCGCCGGCTTCGGGGTCAGTCATGCCGATGGAAAAAGGCGGATAGTCCTGTTCGCTATTGACGATCAGTGCCCTGTCGGAATGCGCTGTCGCTGCATGCCCCTGCGCTGGCAACAAGATCAGGAAGGCCAGAAGCCAACCTGAAAGCCTGCCGGCAAGACAGGATCTCCGCGTAGTGGGCCGCAGGTAATTGCAGTGAGCTTGGTGTTTGCACATGAATTCGTCTGCCTGATGGTCTTGACGGGCTATGTCGCACTGGCTGTTTCGGTAGTGCATCGAAGAAGCAAAGCAAAGGTAGCATATTAAGTTTTACTAATGGTTGCTTTACTTCAACGCCTTACCCATGCGTTTTTTGCTATTGGCAACGACGTGTCTGTCGTTCCCGCCTCGATTCTGCGACCTCTAAGAGTGCACATTAGGACGTGGTTGCACCAGTGCAGTGCCAATTCAGGCAGCACGCCCGGGGTTGAGCGCAATTGCCTGCGATTGCGCCCCTGAAATCGTTGGCACCATAGTTGCTAGTACTAACGTAACGAGAGGCGCAGCAACACTGCGACTCGAGCATGGACGCTAGGGTTCCGGTGTCGCCAGATAATAACGGCGACATGTCTGGTCCGAGAGCAGCCGGCTGAGGTGACATCGTGCAAGCGATCCACGTCAGCTACACGGAGGGATAAAAGCCCGGGAGGCCATCACAGTCGAACAGCGTTCGATGTTGATCGCTCGCCTCTCCGACTTTTTTCTGACTCCTGGAGCTGCACGATGTCTTGTATTTTTTCCTTTTCCGCCCTGTGCCGCGCCCGACGTAATCCGAAGCGGAGCGCACATGCCTGAGCTTCCCGTCACCGTGCCATCCACTAATAAGCGGATCCGCAACCGCCGTTCCAGCTGGGCCGTGCGCGGCCAACTGCCGCACCGCATCGTCGTAGCGCTGGCGATTACCGGGTTCCTGCTGCCGTTCCTGTTCTGGCTGATCCTGTCGACCAGCGGCAAAATTGATCCGGTCTTCCTGCCGACGCCCGAACTGGTGCTGCGGCGCTGCATCGATTGGTTGTTCAACGACGACCTGATGAGTGATGTCGGTGTCAGCATGGGCCGCGTGTTCGGCGGCTTCCTGTTGTCGGCGTTGCTGGCCATCCCGATCGGCGTGATGATCGGCACTTACGCTCCGGTGCGGGCACTGCTTGAGCCACTGACCGATTTCAGCCGCTACCTGCCTGCCGTCGCTTTTATTCCGCTGATCATGCTGTGGGTTGGCATCGACGAAAGCGCCAAGCTGACCGTGATCTTCGTCGGGACGTTTTTCCAGATGGTGCTGATGCTGGCCGAGGATATCGCGCTGGTGCCGAACCAGCCGGTCGAAGCGGCGCGCACGATGGGCGCGACCAATAGCGAAATCGTGCGTCTGGTGCTGATCCCGGCGGCCCGCCCGGCCATGCTCGACACGCTGCGCCAGACCATGGGACTGGCCTGGACCTATCTGGTCGTGGCCGAACTGGTGGCCGCCAATTCCGGCCTGGGCTTTTCGATCCTGAAGGCCCAGCGCTTCCTGCAGACCGACAAGATTTTTGCCGGCATCCTGCTGATCGGCCTGATCGGTTTGCTGACCGACCAGACTTTCCGCTGGTTACATCGCCGCTGCTTCGGCTGGCACCACATCGGGAAATGACACCATGACCACGACACCTCCAAAAATCCGCATCCGCGGTCTGAATAAATTTTATGGCGCGGGCGATCGCCTGACCCACGCCTTGCAGAACATCGACCTCGATATCGCACCGGGCGAATTCGTCACGTTGGTCGGCGCTTCTGGTTGCGGCAAATCGACGCTGTTGCGCACTATCGGCGGCCTTGAAGAATATGCCGAGGGCGACATTCTCTGTAACGGCCATGACGTCGACGGGGCCGGTCCCGACCGCGCGATGGTATTCCAGAGTTACAGCCTGTACCCGTGGCTGACCGTGCTCGAAAACATCAAGTTCTGTCGTCGCCTGAAATTCCATTGCAAGGATGCCAGTTCGAGTGATGTCGAAGTCGCCAGCGGCCGCGCCGACGCCCTGATCGCTCTGATGGGGCTGGGCCATGTCGCCGGGGCCTATCCGGCTGAACTGTCGGGCGGCATGCAGCAGCGCGTCGCGATTGCCCGTGCGTTGATGGTGCGGCCCGATGTGCTGCTGATGGATGAGCCGTTCGGCGCGCTCGATGCCCAGACCCGCGAAGTGATGCACGACCTGATCCGCCATGTGTATCTGCTCGAAAAAACCACTGTCATTTTCGTCACCCACGATGCCGAGGAAGCGCTGTATCTCGGCCAACGCGTGGTCGTGATGGCACCGCGACCGGGTCGTATCGATTCGATCATCGACGTGCCGTTCGGTCTCGATCGCGAACAAGACCTGAAGTTGGCACCTGAATTCGTTGCGCTCAAGCGCCAGATTCTCGCGCGTATCCGCGAGACCTCGGGCATCAAGACCGATTTCGGTCAGCTCGAAAAACTCACCCGTATTGCCGAGACCACCGGAGAACCAACATGACCCACGACCTGCAACCTGCCAGCATCCTCTGGAACGAAACTTTCCCCGGCGGTGGCCACTGGTCATACAAGGTCAAGCGTGGCACCACGCTGCGTTTCACTGATCTTGACGGCGGCGCCAACATGGCGGTGCTGCTGTATCGCGCCGATGAACGCCTCGAACGCCTGAACGTACCCGATACGCTCAAAGCCCAGCACACCGCGCATCTGACGGCCGGCCACGTGCTGTATTCGGACATGGGCAATATTCTGGCGTCGATCCCGACGGACACGGTCGGCTGGCACGACCCGTTGTGCGGTGTCTCGACGGCGGCCTCGGTACTGGCCAAGTTCGGCGTGCAGCGTTATCAGGAACACCGCAATGCAATGTTCCGCAATGGCCAGGACAGTTTGCTGGTCGAGATCGGCAAATGGGGCTTGGGCTTGCGCGATCTGGTGCCCAACATCAACCTGTTTTCGAAAGTCGTGGTTGATGCCGACGGCCGCTTCGTCTTCGTGCCCGGCAACAGCAAGCCCGGCGGTCTGGTCGAACTGCGTTTCGAGATGGATACGCTGATTGCGCTGTCAAGCGCACCGCATCCGCTGGACCCGAATCCGGTGTACGCGCCGCGCAAGATCAGCGTCGTCGCTTTTACCTCCGGCCCTGCTGGTGCCGACGATAGTTGCCGCCTGTCGTGTCCCGAAAACGGCCGCGGCTACACCAATACCGAACTGACGACCCGCTAAGGAGATGACCATGACGACTTTGTGCGAAAGCCAGCTAGACACCACCACCGCCATCCTTGATGTTTACCAGCCGGCTGGAGAACCCTGGCTGCATGCGCTGCAGCGCGGCCAGATTCTGCGCATCATCGACCTCGAAGGCAATCAGGCCGTCGATACGATTTTTTATAACGCCGACGATACCGCCGAGCGCTACAGCATGACCGACACGATGCAGGCACAAGGCGGAATTTACCTGAGCACCGGCACCGTGCTGATGTCCAATCGCTCCAAGCCGTTGCTGACCATTGTGGCCGACACGTGCGGGCGGCATGACACGCTCGGTGGCGCGTGCGCCGCCGAGAGCAACACCGTGCGCTACGCCGCACAGAAAAAATTCATGCACAGCTGCCGCGACAATTACCTGCTGGCGCTGGCGCATGCCGACATCGGCATGGGCAAGCGCGACATCGTCCCGAACATCAATTTTTTCATGAACGTGCCGGTTACGGCAGAAGGCGGCTTGACCTTCGAAGACGGCGTCTCGGCACCCGGCAAATATGTCGAACTGCGCGCCGATGCCAATGTACTGGTGCTGGTCTCAAACTGCCCGCAACTGAACAATCCGTGCAACGCCTATAACCCGACCCCGGTGCGCTTTGTCATCTGGGATGCACAGGACTGACCTCGCCATGTTCAAAAAAATCCTCATTGCCAATCGCGGCGAAATCGCTTGCCGCATCATCCGTACCGCCCGCAGCATGGGTATCCGTTCGGTCGCGATTTATTCGGAAGCCGATGTCGAATCGCTGCATGTGCGGCTGGCCGACGAAGCCATCTGCATCGGCCCGGCACCGGCGGCGCAAAGCTATCTCGATGCCGACAAGGTACTCGCTGCCGCCACTGCCAGCGGTGCCGAAGCGATCCATCCGGGCTACGGTTTTCTGAGCGAGAACGCGGCTTTCGCCGAAGCCTGCGCCGCTGCCGGCGTGGTCTTCATCGGCCCGACGCCGCATCAACTGCGCGCCTTCGGCCTCAAACACACCGCACGTGAACTGGCGCAGCAAGCCGAAGTGCCGCTGTTGCCCGGTACTGGCCTGCTCGATAGCGTCGCGCAGGCACTGACCTCGGCCACGCAGATCGGTTACCCGGTCATGCTGAAAAGTACCGCCGGTGGTGGTGGCATCGGCATGCGTCTGTGTGCCGATGCGCACGAGCTGGAAGCGGCTTACACGTCGGTCAAGCATCTGTCGGAAAACAATTTCAAGAACGGCGGCATCTACCTCGAAAAATTTGTCGTGCATGCGCGTCATGTCGAAGTGCAGATTTTTGGCGACGGTCGCGGCGGTGTCGTCTCGCTCGGTGAGCGCGATTGCTCGGTGCAGCGACGCCATCAAAAAGTGATCGAGGAAACACCGGCGCCGGGTTTGTCCGGGGCGATCCGCCAGGCTCTGGCCGAGACCGCCGTGCGCTTGACGGCGTCACTATCGTACCGCTCGGCCGGTACCGTCGAGTACGTGCTCGATGCCGATAGCGGCGCGTTCTATTTCCTTGAAGTGAACACCCGTTTGCAAGTCGAGCATGGCGTCACCGAAGAAGTGTTTGGTGTCGATCTGGTCGAGTGGATGATCCGTGCTGCGACCGATGATTTCGTGCTGCCGGCACAGCACATGCTGCGATCCGCCGGTCACGCGATGCAATTACGCGTGTATGCCGAAGACCCGGCCAAAAATTTCCAGCCCTCATCGGGCGTGCTGACCGGCGTGGAGTTTGCCAGTACGTTGCGGGTCGATACCTGGATCGAACGCGGCATTACCGTCAGTCCGTATTACGACCCGTTGCTTGGCAAGCTGATTGTCAAGACAGACACGCGCGCCGACTCGATTGCCGCACTCGCTGCCGGATTGCAGGACAGTCGCGTCGATGGCATCCAGACCAATCTCGGCTACCTCGCCAACATCCTTGGCTATCCGGTGTTCCGGGCTGGCCAACAGACTACCGGCATGCTGGCCACCATGCCGTATCACCCGCGCACCATTGATGTTATCGAGGGCGGTATTCAGACCACGGTGCAGGATTATCCGGGCCGGCTTGGTTTATGGGCGGTCGGCATTCCGCCGTCGGGGCCGATGGATGCGTATGCGCACCGGTTTGCCAATCATCTGCTCGGTAATGACGGCACCGCAGCCACGCTGGAAATGACCTTGCAGGGTGCAACGCTGGCGTTCAATAGCGACTGTCTGATCGCGCTGGCCGGTGCCGACATGAGCGCGAGCGCGACCGGTCCGGACGGCACGCGGCCTCTGGCCAACTGGCAAGCGCATCAGCTGCATGCCGGCGAGACCCTGCGCTGCGGCACCGTCGAAGGGGCTGGCGTACGCGGCTATCTGGCTTTCGCTGGTGGCATTGATACGCCGGAATACATCGGCAGTCGCGCGACTTTCACGCTCGGTCAGTTCGGTGGCCACGGCGGACGGGCGCTGCGCAGCGGCGATGTTCTCAAACTGTTTGCGGCGCAGCCGGCGCCGAATGTGTTGCCAGCCACGGCCGTACCGGTCTACGGGTCCGCATGGGAAGTTGCGGTACATTACGGCCCGCATGGCGCACCGGATTTTTTCACCGACGACGACGTAACGATGTTTTTCGGCACCGACTGGCAAGTGCACTTCAATTCCAGCCGCACCGGCGTGCGCCTGATCGGCCCGAAGCCGCGCTGGGCCCGCACCGATGGCGGCGAAGCCGGTTTGCATCCGTCGAACATTCACGACAATGCGTATGCGATCGGCTCGATTGATTTCACGGGTGACATGCCGGTGATCCTTGGTCCGGATGGTCCCAGCCTCGGTGGTTTTGTCTGCCCGGCAGTGATCGTCTCGGCCGACCTGTGGAAAGTCGGTCAACTCAAACCGGGTGATACGGTGCGCTTCGTTCGCGTCTCCGATGTCGATGCCGCAGCCTTGCGGGTCGCGCAGGAAAGTGTGTTCGATACCGTGTCGTTGCCTGCGCCCGTCTTTGTCCCGCCGCACAGCGCCGCCGGCAGCACGCTGCCGGCGATCTTGCGCACCGGCTTGCTGCCGGATGGCACGGCACTGGTGTTTCGTCGTGCCGGTGACGATTACCTGCTGATCGAATTTGGTGATGCCATCCTCGACATCAATTTGCGCTTCCGGGTCCATGCGCTGATGCAGTCGATCGAGCTGGCGCAACTGGCCGGTGTGATCGACCTGACGCCGGGCATCCGTTCGCTGCAAGTCCATTTCGACCATCGCCAGTTGCCGCTTGACCGGTTGGTCGCGTTGCTCGACGACCTGATCGCCGCACTGCCGTCGGTCGAGGACATGGTGGTGCGCTCGCGCATCGTCCATTTGCCGCTGGCCTGGAACGACAGCCAGACGCAACTGGCGATCCGCAAATATGAAACCACCGTGCGTCCCGGCGCGCCGTGGTGTCCGAGCAATATTGATTTCATCCAGCGCATCAACGGTCTGGATGCGGTGCGTGAAGTCTATGACGTGGTGTTCAAGGCCAGCTACATGGTGCTGGGTCTGGGCGATGTCTACCTCGGCGCGCCGGTAGCCACACCGATTGATCCGCGTCACCGGCTGGTGACCACCAAGTACAACCCGGCCCGCACCTGGACTCCGGAAAACGCGGTCGGCATCGGCGGTGCCTATCTGTGCGTGTACGGCATGGAAGGCCCGGGCGGTTACCAGTTCGTCGGCCGTACCGTGCAGATGTGGAACCGCTACCGCCAGACCGACAGCTTCCGCGATGGCAAGCCGTGGCTGCTGCGCATTTTTGACCAGATCCGTTTTTATGAAGTCAGCGAAGAACAGTTGCTCGAACACCGGCGCGATTTTCCGCTCGGGCGTTTTGACGTGAGGATCGAAGAGACGACGTTTTCGCTGGCTGATTACAACCGTTTTCTGGCCAGCGAACAGGCCTCGATCGGCGATTTCAAGCAAAAGCAGCAAGCTGCTTTCGAGGCCGAGCGCGAACGCTGGCGCAGCAGCGGTCAGGCCGACTGGGTCAGCGAAGAAGCGCTGGCCGGTGCCTCCGAGCAGGGCGAACTGCCTGCCGGCAGTCATTACCTGAGCGCGGTGGTGCCGGGAAGTGTCTGGAAAATCATCGCGCAACCGGGCACCACGCTGGCCGCCGGCGATACGGTGGCCATCCTCGAATCGATGAAGATGGAAATTCCGCTGACCGCCACGCGCGCTTGCGTGCTGGGCGAATGGCTGGTCGGGGAGGGCACGCCGGTGGCGGCGGGGCAGCATATTGCCGTGTTTAGCGAAGCGGCGTGAGGTGATTTCGAAGCGCAGTGCAGCGCGACTGCACCAGCGGAGTTCATGGGGTCAGAGTTTTTTTTCGCAGGCCGTATCGCGAAAATTACTCTGACCCCGTGAACGGCCCACGGAGTGAAGCAGGTTGCAGGATTTTGAATTTTGGTCGGTAGCAAAACAGTTTTACAAAGTAGCACCGGTAGTGAAATAGCAGGGAATCCACGTTGTTCTGATAGTTAAAAAAAAGGGAATCACCATGTCACGCACCACATCCTTCTCCCGTCCGCTGGCACTCGCCATCGCCTGTTCCGGTTTGTTCGCCGGTGCCGCCTTTGCCGCCGATGCACCTGAACCATCGCCGTTCACCGGTCACATTGACCTGGTCAGTAAATACGTCCTGCGCGGCGCCACCAGCACCTACGGCCCGAGCAAGCCGGGTTTCGGCAATGCCGGCGCCGACGCGCCCGAGTCCGACAAGCCGGTACTGCAATGGGCTGCCGACTGGTCCGATCCGTCCGGCCTGTACGCCGGTTACTTCGGTTCGATGATCAACTATTCGTACAAGAAACTGGGCGAGTCCTACAACGACCGCAACATCACCAATTTCCAGTCCGGCAAATCGATCGAGAATGATCTCTACGGCGGCTATAACGGCAAGATCGGCGAGTTCGGCTATACCGTCGGCGGCACCGGTTACGTCTACCTCAACGGCAAAAATGCCAATGCGCTCGAAACCAAACTGGGCCTGAGTTACGGCGATTTCAGCGTGGCCGCGCAAACGCTGCTCAATGATGTTGTCTGGGGCAACAAGGGCGATACGTATTGGACGCTGAACTTCACCAAGGTACTGCCGTACGCGATCACGTTCAACAGTTCGCTCGGCTATTACTCGTACAAAAAACAAGGCAAGTATCTCGGGTCAGTCGACACGCTGTCCAACACGGCTTGCCCGGCCGGCCAGAGCTTCTCGGTCAATGGCTGTTTCACAGGCGGGGCACCGAGTTCGGGTGGTTTCCGTCATCTGAT
>JBLHMB010000064.1:0-18815 GCA_047621665.1 Bradyrhizobium sp. | reverse complement strand
CGAAGCGGCGGTCATCAAAGTACCGAGGGCGATTGTCATTGCGAGTTTTTTGGTATTCATTGTGTTTCTCCAGAAATTAAATTGATCGGTGCTTGTCTGGCAGACTTCTTTCTCTGCCTGACTATGGGACCAAGTTTAATCTCCGACCCCGCACACCAAAGTGACGGCAGCATTACAAAAACGTAATGCGCAGCGCGAGTCCCGTTACGCATAAAAAAACACCCTGACATCAGACGATGTCAGGGTGTTTTTCAGTCGACCGGCTCAGGCCGTCAGGTGGCCATCAAGCTGAAATCAAGCGCCGATATAGAACTTGGATTCACGTCCATTTTTTACCGACTGGATAGCTTCAGCATTAACGGCAGCGCGGGTGCGCGGTGCTGCTTTTGATTCGGCTGGAACCGGATAAGTCACGTTGTTCATTTCCAGCGTGCCTTGCTGTCGTGCCATGAGAACCTGGTTATTTACTTCGGCGCGGGTCACGGTCGACGGAGTATTTCTGATTTCCTGCAACCATTGCGAACCGGTTTCGTACAGACCCAGGCTACTAGCCATTGCGCCGGCCGAAGCGGCGGTCATCAAAGTACCGAGGGCGATTGTCATTGCGAGTTTTTTGGTATTCATTGTGTTTCTCCAGAAATTAAATTGATCGGTGCTTGTCTGGCAGACTTCTTTCTCTGCCTGACTATGGAACCAAGTTTAATCTCCGACCCCGTACACCAAAGTGACGGGAGCATTACAAAAACGTAATGCGCAGCGCGAGTTTCGTTGCGCATAAAAAAACGTAATGCGCAGCGCGAGTCCCGTTGCGCATAAAAAAACACCCCTGACATCACACGATGTCAGGGGCGTTTTCCGGTCAATCTACCCGGGTAATTAGCCGCCGATGTAAAGGTCAGATATCTGTCCGTTCTGTACCGATTTGACTGCTTCTTTGTGGACAGCGGCGCGGCTACGCGGAGCGGCCTGCGATTCAGCGAGGACCGGGTACGTCGTGTTGTTGATGCTGAGCGAACCCTGCTGACGTGCCATAAGAACTTCGTTTTTCACCTCTGCGCGGGTCAGAGTAGATTTTGTCGTACTGACATTTTCTAACCACTGCGTACCGGTTTGATCGAAGCCCATGTTGCTTGCCATGGCGCCAGCCGAAGCGGCAGTCATCACGGTACCAAGGGCGATTGTCATTGCGATTTTATTGATGCTCATAGTCGTTCTCCAAAATGTGAATTAGGTAGTGCTTGTTGTGCAGACCTTTTCTTCGTCTGCCTCATGATGAAGCTAAGTTTAGCCCCCCGACCCGCACACCAAAGTGACCGCGCCATTACATAAATGTAATGTGCGAATCGCTTAATACTGCGAGTAGTGATGCAATGTCCGCATTACAACTTTGTAACCCGCAACACGCTCAAAGAAGCGGACAATCCAGGTTCCAGCGGCGACCGTAATAACAAAAGACCGCGCTAAATGAGAGAAAACGTATGCGTATATTGATAGTAGAAGACGAACCCAAGACCGGCGATTACCTGCGCAAGGGCTTGCAGGAAAACGGCTACATTGTCGACCTTGCCCGCGACGGCACTGATGGCCTGCACCTCGCCATGCAGGAAGATTATGACCTGATCGTGCTCGACGTAATGTTGCCCGGCATGGACGGATGGGAAGTACTGAAAAAACTGCGTGAAACAAAAGCCACGGCAGTGTTGTTCCTGACCTCGCGGGATGATGTCAACGATCGCGTCAAGGGCCTCGAACTCGGTGCCGACGATTATCTGGTCAAGCCGTTTGCGTTCGTTGAACTGCTGGCGCGCATCCGCACCGTGTTACGCCGCAATCCGCAGCGCGAACCCGATACGATGAATATCGCCGATCTCGAAATCGATGTTCTGAAACGACGCGTAATCCGCGACGGTCAGCGCATCGACCTCACTGCGAAAGAATTCGCCCTGCTACACCTGCTTGTACGACGCCAGGGAGAGGTCCTGTCGCGCTCGTTAATCGCCTCGCAGGTCTGGGACATGAACTTTGATTCCGACACCAATGTCGTCGATGTCGCGATCCGGCGCCTGCGTGCCAAGGTCGATGATCCGTTCACCAACAAGCTGGTCCATACCATTCGCGGGATGGGCTACCTGTTCGAGGAACGTCCATGAGGAATGACAAGTGAAGCAGCGTATCGCGTTATCCCTGACTGCCCGGCTGTCAATCCTATTTGCCGTCGCGACCATCGTCACCTTCGCGCTAGTCGGCACTTATCTGTACAAGGCGCTGGCCATGCAACTCGAACGCCGCGACGACATGGAACTGATCGGCAAGAGCCAGCAGATTCGCTACCTGCTGCGCGAGAGCGATTCGATCGCTACCATCCGGCAAACACCACAACGCTTTCTCAATGCCATGTACGGCCAGGATGAAATCCGGCTGCAACTGCTACAACCTGATGGCCAGCTCATCATGCAAACCGGCACACCTTCCCATGCACTGCCGTTACTCGAGGTGGTGCCAGCTAACCGTCACGCGCTCCAGAATGACGTGCGCAGCTGGGACTCCGGTGCCGGCACCGGTCGCGTGATTGCCTCCGCGGGCATGGTCGGCAAGGACGGTCTCGAACCCGTACATATTGTCATTGCACGCGAAGGTGCGAAGCGTTCTGCGATGATGCGTAAATACGGCGAAACTCTCGCCGTCGCGGTCTGGCTCGGTGCCATGCTGGCAGCCATGCTGGGCTTCCTCGTGGTGCAACTGGGCCTGCGACCGCTGCGTCTGGTGATCACCCAAGCCAATGCGATCAGCACACAACGGCTGCACACCCGGCTCTCCAATGAAGACACGCCGCGCGAATTACATGAACTGGGCAGTGCCTTCAATGCCATGCTCGACCGGCTCGAAGACGGCGTCAAACGACTGACCCAATTTGCCTCGGATATTGCCCATGACCTGCGCACGCCGATCAACACGCTGATGGTCGAAACCCAGGTCGCCCTGACGAAAGAACGCTCCAACGAGGAGTATCAAATTTTACTGGGATCGAATCTGGAGGAATACGAACGGCTTGCCCGCATCATCGAAAACACCTTGTTTCTGGCCCGTGCCGATAACGCCCAGCTGGCAATGCACACCGAGGTGCTTGAACTGCCCGTCGAACTCGAGCGCATCCGTGACTATTTTGAGGGACTGGCCGAGGATGCCGGCGTCGCACTCACCATCAAGGCCGGTGCGCTTGCCATCGAAGCCGACCCTATCCTGTTCCGGCGCGCCGTCAGTAATCTGGTGTCGAATGCTATCGTCCATACGCCACGCGGCTCGTTCATCCATTTGTCGGCCAGTGCCGCCGGCGACAAGACCAGGGTCACCGTGGAAAACGGCGGTCCCGGCATTCCGGCTGAGCACCTGCCGCACATCTTTGAACGGTTCTACCGTGGCGACGCCGCGCGTGCGCCGTCGATGTATTCCGCCGGCCTCGGGCTGGCCATCGTCTGCGCCATCATGCGACTGCATGGCGGTGACGCCGGCGTAACCAGCGTCGCCGGCGAAAAGACCGTTTTTTACTTGTGCTTCCCGGGCGTCACGCAGCGCAACAAGCGTCGACCACGATTACGCAAGCGCAGCAAGCAGCGTGGCGCCGCGGCCTCCGTTACGGTAGGAAAATAACCGGCCAACCGTCGACTCGCGCAAGCAGTACACTTAATGACCTGCGTCAGTATGTAAAGAATCAGATTCCTGACACTGGTTGCTCATTCTTTTTAGGAGGAGCATGTCATGTCAGCACTCGCCCGTTCTTGTCGCGATCTTTACCTTGATACCGCACATTTTTTTTGTGAGCGGCATCGTCTGTCAATTCATCTGCGCTGTTTGTTCGGCACCGTCCTCCTGGCGGGCAGCGCCGCGCAAGCGGCACCTTTCGCGTATCTGGCCGACCGGGTACTCAACACGGTTGACGTCGTCGACGTCGCCGGTTACACCACGCTGGCAAGCGTACCGCTAGGAGATGCACGCGCACCAGCCAGGCAGGTCGTTGCCAACGAAGCGACGGGCAAGGTTTTCATTGCCGAGCGCACCGGTGTCCTGATCATCGATGCCATCACCAATGCCATCACCGGCGAAATTCCGATTGCCGACACGACCCCGCCACCGCCACCACCAGCCTATGACAATAACTCGGGGGTAAAAGCGCTGGCTGTAGCGCCAGACGGCAGTCGGGTATTTGCTCTGAGCACCGGTGCCCTCACTGTGATCGATCCGGTCAAAAAAACCATCCTCGCAACCATCCCCGTCAATCCTTCCGGCATCAGCCTTGCCATTGATGCCGACGGTGAAACCGTGTTCATCGTACAGACCGGACTGATGCCCGATAACGTGACGCTGTCAGGCCCCGCCGGCGTAACCGTGGTCAATGCGCTGACTCTTGAAGTCGACCGCGTTGTACCGACACCGGCCTTCATGCCCTACGCACTGGCAATCCATCCGGTCAACGACCGGCTCTACCTCGTCGGCAGCAAAACCGGCCCCGACGTAAATTATTCGAACAACCGCGATTACCTGGTGCTCGATCCGGCAACCGATAGCATCAAGCACTTCAGCGTCGCGAAACCTGCCGACTACACCAACCTCTTCAGCTTCAGCAGCCTGGCGTTCAACGCGGATGGCAGCCGACTTTATTTAGGGACTAACTCCCTGAGCGGCGGGGCAGTTCCCCTGTTAGAAGTCAATGCCACCACAGCAGCCATTACCCGCGTACTGCAGTTACCGGCATCGTTCGGCGACCAGCACTCCATTCTCAGTCTTGCCACCAGCTTCACCGGCAATCAATTCGTGCTGGCCGCTTTCCTGAGCGAGCATCTGCACCACTATCCGAGCGAGCCACCACGACGGGTTGTCTTCATGGATGGATTGAGCGGCAATGTACTGAAAAACCTGGTCTTTAACTCAGGGTCGTCATCGAGCACCGCCACCATCACGGGCGACTTCCTTGATCGCCTTCCAGCCCCCGGCCCGGCCGCCACCCGGACCACGCTCGACTCCTCGCCCAAACCGCCACTGCGACGTAATTTGCCGGTCAGCTTTTACGCCGCTGTCACGGGCGGTAACCCGAGCGGTGAAGTCATCTTCAAATTCGTCGCCCACGACAAGCACAACAAACTGGTCAGCAAAATTCCGGCCAAGCTCAGCGCCGGCAAGACAACCTTGACACTGCCTGCCTGCAACGATCCCTGGCAAGACCTTGCGCTGCGAAAAATAGTCTGCAGCGCGAAATTTTCCGTCATCGCCAAATACCGTGGCGATACAGCGCATCTTGCCAGCAAGTCGGAAGCCCTCGAAGAGACGCGCTGATTGCATCAGCGGCAAGCCTCCGGTCGGCTAACCATGCGCCAGCGCTTGCTCCTCCAGCGCCTCCTTGAGTCCCGCCGGTAAGCGCAACTGTCGCGCCAGTTCGTCCAGATAAGCCCGCTCCATGAAGCTGTTTTCATCAACCACCAGCAAGCTGGCCAGATACATCTCGCTAGCCAGCTCCGGGGTCGTCGCAGCAAGGGCGACCTCGGCCGGGTCCAGCGGTCGACGCAACTGCTCTTCAAACCAGCTGCGCATGACCGGGTCCGCATCGAGTCGTGCCAGTTCGGCTTCGATCACGCCCCGTTCGTTCTCATCAAGATGACCATCCGACTTGGCCGCCGCGATCATCGCCAGCAGCATCGCCTGGCTATGCGCTTCAACCTGCGGCGCCGGCAGGCGGTCGACGGTGCGTACCTGTGCCAACTGCGCCGGAAAACCGGCCTGCAACGGCGGCTGTGATGGTGCCGCGGCGCCCTGCTTTTGCTGCCATACGCTGTAGGCCTTGAATGCCATGACACCCAGTGCGGCAACGCTGCCGTATTGCAGTGCCTTGCCACCAAAACTGCGTCCACGCTTGCTACCGAGCAGCAGGCCAAGCGCTCCGCCGGTCGCCGCACCGCCGCCGAACCGGCCCCAGTCCATCGACGACCTGACCGCACTTGCGGCTCCGGCCACGCCTCCCAACCCTTTGCCATCCAATAGAGACATTCCTGACTTCAGTAATTGTTCGAGCATTGATTGCGCACTCATGGCAACCTCCTTTTCAGTGTTGAAATAAATAGAATTGAGCGGATGCTCCGGCGACGATTACTGCCGGACAAGCGGCTGGTAAGAAGCCGCCGTCGCACCCTGACGAGTCCGGATCAACCGGATCAGCAGCGTCAATCCCAGCCCTAGTGCGACCAGCAACACCGCGCCAATCGCCCAGATCAGCCAGATCGCAGGTACCAGCAAAGCCAGCATCACCGGAGCGAAACCCACCATCGAATCGATCATGGGTGTAAAAGCAGCCAGCGCGCTAGTCCAGGATTCCTGCGCGCCCGGGGGCAACCAGGGAGACAGCCACTCCGGTGCCGGCAACGCACCCAACTGCGTTGGCAGGCCGGACATTCCACCGGCCTGCAGTCCGGACCACTGCGCCAGTGCATGCATCACCCAAGCCGCAGCAGACCATAAGGCCAGCAACAAAGCCATCAGCAACCAGATCATTGTGTAAAACATCGTCGTTCCTTGTCAGTGCATCGCGGAGGCAATGATCAGCGATCCCTGACTTCTGAACAACCTGCGTTAAGATGAAATTAACTTCCTCTTTTCAAAAAAACTCAGGCGTCCACCGGACGGGACAACAAGGCCAATGCGTCATCTATCGCGCAGACTTTTTCCACAGCAGGGTTACCTGCGCATAGCGGCGCCGTACAAGGGAAAGGAAGCAGGATTTTTTTGACTGTCGACTCGAACACCGGACTATCGTTGTCTGCACCACTATCCGGCCGAGCCACCGCGACGGGTGGTCTTCATGGATGGCTGGATGAATTGAGCGGCAATGCACTCAATAATCTGGTCTTTACCTCACCGGGACGTCGCATCACTGACTTTAATCAGGCGGCACTTGCAGCCAGTGTCGTGATTTGCTGGTACAAGGCATCCGGCACCACCACGCCGTCGCGGGTGGCGGCGGCCAGTGCAGCGCGCCGGCGGTCGCCCGGCAAACGGACCGCGTCGTCGCGCAGCATCATCGCGATCAGTGTTTCGGTGCGCGAATAATACGTGCCGGAGCCGGCCATCGCACCCGGATCAATGACCAGAAACAGCTGGCCCAGACGCGGCTGGTTGCCGGCATCGGCAAAAAACGAATCCGCTTCGAAACCGAACGCCGCACCGGTCAATGCAACCGCCAGCAGTTCGACCATCAGCGCCAGCATCGCACCCTTGACGCCACCAACCGGCAGCATGCAACCGGCCAGCGCCGCTTTGGCATCGGTAGTCGGCGCGCCGTCCTTGTCGACCGCCCAGCCCGATGGAATCGGCCGCCCTTCCTTGGCCGCCAGCATGATTTTGCCGCGTGCCGCTTCGCTCAGGGCCAGGTCAATGAGCAACGCATCAGCATCGCGGCGCGGAAAAATCGCTGCCACCGGATTGGTCCCGAACAGCGCCGTCTTGCCGCCCCAGGCCGGCATCGCTGCCGGGGAATTGCTAAAGGCCAGTCCGACCAGACCGGCCTTGCCGATACTTTCCAGGTGCACCGCGGCCGCACCGAAGTGATTGCTATTGGTGACGCCAGCGCAGGCAATGCCGAATTCGCGGGCGCGCGCGATCGCGGTCTGTGTTGCCAGCGCACAGGCCTCGTAGGCCATCCCGCTTTGTGCATCGATCAGGCAGCTGCCACCTTTCGATTGCACAATGCGCGGCGTGGCTGTCGACGTAGTGCGGCCATTACGCAGAAAAGTCGTGTATTGCGGCAGGCGCGACACCCCGTGCGACGCTAGTCCCTGTGCATCGGCCGCGACCAGCGCCTGCGCTGCAGCAGTGGCTGCACTGTGACTCGCGCCGGCCAGTTGCAGCGCCTGCGTGGCAAGCCGGGTTAACTCGTCGAGAGTGCATGTGGTCATGGCAGGTTCCTTGAAATGGATGCGAGGGTAAGCCGATGCGGAAATTTTTTACACCGGAATTTGCAGCTGCGCCGCCACACGTTCGGCGATCAGGGCACTGACGCGGACATTCGATTCCAGCGTGACGCCGGCGATATGCGGCGTCAGGATCAGGTTCGGCAGACCGGCAAAAGGCGTACCGGCTGCCAGCGGTTCCTGATCGAACACGTCGATCGCTGCGCCACCGAGGTGGCCCGAGCGCAAGGCCGCTGCCAGCGCCGCTTCATCGACGATGCCTCCGCGGGCACTGTTGATCAGCAGCGCACCCGGCTTCATGCGCGCCAGCGCAGTCGCATCGATCAGGTTGCGGGTCTGATCGGTCAACGGCACATGCAGCGAGACGATGTCGGACTGTGCCAGCAAGGCGCCAAACGCCGTCGCCGTGACGCCGCTACTTCGCCAGATCGCTGCACCGTCCCCGATCATCGGATCATGCGCAATGACACGCACGCCCAGGCCCTGCGCGAGTCGGGCCGTGAGCTGGCCGATACCGCCAAAACCGATCAGGCCAAGCGTCTTGCCGGCGATCTCGCGACCGCTCGACAAGGCTGCGCGCGGCCACTGGCCGGCGGCCGTTTCGGCACTGCGCGTGGTGGCCAGACGCAGCAGCGCCATCGCGGTGCCGAGTACATATTCGGCCACCGCCCCGGCATTGGCACCGGTCGCCGGGATGACGACAATCCCGCGTGCGGCGCAGGCCGGCACATCGATATTGTCGAGCCCGACACCGAGCCGGCCGATTACGCGCAGGCCCGGCGCCGCCTCCAGTAAGGCCACATCGACGACGGTGCGGTTACGTACAATCAGTGCCGCCACACCGGCCAGTAACGGCAGCAATTCGGCGCGGCGATCAACCAGCGCCGGTTCGTAACGGACAGTGAAGCGGCTGCGTAAAGTGGCCACCGCATCGTCGTCCATGAATTCGGAAATGACTATGTGCATCGGGCATCCTCGTGACGATTGGCAGGGAGCGGACTCAGGCGCTTTCATACAAGCGGGTCAGTACGAACTCGCGGTGACCCAGCACTTCGGCGTCGGTCAGACGACCGTTGGCGGTGCCGATCATCATCTCGAGCAGCTTGTCGCCAGCTTGATCAAGCGTGATCTCGCGTTGCAGCAGAGCGGAGCAATCGACATCGATGTGCTCGCTCATCAGCCGTACCGTGCGCGGATTGGCACACAATTTGATGACCGGCAGGATCGGATTGCCGATGATGTTGCCCTGCCCGGTCGGGAAAAAATGCACGACATAACCGGAGGCCGCGCACAGCGTGACCATCTCGGCAGCGGCCGAGGACGAATCCATGAACCAGAGTCCCGGATGGGTCGGTGTTTCCGCCTTGTCGATGACGCCATCTACCGTGCATTTCTTGCCGATCTTCTGGATGTTGCCGAGCGCTTTTTCTTCGATCGTGGTCAGGCCGCCGGCGATGTTGCCCTTGGTCGGCTGCGAGTCGGACAGGTCGGACGTCTTGTAGCGGTTGATCACCTCCTGATAGCGGTCGAACATGAACATGAACTGCTTGCGCACGTCATCGTTGATACAGCGCGCCGCGACAATGTCTTCCCCGCCGGTCAATTCGGTGGTTTCGCCGAACACCAGCGTGCTACCGATCGCATGCAATTTGTCGAAGGCGTTGCCGACAGTCGGATTGGCACCGCAACCCGACGTCGTATCGCTCTCGCCGCACTTGGTCGAGACCCACAGTTCGCTGACGTGGCAGGTTTCGCGCTGCTTTTCGGAGGAGTTCTGCATGAATTCGCGCGCTGCTTTTGAGGCTTTCAAGATGGTCTCGTGATCGCCATAGCCTTCGATGCCGAAGCCGATGACCGGTTTTCCGGTAGCGGCAATGCCGTCGACGATCTTACGGGTCCAGCTATCTTCGATACCGATGACCACCACCGCGGCAACGTTCGGGTTCGAGCCGGTACCGATCAACGTGCGGAAATGCAGGTCGAGGTCGGCACCGAATTGCAGGCGGCCATACGGATGCGGAATCGCCATCGTGCCCTTGATGTTGTTGGCGACCGCCTCGCAGGCGGCATTCGATAAATCGTCGAGTGGCAAAATGATGACGTGGTTGCGAATACCGACGCGGCCGTTTTCGCGGCGATAGCCCTGGAAGGTGGAGTCTTTGCTGATCATGGTGTGTCCTCTGGTGCGTGGATGCGGTGAATCGCGTCAATCAAGTGGCGCGGTGGTGGTTGCCAGCGTGGTTACCAGCGCTTTGTCTTGATGTTGTGCACGTGAGCGTGCTCGCCGGCCTTGGCATCGACCACCACCTTGCCGATATCGATACCGTACTTGAACACCGTGTCGCCAACGGCCATATCCTTCAACGCGATCTTGTGGCCGATCGGAATGTCCTGTAGTGCCTTGAGCGTAATCATGCGGTCGTCGTCCATGATCCACGCGGTCAGTTCGGTCCCGGCCCGAATGCCTTCGACGACAGCGACTGCCACCGTATCTTTTGCGTCGTGCAATACAACGTGAATCATGGTCTGCTCCTGAAATTGAGGGGTTGGTACGGGTCAAGTGCGGGTCGGATGCCTACGCAATGCAAGCCAACCGGTAACTCGATCACACCGATCTTAGTAGTCACAACCGACTAAGTCAACTATATGACCTATATCATTCATATATATTTTAAAATAGCGAAATGCGGGAGTGGACTTGCTGATGCAAAAATAATTCATCAATGTCAGCTATATGACACAGACCACAACTTGCGTTGACTGTTACTATTTGTCCGGCCGCGCAGATGCCGGCATTGACCTGATACCTTTTTTCCATGAGCACCTTCGATGCAACCATTTGACCCCTCGGCGACGCCCGGCGTACCGCTCTACAAAGAAGTCAAACGCCGCATACTGGCCACCCTCTCAGTCGGCGAATGGAAACCGGGCGGATTGATTCCGTCCGAAAAAGAACTGTGCAAACTGTTTGCCGTATCGATCGGCACGCTGCGCAAGGCGATCGACGAACTGGTCATCGAGAACATCCTGGTACGCCACCAGGGCCGTGGCACGTTCGTGGTGTCGCACAACCGCAATCACCATTTTTTCCACTTCTTCAACATCACCCGGCATGACGGACAAAAGAGTTATCCGACCGTCGAGCTGGTGCGGTTTTCGAAGGTCAAAGCCGATGCGCTGGCCTGTGAAAAACTGGGTGTCGCCGCTGGCAGCAAGGTGTTCGTACTCATCAACCGGCTCAGCCTCGATGGCAACAAGCCGGTCATCGATGTGATCACCCTGCCCGAGCACCTGTTCCCCGGGTTGACTGAGCAGGCGCTGCGTCAGCGTACCAACACGCTCTACAATTTTTATCAGGAAAATTACCAGCTCAATGTGATCCGCACGGAAGAACATATCCGTGCGACGCTCGCCGGTGGCGAACTCGCTGAGTGGCTGGCAGTCACGGCGCAAACGCCGTTGCTGCAAATTGGCCGGTCGGCCTATTCGTATGAAAACCAGCCGGTTGAATGGCGCATCACTTATGTCAATACCGAGCAGTACGAATACGCGGCCAAGCCGGCGCAGTAGAGGACGATATTACCGTCGGGTCGCGCACGTTTTCCAGGCTGAAACGGGGTCGTATCATCCGACATCAATCGACATGGATTTCACATTTTTCAACGCTGCCAAAGTGATGGCAGGTAGACTATGGTGCAATCATTGATAGTCAATTTAAGGAGTGAAAGCAATGGCCTCCGTCACTATCCGCAACATCCCCGATGAAACACACCGCGCCCTGCGTGTACTTGCTGCCACACATGGTCGCAGCACTGAGGCTGAAATACGGGCGATTCTCGAGAGCGCTGTTCGCCCCGAAGGACGGATCAAGCTCGGCACGCTGCTCGCCGATATTGGTCGTGAAGTGGGCGGCATCGATCTGGAGATCGAGCGGGACAGGACATCGGTTGAACCGATGCGCTTTGAATGATTTTGCTCGATACCAATGTCATTTCAGAGCCATTGAAAGCGACAGGCAACACCGGCGTCCTTGCCTGGATCGACGCGCAGAACATCGAAACGCTCTACCTTTCGACCATCAGCCTTGCGGAGCTACGCTTCGGCATCGCCGCGCTGCCGGAAGGAAAACGCCGCGACACGCTGCATTACAGTCTCGAGCAGCGCGTATTGCCGTTGTTTGCGGGTCGCCTCCTGCCATTTGATGATCCCGCTTCACAAGCCTATGCCGTGCTGCGTGCTCGTGCCCGTATTGCCGGACAGGTGATTGCGCCTGCAGACGGCTATATCGCTGCCATCGCCGCAACCCATGGTTTTGCGATCGCCACCCGCGACACGTCGCCTTTCGAGGCTGCCGGGCTAATAGTCATCAACCCATGGACGTGCCGACCCCATTAATACTCCCGCAAGATAATCAGGCTTGCGGTAACAACAGACGCAATCGCTGCTGTGACAGCGCTACTCAAGAAGTCGGGACCACGTAGACCGGCGACACGCTGTTGCTGCTTCGGTCAACACCGGGTATTTCTGCAATCAGCCCGGCGCGGGCAGTACGTGCCGCGCGCCAGAGACGGCCTGACGTGAAGTGCTGTCTGCAAAAGCTACTCCGCAGGAAAGAGTGGCAGCACATATTCGGCTAGCTCGGCAAGTGCCTCATGGGCTGGCCGGCGCAGCGGCTTCAGGTTGAGCGCGACATGGCTGACACCTTGTTGCTGCTGGCTGTGGAACAATTCGATGAGGGCGTTACGACCGGCACGTACTCCGTTTGCCATGAAGCGCAGCGGCTCATGCGGGTCTTCGGATAAGTCGAACATGGTGCCGTAGCCGTACGGCTTGATCCATTGATCCCCATGGCTCTCACGCCACAGTTCGATCAACTGCGGCAGACGCTTGAAATCGCTGAGATGCCAGATCCATCCGTCACTGTGCGCGGCAATCCACGCCATGTCCTGCCGGGCACGCCCGACGACGATCATCGGCATCCGCTTTCCGACCGGTTTGGGGATCAAATCAATGGCACCGTCGAGCCTACCGTAATGCACGGATTGCGCCCGGGGAAAATCTTGTTCGGTGACTGTTTTGATCAGACTGAAGACTTCGCGATAGCGTTCGGCCCTGTTGTCGTAGTTGGCATTGAACGCCGGATACTCGATCGCGCGGTCGCCGGTGGACAGACCGAGCAGGAGACGGCCGCCCAGTAACTGGTCCACTGACACGGCTTGTTTGGCGACGATCAGCGGCTCCCTCAGCGTCGCGATGAGGCCGGCCGTGCCGAGTGCAATCCGGCGCGTGTGCGCAGCCAGAAAGCCCAGATAGACCATCGGGTCGAGCATCTGCCCGGTGTCGCCGAAGTCGGGGTCGTAGAAGGGAACATCCCGCATCCACAACGCAGAAAATCCCGCCTCGTCAGCCATCCGTGCCAGCTTCTGATGATTTTCCAAGGTCGGAAATGGCGACTCAGGATAGCCTTCCAGCGGCATGATGAAACCGAATGTCAGCCGACCCGGCCTGAATATCCGCTGGTAACCTGGATGACTGACAAGTTCTTCAGGTACTGGACCGATGGGTGCTTGAAGCATCAGAAAAACTCCTCATAAACGGACAGACAAAATAAGCTGGATTTTTTCATGCGGCAAGACGCGGCTCAGGCGGCAACAGTTTTGAGACCAGCGCGGCGGCAAGGACCGCCAGCACGGCGATGGCAGCCGACACATAACCGACATTGCCCGGGCCCCAGGCTGCGATGCTGAGACCACCGAGCACGGCGCCGAGCGCGATACCGCCGTTGGCGGCAGAGACATTGATCGTACCTGCCAGTGCCTGTGCCTGGGACGCCGCCTTCATGATGCGAATCTGGCAGATAGGATAAAGCGCCGTATTGGCAATACCCCAGATACCCAAAGCAATGGCGAACACGACACTGGTACCGGCCAGTACGGTCGATGCCGCCATGCCGACGGCCAGCAGCGCGCTGAAGATGGCGGTAGTGGCCAGCGGCTTTTTATCGACCCACAGACCACCGAGCCAGTTACCGATCAAGCCGACCGCACCGAAACCCATCAGCCACCAGCCAACCTGCGCCGGAGCGATTCCAGCGGATTTTTCCAGCATCTCAGCCAGATACGTGTAGCCGGTGAACATGGCGGTGAAGACCAGTATCGATAATCCGACGTTAGCCAGAAAAAACGGGCTTTTGAGAATCTTGGCCTGATCAGCCATGCTCGCAGGCTGCGAGGAGCGCACCGTCGGCATGCTGATGAACATCAGGATGGCGATCACCAGCGACAACCCCGCCAGCAAAGCGAAGGCCCCGCGCCAGCCGATAGCGTCGGACGCCAGCGTGCCGAGTGGAATACCGAATAGCATCGCGGCAGAAATGCCCAGATACACTCTGGATACGGCACTGCCGCCTTTGCCCGGGCCGGCGATTTGTGATGCCGTTTCGCTTGCTGTGCCCCAGAACACGGGCAGCGCCAGCGCCGGCAGCAGACGCGCGATGGCCAGCACCCAGACATTCGGCGCGACAGCCGCCAGGGCGTTGGAAAAGGCAAACAAAACGAGGATTCCAATGAATAACCGTTTGCGCTCGATATTGGCCAGCGCGGCCGTCAGGAACGGTCCGCACACCATCACCACAACAGCGAACAAGGTCACAAACTGGCCTGCCGTAGTGACAGAGATGCCAAGGTCACGTGCGAGCGCCGGCAACAGTCCGATGATCAGGAATTCCGTGGTAACAATGACGAATGCGGCCACGGCGAGGATGGCAATCGATGCGGTGCTTCCCTGTGTGGAAGCGGAAGCCGGCTGCGGCTCGGGGTTCATAGTTTTTGTATTAGACATGACAGTTCACTTCAAAAAAGACATTGCCCATGATACAAAGGAATTTAATTCTTGTTACGGATATTAATTCTTTGCTATTGTAGAAATTATTTCTACTTAAAGAGTAATCATGACTCCTGCAGAACGGTTGAAAGGCCTTGAAACATTCGTTGCCGTGGTCGAGGCTGGCAGCTTCACGGCCGCCGCCGAGCGGCTCAATTTGACTAAATCGGCAGTGGGAAAAGCGATTGCCCGGCTCGAGCTTCGATTGAAGAAGCCGCTATTTGAACGGACCACACGCCGGCTGGAGATGACCGATGCCGGCGAGGAGTTCTACAAGGTCTGCGCGCGGGTGCTTGATGAACTGGAGGTAGCGGAAGGAATACTTTCTGGTGAAGAAAGTATTCCTTCCGGACGCCTGAGAGTCGATTTGCCGGCGACCTTCGGTCGGATACAAGCATGTGCGGCAGTACTGGCGTTTGCCGAAAAATACCCGCAAGTCCTGCCCCATGTCTCGTTCACCGACCGTTTTGTCGACGTTGTGGAAGACGGTCTGGACGTGGTGGTACGCATAGGCGGGGATGACACGTGGCCGGCGACTGTCGGCTACAAGTATCTGGGACACGAAGAGCTGATTTTCTGTGCCGCACCCAGCTACCTCTTGGCGCACGGACAACCCCGGCGCGTCGATGACCTGCTGGATCACGACCTCATTCTTTATGGAAAAGCAGATGGCAGTACCAGCCCCTTGTTAATCCAGGAAGACCAAAAGCCATTGGCGCGGCAACAGGTCAACGGCCGGATTGTGCTGGCCCAGGCCGAGGCGCAGGTTGCCGCCGTGGAACGGGGCTTAGGGATTGCCCAACTCGCTACCTGGCTCGTCGAACAACAAATCCGTGACGGACGATTGATCAGGATATTGCCGCTGCTTGCGACGCAGGGACTGCCGCTGCATCTGATCTGGCAGCGCAGACGGGAACACGCACCCAAAGTGCAAGCGCTAATCTCGCATTTGGAAACGACGCTCAGCATCCGGCCCATCGCTACCAGTGCGTAGGGTGCATCTCAACACCGCCAACTCAATAACGGCGAGTCAGCTTCGTGAGAAATCACATCCAAAACCTCGAAGACAGCACAAACTACCGGCATGAACTCTGTTGGCACCCGGCCGATGCGCTTGCACTCACGCGAGAAAAACGCCCAGTGCACTTCGCGCCAATCATGGAGAGAACCATCCCCTTCGCCCTCAATAGCTGCGTATTCAGCCGTGACCTGATTGTAGGGAACCACCTCAACGCGGGTGATGCGCGTGACGAGTGCCGGCTCGTTCTGATGATCTACGACGATCTCAATCTGACCGATCTGAGGAAGCGGTTCCTTCTCTACCTCGATTGCCCAGAGCAGGCTTGTTCCGGCTCGCTTGCGGCCATCCCGGATAAGGGCAAGCAGCGAGGCAGACAGTTCCGGGGAGTCGCCATATCTACCAGCACGCACCGGACCCGACGGAATATCGATTCCTTGGGTTCGTAGCCTGGCGACCAGATCAGCGACAGAAGGCAATGGTTTCATTGAGCTATCTGACTTTTTTATCCGTCAACGGTTTTTCGAGGTGGGGTCAATCGCTGCTTTCTGACGTAGCGATAAAAATACGTCAATAAAACAGCTTGCCTCAGAGCGCCCCGGCAATCGCCCGGCCAAGCTCGCCGGTATTGGCCGTGCCGCCCATGTCACGCGTCAGCGGTGCATGTTTCGGTCCGGCGGTGAGTACTTTTTCGATCGCAGTGACAATCGCTGCACCAGCCTCGGCATAGCCGAAATGCTCCAGCATCATCGCCCCGCTCCAGATCTGTCCGATCGGATTGGCCCAGCCTTTGCCGGCGATATCGGGTGCGGAACCGTGCACCGGTTCGAACAAGGACGGGAACAATCCTTCCGGGTTGATGTTGGCCGATGGCGCAATCGCGATGGTACCGGTGCAGGCCGGACCGAGATCCGACAGGATGTCGCCGAACAGATTCGAGCCGACCACAACATCAAACCAGTCCGGATGCAGCACGAAGTTCGCGGTCAATATATCGATGTGATATTTGTCCCAGCGCACCTCCGGATAACGGCTGGCCATCTCGACGACCCGCTCATCCCAGTACGGCATCGTGATCGCGATGCCGTTTGATTTGGTGGCCGAGGTCAGGTGCTTTTTCGGCCGACGCTGGGCCAGATCGAACGCGTACTTGAGGATGCGGTCGACACCGGTGCGCGAAAACACCGCCTCCTGAAACACCACTTCGCGCGGCGTACCTTCGAACATGCGGCCGCCCACCGACGAATACTCGCCTTCGGTATTTTCGCGTACCACATAGAAGTCGATATCGCCGACCGCACGGTTGGCCAGTGGTGATGGAATACCGGGCATCAGACGGCACGGTCGCAGGTTCACGTATTGGTCGAACTCACGCCGGAACTTGATCAGCGAACCCCACAATGAAATATGGTCCGGCACGACGGCCGGATCGCCGACCGCGCCAAAGAAAATTGCATCATGTCCGCCGATCTGTTCTTTCCAGTCGTCCGGCATCATCTGGCCGTGCTTGAGATAGTAATCGCACGAGGCGAAATCGAAGTGATCCCAGTGCAGGTCGATGTTGAACTTGCGGGCAGCGGCTTCCACCACGCGCAGGCCTTCGGGCATGACTTCCTTGCCGATGCCGTCGCCGGCGATGACCGCAATACGATGGGATGTCATGGATTGTTCTCCTGTTAAAACGCAGGCCGTGCCTGCGGCAATGAATGAATGAATGGACCTCGATTGGCATTACATCAGCATGCCTGCCGGCAGCGGCACATTGAGTACCGTCATGAACAGCAGATACAGGCCACCTGTCACGACAACCGTCGCGGCAACATACAGCAGCAGCAATTTCCGGCTGCAACTGCCGTAATGCGCCACCGCTAGCAATAACGCAAACGCGACTACGCTGCAAGCCAGAAAGCCAACCGGTTCGAGCAGAAAGGCCCAGGCCAGCATGATGAGTCCCACTGCCACCTGGCGTACCACCGAGCCATTGACGTTGCGCACCACATCACGCGGCTTGATCCATGACAGCACCAGCCACAGACAGGAAAACACCACGACCAGTGCCGAGATAGTTTTCGGAAAGACTGATCCAAGCATCGAAAAATCATCGGCGGCCAGATAGGCCGCCGCACCGAGCACGATGAACAGTACGCACGTGACCAGCGACGTCACATTACGGTAAACGGGGGTCGTCATGTCGGTCTCCGGTCAGGGGTGGTGGCTCTTGCTGCGCTCTTGCGGGCACGCCGTGCACTGATCAGCGGATAGAGCAATCCGAGCAGGATGAAGACGATAATGCCCAGCGAAATCGGCCGGCTGAAAAACTCCTGCGGGATATTGCCGCGGGCACCGCCAATCAGAAAGCCTTGCACGAATCCGCGCTCGGCGATGGTTCCCAGAATCAGGCCCAGCACGATCGGCGATGGCGTAAAACCGGCGCGCGCCAGACCCCACGCAATGATGCCAAGCACCACCATCTGCTGCACTTCGTGCGGATTATTATGGATCGCAAAACTGCCCAGTATTGTCAGGAACGCCACCGACGGCACCAGCAGCGCTTTCGGCACGCCGACGATGAACTTGAACGCATAGCGACCAATCACCAGGCCGACCGGCAGCATCAGCACGGTGGCAATGATCAGCCCCCAAATAAATGTGTAGACAATCGAACTCTGCTCGGAGAACAGCGTCGGTCCGGTACGGATCCCCTGCACCAGCAAGGCTCCCAGCATGATGGCATCCGGTGGCGTGCCGGGAATGCCGAGTACCAGCGTCGGAATGAAGCCGCCGCCGACGGTGGCATTGTTGGCCGACTCGGTGGCGATGATGCCGTCCGGTTCGCCTTTGCCGAAATTATCCTGTCGCGGCGAGACCCGCCGCGCTTCCGAATACGACACCAGCGAGGCGATCGATCCGCCGGCACCGGGCAAGATGCCGACCACGGTACCGATCAGCGAACTGCGCACCAG
>JBLHMB010000063.1:0-19799 GCA_047621665.1 Bradyrhizobium sp. | reverse complement strand
GCCCGGCGTGGCAACCAGCACGCAGACAGCGGCGAAATACAGCAACCAGGTTTGCAGCGTCATCTCGTCATTGCCTTCGAAAGAGTGTTGAAAGAAAACATCAGCCGCCCGTAACCGGCGGAAAAAACGCCAGTTCGCAGCCGTCGGAGATCGCGATATCTGCCGTGACCATTTCCTGATCCAGCGCCATGCGTAGCGCGCGTCCCTCGTTCAGCGCCAGCGCCCAAGGGTCACCGCGCTCGCGCAGGAATTGCCTTACATCACCCACCGTAAGAACCGCCGCGGGCAATGTCAGTACTTCGCTGCCGGTGCCCACTACTTCGCGCACGCTGGCAAAAAATCGCAGGGTAATTTTCATCAATTGAGCAATCCGGCAAAAGGAATAAACCGGACGGTGTCGCCGGGAACGATCACTTTCCCGGCCGGATTATCGACCAGTCCGTCGCCCCAGACGGTCGAGGTAAGCACGCCCGAACTCTGGTTCGGGAACAGCTCCAGCGCACCGTCTGCACCGACCCGTGCCCGCAGAAATTCATTGCGACGATCCGCCTTCGGCCAGTCGAAACCGGCGCGCATCGCATAGGCTTGCGGCGCAACATCGACGACGCCTTGCAGGCGCAAAATGAACGGCCGCACAAACAGCAAAAAGGTCACGAAGCTCGATACCGGATTACCGGGCAAGCCGAGGAAAAACGCACTGCTTGGCCCGCTACGATTGATTTCGCCGAACGCCAGCGGCTTGCCGGGCTTGACCGCGATCTGCCACATGTTCAACCGTCCTTCGGCTTCGACGGCCGGCTTGATGTGGTCTTCTTCGCCGACCGAGACACCGCCCGAGGTAACGATCAGGTCATGCTCTTGCGCAGCCAGTCGCAAAGTGTCGCGCGTCGCAGCCAGCGTATCGGGCACGATGCCGTAATCGGTGATCTCGCAACCGAGATTTTCCAGCAAACCGCGCAACGTGAAGCGGTTCGAGTTATAGATCGCGCCGGGCTTCAGGACCTCGCCCGGCATCGCCAGTTCGTCGCCGGTAAAAAATACGGCGACCTTGATCTTGCGTACCACCGGCAAGGTAGCCAGTCCGACCGATGCGGCAAGCCCTAGTTCCTGTCCGCGCAAACGGGTACCAGCGGCAAGTATTTCGTTACCCGTAAGTATGTCTTCGCCACGACGGCGTATCCATTCGCCGCTCGCTGGCGTGTGTGCAACGATGACGTCGTCGCCGTCCGCCGTACATTGTTCCTGCATCACGACCGCATCGGCACCTTCGGGAATCAGCGCGCCGGTAAAAATCCGCGCCGCAGTTCCCGCTAGCAAAGGCTGACCGACATGCCCGGCCGGAATACGCTGGGCTACACGCAGACGCGCTGACCCGCTGATGCAATCGGCGGCACGCACGGCATAACCATCCATATGCGTGTTGTCCATCGGCGGCACATCGAGTTGCGACGATTGCGCCAGCGCGAGCACGCGGCCGTTCGCCTCCAGCGTCGGGATGACTTCGTGTCCGGTCACCGGACGCGCAGCAGCGAGCAGCAACGCCAGTGCTTCGGCAACCGGCAACATTGGCGGGCGGGGTGCGGTCTTGTTCATCGTCATTGTCATAGTCCTGTGTGGGCAACGATGAAAGCCTGCACTTGCGCAACATCGGCCTCCATGACTTCAAAACGCTGCGGCAGAAATTCGATGTTCTCGAAACCGGCCGGACGTTCGGCATCGGTATTGAGCGCTTCACGGATGGTTTCGTTGAACTTGGCGGGCAAGGCGGTTTCCAGCACGATCATCGGCACGCCCGGCTTGGCGTGCTCGCGCGCGACCTTGACGCCATCGGCGGTATGCGTGTCGATCATCAACCCATAGCGCGCATGCAGATCGCGAATCGTCGCCAGGCGATCCGCGTGGCAGGAACGACCGGACGCAAAACCGAATTGCGCAATCTTGTTGAATTCGTCGCCATCGCTGCCGGGGACACCGGACAGATCAAAGCCGCCTTCGGTATCGACCTTGGCAAACAGCGCCTTGACGCGCACCGCATCGCGGTCCAGCAAGTCGAACACGAAGCGTTCAAAGTTCGAGGCCTTGCTGATGTCCATGCTCGGACTGGTGGTGTGATAGGTCTCGGCTGACTTGCGCACGCGGTAAATGCCGGTGCGGAAAAATTCGTCGAGCACATTGTTTTCATTGGTGGCGGCCACCAATTGATCGATCGGCAAGCCCATCATGCGGGCGATGTGGCCGGCGCAGATATTGCCGAAATTACCGGACGGAACAGTGAATGAGACCTTCTGGTCATTGCTTGTGGTCGCTTCCAGATAGCCACGGAAGTAATAGACTACCTGCGCGACCACCCGGGCCCAGTTGATCGAATTGACGGTGCCGATCTTGTAGCGCGCCTTGAAGTCGAGGTCGTTCGAGACGGCCTTGACCATGTCCTGACAATCGTCAAACACGCCCTTGACGGCGATATTGAAAATATTGTCATCTTGCAGACTGAACATTTGCGCGCATTGAAAGGCACTCATTTTCAGGTGTGGCGACAACATAAAAACCCGGATGCCACGCTTGCCGCGCATCGCATATTCGGCCGCGCTGCCCGTGTCGCCGGAAGTGGCACCAAAAATATTGAGCTCGGCATGCTGCTTGTCGAGCGTGTACTCGAACAGGTTGCCGAGCAATTGCATCGCCATATCCTTGAAGGCCAGCGTCGGGCCATTCGACAGCGCTTGCAACAGCAGGGTCTTGTCGCCGTCTTGCTCGACCACATGCAATGGCGTGATGCGCTCGGCGGCTTCGCCGGTGCGCGTGTTGCGGTACACCGTCGCGGTATAAGTCTTGTCGGTCAGTGCTTTCAGGTCCGCAACCGGAATGTCCGTGGCAAATTTCTTCAGGACTTCCAGCGCCAGATCGGCGTAAGACAGCGCGCGCCATGCATCAAGTTCGGCACCCGAGACTTGCGGATAGACGGCCGGTAAATACAGGCCGCCGTCCGGCGCCAGGCCACCCAGCAGGATTTCGGAAAAAGAGGGCTGTGCGGCGTGGCCGCGGGTCGAGACATAGCGCATAGAAGTGAAGGTGCAGGCGTCGTTAATGTGCGTGCATTATAGCTGCCACCTTACCTGCTACGTTACCTGCTACGTTCGCTGCACCGTCAGGCGACCTGCCCGAGTTCATGCGGCGCGACAACCACGTTGGCGAGCATGTCGTTGACCAGCGCGGCGAGGTCGATGCGCGGCTGCCAGCCCCAGTCGCTGCGGGCAGCCGCATCGTCGAGACTGTGCGGCCAGGTCTCGGCAATAGCCTGACGCGCATCCGGTACATAGCGGATCTCGAAACCGGGCCGCTGCTGGCCAATCGCTGCGGCCAGTTGCGCCGGATTGAAACTCAACCCCGCCACGTTGTACGCCGAGCGCACCGTAATGCGATCGGCCGGCGCATCCATCAGCGCGATGGTGGCGCGGATCGCATCCGCCATGTAGATCATCGGCAGCGTGGTGTCGGCCGACAGGTAGCATTGAAAGGACTCGTCACGCAGCGCCGCATGGAAAATCGCAATCGCATAATCGGTGGTGCCGCCGCCCGGAGGCGATCGAAAACTGATGATGCCGGGATAGCGGATGCTGCGCACGTCGACGCCATATTTGCTGAAGTAATACGCGCACAGGCGCTCGCCGGCCAGTTTGCTGATGCCATAAATCGTGGTCGGATCCATCACGCTCTGTTGCGGCGTATTGTCCTGCGGCGTGCCCGGCCCGAAAGCAGCGATCGACGAGGGCCAGAATACCCGCAGCGGCCGACCGGCGGCAGTGCGTTCGCGCGCGATCTCCAGGATATTGAGCAAGCCATCCATGTTCAGGCTCCAGGCCTTCAGCGGGTCCTGCTCGCCGGTGACCGATAACAACGCCGCCAGCTGGTAGACCTGCGTAATGCCATACGTGTCGATGATGCGCGCTACCAGACGGCGGTCGAGCACGTCGATGGCTTCATAATGTGCGGCACCAAACGGATTACGCGGACCGAGGTCAGCCGCGATGACATTGTCGGCACCATGCTGCAAGGCCAGCGCGACGACCAGTTCATTGCCGATCTGGCCGTTGGCGCCGATGACGAGGATGCGCTCCATCATGCGGCTCCGGTATTGCCAAGCAAACCCAGTTCGCGCCCGGCTTGTTCGAAAGCAGCCAACGCTGCGTCGAGCTGCGCGGTCGTATGCGCCGCCGATAATTGCACCCGCACACGCGCCTGTCCCATCGGAACGACCGGATAAAAGAAGCCGGTTACCAGTACACCCAGTTCGTACAGGCGCGCAGCAAAACGCTGTGCCACCGGTGCATCGAACAACATCACCGGCACCACCGGATGGGTGCCTGGCTTGATCGTGAAACCCAGTGCGGCAATCGCGCTGCGGAAATACGCGGTGTTGGCATGTAACCGGTCACGCAGTTCGGTGGACGACGCCAGCCGTTCCAGCACGGCCAGCGAGGCACCGGCAATGGCAGGTGCAAGACTGTTCGAAAATAAATAAGGACGGGATTTCTGACGCAGCATATCGATGACTTCCTTGCGTCCCGCCGTAAAACCACCCATGGCACCACCGAGCGCCTTGCCCAGTGTGCCGGTGATGATATCGACCCGTCCCATCACGCCATGGTGTTCATGCGTGCCACGTCCGTTTGCGCCCATGAAGCCCGAGGCATGACATTCGTCGATCATGACCAGCGCGCCGTATTGGTCGGCCAGGTCGCAAATCCTGTCGAGCTGGGCGATGGTGCCATCCATCGAAAACACGCCATCGGTAGCAATCACGATATGGCGCTTGCCGGCAGCGGCCTGCAATTGCAACTCCAGGTCCGCCATGTCGTTGTGCTGATAGCGAAAGCGCGCCGCCTTGCACAAGCGCACGCCATCGATGATCGACGCATGGTTGAGAGCATCGGAAATGATCGCATCTTCATCGGTGAACAACGGCTCGAACAGGCCGCCATTGGCATCGAACGCCGCGGCGTACAGAATCGTGTCTTGCGTGCCGAGAAAGCTCGAGAGCGCCTGCTCGAGTTGCTTGTGGACTGTTTGCGTACCGCAGATGAACCGCACCGACGACAGCCCGTAACCGAATTGCTCGGTCGCAGCGATTGCGGCACGCACCGTCGATTCTTCACCGGACAAGCCAAGGTAATTGTTCGCACACAGATTGATCAGCGTGCGGCCGTCATCACACACTACTTCGGGGCCCTGACGCGACGCCAGCACCCGTTCATTCTTGTACAAGCCAGCGTCTTTTAATCGATCCAGCTCCTGCTCCAGCCCGGCAAAAAAAGTTTTCTTGTTGTTGACGCTCATGATGTCCTCGACGATTGATAGAATCGATTCGTGATCTCTGAATCAATCCGCTGGTTTTATTAAATTCCATTATGTAGAATTTTTTTTCAATATAACGGATATTAGCAGCACTCCCTTACTTTGCAACCCTGCCCATGAAAACACCTCCCGTACCTGCCACCCCTCCCGAAGTCGGCGCCACGCTGCAACGCATGCGCCTCGAACGCAACCTGACACTGGAAGACCTGTCACGCGCGGCCGGCGTGTCGAAGTCGATGCTATCGCAAATCGAACGCGAGAAAGCCAATCCGACCATTGCGGTTGCCTGGCGACTGGCCAACGCACTAGGGGTCAGCATTGCCGAATTGCTGTCGACCGAAGCGCGTCCGCTTGAAGCGATCCGCGTGATGGAACCGCACGAAACGCCGACACTGCCGGGCGGGCATGCCGGCTATGTCTTGCGCATCCTCGGACCGATGGCACTGGCCGGCAAACATGAATGGTATGAACTGACCCTGTCGGCGGGCGGGGCACTGATTTCAAATCCGCATGATCCCGGTACGATCGAGCATCTGACGATACTGCATGGTACGGTTGAGATCGAGGTTGCCGGTACCTTGCGCAAACTCAAGACCGGTGCAACGGCACGCTATGAAGCTGATCAGGCCCATGCGATTCGCAATGCCGGCAAGACCGGGGCGAAAGCGCTGCTGGTGGTTATTCACCGATAGTCACCGTCTGGTTTTCAGGACAGGCACGCAACCATCCTTTTCAGTTGAGTCAGTCAAACAAGGAACAGCATGCAACGACGCGATTTTTTAAGGGCATCGACGGTCCTCGCCGCAGCGGGTTTTCCGGCACACTCCCTCTTCGCCGCCGCCACAATAACGGCGGGCGAGCCGCTGAAATTTCTGGGCAAACCGCAAGCCTTTGATCTCGCCTGGCTGAAAGGTCAGGCCAGGTCGCTGGCATCAAACCCGTTCCGTCCTGCCACCAACACGCTTCCGGATGCCATCAAAAAGCTGGACTGGGACCAGTTCCAGGCCATCCAGTACCGTCCCGAACACGCGTTGTGGGCCAACGACAAGCTGCGCTTCCAGGCCAAGTTCTTTCACCTCGGCTTGTATTTCACGTCACCGGTGCACATGTTTGAACTAAAAGACGGCCAGGCGCAGGAATTGGCCTATGACACCGCCATGTTCAACTATGGAAAAAGTGGCCTGCATCCGGAGCAGCTTGCGAAAGACCTTGGCTTCGCCGGCTTCAAGATCAATTTCCATACCGATCTCGAACGTGATGTCTCGGCCTTTTTGGGAGCAAGCTATTTCCGCGCAGTCGGCTCGGATTGGCAATACGGCTTGTCCGCACGCGGTCTTGCCATCGATTGCGGCATGGCGCGTCCTGAAGAATTTCCGGATTTCACGCACTTCTGGCTGGAACGGCCGGCTGTTGATTCCGGCAAGCTGGTGGTCTACGCGTTGCTCGACTCGCCTAGCGTTGCTGGCGCTTACCGGTTCGAAATCGAACCGGCCGCAACCATGGTCATGCAGGTCGATGTCGCGCTCTATCCGCGCACAACCATCGAGCGCATGGGTGTCGCCCCGCTGACCAGCATGTTTCAATACGCCGAAAACGATCGCAGCATGCCCGGTGCAAATGACTGGCGTCCGGAAATTCATGATTCGGATGGCCTCGCCTTGCATCGAGGTAACGGGGAGTGGCTATGGCGACCGCTGGTCAATCCGGAACAGCTGCGTTTCAATGCCTATCAGGACGAAAACCCGCGCGGCTTCGGCCTGCTCCAGCGGGATCGCAATTTTGACCATTATCAGGACGATGGCGTGTTTTACGAGCGCCGTCCCAGCGTCTGGGTCGAGCCGACCTCTGGCTGGGGCAAGGGCGCGATCCAGCTGGTCGAAATTCCGACTGCCGATGAAACCTTCGATAATATTGTCTGCTTCTGGAATCCGGAAAAAAAACCGCAAGCCGGCCAGGAACACCTGTTTGGCTATCGTCTCCACTGGGGCAGCAAGATGCCATACAACCCGCCGCTAGCGCAGGTGGTAGCGACGCGAACAGGCCGGGGCGGCATTGTCGGTCAAAAGCGGTCGGCTTTTTCGTGGCGCTTCGTGATCGATTTTGCCGGCGATAATTTGCAGCTGCTCGGCAAGGACATCACGGTAACGCCAGTGATCTCCGCCTCGCGCGGCACCATCGATATCAGCTCGGTGCGACCACTCGACGCCATCCACGGTTTACGGGTGATGTTCGACCTGAAGCCGCCGGATGCCAGCGTCACGCCGATCGACTTGCGGGTATACCTGACCGCTGGCGGCCAACTGTTATGCGAAACCTGGCTGTATCAATGGACCCCGCCAGCCGCGGCGAAGCGGGTTAGTTAACCCTTCCAGGCAGGATCACGCGACCGCTGCGGTGGCGTGCCGTACGATTAGTCAAAGGACAGTTGCTTCCTGGCTCGTTTATCGCGGGACGGTGATGTGTCCGATGTTTGATGACGATCCCGCGCGGTGGCAGCGCGCGTTGACTGCGTCGCCGATCCGGGAGCCGCCGATTCTTTCGTGGTGACGTCCCTGTCGTCAGCAAGAGCGCGCTTCCCGGACGGTTTTGCAGGCATTTTTTGTGACCGGTTGCCCGTCGCTTTTATCAGCTTCTGCTGCCTTTCCGGCAGGCGTGCAGACCCGCCCGATGACTGCTGCTTTTTCTGTAATGTAATCAAGTCATTGAGTAACGCCACATGAACGACACCTTGCTGATATTTTTCTGTCTGGTTATCTTGTTGCGCAAGCAACATGGCCGCTTTTTTTGATGTGAGAAGCGTACTGAGCGACATCACCTGCACGTCACGAATAATTTTTACGTCTTGTGCTATGTCACCGAAAGCTGTTTTTTTTGCCGATGAGGCAATCAAATCGACCGATAGATTTTTATTGAAAAGGAATGTTTTATCTTGCCCCATCGCTGCCTTGTCTTGTCTGTCTTCCTCACGCTTTTTGTCTAGAATTTTCATCATATCCACGTCGGTGACGACGATGTCAGCATCGTGCGGGATGACGTCCATGGCTTTTTTGTGATTGAGTTCGTGGCCCCATAACTTGAGTGCGGTACTCCCCGTTAGCACCCAGTTGCGGGTAACACCGTCGAGCCAGGTGGCCAGGTTGGCCAGGTCTTTATTGCCCAATGTGTTTTCCAGAAAAGAGCGATTGACTGGCCTGCCGCGCGGTGGCGTCCCGGGTACGTTCTGTTGGGGCATGTCCGCAGCAGCCGGATTGCGGGCCGGCGACAACGGTTGTTCTACCTCAACATGACGTTGGGGAGAAGCTGACCCGGTCGATCCAATTCGTGGAAGCATGAAATAGTCTCCGATAACTATGATTGAAATTCAATGAGAGCCAGTAAGTGGCACGCCTTACCATCCGGTTCCGCCAGTCAATATTGAATAACGATCAACAACACTCTGGCTTCGCGTTTTCTGTTGCGGTGTAGTTTGAAATCGATACCAAGCTTGCCTGGAGGAGGCAATGGCAGCCTGACATGATTGGTGATGGCAGGATCCAGGCAGAAAAATTCTTGCATTCCACTCCAGGTCTGGCGCATACTCCAAATGAGAATAAATCTCATCTGAAAGGAATCCAGTCATGTCAACTCTCCGCAGCGACGGATCATCTGCCGCAGTCCCGCTGGCGCACAGCGAAGAACGCCCGCTCAAGCGCTATCAAAGTAAGGACCTGTTTCGCCTCAACCGGGAAATTGAAATCGAGCATCAGGGTCGCATTTACCGGATGCGGGTTACCCAGCTCAATAAATTAATCCTGACGGCATGAGAAGGTCGCGTTCCAATCCAACACGGGATAGAGAACGGACTGCAATGAGACGACAGATCAAGCGCGTCACTTGCGGAACATGACGCGCTTGCAAAACAACGACGACAAATCAAATTGGCGTGGCTTTAAAGTTCAGTGATTTACCACTGGTCGCCACGACTACCCAGCTATCGCCGCCGTCGGTCACCGTCGCCAGGCCACTGGTAATGACCGGCTTGGCAAACGCCACTTTCGGAAACAACCAGCTCATTTTGGCCAGATTGGTCGGATGAGTTGCACCGAATAGCCGCACCCCGGCACTGTTGACCGACTCGTTCCAGACAACCTTGCTGCGAGCGCTCATGAAATTATCGATGCCGGAAATCGTGTACCAGGCAAACTTGCCCGCTTGCTGTTGCGTCTTCGCGTAAGCCAGCATACCAAGCACAACGTCCGACCAGGGAGCCGCGCCTTGAGGATGCATGTAGATCAATCGATTAATACGATTCTGAATGACGTAATCGGTCAGTTGCTTGTACCAATCGATGACACTTTGCTTCGGCACACTAAACGCGCTGAACTCTTCGAAAGTGGCGTACAAACCGAAAGGCATGACCGGATTGACCCACAAGTTCGGATTCCTGAGTAAGCCATCGACATAATTGCGCGTCGGCCCCAGACCGGTACCGCCGAGAAAATACGTACCGACGATGCCGTTATTTTCCAGCCAGTTCATCGCCCAGGAGGGTGAATTACCTTGCGGCGCCGCGTATTCAATGGTGGCATGACCGAGCGTTGCTTCAACGGCATTTTTATTCAGGACCAGATATTGCTCGAACGTTGCCTGATTGGTCTCGGAGACGTTCTCACCGTAATAGTCGTGTATCCATCCACCATGGTTGCCGATCTTGTGGCCGCGCGCTTCCAGATCGCGCAGCATCTGCTGCGCTGAGGGGTTGAGCGGCAAATTCCAGCCCAGCCGGTCGCCGAAAGTCACGGTATCAGGGCCGGCCGTAATGTGAACCGAGAAGGGTCCATTCTGAAATACGCCCTGGTTGATCAGTTGTGTCATCTCCGCAGCATAATTCGAACACAGATGCCAGTTCAATGTCAGTCCCGGACGCGCATTCGGCAAGCTCGACAAACGTGGCAACTTCAGCATCTCGTCGCTGAAGTAGTGCAGAAAGCCATGCATCAGCATGCCATCATTCGCCCCCTTGAGAAAGGTCAGTGGCGTATTGATAAACAAGACTTTGCCGCTTCCGACGTTGTTCACCCCGGCAACAAGCCCGAACTGCGGAGAGTTGCTCAACTGCGTTCCTGCGAAGGCGCCACGGGTGACGAAGCTCGGATAGGTCAGCGCGCCGTAGAGATACCCGCTGATAGCGTGCACGGTGTCGGTGCTGACAACGGCCGCTGGCACCGCAAGTGCCGTCATTTTGGCCGCGGAGGTTACCGATGAGGTTACCGGCGAGGTCGCCGATGAGGTAATAGCGGTCTTCTGAGGCGTCGTAGCACTGACCTCGGGTAATATTTTTGCCGTATCGAACGTAATAAGAGGAACTGCTGGCGCAACCGTTGAATACCCCGTTACCGGAGACGAAAGTGATGCCTTCGACGACGTTGATGGCGGGACTTTCGAAGCAACTGGTCCGGTTGCGGTGCGAACGATCACATGCTTGTCGAAGGGATCCGCCTTGAATTGTTGCGCATGGTTATAGCCCGACAGTCCGCTTGGATTTTTGGGGCCGGCAGGTAAATACAACGCTTGATTAGGCGCTAATCCCGCCATTTTAAGAACGCCAGTCTGGGTAGCTACCGTCCCTGATGAACCAGCACCTCCCTGCGGCGCAGCGGTTTTACTTGCTGTCGTCGCCATTGTCGTGGTTGTCAGCGCGGTCGGTACACTACTCACAAACGGAACAGACTTTCCGGGCGGAACCTGAATTTTCCGCAGCACACTCTCAAAACCGATAATCGGTCCTAATCCAACGGTACGATCAAGCAATTCGTCGTACAGCAAATAATCGACACCTGCGAGCGCACTGAAACGTGACTTCGGTACCGCATAGAATCCGCCGTCAGTCAGCGCGCCAAAGTCATAGACCAGCATCGCCTGACCGCCGCGATTGACGTAGCCTTGGACTGCAGTAACCAGCACATCCGACGCCACCACATGCAGACGATCCGGAAAAATTACGCCGCGATAAGCATTCGTGCCGGTACCGAGAGCCAGAAACTGAGAGTCTGTCAGAGTTTCAATGCGCAGTCCTTCTTCCCGTGCAGCATCAAGCCAGGCGCTGACAGCAGGATCGGACGTGCTCAATCCGTCAGGTAACAGCAAACCAATTGCGCCCGGAGCTGGTATGCCGGAAGTCAGCGACAAGGAGCCGGTGACTGCCTGCGCACCGACCAGTACAGGCGACAGGATGCCGGCAGCGGAGAGTACGACGCCCCCCAGTAATTGCCGGATCCGTCTCCTGACAAAAAAAGCCGCCAGCCAGGCAGGCAATTGCCGGATCAAGATGTCGTAATGCGATGGCACACTCGTGCCCGATAAAATGTTCATGAAACTCTCCCCTTCTAGTCGTTAAAAATGACGGGCAGCGACCTGCACCGCATCTTTAATTTAGGAGAGTTTTTAACCACAGATTTGCGTTTGCTCACACGCCTATCTTGATTTTTTGGGAACTTAATCGATCAAACAGATTTTTCTTGGGTGTTCATGCGTTGCGACAGAAATCGAAACTACCGGTTACCAGCACATGGGATCCATTGCTATGACGCGGTAATTGCCGCAAAAAAATCACGTATTCGCTTGGCATTGGCACCGACATCGCTCTTGCCAACCCGGGATACCGAACGCATGTCGAGTCGACTGCCGCCCGCAGCAGGTAGAACCCGAACGATAACATCATCCTTGAAGCCAAACCAGCGGGTCGTCGCGGTCGCTTCAATGCGGCCGTCGGCCGGGTCATCTGCGACAATTTTCCATCCTTTTTCCTTCACGACCGACAAGGCCTTGGCGTAGGCGCTCGCTGTCGACATGGCCAGTTTCAGAGGGACGATATCCGGATAACCAAGTCGCTGTTCTGCTGCAATCTCAGGTCCGCCGTACGCCGCCGGATTGGCCGCATCAGCACGTAGCGGCAGGATCGCGACAAACACGGGGGGATTGTCCAGGTCGCTGGAAATATCGTGGATACGCGGCAGTGCCTGGGCCTGCTGCGCCATTCGCCATGGCACGAAGGCGACGCCGGCACCGACCAGCAAGCCCAGCACCAGAATGGACCAGGCGCCACGGCGCAAGGTCGGTGCCGCCATGCACAGGAGTGACACGACAACCGCGGCGAGACCGCAGTAGACGACCCAGCGCAAGATCTGGAATCCAACCGGAAAGGCCCACCAGCCAAGCTGGACACCAAGGCCGGAAGCACCCAGCAGGACCAGCGACAACAGCGCCAGCAATAACGGAATTCGGGAAATTTTCATGGCAGGTAATCCTCGTGGATAGGCACGGTGAAATGCCGCGTCGTGTTCGATTGTGACTGCACGGTAGCATGCAAAGCAGAAAGTGACGTCTACCGCACGTATATTTAATTAGCATGCTAACCTTTAGCCTCCTAATTAAAACTGTCCGCAATGACACTTCACGACCAGACTCTGATGACCCTGACGATGCGCCTGACGCACGTCGCACGTGCCTACAAGGCAGCGGCCGACCGGATGGCCGGCGATTTTGACCTGTCGCATGCGACGGCCTGGCCGATGATCATGATCAGCCGCATGGGTGACGGCGTACGTCCGGGTGCAGTCGCCGATGCGCTCGGTCTGGAACCGCCGTCGCTGGTACGGGTACTGGATCAGCTGATACAGGCCGGACTGGTCGAGCGGCGCGACGATGCCAGTGATCGCCGCGCCAAGACCTTGCACCTGACACCGAACGGCCGCGACCGCGCAGAGCGACTGGAAGCGGCGCTCAGACCGTTTCGTGCCAGCCTGTTCGCTGGCATCGACAAAACCGACATCATCGCCTGCACCAACGTGCTGAGCGCGCTCGATGAGGCCATCACCGCATTGGATTCCACCGAGCACGATGCGAAGCCGGCGTGATCGCTCCCAACCGTAGCGAAATCCTGTATTCGTTCAAATGCTTTGGTGCGGCCATGCTGGCCCTGTACCTGGCGTTCCGGATCGGCTTGCCGCGCCCGTTCTGGGCCATGCTGACCGCCTACGTGGTGGCCAATCCGTTATCCGGACTGGTACGTTCGAAAGCGCTGTACCGCTTTGCCGGTACGCTGCTCGGATCAAGCGTCACCGTGCTGCTGGTGCCGCAACTGGGCAACTCGCCGGAATTGCTGTCGCTGGCGCTGGCTGGCTGGGTCGGTGCCTGCCTGTACCTGTCGCTGCTGGACCGCACGCCGCGCTCGTATGTCTTCATGCTGGCCGGTTACACGGCCGGCCTGATCGCCTTCCCGGTAGTGGCCGATCCATCGACAGTGTTTGAGGTGGCGCTGGCGCGGGTCGAAGAAATCACGCTCGGCATTGCCTGCGCGACGCTGGTTCACTCGCTGGTCTTTCCGCAAAGCGTGGGCCCGGTGTTGCTCGGACGCGTCGACCACGCCATCAACGACGCGCGCCAGTGGATTCGTGAAGCCCTCACTGCGGCTCCGGAAAAACCCGGCAAACAGGCGCGCTGGAGTCTGGCAGGCGACATCACCGAACTGCGCGTGATGTCGACGCATCTACTATTCGATACCTCGCATCTGCGCTGGATGTCCGGTTCGATGCAAGCGCTGCACGACCAACTGGCACTGATGGTGCCGCTGTTGTCGGCCATCGAAGATCGGCTCGACACGCTGCGCCGGCACGATCCGGCCAGCCTGAACATCGACTGGCAGGCGCTGCTGGCCGACATCGCGCAGTGGTGCGAGACGCAGTCACCGTCACCAGATCATCCGGTCCGGTTGTGCGCTGCGATCAACCGTATCACTCCCGCCATCGGCAGCGCGACCAATTGGAGCACGCTACTGCAAGTGAATCTGGCCATCCGTCTGCAGGCACTCGTGGCTGCAACAGAAACCTGCATGGTCTTGCGCCGCCAGATCGACGCGGTGCTGGAAGGTCGCGGACCGATTCCGTCGCTGCGGCAAAACAGTCGGGCCGCTGGCGCACTCCACCTCGATCACGGCCTGGCCTTGCGTTCGGCCTTCGCCGCATTCATCGCCATCATGGTCTGTTGCGCATTCTGGATCGTCACCGGCTGGCCCGCGGGTGCCGGAGCACCGACGATGGCAGCGGTATTTTGCTGCTTCTTTGCGACTCAGGATGATCCGGTGCCGGGTATCCGTACCTTCCTCAATTTCACGCTGCTGTCGATCCCGATCTCGGCTTTTTATTTGCTGGTGGTGATTCCATCGGTGCATGATTTTGCGTTGCTGATGCTGGTGTCGGCCCCGATCTTTCTGCTGCTGGGCGTGTTCGCCGGCCGTCCGGCCACCGCTCTGCAGGCGATCGCCGTGCTGTTCGGCGTAGCTGGCATGCTGAGCTTGCAGGACACCGGCAGTGCCAACATGCTGTCATTCACGAATGGCATGCTGGCGCAACTGACCGGCCTGGCCGCGGCGGTTTTTTTTACGCGCTTACTGCGCTCGGTCAGCACGCGCTGGGTGGCGCACCGCCTGCTACGGGCCGGCCGCAACGAGCTGGTCAGCATTGGTACCGCGCGCCGTGCGCCAGCGCTGACCGACGTGTCGGGGCGCATGCTGGACCGCATCGCGCTGCTGACGTTGCGGCTGGCCACAGCGGGACCGGAACACGATACCAGTGGCAACGACGCGCTGATCGATTTGCGCATCGGTCTCGGGATAGCGCAATTGCGCGCGCTGCAAGCCGGGCTGGAACAGGCCGGTTTGCCCTTGCAGCCACTACTGCAACAACTCGCGCAGTACTACCGCCAACCAGCCGGCACACCGGCTTCCGGCTTGCTCGACGCCGTCGATACGCTGATTCGCGCGCTCTGTGCAGCACGCCTGACCGACGCCAGTGCCGCACTGACCGGTATCCGCCGCAACCTGTTTCCGGCCGCACCGCCCTACTTTGCGCCCGGCACCGCTACAGAGCATTCCCGATGACCGGTGAATTCAGTTTTTACGGTCTCTATATTCCGTGGCTACTGCTGCTGTCCCTGCTGGCGCTGGCCTGCTCGCGCCTCATCAGCTACGTACTCGCGCGCATCGGCCTATACCGGCTGGTCTGGCATCCGGCCCTGTTCGACTTTGCCCTGTTCATCATCCTGCTGGGTGGTTTCACTTTTCTCTTGCCTCATCAGGCCTACTGACATGCCCTTCGACCTTACCTTGCCGGCCTTAGGCCGGTTCGCCCTCACCATCGCCACCGTTGCAGTCGCCCTGTTCGCCGGCTGGCATTTATGGCAGCACTACGAAGTCGCCCCTTGGACCCGCGACGGCCGCATCAAGGCCGGCGTGGTGCAGGTCGCGCCCGACGTGACCGGTCAGATCACCGCGGTGCAGGTGCATGACAACCAGCATGTGGTAGTTGGCCAGGTGCTGTTCGAGATCGACCGGGCCCGCTTCGCGCTGGCGTTGCGTCAGGCCGATGCCGTGCTGCAGGCGCAGCAGGTACTGCTCACGCAAGCCGAAAAAGAAGCGCGCCGCAATACCGGCCTGGGCGATCTGGTCGCGCAGGAAGCGCGCGAACAGGGTCAATCAAAAGTAGCCCAAGCCCGCGCACTGCTGACCGAAGCCGCCATCGGGCGTGACATGGCGAAGCTCAATCTGGCGCGCACCCGGGTGGTCTCTGCGGTCAATGGAGTGACCACCAATCTGGATCTGCGGGCGGGCACCTATGTCACTGCCGGCCACCCGGTGATGGCACTCATTGACCTCGATTCGTTTTATGCCGAAGGCTACTTCGAAGAAAACAAGCTGCCGGGGATTCACGTCGGCGATCCGGTCTCCCTGTCGCTGATGGGCGAGCGGCGTAGTCTCGACGGCCATGTCGACAGTTTTTCCGGCGGCATCGCCGACCGTGACCGCAGCACCGCCAGCAACCTGCTGCCCAACGTCAATCCGACCTTTAACTGGGTCAGACTGGCCCAGCGCATCCCGGTGCGCATCGCCCTCGACAAGGTGCCCGATGGCGTACGGCTGGTGGCCGGTCAGACCGTCACCATTGCGGTCCATCAGCAACCGGCCATCGTGCAATGAGGCCCGGCATGTGTTCTGCGTTACTGGTCGCAGGACTGATCACGCTGGCCGGTTGCGGCACCGTCGTCGGTCCCGATTACCGCGTACCACCCCAAGCGATAGTGCTCAAACCGGCGGCATCGGCTGCCTTTGCCAGCGCGGCCGAAGCCGCTTTCGACGCCCGTTCGTTACCGCCACAATGGTGGCGGCTGTATCAGGACCCGACACTCGACGGGCTGATTGCGCGCGCCTTCGCTGCCAATACCGATTTGCGGATTGCCGCGGCCAATCTCGCGCGTCTGCAAGCACTGCAGGTCGAGGCCGCGCAATTGGGTCGGCCTGATGTTTCGGTGCATGCGGTACCGGCCTACGGACGGCCATCGGCGGCGGCACTCGGACTGGATGCCCCCCTGCCGGCTGGCTGGTCGCAAGAGTCCGGCGTGGCAGTGTCGTACCAGCTCGACCTGTCCGGCAAACTCTCGCGCAGCATCGAAGCTGCCGATGCCGACAGCGCCGCCGCGCGGGCTGCACTGGATCTGGCCCGCGTGACGGTTGCCGCCGAAACCGCCCGCGCCTATGTCGATGCCTGCGCTGCCGGCCAGCAAATTCTGGTGGCGCGCCACTCGGTCCAGTTGCAGCAACAATTCGTGCAATTGACCGACCGGCGTTTTGCTGCCGGACGCGGCAATGCGCTCGACGACAGCCGCGCGCGCGGCCAGCTCGATCAGTTGCGCGCCGCCGTACCGCCACTGCTAGCCCGGCACCGTACCGCGCAATTTCGCCTCGCAGTGCTGACTGGCGACTTACCCGGCACGCTGTCAGCGCGCATCGATGCGTGCAGCGCGCCACCGCGCCTGCAGCAAGCCATCCCGGTCGGCGACGGTGCCGCCCTGCTGCGCCGCCGTCCCGATATCCGTCAGGCCGAACGTAATCTTGCCGCCACCAGTGCGCGCATCGGCGTGGCGACGGCCGCGCTGTATCCCGATATTGTGCTCGGCCTGGCGGGCGGCAGCAGCGGTAGCCTGGGACAGTTCGGCACGGCCAGCTCACTGCACTGGAGTCTGGGGCCGCTGATTTCATGGACGCTGCCCGCCACCGGATCGGCGCGCAGTCGCATCGCGCAGGCCGAAGCCGGCAATCGCGCTGCGCTGGCGCGCTTCGATGGCGTCGTGCTCAATGCCTTGCGCGAAGTCGAAAGCGCGTTGACGGTCTATGCGCGTGAGCTTGATCGGAACGCCGCGTTGCACGATGCGCGCGACCAGAGCGGGCGCGCCTCGGAACAAGCGGCCACGCTGTTTCGTGATGGCCGCACCGACTTCCTGACGACACTCGATGCAGAGCGTACGCTGGCCGGTGCCGAAAGCCAGTTGGCCAGTTCGGATGCCCTGTTGTCGACGGATCAGGTGACTCTGTTTCTGGCACTCGGTGGCGGCTGGAAATAGGCGCCGTACCGTGACGCGATTTGACTAAAATCAAAAACACAATGGTCCGGATACGGTGTACTGCAGGCGCCTGCCAACTCCTGACTAAGGACCTGCGATGCGACGCCAGCCTTCACCCCGTTTCTTGTTTGCGACCACCCTTGCTAGCCTCGTACTGAGCAGCGGCGCGGCGCAAGCCAGCCCGGCCCTGCCCGCTTTCAAGGCCGATGTGACGCAAACGTCGATATCCGGCCTGTCGTCGGGCGCGTTCATGGCGGTCCAATACCAGGTTGCTTTTTCGAATTCGATCAAGGGCGCAGGCGTTGTGGCCGGTGGCCCTTACTATTGCGCTGGCACACTGGGCTATTCAGCCGCAGCCATCTGTATGGGCATGGTGCCATTCATGCCACCCAACCCGGCTCTGACGCTGGCGGCCGCGCAAGAGTTTGCCGCCAGCGGTCAGATTGATCCGCTGGCCGGATTGCAGGATGACCGCATTTATGTCTACAGCGGCACCAACGACACGGTGGTGTATCAGCAGGCGGTCGATGCGACGGTCGATTTTTTCAAACTCGCAGGCGTACCAGTGCAGCAAATCAAGTACGTCAACAAGATGCCGTCCGGTCACGCACTCATCACGCCAAAATATGGCAATGCCTGCGCGGCCAATGCCGCACCCTATATCAGCCATTGCAGCATCAAGGGCCGCGGTTATGACCAGGCCGGCGATCTGCTGGCGCATATTTATGGTCCGCTCAATGCGCCGGCAACCACACCGACAGGCCAGATCATGACGTTCAGCCAGCGCGAATTTGCCAGTGCCGGCAGCAGCATGGCCGAAGACGGTTACGTGTATGTGCCGAAGTCGTGTGCCGTCGACAGCAGTACCTGCAAGGTACATATCGCACTGCACGGCTGCGAGCAATCAGTCGCGGTAGTGGGTAACGATTTCTATACCGACACCGGTTACAACAACTGGGCAGACAGCAACCGCTTCCTGATTCTCTACCCGCAGGTCAATGCCTCGACGACTCCCTATAACCCGAAAGGCTGCTGGGACTGGGTCGGCTACACCGGTCCGGCCTATGCAACAAAAGCCGGTGTCCAGGTGGCTGCTATCAAGGCGATGGTCGACCGGCTCACGGCCAAACCATAATGATTAAGCGGGCATCAGACCAACCCGAACCAGCCGAGCAAGGCGCCGGCGGCGAGCAACCACAGCAGATGCAAGCGCGTGCGCCAGATGACCACGCCGCTGGCCGCGCTGAGTAACCACAGCGGCCAGTTGGCCATGCTGGCGCCGTTGCTGGCGGCCAGTATCCAGCCGGTGGAAAGCAACAGCGAAATCACGATCGGTGCCATGCCCTGCTTGAAGGTCCGCACTCCCGGCAAATGGCGGTTGCGGTGACCCCATTGCGCTGCCAGATAGGTGATGGTTGTACTTGGCAACAGGATGCCGGTCATGGTCACGGCAACACCACCGAAAGCGGCCAGTGTACTGCCGGCATTGAGCCCGACCTGCCATCCCATCAACGCCACAAACAAGACATTCGGTCCCGGCGCTGCCTGCGCGATTGCAATGGCGGCATTGAACTGGACCGGCGTGAGCCAATGGTGTTGCTCGACCAGATACCGGTGCATTTCGGCAGTGGTCGAAATCGCACCGCCAATCGACATCAGTGACAGCAGCAGATAATGCGCGAACAAACTGATCCAGTCACGCGCATCCAGCACAATAGGCAAGGCTCCGGTCATCGCGCCAGCTGCCGGTAAGTCAGGCCACACGCAATGCCGCCCAGTCCGGGCAGCACATGAAGCAGCGGCACGTGTAGTAGTGCGATCAGGACGAAACCGAGCACACAAAAGAACAGACTCAAGGGCAAACCCAGCGGATGGAATTTCAGCAAACCGGCCAGCTTGAGACCAGTCGCCGCAATCAATCCAGCCGACACCGCGGCCATGCCGCGCAAAGCGCCAGCGACACCCGGATAACTGGCGTAGTGCGCATGCAGCAAACCCAACATCAGGACAAT
>JBLHMB010000062.1:0-20448 GCA_047621665.1 Bradyrhizobium sp. | reverse complement strand
CCAGCTGGTGCTGACGTTCACGCAGCCGCGGGAAAATCGCATTGACGTCATCGCAACTCCAGCAACGCCGGCCGGCTGGCGTGTGCTTGCGCGCCGCCACCAGCAAATTTTCGCGCACGCTCAGGCTGCCGAAAATGCGCCGTCCCTGCGGTACCAGTCCAATGCCGGCATGGCTGATCTGTTCCGGCGTACTGCGGGCGAGATCGACCCCGTCCAGTAGCACCTTACCCGAGCGCGGCGGCACAAAACCGACGATGGCGCTGATGCAGGTGGATTTTCCGGCGCCGTTGCGACCCAGTAGCGCCAGCACCTTGCCGCGCTCCAGCGTCAGCGAGACATCGTGCAGCACATGGCTGTCGGCATAAAACGCATTGAGCTTGTCGAGTTCGAGCAGGTTAGTGGCCAAGGTAAATCTCCCGGGTGCGCGGATCGTTGACGACTTGCTCGCGGGTACCGGCCAGAATCACTTCGCCATAGTGCAACAGCGTGATCTGGTCAGCGAACGCCAGCGCCACTTCCATGTCGTGTTCAATCATGATGATGGTGATCTTGCGGTCGATCTGCGCCAGCAATTGCTGGATCGTCTCGCGCTCTTCGGCCGACAGGCCGGCCAGCGGTTCGTCGAGCAACAGGACTTGCGGCTCCTGTGCCAGCGCCATCGCAATTTCGAGCCGGCGCTTTTCACCGTACGAGGTTTGCTGTAGAGGCAACAAGGCCTTGTGACCGAGGCCAACCGAGTCGAGTATCGCGTGCGCACGCGCCGTCATCTCCCGTTCGTCGGACAAGCTGCCCCAGTGACGCCAGCGTCGCGCCGATTTTCCGAGCAGCGCCAGCAGTACGTTATGCAGCAGCGTGTCCTTGCCGAACAGCGTGACGATCTGATAGGTGCGCGCCAGTCCGCCCTGCGCCCGCTGTGCCGCCGGCTTGCGCGTGACATCGCTGCCGAGCAGGCTGATACGGCCGCTGTCGGAAAAGAAATCGCCGGCGATCAGATTGAATAGCGTCGTCTTGCCGGCCCCGTTCGGGCCGATCAGCAAATGCCGCTCGCCCTGCTCGACCCGCAGGTCGACGCCGCGCGTGACATGCAAGCCGCCAAAAGCCTTGTTCAGGCCAGACAGTTCCAGCACCGGATTCATGCGGACTCCTTGCGACGGCGCTGTTGCCGCCACTGTTGCCAGCGCTTGGCGATACCCGGCACGATGCCGTTCGGTACGAACAAGACGATGAACAGGAATACAAAACCCAGCAGCATGATCCAGCGATCGATGTAACCACTGGCGATATTTTTCAGCAACACCACCAGCGCGGCACCGACCACCGGCCCGGCCAGCGTCGCCGGTCCGCCGGCAATCACCATCAGCAGCATCTCGGCCGAGTTGGCCAGCGCCAGACTGTGCGGGCTGATGAACTGCTGGTAATACACATACATCAGGCCCGCCACCGCACCAAAAAAGCCGCTGATCGTGAAGGTAATCCAGCGGATCAGCCAGACATTGAATCCGAGCGCGCTCATGCGCCGTGGCTGGTCGCGCGTGCCGCGGATGCTGGCACCAAACGGTGAACGTACCCACAATGCGATCAATGCCCAGACCAGCAGGAACACCAGCAACGTGAAGTAATAAAAATGACTGGCCGGTCCCAGATCGAACCCGAACGGATGTGGCCGCGTGATACCGGACAAGCCATTATCCCCGCCGGTCACACCGGCCCAGCGATACGCAATGCCCCACAGGATCTGGCCCAGTGCCAGCGTGATCATCAGAAAGCTGATGCCGCTGGCGCGCAATGCGATCAATCCGAACAACGCCGCTACCACGGTCGATCCGGCCAGTGCCGCGGCGGCGGCAGACGCATGACTCCACTGCAAATTGAGCATCAGCCAGGCACTCGAATACGCTGCTAATCCGAGGAAGCCGGCATGACCGAGCGAGGTCAGCCCGGCATAACCCACCAGCAGGTTCAGGCTTAGCGCAAACAACGCCGCAATGAGTACCTGACTGGCCAGGTTGGTGTAATAGTCGCTACCGGTCAGCCACGGCATGATCGCCAGCAACACTACAAAGACAAGGAGTACGGTTCGCTTCATGCCGTAATCCTTCCGAACAGGCCACGCGGACGCACCGCCAGTATCACCACCATCGGCAGGAACAGGATGATGTACGCCAGGTCCGGAAACAGCACCTGACCAAAACTGTAAATGAAGCCGATCACGAAGCTGCCGATAAACGCACCAGCCAGACTGCCGAGACCGCCGAGAATCACGACCACCAGCGCCAATGGCAGCATGTCGCTATCCATGCCCGGATACACCGACAGGATGGGCGCCGCAATTACGCCGCCGATACCGGCGAGCGCAGTACCGAGGCAGAACACGATGGTGAACAGGCGCGAAGCCGGAATCCCGATGCCGCGCGCCATCTGCATGTCATCGACGCTGGCGCGAATCATCATGCCAAGCCGGGTCTTGTCGAGCAGCAGCCACAAGCCGATCGCCAGCAAGATCGCAAAGCCGACCACACCGATCCGGTACAGCGGAAACACTTGCCCGAACAGCTGCGTCGAACCGGCCAGAAAATCCGGTGCATCGACCGGTTGCGGATCGCCACCCCAGACCCACAAACTGAAATCGGCAATGATGAAGGCAATCCCCAGCGTGGCCAGTACCTGACCGAGACTGTTGCCAGCCAGACGGCGCAGTACCAGCCGCTCGACCACCGCGCCCAGTAAACCGACGGCCAAGCCTGCCGCCAGCAAAGCCACCAAAAAATTGTGACCGTGATTGATCACGCTCAGGCCGACATACGCCCCGAGCATGAAATACGCACCGTGCGACAGGTTGGCGATGCGCATGAGCCCGAAGATCAGCGAGAAACCCGCCGCCAGCGTGAACAGCACCCCGCCCAACGCAAGGCTATTGAGACTTTGGATCAGCCAGAATGACACGCTTATTTTTCCAGATTGACGGCGACAGGATTGTCACGTGAGTACACCGGTGCAGCCAGAAAATCCTTGCGGCTGTAAGTCCAGAATTGCGAGACATCGGGATAGGTCTTGATGATGCTGTTGACCAGTTTGCCGTCCTTGCGCTCGACCTTGCGGATGTAGACATTCATGATCGGATTGCCGAGGGCATCGAGCTTGAGCACACCGCGCGGATCACCCGGCACCTCGACATTACGCAACGCCGCCATGAAAGCCGGTTTGTCTTCGATGTTGCCTTTGACGGTTTTCAGCGCTTGCTCGAGGATTAGCGCGGCACTGTAGGCACCCAACCCGTAATAGCCCGGATCCTGCTTGTATTCGCGGTTCATGCCCTGCACAAAATGTTTATTGGCAGGGTTGTCGATGGTAGCGGTGTACCAGCCCGCCGAAATCACGCCGAGTGCTTCATCACCCATCGATTTCAGGATGCCTTCGTCGACCGCGGTCATCGAAGCCAGCAGCGGAATCTTGCCCTTGAGGCCGTATTCGTTGTACTGCTTGATGAATTTCAGGCCATTACCACCGGCAAAACTGATGAAGACCGCATCGACCTTCGGATTGATCTGGCCGATATAAGTGCCGTAGTCGGCCACGTTCAATGGGGACCAGAGTTTCTGCACGACCTTGCCACCGTTCTCTTCGAAGGTGCGCTGGAACCCGGCCACGCTTTCATGCCCGAATGAGAAGTCGTCGCCGATGATCGCGATACGTTTGTACTTGAGTTCGCGTGCGGCGTATTCGCCGAAGGGCTGGGTCGGCTGGGCCGAGGTGCCGACCGCGCGCACAAACCACGGATTGGGCTTGCGCTGAGTCAGGTCTTCGGCGGCAGCCGAAGGCGAGATCACCGGGATTTGCACCTTGCGGATGTAGTCATCGACGGCCAGTGCTTCGAAGGCGGCGAGCGGGCCGATGATCACCTGCACGTTATTTTTTTCGACCAGTTCCTGCATCTTGGTCTTGGTGATGGCCGGCTGGCCGGCACTGTCGGCGACGAATAGTTCGACCTTGCGACCGGCAATCATGTTGTTGTGTTCTTTGAGGAACAGTTGCAAGCCATCTTCCATCTGCTTGCCGCCGGCGGCCAGCGCACCGGATTTGACGGTCAGGAAACCGACCCGGATCGGGTCACCTGCCGCAGCCTGAGCCGGGCCGGAAAAAAGGGCAGTGACGGTCGCCGTGACTGCAGCGAGGGTCAGGATTTTGTTCAGCATGACGTGTCTCCTTGATTGTTTCGATCAAAAATTTTTTGTCCGGGCTTCTTTATTTACGCTGCTTTAGCCTCTCTTTAATATATTACCAAAGAAAAAAAGGCGATTACTCATTATTTAAAAAAACAGTTTTCCGCAGCCAGATGCCGCTTTTTTGGTGCTGCACTGCGCAATTGATCTGGTTTGCACTTTTTTGTGATGTATCACATAATCCAAAAAACACCTTTTCTACTATTTCGAACGACCATCATGAACACGCCATCCAGTCCTCTCACGAACACAGGTACGCTGCTCTTGCGCGAGTCGGCCTATGCGCAATTACGGGCTGACATCCTCAGTTGTGCGCTACCACCGGGGGCTGAAATCCGCGAAGCCGAACTGGCCGCGCGCTTCCAGGTCAGCAAGTCGCCGGTGCGTGATGCACTGATGCGACTCGAACGCGAAGGGCTGGTCATTTCGACGCCACGCCAGGGTTATCGGGTCGCACCCATTTCGGTGACCGACGTACAAGACATGTTCCAGCTGCGCGTTGCTCTCGAGCGGGCCTGCATGGAGCGCATCGTGCGCAATGCCAGCGATGCTCAATTAGAGACGCTGGAACCGTTTCGCCAGTTCGATCCAGCCCAGTGGGACGATGGCTTCGTCGGTTACAACCGCAGCTTCCATCACACTCTGGCGGCGCTGGGCGGCAACCTGCGCATGCAAAACCATCTGATCGACCTGATCGACCAGATGGAACGCGCGGTGCGGGTCAGCGTCAGCAACATCAAGAAAGGCAATCCCGAATCACTGGTCGACGAGCATTGTCAGCTCATCGATGCGCTGCAGCAGCGCAAGACCAGGCGCGCCGAGCGCGTCGCCGAACACCATGTTTGCGCTGCTGCGAAACGCGTCAATGACGCCATTTCGCGGTTCGCCATCGTCAGTTAGTCCATCGCGTTCTTAATCAAGGGGAAGTCAGATGTCCAGCGTTTTGAATACCAATAACGACGTACCTGTCCACGGTCTGTTCATCGACGGGCGCGAAGTTGCCGCGACCCGTCCCGACTTGCTCGATGTCATTAACCCCGCCACCGGTATCTTGCTGGCGCAGATCAGTCATGCCAGCGATGCCGATGTCGACCGTGCAGTGCAAAGCGCCACGACCGCCTTCGAGAGTCCGGAGTGGAGCGCGATGTCCAACCGCACCCGCGCCAAACTGCTCAACAAGCTGGCCGATGTGTTCGAAGCCAACCTCGAAGAAATCTATCATCTCGAAACCCTGAACAACGGCCGCTCGCTCAATGAAACCCGGGCCCAGGTCTCGCGTCTGCCGGACTTCCTGCGCTACAACGCCGGGCTGGCGATCGCGCGGCGCGATTCGGTCATCCCGGTTGATGGCAATTACCTCAATTACACACTGCGTACGCCGATCGGCGTGGTCGGCAATTCGACCCCGTTCAACCATCCGCTGATGATCATGATGAAAAGTCTGGCGCCAACGCTGGCCTCGGGTTGCACTACCGTTGTCAAACCATCGGAATACACGCCGCTGACCACGCTGCGTCTGGCGGCGCTGTTCGTGGAAGCCGGCTTGCCGCCGGGCGTCTTCAATGTCATTACCGGTCTCGGTCCGACCAGCGGCAAGGCCTTGTCGGAACATCGCGGCCTGGCCAAATGGGTACTGACCGGTGGCACCGAAGCCGGTCGCATTACCGGCGCGCTGGCCGGCGCGAACTTTGCGCACCAGACGCTGGAACTGGGCGGCAAGACGCCGGTGCTGGTGTTTGATGATTTCGACGTCGATCAGGCCGTCAACTACGCCGCCTTTGGTGCCTTCATCGGTGCCGGCCAAACCTGCATTTGCGGCAGCCGCCAGATCGTGCAGGAAAAAGTCTATGACGAATTCGTCGAAAAACTCGCCGCCAAGGCCAAGTCCATCCGCATCGGCAATCCGATCGATCCGAAGGTGCAGCTCGGACCCGTGGTCTCGGCGCGTCAGCAGCAGCGGGTGCTGAGCTACATCCGCATCGGCCTCGAAGAAGACGGCGCACGGCTGGTCGCCGGCGGCCGCATTCCGGCTGATCCGGCCCTGGCGAACGGCTTTTTTGTCGAGCCGACCGTGTTTGCCGATGTCACCGCCGACATGCGTATTTTTCAGGAAGAAGTGTTCGGACCGTTCGTCTCGGTGACCAAATTCAGCACCGAAGCCGAAGGCATTGCGCTGGCCAACAATTCACCGTTCGGACTGGCCGGCGCAATCCGCACCAACGACATCACGCGCGCCCATCGCGTGGCGGCCCGGCTGAAATGCGGCATCGTCTGGATCAATGACCATCACCGGCTCGACCCGGCTTCGCCATGGGGCGGCGTCAAGGATTCAGGCATCGGCCGTGAATGCGGCACCGAGTCATTCGACCAGCATTTCGAAACCAAAAGCGTGATGGTGCGACTCGATGACACGCCGTTTGACTGGTACAAGGACACGGCCGCCCAGCCCCGCCTGAATTGAACTGAACTCCATCCCTCCCACCCGACAGGAAAGGTCACCATGAACACAACACCTATGGCGGAATTCGGCCAGATCGCGGTTCTCGTCAAAGTTGGCGAACACAAGGTCGGCGCCCGCATCGGCGGCGCTGGCGCGCCCATCATCCTGTTCCATTCGCTATTGGCCGACGGCTCCAGCTTTGATCCGCTGGCCCGGATGCTGGCAGCGACACACCGGGTGGTCATTCTCGACCTGCCCGGCTTCGGCAACTCCGACCGCGTCGAGGGCGGGCTTGATGCCGTGGCCGACCGCATGGCGGCAGCAATCCGCGAGTTCAAGTATGTCCAGGCACCGATTTTTCTGGGCAATGGCTACGGCGGCTTCGTGGCATTGCTGACCGCGATCCGTCATCCGGACCTGGCCGGAAAACTGGTGCTGGCCGATTGTGGTGCGGCGTTTTCTGAAGCCGGCCGGGCGGCTTTCAAGGGCATGTCGGCCGGTGCGACAGCCCATGGACTAGCCGGCATTGCCGATGTGGCGATGCGGCGTTTGTTTTCGCTGGATTTTCAGGCAGCCAATCCGGCGCTGCTGGCACAGCGACGCGAGCGATTTCTGGAAGTCGATCCGCAGACTTTCCATTCGGCGTGTGCCGCTTTGTCGACACTCGATCTGCGCGCCGATCTGGCCGCGGTCAAGGTGCCGGTGCTGGTACTGGTCGGCGAACACGACGAAGCGACGCCACCGCCGATGTCGGTCGAGCTGGCCGAGGGGTTACCGCAAGCCACGTTGCATATTCTGCCCGGCTGCGCGCATGTGCCGCAATTGCAGCAACCGGCACAGTTTATGGCAGCGATCGCTCCCTTTATTGCCTAGTCCTGACGGCTTACTGCCCCCACAGTTCGCCGTTCGGTCCGGTGCGCGGCGCGGCCACACCGAAATGGGTGTAGGCCAGCGGCGTCGCAATCCGGCCGCGCGGCGTGCGCTGCAAATAGCCCTGCTGAATCAAATAGGGTTCCAGCACATCTTCGATGGTTTCGCGCTCTTCGCCGATCGCAGCAGCAAGGTTGTCGAGTCCGACCGGACCACCGCTGAACTTGAACAGCACTGCTTCAAGCAGCTTGCGGTCCATCAAATCAAACCCGACCGGATCGACATCGAGCATCACCAGCGCGGCGTCCGCCGTGGCCTTGGTGATGTCGCCATTGGATTTGACCTCGGCGTAATCGCGCACCCGCCGCAACAGCCGGTTGGCAATCCGGGGCGTGCCGCGACTGCGCTTGGCGATCTCGAACGCGCCTTCGGGATCGATAGGTGCATTGAGCAGCGAAGCGCTGCGGGTGACGATGCGGGCCAGTTCGGTCGCGCTGTAAAACTCCAGCCGCGCAACAATGCCGAAGCGGTCGCGCAGCGGATTGGTCAGCATGCCGGCACGGGTGGTGGCACCGACCAGCGTGAACGGTTGCAAGTCCAGTCGCACCGAACGCGCCGCCGGTCCTTCGCCGATCATGATGTCGATCTGGTAGTCCTCCAGCGCCGGGTAGAGGATTTCCTCGACCACCGGCGACAAGCGATGGATCTCATCGATGAACAGCACGTCATTGGCTTCGAGATTGGTCAGCAATGCGGCGAGGTCGCCGGCGCGTTCGAGTACCGGGCCTGAGGTCTGGCGCAAGTTGACCCCCATTTCACGCGCAATGATGTGCGCCAGCGTGGTCTTGCCCAGACCCGGCGGACCGAACAGCAGCGTGTGGTCGAGTGCTTCGCGGCGCTGCTTGGCGGCGGTAATGAAGATGCTGAGCTGGTCGCGGATTTTTTCCTGGCCAACGTATTCGTCTAACTGTTTCGGCCGCAACGCGCGTTCGATCGCCTCTTCGTTGGGCGACGTCGCGGTGGGCGTGATGATGCGCTGTTCGCTGAAATCATCGGTCTGGATGCTCATGCCTGATTACCCCTTGGACAGCGCCTTGAGCGCCAGCTTGATGCCATCGGATACACCACTACCAGCCGGCACCTGCTTCATCGCCAGCAGCACTTCCTTGTCGGAATAACCGAGTGCCAGCAGCGCGTTAAGGATGTCGCTACTGCCGTCCGGCAGTGCCACACCGCCGACGATACCAAGATCGGCACCCAGCTTGCCTTTGAGCTCAAGCAGCAAACGCTCGGCGGTTTTCTTGCCAACGCCGGGCACTTTTGTCAGACGGCCGGTCTCTTGCAACGTGATTGCCTGCGCCAGTTCAGACACCGACATGCCGGAAAGAATCGCCAGCGCCATGCGCGGCCCGACACCGGCAATCTTGATCAACTGGCGAAACACGTTGCGCTCTTCGGCGGTGCCGAAACCGAACAGCAGATGGGCATCCTCGCGCACGATCTGCTGGGTCAGCAAGACGATTTTTTCACCCAGTGCGGGCAAGTTGTAAAAGGTACTCATCGAGACACCGACTTCATAGCCGACGCCGTGGCAATCAACCAGCAATTGCGGCGGATTTTTTTCGAGGAGCGTTCCTGAGAGGCGACCGATCATGGGGAATTGGGAAGGTAAGTGGTAACAGGAAGATGATACAGGGTGCCGGGGCCATGATGGGTTTGCCATTGCAAGCGACCTGGCACTTCACTGCTTGATCGAAGCAATTTTTGTTACTACAATCTGACCATGCATATCGAATTCGATGCCAACAAGAACGAGCGTAATATCCGTGAGCGGAACTTGTCATTCCAGCGCGTCGCTGACTTCGATTTTGATACCGCGCTGGTGCAGCAAGATGTCCGCAACCCGTATTCCGAAGTACGCTTCGTCGCGACAGGATTGCTCGATGCGCGGTTGCATGTGCTGTGCTTTACACCCGCTGGCGACGGCATACGCGTCATCAGCTTTCGCAAGGCAAACCGCCGGGAGATCCGCAATTATGAAAAAGCAACCACCACTGACTGACAAGGATGGCGAAGTACGGGAATTGACTGTCAACGATTTCCGTCAATTCAAACCAGCACAGAAGGTACTTCCCTCAGCCTTGCAAACGAAACTCGGGATGCGCCTGCGCGGCCCGCAAAAATCGCCACCGAAAATATCCACGACGATCCGGCTCTCGCCCGACGTGCTGCAAGCATTCCGTGCTGCCGGCGATGGCTGGCAAACCCGCATCGACGCGGCGTTGCGGGACTGGCTGAAAACGCATCCGGCAGGTTGAATATTCGGCGGCACCAGACGTAAGTTAGGCACGGGCTTTTGTGCCCACGCGTGCGCACTAGGAGCTGCCGCCAATTCCGGGCATTCTCCGGTGCATTCGCGTGGGCACGATAACCCCGTGTCCACCCTACCCAACAGTCATCCGCCGTAACGTTGGGCGCAACAGCCCGACCAAACCGTCACCCGACCAGCCGCCCCTTGCGTATCCGCAAACCCTTCTTCGCCAGCCCCGGTGCCAGCCCGCCGAGAATCGCCAGCACATCGCTGTTGTGCGCATGGCAAATCGCCACACCCAGCGCGTCCGCCGCATCGGCCGTCGGCTTGCCCGACAGCAGCAATAGCCGCTGCACCATGTCCTGCACCTGTTCTTTTTGCGCCTTGCCCTGCCCGACCACGGCTTGCTTGACTTGCAGCGCGGTGTATTCGGCCACCAGCAGATCGGCACTGACCAGCGCGCAAATCGCTGCACCGCGGGCCTGGCCGAGCAACAGTGTCGATTGGGGATTGACGTTGACGAAAACTTTTTCGATCGCCGAACAATCGGGGCGATACGTGGCGACGACTTCCGTGACACCAGCCAGAATGGTTTTCAGCCGGGCCGGCAAGTCGATGTCGAGGGTCTTGATGGTGCCGGAGGCAATGTAGGTCAGCTTGTGACCGTGCTTTTCGATGACACCGAAGCCGGTGATGCGCAGCCCCGGATCGATGCCAAGTATTCTCACGGTCGCAGGTCCTGCAACGCGATCAATGACGGAAATGACGCACGCCGGTCAGCAGCATCACGACGCCCTGTTCGTCGGCGGCATCAATGACTTCCTGGTCGCGCATCGAACCACCCGGCTGTATCACGCTGGTGGCACCGGCAGCAACGACGACGTCGAGGCCATCACGGAACGGGAAGAACGCATCCGACGCCACGGCGGAACCGACCAGTGACAGACCGGCGTTTTGCGCCTTGATCGAGGCGATGCGGGCCGAATCAACCCGGCTCATCTGGCCGGCACCGACGCCAAGCGTCATGCCATTACCGCAGAACACGATCGCGTTGGATTTGACGAACTTGGCAACACGCCAGGCGAACATCAGGTCCTGCAATTGTTGCGGCGTCGGTTGCTGCTTGCTGACGATGCGGATTTCAGATTGCTCCAGATTACGCACATCCGGCGACTGCACCAGCAAACCACCACCGACGCGCTTGAAGTCGTGCGCATTGCTGCCCACACCAAACGGAATTTCCAGCAAGCGAACATTTTGCTTGGCGGCGAAAATCTGCCGGGCCTGATCGCTGAACGACGGTGCAATGACGACTTCGACAAATTGTCGGGCAATCGCTTCCGCCGCGTTGCCGTCGACCGGATAGTTAAAGGCGATGATGCCACCAAACGCCGAAGTCGGATCGGTCTGCAACGCCTTGCTGTAGGCTTCGAGCGGGCTAGTGCCAGTGCCAACACCGCACGGGTTGGCATGCTTGATGATGACGCAGGCGGTTTCGGCAAATGTCTTCACGCACTCCCATGCGGCATCCGCATCGGCGATATTGTTATAGGACAGTTCCTTGCCTTGCAGCTGGGTGTAATTGGCCAGTGCGCCTTCGACCGGACGGGTGTCGCGATAGAACGCGGCGGCCTGATGCGGGTTTTCGCCGTAGCGCATCTCTTGTACTTTTTCGAAGTGCAGGTTGAGCGTGGACGGGAAGGCACTGCGGGTGGAATGGGCTTTGTCGGTACCGAGCGACGTGAAATAGTTGGTGATCGAGCCGTCATATTGCGCAGTGTGGGCAAAGACTTTTTTGGCCAGCGCGAATTTGGTTTCATAGCTGACTTCACCCTCGCCAGACTGCAGTTCGGCCAGTACCTGTGCGTAATCTTTCGACTCGCAGATCACTACGACATCCTTGTGGTTCTTGGCGGCCGAACGCAGCATTGCCGGCCCGCCGATATCGATGTTCTCGATCGCATCTTCAAGCGTACACTCAAGTTTGGCGACGGTTTGCTGGAACGGATAGAGGTTGACTACCACCATGTCGATGACCGGAATATCGTGCTCGGCCAATGCCGCGCGGTGCTCGGGGAAGTCACGCCGGGCCAGAATACCGCCGTGCACTTTCGGATGCAGCGTCTTGACCCGGCCATCCAGCATTTCCGGAAAGCCGGTGTAGTCGGCTACTTCGGTGACTTTCAGGCCATTTTCGGCCAGCAGTTTGGCAGTACCGCCAGTTGACAGCAGGTTCACCCCCAGCGCGGACAGCGCACGGGCGAAGTCGAGGAGTCCGGTCTTGTCGGAAACGGAAATCAGGGCTTGTTTGATCATGATGGGCAGTGTCGGAAAAATGAAGGAATTCGGTAAAAGTCATCGGTACGCGAAAAGGGCGCACCGGTGTTGCTTGGTGTCGCACTGGTACGCTGCATTACAACAGGCTGTGCAGTTGCAGTTTTTTGCGCAAAGTGTTGCGGTTAATCCCGAGCATTTCGGCGGCCAGCGATTGGTTACCGGCAGCACGTGCCATCACGACTTCGAGAATAGGCTTTTCAACTGTCACTACGACCATGTCGTAAATGTTCGACGGCTGCTGTTCGCCCAGGTCCCGGAAATATTTTTCCAGGCTTTTTTTGACAACTTCCTGGATGCTCTCTTTACTCATGCTGTGCGGTAAGTTACCTGGTTAGTGCGCCTGTTGCGGCGCTTGTTTATTCTTGGAGCGGGAGCCGTCAAGCAGCCATCTTTTGCATCAAGGGAATGTATTGTAACCGCTCACCGAAGCGAATTTGCGATTCGAAAAAATCGTTTACTGCCGCCAATTGCTGCTCGCAGTCCTCCAGCAGATTCATGCGCTGGCGAAAATCTTCGCCGCCAGCCAGATCACGGACGTACCACCCGATGTGCTTGCGCGCAGTCCGTACACCCAGATAATCACCATAAAACGCATAGTGAGCGCGCAGATGCTCGTCCATCAGCGCCGCTACATCGCTCACCAGCGGCGCTGCCAGATGGGTACCGGTTGCCAGAAAATGAACAATCTCGCGGAAAATCCATGGACGGCCTTGTGCGGCACGGCCGATCATGACTGCGTCGGCACCGGTGACAGCCAGCACATGACGCGCTTTTTCAGGTGTGGTGATGTCGCCGTTAGCCACTACAGGGATCGTGACGGCGGCCTTGACCGCCGCAATCGTTTCGTATTCAGCCGCGCCGTTGTAGCCGTCGGCGCGGGTGCGGCCATGCAATGTCAACATAGCAATACCGGCCGACTGCGCAAGTCGCGCGATGTTGAGTGCATTTTTGTGCTGGCGATCCCAGCCGGTACGAAACTTGAGCGTCACCGGCACATCGACCGCTGCCACCACGGCATCGAGGATCTGAGCAACCAGTTGCTCGTCCTGCAGCAACGCCGAACCGCACCAGCTGTTACAGACTTTCTTGACCGGACAGCCCATGTTGATGTCGATCACCTGCGCCCCGCGCTCGACATTGAAGCGCGCGCAATCAGCCAGCATGGCAGGATCCGCACCGGCAATCTGCACCGCACGCGGCGCCATCTCGCCATCATGATTGATACGCCGGGAGGTTTTTTCGGTTTGCCACAGGCGCGGGTTGGACGCGGCCATCTCGGAGACCGCATAACCGGCACCGAGCTGTTTGCAGAGTTGCCGGAACGGCCGGTCGGTCACCCCGGCCATCGGGGCGACGAAAACGTTGTTGGCTAGCTGATAGGGACCGAGTTTCACACACGCAGACAAGAGGAAGGAATCCCGCATTTTATCCGGTTCGCGCCGGCTTATCCGAGATTCCGTGCGTCCCTGTGACGCTCCGGCGCGGGCCGCGCCCCGGATTCACTACGTGCGGTATGATCATCCTCATGCGCATTATTCTGATCACAGGAATTTCCGGCTCCGGCAAGTCCGTCGGCCTCAACGCTCTTGAAGACGCTGGTTACTTCTGCGTCGACAACTTGCCGCCGACGCTGCTGCGCGCCCTGGTGGCCACGCGCATGCAGGATCATGGCGATACGCTCGCTGTGGCAGTGGATGCGCGTAGTGCCGATTCCCTGGCCGGCCTGCCAGCCGACATTGCTCGCCTGAAAAAGGAAGGACATGACGTCAAGGTTCTGTTCCTGAGTGCCAAGACCGAGTCTCTGATCGCACGCTTTTCCGAAACCCGCCGTAGCCATCCGCTATCGCACCGGAGGCTGCCAGACCGATCTCCGGATGACCGCCCGACCCTGACAGAATGCATTTTGCGCGAGCGCGAGATGCTGACCACGATTGAAGGTATCGGTCATGTGATCGATACCTCCGGCCTGTCAGCCAACAAGCTGCGCAACTGGATCAAGGAACTGGTAGCCACGGAAGCGACCCCGCTGACGCTGCTGTTCGAATCCTTTGCCTTTAAATTTGGCGTGCCTCTTGATGCCGACATGGTGTTCGATGTGCGCATGCTTCCCAATCCGCACTATGACGCAGCGTTACGTGCGCTCAATGGCCGCGACCAACCGGTAATCGCGTTCCTCGACGCCCAGCCGGATGCGGCCGATCTGATGGCCGACATCCGCCAATTCGTCGAAAAATGGCTGCCCGCATTTAAAGCAGATAACCGCAGTTATCTGACCGTTGCGATCGGTTGTACCGGCGGACAGCATCGCTCGGTCTACATCGTTGAACATCTTGCCGCGTATTTTCGCAACACTGAACGGGTGGTACTGCGCCACCGCGAAATGGACTGATATGACTGATACAGCAACCGATAACGCCAACTGGCTTCCCCTTTTTCCATTACAAACCGTGCTGTTTCCGGACGGAATACTACCTCTGCGCATCTTTGAAACCCGCTATATCGACATGGTGCGCGAATGCATGCGCCTCAACAAACCGTTTGGCGTAGTGGCAATCCGGGAAGGCACGGAGACCGGGCAAGCGGCGCAACCGGAAGCAGTCGGCTGCTCGGCAGCCATCGTCCACTGGGATATGGAAGCAGGTGGTTTGCTAATGATCGGCACACGCGGCGGCCTGCGGTTTCGTATCCGTGAAACCCGCTTGCTGGCCGATCAACGGCTCGAAGCACGCGTCGATTACCTCGATGCGGACCCGCTGGTCACGCCACTACCCGGTCAAGCCGATTGCGCCAGTGCGCTGAAATCCATCACCGATGACTTTGATCAGCGAGTCGGCAGGAACAATACGCAGGATTATCCGTTTGCGCTGCCATTACGTCTCGATGACGCAGGCTGGGTAGCCAATCGCTGGAGTGAAATCCTGCCCTTGACCCTGAAAACCAAACAGGAATTACTGGAGTTGGATGATCCGTCGATGCGACTGACCCTCATTCATGCTTGCCTCGAACAACAACAGCTCCTGCAAGGATGAATTGACTGGCCTCATCCCGCGGCCAAACGACAACAGTACTATCCGGCGTTACCAGTGCTGTGCAGTGACAAGACCAAAATGCATTTGATCCGATCAGTCCGGATAACCTGCAAAGTCACTGCCCAACCACCACGCCGACGATGCCTCCCCTCCTTCGTACCCTGTCCGAACCGGTCACCGCGCCCTCCCGCGGACAGGCAATCTCTCATATCAGCATCGCATCGCTGTTCTATCTGCTGACCATTTTCGTTTTTTTCCAGCAAGGACTGGTCAGCCAGCGGGCATTTCTGGGAGGAGCTGCTCTGTTGACCGGGTTTTTCGTGCTTTTCTTTGTGCTGTTCCGGTTTAGCATAAATGTGCGCTTTCAAGAACCCAGCCTGACTTTCGCGCAACTTGCCGCATCAGTGTTTACGATGCTCACAGTGTCCTGCCTGGACCGTAGTGCGCAGATCGTACTTGGGCCGTTTTTACTGATGGCTTTGTCATGTGGCATCTGCCGGCTCGGCGCGGGAGCACTGACGCTGCTGGCGATCGGTAGTGTCAGTGCCTACCTGGTAATGATCCTGGCACGCAATTTCCCGGCCGGCTACAACGACGCATTCCGGATGGACTTGCTGCAATGGCTAATCGTTTCGCTGGCATTGCCGCTTATTGTGGCCGTCGGTAAAGAAGCCGGCCAACTGCGCGATGCGCTCAGAACCACGCATTGGCAATTACAACAACTTGAAGAGCAAGCCATTCGGGACGAACTGACCGGCCTGTACAACCGACGACAACTGCAAACTGAGCTCGACGCCGCTATTGCCAGGGCAAACCGGCATGGCATCCCGTTCTGTGTCTGCCTGATCGATGTCGATCATTTCAAGGATATCAATGACTGCCATGGCCACCTTGTCGGGGACCTCATCCTGCGGGAATTCGCTCGCGTTGCGAGCGACAGCATCCGCGACAGCGATGTAATCGGTCGCTATGGCGGCGACGAATTCATGCAGATTCTGCCGGATACCGATCTGAAAGGGGCGGTCATGCATGCCGAGCGTTTGCGCATCTACACGCACTTTCTGGATTTACAAGGCGTACTGCCGCCGCACGCCATTTCGTTATCGATCGGCGTCGCCCAGTTTCGTCCAGGCGAAGTCATCACGACACTGATCGAGCGTTCAGATACCGCGCTGTATCGTGCCAAGGAACGCGGCCGCAACCGGGTCGAGTGGATCGACGATTACTAAGCGGCACGCGCAGATGCAAACAAGTCCCCGGCACGAAACAGCGCGAGTAACAACTTCTTGACCGGCGCCGGCAAGGGTGCGTCGGCTAGCGCCTCCACCGGGTACCAGACATGACTATCCTGGCCGACTCGTTCCAGCCGGCGCGACAGACGTACTTCGTAAGGCGATATCTGCAACTTGAAATGCGTAAAGACGTGTGAGAACGGTGTCAGTCGTGCGCACGATACCGGCACACCAAACGGTGCCAGCGCCTGCTCCAGACGTTGCTTGAAAATCGTGCTGTCATCACCGTCATCGAGATCCGCCGGCACTAACGCCTCAATTTCCGGAAGCGACAACAAGCCCCCCCAGATACCGCTGTCAGGACGTTGTTCCAGCAACACCTGACCCCGATCGACAACCACCAGCATCGCCGTCTGGCGTTGCGGCACAGCTTTCTTGGGTTTGCGTACCGGCAGCAGCGCGACACGATCAGTCGCCAACGCGACGCACCGTTCGGCCAGCGGACAGCGCGTGCAATCGGGCCGACTGCGCGTACATAACGTGGCTCCCAGATCCATCAACCCCTGCGTGTAACGCTCGATGCCATCCAGCGGCAACAAGTCGACCGCCCGCTGCCATAGCTGCTCCTCGACCGGTTTGCTACCCGGGTAACCGTCGACACCGAAGACGCGCGCGAACACGCGCTTCACGTTACCGTCAAGTATTGCCGCCCGTGTGCCATAGGAAAACGCCGAAATGGCAGCCGCAGTGGAACGGCCTATACCGGGCAAATCAGCCAGTAACACGGGATCGCTTGGAAACTTTCCGCCATATTCGGCCACGACGCGCCTGGCGCACTGGTGCAGATTGCGAGCCCGGGTGTAGTACCCGAGTCCGCTCCAGTGCGACATCACCTGCTCCGAACTGGCGCTGGCCAGTGCCTCGACATCCGGAAAACTGATCAGGAATTTTTGATAATACGGGATGACTGCCGTGACTTGGGTCTGCTGCAACATGATCTCGGACAACCAGACGCGATACGCATCACGTGTGTTTTGCCACGGCAGTGCATGGCGGCCGTGGCTTTTTTGCCAGCCAATAACAGCAGCGGAAAAACTTGGGTCAGCGTAAGCGCCGGCAGGAATGGCATTACTGGTTCGTGGTTGCACTCAGGATGCCATTTCAAGCGCGGCCAACTCTGCTTGAACCGCCGACCTGAGCGTGTTTTCAAGCACCAGTAACCGGGCATAGTCAGTCGACAATTCCGCTTCCATCTGTTCGAAAGCACTCACTTTTTCTTCCAGACTATCTGTCGCAAGATGAATCCGCTCGATGGACTGACGCCGGCGTTTTAACTGCGCCTTGTGCTCACGTATCTGCCCTTCGAGAGGGGCCATGACGACTTTCAGCCAGGCGTCGACATCACGGTTAGCCTGCAAGAAACTTTGCTTGACGCGCGAGGCGATGGAATCAAAAAACTTTTGCATCAGAACGCCCGTACGGGTAGTCACAATGGCGGCAGCACCAAACTGGCGCTGGTAAATCACTTCGATCATGCGGATTTCTTTCACGTATTTGTCGAGTGAAAATGGCATCGGCGTAGATAATGCCAGCCCGTGTTCAGTTGAAAATTTTCGGTACATGACGGTCATCATCGCGGAAATTTCATCGGTCTTCATCGACGACAAGTAAAGGTTGTTCTGGACTTGCTCGAAGAACCGCCGCACTGCTTCGCGAAAGCCGGAAGAAAAAATACTGCCTTCCATAGCCTGTCGCGTCAACCGGATGTCCTGCTTCAGGATCTCCATGCCAAGGCTGGTGAAGACGTCGTTCGACAAGCGCGCAAATACGGCGCGCGTACCCTGCAGCTTGATGAGACTTTTATCGAATTCACGTTTCTCGATATCGATGCGCTTCATCATGTGATCAATGATGTTCTGGTTTTTACCGCGCAGACTTTTCAGTTCGAGCAACTGCTCGACAACATTACGGGTACGAGTGAGCAGTTGGGTTCTCTTGGCTGCGGCCAACTCATCAATGTTGCCGTCAAGCTGGCTGCGAATAATGTGCTGACGCGCCGGAATAAGTTGCTGAGACAGTGCATTTTCAAGCGTTGGCATGCGACTGCGAATAAGTAACGGTATGTCGTGGTTGATCTTCCCGACCAGGCCTTTTTGCGCAGAGACAGGGAATATCTGGTTCTCCTGCAAACCCAGCAATTGTGCCGCGCTGCTGACCTGCTGGCAAATCTGTTGTTCGACTTCATCTGCGGAACGCAACTCGTCCCACATGCTATCAATTTTATTGAGCACCACCATGCGACCGGTGCCGGCACCAATGTGGTCGCGCCAGATCGTAATATCGCTCTTGGTCACACCGGTATCGGCGGCCAGGATGAATAGCACTACGTGGGCATTGGGAATCAGGTTCAACGTCAGCTCTGGCTCGGTACCAATGGCGTTGAGCCCCGGCGTATCGATGATGACCAGGCCTTGCTGCAAGAGCGGATGAGGAAAGTTGACGATGGCATGTCGCCAGCGCGACACTTCAACCAGGCCATCGGCATCGACTGCTAACGCACGGTCCGGATCATTTTCGTCGTACAAGCCATAACTATGCGCTTGCGCGATCGTCACACGTTTGGTCAGGCTGACTTGCCGGAACGCTTCCTGCATACCCTCCCCGGAGGACAGGTTCAGAGGTAACACGCTCCAGGCCTGTTGCTCTAACTTCAGGTCGGCCGTCGATTTTCCCTGAGCTCGGGTTTCAATCGGCAGTAATCGAATCGAGGGTGGAAAGGTTTCGTCGTACAACAATTCGGTCGGGCACATCGTGGTTCTGCCAGCCGACGAGGGCAGGATGCGCTGTCCGTAGCCGGCGAAGAAAATCGCATTGATCAGCTCCGATTTTCCACGCGAAAATTCGGCGACGAACGCGACGGTCAGTTTGTCAGTCGATAGCCGGACAGCCATCTGCTCCATACGCTGTTGACTGTCCGGATCCATCAACTCCACCGCTTCGACATGATCGCGATAGGCGGCTAACGCAGTCAGAACTTCGCCCCGCCAGCCACCGTACTGCTCGAATTTTCGAAAAAGATCACTCACGCTGTTTCCTCACGGTGCTTTGTTACTAACAGACTGGAACTACAAAAATTCGTCGCTGGCTGCCCGCCTGTTATTTTTGGCAATACACGCAATAAAAGGTTGAACGCTGCCCCTGTTTGATCTGGCGCACGGCCGTTCCGCATACGCGACATGGCTCGCCACCTCGATCATAGACGAAATAGCTTTGTTGAAAATAGCCCGACTGTCCATTTGCGCCCACAAAATCACGCAAAGTACTGCCTCCTTGTGCAATTGCTGCCGACAGCGTGTCCTGAATCTCGCTGGCCAGGCGTGCGTACCGTAATAGCGAGATGCGGCCAGCGGCTGTTTTTGGGTTAATGCGGGCCCGGAACAAGCTCTCCGATGCGTAGATATTGCCAACGCCAACCACCACATCGCCTGCCAGCAAAACCTGTTTGATCGCTGCGCTGCGGCCACGCGTCTGATGAAACAGGGTGTGCGCCAGCATCATTGCGCCCAGCGGCTCGATACCCAGCCCGCGTAGCAGAGCATGTTGTTCGAGCGGCCCATCCTGCTGCGCATGCCACAGTACGGCACCAAAGCGACGTGGATCGGTCAGACGCATCAGTTGATCACTGACAACCAGATCAAAATGATCGTGCTTTTCCGGCGGAGTCGACAGAGGCAGGATGCGCAAGTGGCCGGACATGCCAAGGTGGATCAGCAACGTACCGTGATCGAAATTAATCAGCAGATATTTACCACGCCTCCCGGTGGATCGCACGGTGCGACCGGCCAATATCGCGGCAAGATCGGGCGGGAACGGCCATCGCAGTCCGCTGCGACGCATGACAACCGCAGCAACAATCCGGCCATCCAGATGGGGGGCAATACCCATGCGGGTAACTTCGACTTCAGGCAATTCGGGCATGGCAGACGGAAACTCCAGATGGCAGGAAATA
>JBLHMB010000061.1:0-20498 GCA_047621665.1 Bradyrhizobium sp. | reverse complement strand
ATTGATTATATAAATAATCCGGCCAATTTCAAAACGGACAGAGTGTTTGATTTGACGTTCAGAACAAAGGACATCGTTCCTTCAACGGCATACACTTTAACCAGAACGGCAACCAATGGCGCAATTAAACTCACTCCCCTGCAGTCTGGCTCTAATCAACTGACCGTAAGTGCATTGCCGGTGGCGGGATATAAGTTTATTGGCTGGAGTGGAGATCTCAGTGGCGTCAACAGTACAGCAACGATCACCATCAATCGGGACAAAGCTATTACCGCTAACTTTGCTCCAAAGTAGACAGCCATTCTTCGGTTCCACAGGCCCTCCGCGCGGTGTCTTCTAACCGTCTAACCGCGTGGACCCAACGTCAAGTGCAGTTGAACTTGCAGCGGTGTGCGTAACTTGGAGGCAAGGATGTAGACCGCCTCGACCGTTAAGATCGCCTCCGGCCCGGCCTTGTTTCCAGTGCTGACAGCGAGCAGCCAATGGATGTAATTGCACTGGCTGCCGACGATACCGTCAAGACTGAAGATGTCGGTTCAGCAGCCGATTTCCTCCATCGGCGGCCGGCGCAGGTCGCTTCGCAGCTTGGGATGACCGGCCGGAATCACCGAAAGCCTGCCGCCGGCATCATCGATCATCTCCATCAGCCGCTTAAGACCGAGGAGCGTGTGACCGTTCAGATCGTGCTTGTCGATGAACAGCGCTACCGGTCGCTTGCCTTTTTTCACCAGCTCCTGCAGCTAGCGCTCGCGCCGTTCTCCCTGCTTGGGAATCTGCACCTGCCTGTCCTGCGACAGGTCATAGTAAAGCGCCGAAATCCGGGCGGCGATCTGGATGCTGTGCTTTTCCACCAACATTGATTTGGCAACGGATACGCGGTTTTCTTCCTTCAGTATCTGCTGAAGGCGGCGCAGTGTAACGGTCTTGCTGGCACTCGCGCCGCAGGTTGGTTTCGAATTCAGCGAACACGCCCAGCATATCGAGGAACACCTTGCCCGCCGCGCTGCGGGTATCGATGGGTTGCACGGTCGCTTTGAGGGTGACGCCGCGCTCCTTCAGAATTTGCACGATGCCCTGAAGATCTTTTATCCTGCGGGCTAGACGGTCGATTCTGGTCACGACCAGCGTGTCGCCCCGCCGCAGGAAATCGGGCAACGTCGCCAGCCCGGTGCGGCCGGCGCGACTGCGGCCGCTCGCCTTCCCGGCCCGAACCACATCGCAACCGGCAGCACGCAAGGTTTGCTCCTGTAGAGCGAAATCCTGATCAATACTCGAGACGCGGGCATATCCGTAGAGTGCCATGGCAAGGCTCGTTCCGTTAAGATTTAGACATGTAAAAATTAGCATGACCGCCACGTAAATATAACCCTAATGAGACAACAATATCGTCTCGCTCAAGTGGCTCGTTGGGGTACACCTGTACGGTACAATCGCCTGCGTGCAATTTCCGCTTTCAAACAAAAGTGGTCATGCACAAAGGGGGAAATATGGATACTAATGCCGACCAGTTGCGAGCCTCATGTCATTGTGGAGCAGTACGCTTTCACGTTCGCCTTACCGACGGGTTGAAGACTGCGCGACGCTGTAACTGCTCCTACTGCCGAATGCGTGGCGCAATCGCCGTTTCAGCGGCGCTTCAAGACATAGAATTTATTGCCGGCCAAGAGTGGTTGACGCTGTATGAGTTCAATACCATGCAAGCAAAACACTACTTCTGCTCGAGGTGCGGGATATACACCCACCATCAGCGCCGGTCGAACCCCGATCAATACGGAATAAATGTCGCCTGCCTGGAAGGAATCAGCCCATTTGATTTTGAAAAGGTTCCGGTCAACGAGGGACGCACACACCCGAAGGACAAGGTTATTGGAGGTGGCCCTGATATCGCTGGGTATCTACGATTTATACCGAAGGTCACCCAAAAGACGAATCAGCCGCTTTATCCGGCACCGGCAGCGACTGACTTGGGTCGATAGCCGACCGCCAACTTCAACGTTTCGATTCTATTTTAAATGGCTTTATACCAACATTTAATTTGCAGTTAGAGTGGGCACACGAAAATGGAATGCGAGCCGACACGGATAAATGCAAGCACATTTGCAGATAATATGAGCGCGGCCGGATTTTCATTTGCACTTAATTTGAGCTGAAAAGCGCGTCGAATGCGAGTCCTCAAAAAGCCGATTTACTAACAACTATCAACAACATCAACAACATCAGCGCAAACGCACTCGGGTACCAGTCTTGCCGTTTGTATCCGAGGCCTCTAATAGGGGTGCAAGATAAATCATTGATTTCACTGATACTAGAATTATCTTAATCAATTTAAATAGCGGCCTCATCGCAAGAAATTTTAATAAAGAGGACGGCAAGGTGGACAAACATGATGAACGGGCAAGGCTGGGCTGGAATGGGAGCAGGAATGGGTATCGGCATAATTGGCATGGCGATTTTCTGTATTTTGATTATTGTTTTGATCGTCGCACTGTTGGGGCGATTGCCCGGTTCTGGTGGCAGAAACGATAAGAAGCCGCAGAAAACTGCACTGGACATCCTTCAGGAACGTTACGCCGCCGGCGAAATTCATCGTGATGAATATGAGCAGAAAAAAAGCAGTCTTGACAACCGAGACTGACGGTTCGCGGCGAAGTACGACCTTCACCACATTGCACCCCTCCTCAATCGACAAGGTAACGCTCACAACGCCTATGCGTGGTGTGATGCAGTTGCCGTGATCCAAGGCGTCCATTCCATTCACGCTGATTAAAATAGAATGCACAACAGGCCGTGCCGAAAAACGGTCGGTGATGACAAGAATAACAAAGTGCACTGATAAAAAAAGAGAGAGACCTATGGATCGTCGCTGGTTACCCCTAAACGCTTTGCGCGCATTCGAAGCAGCAGGAAAACATTTGAGCGTTACCGCCGCGGCAAACAGCCTGTTCGTATCGCAAAGCGCGGTCAGCCGTCACATTCTGACGCTGGAAAATTTATTGGAAGTGAAGCTGTTCTACCGCAAGCATCAGCACCTGGAGCTCACCGAAGCGGGCCGTGCGGTACTGCCTGTGCTCACCAGGTCATTCGACCAGATTGAGCATGTTCTCAAGGATATACAGAAGTACGGCGCATCGTCGCGCAGAGTGCTGCGGATGCAAATGCCGTCGACCTTCGCACACAATCTGGCAGTGCCCATCCTGCGTGAATTCCGTTCAGCATTTCTCGATGTGATTCTCGATATAGTGATTCACAACAATGTCGGCGTGCCGTTCAGTAGCAGCGATGTGGCAGTGGTCTATGCCAAGCCCGATGTCAACGATTTGATCGCTGATCTTCTCTGGCACGTACGGCTGACACCGCTGTGCCATCCCTCCTTGGTACAAGAGCAACCTCCTTGCGATCTGGCTGCTTTTATCTCCAAAAATGAAATCGTGCACGTCATCCTGGATGGCCAGTCGCGGCATCGCCTATGGGAACATTTTGTAAGGCAGGCAGAACTGCCGGGTGTCAAGATCGACCGTGGACTGGTGTTCGAAACTGCCAGTCTGGCCGCCCGGTACGCCATGAGTGGTACCGGCATTGCCCTGCTCGATCCGCTGCTATTCGAGGACGAATTACGCAGCGGTGCGCTGGTACAACCGTACGATGTCTGGGTCGATGATGGCTATAGCTATTATTTACTGACCCATTCCGACGATTTGCTGGATGAAGCCATTTCCGCCTTCCGCTCCTGGATGATCCAGCGTTTCAGCAATAAACAACCGTATCGCCACAAATGAAAACCGGCCATGCAGACAAGCGATGACCGGTTTGTAAATAGGGTGGATACGACTGCTTTAGTTGGCCTCTGACAGGATCATTTCCGCCGCCCGTTCCGCCACCATCATGGTCGCCGCATTGATATTGCCAGAAGTAATATTGGGAAAAATCGAGGCATCTGCCACCCGCAGACCATCAATCCCATGTACCTTCAGCTGTGCCGACACCACCGCCGTTGATGCGTCAGGCCCCATTGCGCATGAACCGCACAAATGGTAAATCGATCCGGCCTGCTCTCTAAAAAACTGCAACATGTCCTCATCACTTTTTACGGATTGGGCGGGTGAAATTTCTTTCTTGATCACATTGGCGAGTCCTGGCTTTTGCGCCAGCGCCCGGATCAACCGGCTTCCTTGTACCACTTCTTCGATGTCTTTTTGCGTGCTCAAATAATTGGGACGGATTTGTGCGGGGATAGCCGGATTGCGGGAAGCGATTTCCACGGTTCCCCGGCTGGTAGGTCGGCAGGGATTAAAAAAGAGCAGAAAACCAGAATAGGGATCGGGTTTCAGTTTGGCGTTCGGATTATTGGGAATCGTGTACGACAAGGGATTGAAATAAAGCTGCAGATTAGGATGGTCTTCCGCTGCGGTTCCCTTGAAAAATCCTCCTGCCTGATTGACGCTCATCGCTAACGGTCCGGTGCGCTTGAACAGATACTGCATCCCGGCCTTGACCTGCCCCCACAAGGTACCCAGATCATCGTTCAAGGTTGGACGATTGGCTTCGTAGTAAAACGAAACGCCTAAATGGTCTTGCAAATGTTGCCCTACTGCTGGCAAGGAATGCACCAGCGCAATCTCGTTTCGTGCCAGCAGCGCCGGATCTGCTACACCGGATAATTGCAGCACTTTAGGAGAATCCACCGCACCTGCTGACAAAATGACTTCCCGCTTCGCGTTGAATCTGCGTGTGCGTCCTTCTTGAATGACTTCGACGCCGACTGCACGCGGACGACCATCGTCATTCTTTTCAAACAGAATACGCTGCACCTGCGCATCGCATTCCAACGTCATATTGGGCCGTTTCAGAGCCGGATGCAGATAGGCGGTACCACTGGAGTCCCGCTTGCCGTTGCGAATATTGGTTTCATAAATTCCGGCACCTTCAAAATGCTCGCCATTAAAATCGTGATTAATCGTGTACCCAGCCTCCCTGCATGCCTGCAAATAGGCATGACAAATCGGATGCGCTCCCGCTTCCATCGGCGTAATGCCGATCAAACCATGCGCGCCATGAAAATCCGTATCACCCAGCGGATGCGATTCCACCTTTTTGAAATAAGGCAGCACATCCTGATAAGTCCACCCGGGATTACCCGCCGCCGCCCAATCGTCGAAATCAGCGGGCTGACCTCGTACGTAAATCATGGCATTGATCGCGCCTGACCCTCCCACGACTTTTCCACGCGGCGCATACAACTTCCGCTCGTTCATGTTGGCTTCCGGCTCGGTGTAATACATCCAGTTGTACTTCGGGTGGTAGTACGTCTTGGCGAAACCTACCGGCAATTTCAACCAGAGGGACTTGTCCATACCACCCGCTTCCAACAACAGAACGCTATGTTTTCCGCTTTCACTGAGGCGGTGCGCCAGAATGCATCCGGCAGAACCCGCACCAATGACAATGAAATCAAACTCCATTCGTCGCCCCGCCATTCCAGCGGTTCTTCCAGCTTTCAGACGATTGTGTTTTGACGTCGAAAGGTTTTGGGTCCATCGAGATATGCAATTTCTTTCCCTCATAGGGAGAATTGGCCTCCACCACGTCCATATTCAACTCCACTCCCAGTCCTGGTTCAGTCGACGGAATAATGAATCCGTCTTCCCATTGCAGTGGTTTTTTGAGAATAGCGGAATGAAATCCATCCCAAGTGTTGATGCTTTCCTGAATCAGGAAGTTGGGCGTTGCCGTCGCTAACTGAATGCTGGCGGCGGCACCGATTGGTCCGTTATACAAATGTGGAGCGATCTGCACGTAATAGGCTTCCGCCATGCTGGCGATTTTCTTCGCCTCCAGTATCCCGCCGACCCGCCCCAGATTCATCTGCAAGATAGATGCCGCACCACGGTTGAGCAGATCAAAGAATTCATATTTGGTAGTCAGTCGCTCACCAGTAGCAATCGGGATGCTGGTTTTGTCGGCCACTTTCGCCATGGCATCTGCCTGTCCTGGCGGCACCGGCTCTTCAAACCACATCGGATCGTATTTTTCTAGTCGTTTGGCGAGACGAATGGCCGACGCCGGCGTCATCTGCCCATGCGTACCAAACAACAAATCGCACCGGTTGCCGACTGCCTCGCGGATGCGGCGACAAAACTCTTCCGATTTATCCAGTACTTCCAGCGAAATATGATGTCCGGAATACGCAGAATACGGGCCGGCAGGATCGAACTTGATCGCAGTGAATCCTTTCTCCATCTGCTCTACCGCGCATTTCACCGACAGATCGATATCGTCATAATCGAACACGCCTTCGGCGTTCTTCGGGTACAGGTAGGTGTAAGAGCGCAAACGTTCATGCACCCGGCCACCGATTAATTCGTACACGGGTTTGTTAGCGGCTTTACCGATGATGTCCCAACACGCCATTTCCAGACCGCTGACCACCCCCATCATGGTCAAATCCGGGCGCTGGGTAAATCCACTGGAATACGTCTCCCGAAAGAATCGTTCGATGTGGTGCGGATCGTGATCCAGAAGATAGCGTTCGAAAACATCGTCGATGGCGTGCACCATCACACGGGGATGGAAGGTGGATGCGTAGATTTCACCGACACCTTCAATACCGCAATCGGTTTTTAAGGTAACGAAAATCCAGTACATGCCGCCAACATAGGGCGGAGGTACGGCGACCACATGCGACTTCATTGAGATAATTTTCATTGTCCTGCTTTCTTTGTATTTGTCATATTTCCAAAGTACACACTGACTCCTGCGCCTAATAATCCGCACACGGCAATGTAAGAGTAATAAAGGTGGTACCCCTCCACGCCAGGGTATCGGGCCATGATCGCGACATTAATCATTGGTAAAAAAACATCCGGTAAATAGCCGATGACGGACACGACCCCAATCGCCATTCCTGCCATTTTTACCGACACGTTGCACCCATCCAGAAGCGCCCAGTACAAGCCACGCACAGCGTAGGTCATGCCCCCGATCAGGATCACTACGATCAACAAGAAATACGTACTGATAGCCTGCGGGAAAAAACCCAGAGACAACAAGCCGAGCGATGCCAGCGTCATGCTGGTGGCTAAGACCAGGTGACTGGAAAAGCGATCCCCCAGAAATCCGGCCGCGATGCCGGCCAGCGGGCGCGTCCATAATTTGGCGACGATGATGACGCCAGCGGCCACTGCAGTGACCTGATACCCCTCCTGCAAATAGGCCGAAAACGAATAGGTCGCCCAGAACAATTGATAGCCGGTGAACACGATGAAAGCCAACAGCCATATCTGCGGAATTTTCACTACCGCCAGGAAGTTGGCGAACGCGCCGGCATCCTGCCCGGCAGCGTCATCGTCGCTACGGTCTTCTTGACTGCCCGAGAGAAAAATGAGGACCAGGACGCCGATCACCACGCAAGTGATGGAATACAAATAAATAACCGGCTGCAGAATTTCTTGCGGCGGCGCGCCCAGACTGCTCATGTAAGCAAAAATACTGACTGCGATGGTGGCGAGAACCGCTTCGATCAAACCGCGTCCGCCGTCGAGTATGCCGAAAAATCTTCCTTGCTCGGCACTTTCCGCTAGTAGCTTGACTCCCTTAATCAGAGCAGCCCAAAAAGTGAGCCCGGCAGCGATTCCCCAGCCGGTGAAAATGATGCTCAACGCCATTTTCGACGGATAGGTAGAAAACCAGAAACCAAGCGCACCGACCAGCCATAGCGAAAAGGCGATTAACAGTCGTGGTGAAAATTTGTCTGCCAGCCAGCCACTGGGTAAATAGCTCAGCGCGTACACCACACCAAGGATGGCGTAAAACCCGTTCAGGTCTGCACTGGTGAGGTCAAATGCTTTGAGCACAGTGATTTCGTAACTTTGCCGCAGGTACAACAGCGGATAGATACTTCCGGCCGCCAGCAATAACAATGAAAATTGAAAATAGCGCTTTGCATTGGCACGCAAAGACGCCGGTACCACTTTGGCCGTAGCTAGAGTTGGTGTCATGTCTCCGCCTATCTATTTTTTGTGCACCCGGCTTCTACGAAAGTCCCTCTGTTCATGGACATGATCGCGCGCCGGATGAGGATTAAATCCATGTTTTCAGTTGACTCAATGCGATGAAGTTCAGCCTTAATATTTCAGCACCACCAGTCGCGTTTGGGTAAATTCCAGCATGCCGTGCTTACCGTCATCACCGCCCAGACCGGAGCGTTTCCATCCCGAGTGGTAGCCTTGATAAGGATCAGCTGGCGTCCGGTTAACGTAGAGTTCACCAGCTTCAATGTTATTTGCGACCAGCATCGCCGTTCGATAACTCTCGCTGTACAGGACGGAAGCAAGTCCGAACTGATGATCGTTCGCCAGTGCCAGAGCCTGCTCGATCGTGTCATAAGACATCACGCACAGAACCGGCCCGAAAATTTCTTCCTGCACAATTTCCATGTCATGCCGGCATGCAGAGAGCAAGGTCGGTGGATAAAAATACCCCGGCCCTTCGGGAATGACGCCGCCACACTCCAGCTGCGCACCATCAGCCAGCGCCCGCTCCACCATCCCATGGATGTGAAGACGTGCAGGTGCGTTGAGAAGCGGGCCCATATGGTCAGGATTTTCCCGGCGGTCGCCCCAGTTTTTCGCAGCCATCGCCTCTTTTAACAAGGTCAGGAACTCCGCATGGACCTGCTTATGAACGTAGACACGTTCGACTGCGGTGCAAACCTGTCCGCAGTGACTGGTTTTCGAGACGACGATCTCGGCCGCTGCTTTTTTAAGGTCGGCGTCCGGTTCGATGATGGCAGGCGTTTTTCCACCTAGCTCCAGCGATGATTTAGCGATATTCGCTTGTGAATACTGAAGCACCTTGCGACCCGCAGCGACGCTGCCGGTCAGGGTAATCATGCCTACTGCCGGATGTGTGCAGACGGCCTCAGCAGTTGCATGGCTCATCGCCATGATATTGACCACACCCGGTGGAAGCCCCGCGTCGAGTACCGCCTGTGCAATTTCAAACGCAGAGCATGGCGTGTTGTTACTCGGTCGCACTACGACGGTATTGCCAGCGATTAAAGCCGGTGCGATTTTTCGCAAAAGCGTATAAACGGGAAAGTTGAATGGAATCAGACAAACGACGACTCCGATGGGTTCACGCAGCAGCAACAGGTTTTCAGAGGTACTGTCGCTGGGAAGGACTTCACCTTCAATACGGCGACCCCATTCGGCGTGATAGCGGGTGATATCAGCGGCGTACAGGGCTTCGCTGCTGGCATCGGCAACACTCTTGCCCGATTCCAGAGCCAACATTTCCCCGATTGCATCGGCGCGGGCAACCAGCGCATCGGCCAGGCGCTGCAAATAGCGAGCGCGCTCAACGCCGGGAAGTTTGCGCCAGGTAGTCTGTGCCGCCGCTGCCGCTTCGCAAGCCTGTACGGCCTGCGCCTGCGTCGCCTCGTACACGCGTCCTATCATTTTTCCGTTCGCTGGATCTTGTACTGAAATTGCCAGCGCATCGCCAGGATCGACAAAGCAATTTCCTATGAAATTTCTGTAATTGTGCATCTTGATCCTTTCCAGTGGTTCCCCTTATGTTGGCCTTAAAGAAGGCATATGCCCAGATCAATATTTAGATGACAGCATACAAATATTGTATGCTGCAGTAGATGCGTCGCCGCCAGCGGAGTCCACCGCAGTGCGTACCGCAACTTAAAAAATTTCGGTGTTGGTGCACTTCAAATCCGGGTACGGACAAATGGTGCGGTGTGAGGTGACTTTTGGACGGGCGCAAATCGGACTTGGCAATCAGTGCCCGATACTTTCCAATTTGGCCCTTGATGGCGATTTTTTGGCGTTTAGTTCAAAACGATGCCTTGGTGGCTGCGTCTTCCAACAACTTGCTGATCCTTTTAGAAAAAGGGTGCCAGCAGCTCGATTTTTTGTTTTAGTGGAAGAGCCATATCGGCGACGCGGTCGAGGCTGTTTTCTCTGATTTGACCGAGATCGATCAGCTTTTCGCTATGCAATCCCGCCCACGACAATATCGCGTGGCATGCCGCAGGCGTGTCCATGAAACCATGCAAGTACGTCCCCATGATTTGATCGTCGGCAGATCGGGCACCTTCGGCCTGGCCGTCAATCTCAAAAGCCGGATGGGCAAGCGCGCTGCCGGTGGATACACCCATGTGGATTTCATAACCACTCACGGGGGCATCTGCAAACCGGCATCTGCCCGTCACGGTTTCCACGCGCTTGTCTTTGCGCAGTTCGGTGTCGATATCGATCAGACCGATGCCGTCATCTGATCCGGGCTTTCCTTCCACTCCAAGGGGATCGGTGATCGTCTTGCCCAGCATCTGGAAGCCACCGCAAATACCCAGCACTTTGCCGCCGTAGCGCAAATGCCGCGTCAGCGCAGCGGGCCAGCCTTGCGCCTTGAGCCACGCCAGATCAGAACGGGTGCTTTTACTACCGGGGAGTATGATCAGATCCGCTGCCGGGATCGCCTGCCCGGCACGTATGAACTGCAGGTCGACGTCGGGATGCGCGCGCAGTGCATCAAAGTCCGTATGGTTGCTAATGCGCGGCAATACCGGCACCAGTACGCGAAATTTGCCCGTCTCGACTTGCGCAGACTGAATGCCGTCTTCGGCATCCAGAAACAACCCCTGCAGATACGGCAGTACCGCCAGCACCGGTTTGCCCGTCTGCTTTTCCAGCCATTCCAGACCGGGCTCCAGCAGGCCGACATCACCGCGAAAACGGTTGATCACAAAACCGACGATGCGGTTACGCTCGCTCTCCGACAAGCACGCCAGCGTGCCGATCAGATGCGCAAAAACGCCGCCACGATCAATGTCGGCGACCAGAATCACCGGGCAATCGACGGCTTCCGCAAAGCCCATATTGGCAATATCACGCTCACGCAAATTCACCTCGGCCGGGCTGCCCGCACCCTCGACGATGACGACCTCGTACTGATCGCAGAGGCGTCGGTACGATTCCAGCACCGCTTGCATCGCCACGGTTTTATAGACGTGATAATCGCGCGCATGCATGTCGGCGCGCACCTTGCCATGAATGATGACCTGCGCACCGGTATCGCTCGACGGCTTCAGTAGCACCGGGTTCATGTCGGTATGCGGCAGCAGTCCGGCGGCTTGCGCCTGCAACGCCTGGGCACGTCCGATCTCGCCACCATCGGCGGTGACCGCACTGTTGAGCGCCATGTTCTGCGGCTTGAAGGGCACGACCTTGACGCCCTCGCGCGCCAGCAGGCGGCACAACGCAGCGACCACGGTGGTCTTGCCGGCGTCCGATGTCGTCCCTTGCACCATCAGCGTTTGAAACGGAAACTTCATGGGGTGGCGCTCCGGTGGTTGCGCGCACTATCGAGTTTTTCGCACAAGGCGGCAGTGCCGTCGATCAGGCGCGGGCCGGCACGGTTGAGCAAGTCGGCGTCGATGGCAAACAGATTGTTGTTTTTGACGGCCAGCAGTGCCGGGTAGGCTTGCCATAGCGCGAGTCCGGTCTCGGTCTGCTGCAGATTCGATCCGGTGACGATGGCTTCGGGGTTTGCTTGCAGCACGGCTTCGATATTGACGATGGGGGCCGTCGTGGCGAGGCGGTCAAAGATATTTTCGCCGCCGCACAACCGTATCGCATCGCTGACAATATGCCGGCCATTTAACGTGTAGAGCGGTTTGCTCCAGACCTGATAGAACACGCGCACGGTCGAGCGACCGGCGTAGCGTGCCGTCAATGTTGATAGCGTCTGCCGCAATTGCGCCGCGCGCTTTGCCGCCACCGCGTCGGTACCGAGCAATTGACCCAGACGCACGACGGCATCGGGAATCTCGTCAAGCTTGTGCGGCTCGCTGTAAAACAGCGGAATACCGAGCTGCTGCAACTGCTCCAGCTGACGCGCCGAACTGCCATGCAACCACACCACCAGCAAATCCGGTTTCAAGGCCAGTAGCCGTTCGATGTCGATCTGGCGGCTATCGCCTACTACGGGAAGGCGCTTGGCTTCTGCCGGAAAATCACTGCGCGACAGCACGCCAACCACCCGCTCTGCAGCACCGGCGGCAAACAATAATTCGGTCGCGTGCGGGGCCAGCGACACGACGCGCTGCGCTGGTTGCGCCAGGGTGATGACATGTCCGGCGTCATCGCGTGCCGTTACTGCTGCGGCTGCGGCTGTCTGTATTACAAACCAGCCCATTAATATCCATCCGATTTTCATTGCTTGCCCTGTCGTGAAATCCATCCCGCCAATCCGTCACTCAGACGCTGCCATCCCGCTTCATCGGGCGGCAAGCCGAGTCGTATTCCCCCTGCACCGGCAGTAAATAGCCGAACCCAGATACCTGCTTCGGCAAAATGCTGGCAAAAGGCCACTGCGTCGGGTTCAGGCCACCATTGAAATAACGCCGTACCGTTTGATGCGATGGCGTGATCGGCAAGCAGTTGCTGCAAGCGCAGGCCGGCATCGGTTAGTTGTACACGCATCGCTGTCTGCCAGCCGATATCGGCCAGCGCCGCGCAGCCGATTTGCTGCGCCGGGCCGCTGACTGACCACGGTCCGATTTCGTCTTCAAGTGCCTTCAAGATACTGCGCTCTGCGGCAACGAAACCCAGTCGCAACCCGGCCAGACCAAAAAATTTGCCTACCGAGCGCAAGACGATCAAACCGGCGCGGTCGCTACATTGCGCCACGCTCAACGCGGGCTCCATATCGCCAAAAGCTTCGTCCACGATCAGCCAGCCACCGCGCGCAGCCAACCGCCCGGCCCAGTCGAGCAGGCATGCGGGCGCAATGCGTGCGCCGGTCGGATTGTTCGGATTGCACAGCACCAGCACGTCGCAGGCAGCGATCACGGCATCAACGTCGACATCGAGCCCGGCATGGCTGACTTCCCGCACGTCGTGCAGCGCACGTCGCCATTGATGCGCATGTTCGGCATAGGTGGGAGAGACCACCGCCACACGCGAGCGCGCGCGCAATTGCGGTAACGCCTGGATCGCCGCTTGCGTGCCGGCCACCGGCAATAATGCCGGCGCACCGTAATAGCGGCACGCTGCAGCAAGCAACGCGGGAGACGGTTCCGGCAAGCGCTGCCAGGCGTCGGCATGCACTGCCGGCGTCGGGTACATCAGCGGATTGATTCCGGTCGACAAATCGATCCACTCCGATGGCGGACGCGCAAATTGCGCCATCGCCGCCCGGAGGTTGCCTCCATGTTCAAGCATGCTTATCCCTTCAACCAAAGTAAGAACCCTATAAGCCCGATCACACCAGTCCACAGCGCGCAGGTACCGAGCACCAGATGCCAGGCACGTGCGATGTCGCGCCCGGCAGCGGGTTCGCCCCGGCCCAGTGCAGGCCGGGATTCGATCTCACCGTCATAACGCGCCGCACCGCCGAGCGCCAGACCAAGCGCACCGGCGCCGGCAGACATCACCGGTCCGGCATTCGGACTCGACCACGCGGGTGCCTGTGTACGCCAGCACCACAACGCGTTGGCGGTGTTGCCGAGCAGCGCATACGACAGCGCCGTCAAGCGCGCCGGTACCCAGTTCAAGCCATCATCGATGCGTGCCGCGACCCGACCAAAGCGCAGATAGCGCGGCGTCCGATAGCCCCACATCGCATCGAGGGTGTTCGCAAGACGAAACAGCAAAGCACCCGGACCACCGGCGATGACAAACCAGAACAAGGTACCGAAGACCGCGTCGTTACCGTTTTCGAGCAGCGATTCGACCCCGGCCTTGGCCAGATCGCTGGCGCTGGCATCGGCCGTATCACGGCTGACAATACGCGCCGTCAACGCGCGCGCCAGCGGCAAATCCTGCGCTGCCAACGCGGTTGCAATCGGCAGCAAGTGGTCACGCAAGCTGCGTAGTCCGATGCTGAAATACAGCAGCAATACATGCAGCAAGGCGACCAGCCAGAAACTGGTCGACGCGGCGATGCGTATCAGCCAGATGGCAGCAATCACCGGCGGCAGTACCGCAAGCAGCCAGGCCAGTGCGCCACACAGGATGGACCGGTCGGGCTTGTTGAGCCAACGCTCCAGTGCGTTTGCCAGATTGCCGAAACCCACCAGCGGATGCCAGCGTCGCGCTTCGCCCAACATCAGATCGAGCAGCACGCCTGCGACGACCAGCAGTGCGATCACCGGCATGCCCAACGCCATCAGCATGGCGCGCCCTTCAACATCAACGGCAAGCCCGCCGCGACCCACACCGCCCGCTCGCACACCGCGGCGACGGCTTGATTCAAGCGCCCAGCTTCATCGACATACCAGCGCGTAATCGCCCCTTGCGGGATGATGCCCATGCCGACTTCATTCGATACCAGCACGATGTCGCCGGGAACCTGTTCCAGCGCCTGCATAAACAGAGTGCGCTGCGCCACGAAAGTCGGCGGTGCAGTAATCCGGCCAACCTCGGGAAAATCCAGCCCGTCGGCAAACAGCAGATTCGACAGCCAGACGGTCAGGCAATCGATCAGCAACAGGTTATCGGGCGTGCTGCGCGCGCGCATCGCAGCGCCAAGCGCCAGCGGTTCTTCGATCGTGGTCCAGCCGGCCGGACGCTGCTGGCGATGCAAGTCGATGCGCGCTGCCATCTCGTCGTCGCGTGCTTGCGCCGTGGCGATGTAAATGACTTCTTTGCCGCTGGTAGCGGCCAGCCTTTCGGCATGTGCACTTTTGCCGGAGCGTGCGCCGCCCAGAATCAGCATGCGGGTCATGAGGTTGCCCGCGACACGGTACTGCGCCCTGAGAGTTGATTATTCATTGCCAATTTCTGCCGGAAGAAAAAGAAGTCGGGTGCCGTGACGCACGATATCGATAGGGTGACCGAGACAATCGCCGAGCAGTGTGCTGGTCATCATCTGCGCCACCGTACCGGCCTGCCATTGGCCATTTCCCATCAGCAGCAGCACGTGACTTGCGACCGACTGCACCTGATTCAAATCATGGCTGACCATCACGATCGCCTTGCCCGCATCCCGGCGCAGCGATGTCAACAACTGCATGACGCTGACCTGATGCGCCAGATCGAGGGCATTGGCCGGTTCATCGAGCAACAGCAGCGGGGTGTCTTGCGCCAGCACTGCAGCAATGGCTACCCGCTGCCGCTCGCCACCCGACAGCGACCGCACATCGCGCTGTGCCAGGTCGGCCACATCCATGGTCGTCAACGCTGCGTGTGCCATCTGATGATCATCGTCGGACTCCCAGTAGCGAGCGCCATGGTGCGGATGCCGCGCCGACAGCACGGTATCGATCACCGAATAACTGAACGCATCATTGTGACCCTGCGGCAGATAAGCACGCTCGCGTGCCAGCGCCTGCAACGGCCAGTCGGCCAGCGCGCGCCCTGCCACCTGCACCGTGCCGCGATCCGGTGGGCGCAAGCCCGCCAGCGCAGTGAGCAGCGTGCTCTTGCCCGCGCCGTTACGACCGACGACGCACCAGCATTGCCCTGCTGTGATCTGCCAGTCCAGCGCGTCGATCAGCACGCGACCTGCCACCTGCAGGCTAAGGTCCCTCGTCTGCATCATCCGGTGCTTCTCCGCAGATGATGCAGTTGCAGCAAAAAGAGCGGCACGCCAATCAGCGCAGTGATCACGCCCACCGGCAGTTGCTGCGGTGCGACCACGGTGCGCGCGAGCGTATCGGCCAGCAGCAAAAATGTCCCGCCGACCAGCACCGACGCGGGCAGTAACAACCGGTGGTCGGGACCGAGTGCAAAGCGACAGGCATGCGGCACGATCAGGCCGACAAACCCGATACTGCCCGCGTTGCTGACCGCAGCGGCGGTCAGCAACGCCGCACAAAAAAACAATCCGCGACGCAAGCGCGCGACCGGTACACCCAATGTCAGCGCCGCATCGGCATGCAATGCCATGATGTTAATCGCCCGCGCAAAGCGCAGCGATAACAGCAAGGCACCGGCGAGTATCAGCCACGGCAAACCGCGCAAGGTCGACCCCGACACGTCGCCGATCAGCCAGAACACCATGCCGCGCAAGCGGCTATCGGGTGCAATCGACAGCATCAAGGTGACCAGTGCGCCGCAGCCCGATGCGACCACCACGCCGCTCAGCAGCAACAGCGAACGATCGCCCCGGCCCGCGCCGCCACGCAGATCGCGGTGTACCAGCACAAACAGCAGCAGCGCTACCATCAGCGCACCGGCAAACGCGGCGGCATCAATCATCCATGCCGCACTGAAAAAAAGCATGGCCGCCAGCGCCCCGACCGCCGCCCCGCCCGACACCCCCAGCACATACGGATCGGCCAGTGGATTGCGCAGCAATGCCTGCATCATCACCCCGGCCAGCGCGAGCATCGCGCCAGTGACGAAGGCCGATGCGGCGCGCGCGAGGCGCAAGCCGAGTACGGTCGACGCCAGTGACGCATCGCCACCGGCGAGCAGGGTGCTGGCGGCTGTCTGAATCTCCGGCAAGGATAACGATACCGACCCGGTCATCCCCGCTACCAGCAGCGCAACCAGAGCTGCGATGACAAGCAAGCCGACCACAACGAGTGATCGTTTGCGTGCCGACAAACCTGCGCTGGTACCCATGGCAACAACCGTCATTCCGGCACCGCAGGAGATTCGATCGCACCCCAGCGATCAACAAACAGCAGGTCCGACAAGGACTGCCGCGCTGCCCAACCCTGCTGTTCCAGCATCGGCTTGGCATAAAAAGCAGCGACGTGGCCGAGGCAGAGAATCGCAATCGGCTTGGCACCGGCCGGCATCTGCAACAACTGCTTTAATTGTTCCGGCTCGAACATCGACACCCAACCCATGCCGATGCCTTCTGCCCGCGCCGCCAGCCACATATTTTGAATCGCGCAGGACACCGATGCCAGATCCATTTCGGGTAGCGTACGGCGACCAAAGACATGCTCTTCGCACCGATCCATCAAGGCCACCACCAGCACTTCGCCGCACTCGCGAATGCCTTCCACTTTCAGGCGCATGAATTCATCTTCACGCTGCGCGAGGGCGTGTGCGGTGGCGATGCGTTCCTGTTCAACCAGTTCGTACACCGCTTGCCGCTGCGCCGGATCAACAATCCGGATGAACCGCCACGGCTGCATGAAACCAACACTAGGCGCCAGATGCGCTGCCTGCAGTACCCGCACCATCAAGTCCGGATCAATCGGGTCCGACAAAAAATGCCGCACGTCGCGCCGCTCGGCAATCACCCGATAGACGGCGGCGATGTCGTCGTTGGAAAAGCGGTTCATGATAAAAACAGCCGGGCTGCGGCAACCGGATTGGACGGGAAATAGCAATGCAGATACGTCGCCGTCAATCGTCCTACCTGATAGATTGCCTCGCCTGCCGAGGTATTGAAAAGCCGCTCGCCCCACGCGGCCGGCGTGAGCCGCATGCTGATCTGCGAGTAGTGAAAAGTATGCGCGCGCAACACACCACCGGGCATAGCTGCGCTTTGATAGCCAAGGCCCTGCAGCTTGCTTTGCATCTGCGCCGTCCCCGGCAACAGTGCAGTCATCGCCGCCGGCTGACCGGCTTTGTCGGTCAGTGATTCCAGCAGATACAGCAGGCCGCCACACTCGGCATAGAGCGGTTTATCGGCAGCGACATGGGCGCGCAATGCGGCATGCATCGCCTGATTATTTTGCAGCGCAGCCAGATGCAGCTCCGGAAATCCACCGGGCAAATACATACTGTCGATCTCCGGCAAAGTCGCATCGGCCAGCGGCGAAAAAAAATGCAGCGTCGCACCCATCGCTTCCAGCAATGCCAGATTGGCCGGATACAAAAAAGAAAACGCCGCATCACGGGCGACACCGATACGCACCCCCTGCAACAGGCGTGCCGGCGGCGCGCAATCGGCACGGGTAAATGCGACGTCGGCAGGCAATGCAGCAACTGCAAGCGGCGCAATACAGGCAGCCAGTGCATCCAGTCGTGCATCGAGATCGCTCACCGCATCGGCAGGCAACAAGCCCAGATGCTGACGGGGCAACGCAAACAGCGCATTGCGGCGGACACCGCCAAGGTAACGGATGGCGGCAGGCATACCTTGCATCAGCATTTCTTCATGGCGGTCGCTGGCCACCGCATTGGCGAGCACACCCGCCAGCGTTACGGTCGGTCGGTAGCCAGCCAGACCGGCCGCAATCGCGCCGATGGTTTGCGCCAGTCCGGTCGCGTCGATCACCGCCAGCACAGGAATGCCGAAGCGTTCTGCGACATCAGCGCTGCACGGCGCGCCGTCAAACAACCCCATCACGCCTTCGATCAATATCAGGTCTGCCTCGCCGGCGGCCTCGTACAGCAGTTGACGACACGCCGCTTCACCGGCCAGCCACAGATCGAGCTGATGCACCACACCGCCACTGGCCCGCTGCAAAATCATCGGATCCAGAAAGTCCGGCCCGGTCTTGAACACCACGACCTTGCGACCCTGATTACGATGATGACGCGCCAGTGCAGCGGTGACCGTAGTCTTGCCGTTGTTGGAGGCGGGTGCGCTGATCAACAGCGCGGGGCAATGTCGCACCATTCAGAACTCCACGCCTTTTTGCGCCTTGATACCCTGCTCCTGATACGGATGCTTGACCGGGCGAATTTCGCTGACCAGATCCGCTAGCGCGACCAGTGCCTCCGGTGCGTGGCGACCGGTGACGACGATGTGCAGCATGTCGCGGCGCTTGGCGAACACGTCGAGCACCTCGTCGAGATCCAGATACTGATATTTGAGAACGATATTGAGCTCATCCAGAATCACCATGTCGTAGCTCGGATCATTGATCATCCGCACCGCTTCGGCCCAGCCCTTGGCCGAGGTGGCCATGTCGGCGGCGCGGTCCTGCGTGTCCCAGGTATAGCCGGCACCGACCACATGAAAATCGCACAGCGGATGCACACCCAGAATCTGGCGCTCGGCACTGTGCAGCGCACCCTTGATGAATTGCACCACACCGAGTTTCATCTCGTGCCCGAGGATGCGCATGCCCATGCCGAAAGCGGCGGTCGATTTGCCTTTGCCGGTACCGGTGTAGACCATCAGCAGGCCTTTTTCTTTTTGCGCTGCGGCCAGCTTTTTTTCAAAGCCTTCTTTGTGCCGTTGCGACATGCGCTTGTGCGATACGGGATCTGTTTTCATCATTTATCTCCAGGAGGTGCCGGTCAATGCCGACAGTTGTTCGGCCACGCGGATGCGGCTCAAGTGAAAACCAATAAACACCAGTTCGGACTTGTCGGACGCTTTGCGCGCTGGCTCGGGGGTAATGGACACGCGGGTACGCACGCCCTGCACCAGTTGCGGCGCCTCATCAGAATCAAGTTGCACAAAACCTTTACTGCGCAATACCGGCTCGGCGCTCGCAATAGTGACCAGTGCATCGTGCAGCGTCGTGCCGGATTGGGGCACAGTACTGCGCAGTACAAACGACAACCAGCCCGGATCCTGCTCATGAAAATGCTTGTGGGTCGCCAGTCCATGGCTGTGCGCTGCCATGCCGGAATGGGCATGACCGTTCAACCTGTCCTGATTGAGCAAGACCGCACTGCCAGGGCCGGGCATCGTCGGCAGCGGCGTGTAGCGGTGATCGTGCGTGGTCAGTGTTGGCTGATGCAAACGCAAACCGAGCGCCACACGCATGTCGAGTTGCGCATCATGGGCCAGCTCCAGAAAACGCACATTCGGTGCGCGCCGACGGACCTGTTCTTCCGCTTGCAGCAACTGTTCTTCATCGAGCTGATCGATCTTGTTCAGCACCACCACATCGGCGAATTCAAGCTGCTGCGAAAACAGCGTAGCAGTAGCCGCATCGGCTAACGTCGCCGGTGCGCTGTCATCAAAATGCCGCGCCAGCATCAGCGGTGTATCAACTACCGTGAGTGTTGCGTCGAGAATAAAATCAGCCGCGAGTTCGGCGCCCTGCAAAATTTCCATCACGGCAGTGGGCAACGCAAGGCCGGAGGTTTCAATCAATACATGATCGACATTGGCCCGACGCGCGGCAATCGCCTGCATGGTCGGCACAAAATGCGCGTCGTCGCCATACGCAATCAAGCCATACGGAAAATCATGGAGCTGGATGTGTGCGTTGCCACCCGCGGCTTCGCGGATCAGCGCACCATCAATCGAGATCTCGCCGAATTCATTGATCAGCAAAGCCAGACGGCGGGTTTGCCGGCGCGCGATCAGACTGCGCAACAAGGTGGTTTTGCCCGAGCCGAGAAAGCCGGTGACGATGGTGACCGGGATGGGCGCGCTCATGCGTGATGCCTTTCTTCGAGCTGACTGACGATGTCGTCGACACCGCCGACCAGCACCGGATAAGCAATCTGCGGCCGCGCAACGACCAGCAGCGGGATATCGAGCGCAGCGGCCGCAGCGGCCTTGGCCAGATAGCCGCCGGCTTCACCGGAGTCTTTGGTGACAACGCAATCGATTTGCCAGTCCTGCCACAGCGCGGTATTGAACGCTTGCGAAAATGGTCCCTGCATCGCACA
>JBLHMB010000060.1:0-21229 GCA_047621665.1 Bradyrhizobium sp. | reverse complement strand
GTACTCGGGGTTACGCGCCAAGCGCGTTTGCAGCGTTTCCATACTCGCATAAACAGGCATCGGCAAAGCAAACGGATCAGAATCAGCACGGGATGGGCGCCACAACTCGGTGAGCTCCACCCAGCAGGCAAGTACAAGAGCAAGGTCGATTTTTGTTTTCTTCGGGTACAACAACTGGATGGTTTGCATGGCAATGATCCTGGAGGATAAAACTGTTGAACTGGCCGTGCCTGATATCCGATATCTGGCATACGGCCGCTGACATGCCCACATCGACATGGTGAAAAGGATCGTTTCATCGATCGCACAGGTAATCTTGTTCTGACCAAATCATCGCGATCAGACTATTGTTGCCTGTGCTTAGTAGTGCTATCGGTACAGGCTGGCCATCCGCTGCGTCGTTTCCTTCATCTGCTTTCGCAAACCGATCGGCGTCAGCACCTCGACACCATCGCCCAGGCCCAGCAGCCACCAGACGAGTGCTTTTGTATCCGAGACGGTGGCCACGAGCGACAAGCGGCCGTCGTCGAGCAGATGCAATGTCTGGTCGGCGCTGAGCGGTGTCTCGAATAAATGCTCACCGCAGGCACGTGTAAAAATTGCTTTCAGCTTCAGGTCACCCCCTTTTCCGAAGCCAAAAGCACCGCTGCGGATGTACTCGTCGATCGAAAAGTCAGCGTCGATGTGCGCCGCATCCGCCAGCATCTCGGCCGCCACGATCCTGTGCAACGGCAGCATGCGTTCGCCCACCCGACCGGCAAGACGGCAGACGAGGTAAATGAGCTTGCCCCGCTGAACCACTGCCAGAGGATGTACCCCGTCGTAGACAGTGGCCACAGCGGCGTCACGCTTGCGGTAAGTCAGCTTGAGCTGCTGTTCATGCATGAGTGCCTGGTAGACGACACGCTGGCTGGTTTCATCCACTATCGGCGCGAGCAGGGGCTGCATCGGAACAACCGAGCGGATCTTATTGAGCCAGTTATTTGAATGGGCCGACCCGGTGGCATTGGCCAGCGCTTGCGAAGCCGTCTTGAAATACGGCCGCAAGGCATCCAGAGTCGCCGGCGGGAGGTGATTTTGCATGTGCTGATCGACCATGTTCAGCATCAGCGCCTCGGGTATGCCCAGCCCGGGCAGGTCAAAGCTGGCGCCGTCGCGGTGCCAGCTCCAGCCGTAAGGCTTGTCCCGCGCATCGATCACGAGCGGGAAAACCTGCTCGAGCTCGTTCAGATCGCGCTGGATCGAGCGCTGATGGACATCGAAGCCGCTTGCGCCTAGGCGGTCTTGCAACTCCTGCACCGACACCTTGGCCGGTGCCCGGGGAATGAGGCGCAGCATGTGCCACTGACGCAGGAGCGTCTGTTGATTCGTCGCCAAATTTTCTCGCCATCATTGTGGTTGATTCGTGAGCGTCGTCTTTAGCGTTGCCTGATAAGGCTGAGAACGCTTTGGCTAAATTATTGCCCAATAGTAACTTAGCTAACGCAATGAGTTGTCGAAAAAATTGCTTTAACCCAACTGTTCGATGCAGGCATACAGTTCCTTCAGCGTCGTCAGCGCACCACCCGCAATGCCGATCGCATTGGCGCCGCTGACCTCCGGTGCGGTGGGGTTGATGCGTAGTAGTGGTGCGCCAACGCGTTCGCTCATGCGACGTACCGAGGGAATCGCGGTCCCCGCTCCCAGTTCGATGACAACCGGCCGTTCGACACTTGCCAGCCAGCGCGCCATCGCATCATGCTGCCGGTCTGTGCGGGTCGATTGCCACGACGCGTCGTTGAACATCAGGATGTTCGGCCGCGCGAGCGCACCACAATGCGGGCAGGTCGGCAGCGCCGAAGTCAGCAGTCCGCTTTCACGCTCAACGTCAACTTGAAGGCCGTCGGCTGACCAGATTTCTTCCGTGCAGGATTCCAGGCACTGCAAATGATGGATCGAACCATGACATTCAAAAATGCGCTGTTCGGAAAATCCGGCCTCCTGAAAACCGCCGTCCACGTTGCTGGTAAAAACAAACAGCCCATTTTTCATAGGTCTTGCCAGATGCTGCAAAATCTTGAAGCCGTCATGGGGTTGCGTGTCGCGATACAGTTGGAGCCGGTGCCCGTAAAATCCCCAGGCAAGCCGTGGGTTCTCGCTAAATGCGGCTTGATTTGCAATGTCCTGGAAGCGGATTCCCTGCCTGCCTAGTGCCGGATAAGCACGCCAGAAACCGTCGGTCCCGCGAAAGTCAGGTAAGCCTGAATCGACGCCCATGCCAGCGCCAGCGGTTACTAGAAGAGCATCTGCATCCAGAAGCCATTTTGCGACCTCGCGTAGCGGGTGGGGTAGGTTGATCATTAGATTCTTTCGGTTGCAACTATCGTCCGGCGTCCGCAGTTTTCGCGAAACATGACCGGTTGATTTGGCATAGATTTTTATTACCGTTGGCTGATCCAAAAGGTAACAGGACTGTGCGACAACCTGTGTCGCCTGCGGCAGGACAGGCCGGTTTGCCGCCTGGTGTTGATGGATTGGCCATCCAATACGTGGGCTACGCTTATTAAGCGACCGTGCTCAGCGGCACTTATCGAACAAATCCTGGTGAAGGTGCATTCCCGCAACGGCGGGACGATCCAGTCGATCGCGTATGAATGGCATTTCAGTAACGGATCTTGAAAGTCGGACTATCCCCTGGACTAGTTGTGCAACTGATCGTCAATCCGGGTCGTTGCGACGTTGGCGTGCCCTAGCCATTCCTGGACTTTGGCGATGTCTGCCCCTGGTTCAAGGCTCTGGTCGCAGCCGTCGCGAGTAACGGGTGCGGCCCAGCATTTTATAGACCCCATCTGGCTTGACCGAGGCGCGGGTATTGCCGTTCACGTTGATCATGCTCGGGCGAAACATCCGGTCAGCCTTGTTGAACTCGTGGCCAGCGACCTGCAGATAGCGCCCGATTTGCCCGGTGGTTTCTTAAAAGCCCATATCAACAGACGCGCATTAAAACCGCATCCCCACCGAAATCCGATTTTGGGTAACCGCTGAAAAGTTAGCATGTTGATCCCGTGCCAAACGCGCAAAGTAATCACCAAAATCATAGGTGAACGTTAATGCATACCCTTGCACGTTGTCGCCACTCCCCGTCAGTCCATATTTATAGGAGGCGTCCGCTGTCCAGCGTTCCGAGTCGTTTGATTTATACCTGGCAACCGCATGGGTGACGTGCTGTTTGGTATCGAGTCGATCATCCCAGATATGAAATAGCGAGACCACTGCAGCAAGCGCTATTTCCTGTCGACATAGATCTGGCCTTCTTTCATTACAAAGATCGGGTGGGCGGTTGTTTTAATGTCCTGCAACGGGTTGCCACTGACGGCGATGATGTCGGCAGACTTGCCGCTGACGAGGCTGCCCGTTATGTCGGATACACCCAATAACTCCGCCGCGCTGGCGGTCCCGGCAATCAAGGCCTGTTCCGGCTTCATGCCGGCGTTGGTCATTAGCTCGAATTCGAGCGCGTTGCGACCGTGCCGGCCCACTGCGGCATCGGTACCCATTGCGATGGGTGTGCCGACCTTGAGTGCCTGCTGCATCATGATGGTCAAATTCGCCATAGCGGCCCTGGCTTTTACCGCGATCGCCAGCGGGAACTTGTCCAGCTTGCGACCGATCGCATCCAGTGCCGACAAGGTCGGTACCAGGTAGATATGTTTTTGCTTCATTTCGACCAGTGTCGATTCTTTCAGGAACGTCCCGTGCTCGATGGAATCAACGCCGGCCAGGATCGCCATCTTCGCGGCGGCATCGCCGTGGCAGTGTGCGGCAACTTTGCGGTTCCACCGATGCGCTTCCGAGACGATGGCATTCATTTCTTCTTGCGTCAGTTGGACGTTGTCGACCGGGTCGGACAGCGACAAGACGCCGCCGGAAGCCATGAACTTGATGACGTCGGCACCGTACTTAATCTGATAGCGAACGGCTTCGCGACAGGGATCGGCACCATTGCAAATGCCCTTGATCGTGCCGGCAACAGCAATCGTCTGTGGCGGAACCGGATCTTGATCGGCATGGCCACCGGTCGAGCCGATGGGGTAGTTCGATACCAGCATGCGCGGTCCGGGAATCATCCCGTCGCGAATCGCATTACGCAAACCCAGAGCGATGTAGTCACCTGACCCGACGTCGCGCACGGTCGTTACGCCGGCTTCCAGGGTAATCTTGGCGTAATGCGCGCCATACAGTGCCTGCTCGGCGGGAAACCGCATGATCCCGTCGAAAAAATCCTTGTACCAGTCGTCTCCCGACTCTCCGGATAAATGCACATGCGCATCGATGAAGCCCGGCATTAGCGTGGCATCACCTAGATCGATCACTTTGGCGTTCGACGGCAAGGGCACCTGGTTGTCAACCGACTTGATCTTCCCGGCATCGATCACGATCACTCCGTTGTCGACCAATTTGCCGCTGACGGCATCGAACAAGTGGGCTGCTTTCAGAACGATCAGTTGGGGTGCCTGATCGGCGGCGAGGGTGTATTGTGCGGCGACGAGCGTGATGACTGACAAAGATAGTTTCAACAGAGTACTGCCGCGAATGCACATGGAGGTCTATTCCTTGGAGTTGTTAGAAGCGCAAGGATGTTGCGCGCAAGGATTAAACAACGGCCCGACGGATAGTGTCAATTAGTAAATATTTTTACATAACCAGGAAGACATTTTTACTGTCGATGAATCGCACCGGCCGCCTTTGGTTGCTAAGGAGCAGCCGGCCGGCAACCGCCGGCATCACACAGCGACCAGTGCATGGACTTTACTTGAGACCCTTCCACCACAGCGTGAACATCTGCGCCGTGTCGTGCAGACGTACCGGTTCGCCAATCCGGGGAGTCAATAGGCGGTAGCTCTTGCCTTCACTTGCCGCTAAGGCACGTTCAAACGGCTCATCCCACGCATGGCGCGCCAGGCTGAAACGGCCGGCATGTGCCGTCAGAAGGGAGTCTGCATTGAGTATGCCCGCCGCACGGGATGCCTCCTCCGGCGTCATGTGAATGTCGGCCCACTTCCGGTTGTACTGCCCGGCATCAAGCGCGACGAAATCGAATCGATCAAAACGTTTTGCAATCTGTGCAAAGTGCGGGCCGAAACCGGTATCGCCGCTGAAATACAAGCGCCGATCTGCGGTCTCAAGCGCGTAGCTCACCCACAAACTCTGGTTACGCTTCAAAAAACGGCCCGAGTAATGCTGCGCAGGCAGCGCATGCACCTGCAAGCCTTCGCCAAGCTCCTGGCTGTCCTGCCAGTTCATTTCACGAATTTTTTCCTCCGGGTATCCCCAGTGGCGCAAATGGGCACCGTTGCCCAGTCCTGTAATCACCAAGCTTGTTTTTGCTTCGAGGCTCTTCATGCTCGCATAGTCAAGATGATCATAGTGATCGTGCGTAATCAGGACGACATCGATTTCCGGCATGTCTTCTGCTGTGTAAAGGCTCGTGCCGTCGAACGCGCGCACCATGCCCGGCAGCGGTGCTGCATAGTTGCTGAAGACAGGGTCGATCAATAACCGCTTGCCACCGATCTGTACGAAGTAGGACGAATGTCCGAGCCAGATCACAATATCCTGCGCGGGATCCAGCGCGACCAGATTGGTCTTCACTGAGGGCAGTGGCGCAGACGGTGCAGGTCGGTCTCTCGGTTCGAAACGTCCCCGAATCACCGCCAGGATAAATCCGAAACCGCTGGAACGCGGTGGCGAAGCCACTTCGTTTTGGAACTGTCCATCGCGGTATTGCGGCGCCCCCTGTAATTGCGCACTATCGGGCAACTGCCCGAGCGTCCGGTAAAGGTAGGCACCGGTGCCGAGGGCGACGATGCAAATCAGGGCCAGGCTGAGAGTCAGGAGTCGTTTCAATGTGTAGTCCGTTCATGTTTGTTTGCCGGGACCGCGCCCGTGGCCAGGGGCGCGCTCATGCCGGTTTTGCCTTGGTATAAATAAGGAGGGATCCCCGCCGAGTGGGGCGAGGCTGCAGGGGCCCGACTGGATCTTCCGGATCAATCGGTTATCGTGCGGTCAGTGCGTGCGTTGGTGGGCTAAGGTGCAATGGATATGCCGGTACCAGCATATTTCTTTGAATACATGGTCACGTTGTTGGCGAAATCAACAGCGTTATGTATGGCGCGCCCGGTCAGGTCCTCCATCTTTCCCGAACCACATTACCTCGATTGTCACGAACCGTGCCGCCAGCAGGCTGCCCGCTGGACTGACTTGCGCATCAGGTCCACCGGAATACGGCGAGGTCGAAGGCATGGCAGCCGGTTGCAGTAACATCGTCCGGCGACCGGTTTGGCCAAATAGACCAGCGAATGAATCAGAGGAATGTGTGAGTCGATCTAATGAAAATTACGGCTTTCGATGTGTAGTTGCCCCAGCAATGCCGAATGATCGAGCACTTTCTTGGCGATCAAATGCCGCACTTCGCCGGCACATTGCCAGACCCCGTACACCGTCATCAGACTTGCTTGCAGGATGGCGGGACGATCGCGCTCCTGCACGTCTTTCCAGAGGATGACGTTGATGACGCCGGTTTCATCTTCTAGCGTGATGAACATCGTGCCTTTGGCAGTGCCGGGACGCTGGCGCATCGTCACCAGTCCGCTGGTGCGCACCAGCTTGCCGTTGCCATAGCCCTTCAGTTCGAGTGCAGTCGATAATTTCATCTGACGCAGGCGTGTGCGCAGCAGGGCCAGCGGATGGCGGTTCAGCGTCAGTCCCGTGCTGCGGTAATCGGCGACGATGTCATGGCCTTCGCTGGCGGCGGGCAATGCCAGCGCGGTTTCGGTAATCGGTGCATGACGCAGCAGTGCCGTCACCGGAAGCAGGGCAGCGACTTCCCAGTTGGCTTGTCGACGGTGTCCGGCCAGCGCGAATAATGCATTGGCAGCGGCCAGCGCTTTGAGGTCTGACTGGTCCAGTTCGGCGCGCCGTGCCATGTCGTCGACACTGTCGAAGGCGCGCATGGCACGGACTTCGATCACACGTTGCGCGGCCTGGCTGGATAGTCCGCGCACCAGGCACAGACCGAGCCGGACATCGGGCTGCGCCGCATTTAACTCTTCAGCGTGTTCTTCCAGCGTGCACTCAACTTCGCTGATCATGACGTCGACCGGCAAGACACGCACGCCGTGACGGCGGGCATCCTGCACCAGTTGTGATGGTCCGTAAAACCCCATCGGCTGCGAGTTCAGTAACGCTGCCAGGAATGCCGCCGGCTCATGCCGCTTGATCCAGGCCGAGACATACACCAGCAGCGCAAAACTGGCCGCATGCGATTCCGGAAAACCGTATTCGCCGAAGCCTTCGATCTGGCTGAAAATTCCTTCGGCAAAGTCAAGTTCGTAACCGCGTGCGAGCATGCCTGCGATCACGGGATCGCGAAATTTTTGCAATCCGCCCTTACGTTTCCAGGCCGCCATCGAGCGCCGCAAATCATCGGCCTGGCCCGGTGTGAAACCGGCCGCCAGCATTACAACCTGCATCACCTGTTCCTGAAAAATCGGCACCCCGAGCGTGCGTTCGAGCGCCAGTTTCATGTCGGCATTGGCATAGGTCACTGGTTCCAGTCCCTGCCGGCGACGCAGGTACGGATGCACCATGCCGCCCTGGATCGGTCCCGGCCGCACGATCGCTACTTCGATCACCAGATGGTAAAACTTCTCGGGACGCAGGCGCGGCAGCATCGACATCTGGGCCCGCGATTCGATCTGGAACACACCGACGGTATCGGCGGCGCAAATCATCTCGTAGGTGGCCGGGTCTTCAGCGGGCACGTCCTGCATCGTGAAAATATCGCCACGACGCAGACCGATCAGATCGAGCGCTCGGCGGATCGCCGACAGCATGCCCAGCGCCAGCACATCGATTTTGAGGATGCCAAGTGCATCGAGGTCATTCTTGTCCCACTCGATCATGCTGCGCTCCGGCATCGCGGCATTTTCGATTGGCACCAGCCGTGCCAGGTTGTCGCGCGCGATGACGAAGCCGCCCGGATGCTGTGACAGGTGACGCGGAAAACCGACCAGTGTGCGCGTCAGTTCCAGCAGCTTGTGCACCAGTGATGCGGCGGGATCAAACCCGCTTTCACGCAGGCGCTCGTCGCTGACCTGGCCGTCTTCCCACCATTGATGCGAGTGCGACAACCGGTTGATCTGGTCGAAGTCGATGCCGAGCGCCTTGCCGACATCCTTGAGTGCCGAGCGTGGCCGGTAGGTAATGTGCACGCCGGTCAGTGCAGCCCGATGCCGTCCGTATTTTTGATAAATGTACTGGATCACTTCTTCGCGCCGCTGGTGCTCAAAATCGACATCGATGTCGGGCGGCTCGTTACGTTCTTTCGAGATGAAGCGTTCGAACAGCATCGACATGCGTTCCGGATCGACCTAGGTAATCCCGAGGCAATAGCAGACTACCGAATTGGCTGCCGAACCACGGCCCTGACACAGGATGTCCCGGCTGCGGGCAAAGCGCACGATGTCATGCACCGTGAGGAAGTAGGGTTCATAGGCCAGATCGTGGATCAGCGCCAGTTCATGTTCGATCTGTTCCTGCACCTTGGCCGGTATGCCGGCGACGAAGCGGCGTGCCGCACCTTCGTAGGTCAGGTTGCGCAGGTGACCGTCGAGGGTGGCGCCGGCCGGCACAATTTCCAGCGGATATTCGTAGCGCAGTTCATCCAGTGAAAACGTGCAGCGCTGCGCCACTACCAGCGTTTGTTCCAGCAGCGCGCGCGGATACAGCTGCGCCAGACGCAAACGTGAACGCAAGTGTTGTTCGGCATTGGGTTGTAACGCGAGTCCACAATCGGCGATCGACTTACCGAGCCGGATTGCGGTGACCGTATCCTGCAGTGGTTTTCGCGAGCGCAGATGCATGTGCACATCACCGCTGGCCACCAGCGGCAGGCCGCTTTGCTGCGACAACGCGGACAGCCGTTGCAACCAGACATCATCATCAAGCCGGTGCAACAGTTCGACGGCAATCCACGCCCGCGCATCGAAAACATGCGCGAGCCACTGCGCTTGTTGCTGCCTTTGTGCGTCGTCATGAATGCGTTCGGGTAACAGGATCGCCAGACAATCTGGCAGACCAGCTAATTCTGGTGTCTCAAAATCCTCCATGCCCAATTGGTAACAACCCTTGTCGGCGCGTCGCCGGCCATTCGTGATCAGCTGTGAAAGATTGCCGTAGCCCTGGCGGTTGGTCGCCAGTAGCAGCAATTTCATGCCGCAGCGCAGTGTGACTTCGGTGCCGATCAGCAATGCCAGTCCGTATTTTTGGGCTTCGATATGGGCGCGTACGACACCGGCGAGCGAGCATTCGTCAGTGATGGCCAGCGCTGTATAACCAAGGTCGGCCGCTCGTTCGATCAATTCTTCGGGGTGCGAGGCACCACGCAGGAACGTGTAGTTCGACAGACAGTGCAGTTCGGCATAAGGAGGGAGTTGGTCTGGCATGGGACTAATAATACTGTATATAAGAACAGTATTCAGCATCAACTTCTATCACGTTGGGTTTGCTGATGCGCCTAGGGTTGGTGATTGGAAACGAGTTTTAATGGGGTAGCAAAATAGTTTCTCTGTGTTCAATTATTTTCTTGCTTCACAGTATTCTGCGCAGATATAGTCAGTTACTTGATTAATACCAAAAGTAAATACAGGTGATGCGAAGTCCCCTGTTTCCTGATTCCCGGATGCTAACTTGTGCGAGTCTGTCATGTCTCCAAAGCCATCGAATGTCTTGAATTCTTCTTTTCCGGTAGACGCTTTTTTGCCCTATATGCGTGATGTCGGCAAGTGTGAGCAGTCATTACATGAATTGAATCTGATCTGGCGTCTGATCGAATCGTCCGCCAGGATGAATTGTCCGCGCGAATCCGGGGCGATCCTCCCGACGATGGCGGCAACCCGGGCCCGTTTTCACCAGCTTGAAGAGGAGTTGGTGACTAATCTTGCGCGGGAAAAATTACGTAACGTTCATGCTGCGCTGGCGACCAAGTCCGCCTATGTGATCGAGATCGTTGTACGTAATTTGTTCGAGCGCACCGCGGATGTCGGATTTCTTGCTACCGACGCCGCTCTGTGTGCTTTTGCGGCCGGTATCCATCCCGATGTCGACGCCATGCGCCAGCGACTGAGCGCCTACCGGGACAAGTACACCGTGTATGACCAGATTATCGTGCTTGATTTGACCGGGCGTGTGCTGGTTCAGCTCGACCAGTCACAGCCGGTCATCCGCAGCGACGATGCACTGATAGTCCTTACCCTGGCCTGTGACAAGTATGTCGAAACCTTCCGCCCCAGCGACCTCTGCCCGGGCAAACACGATGCGTTGATCTATTCGCGTCGATTGTGTCACCCCGGGACCGGCGCTGTGGTGGGTGTGCTGTGCCTGTGTTTCGCCTTTGAAGAAGAAATGGCGCGGATATTTTCGACTCACCGCGATCCGGCGGGGCGTTCGAACATGTTGTTGCTCGATGCCGGCGGCAGTGTGATTGCCAGTGCCGATCCTGGCTGGATACCGTTGGGGTCACGTGTCCCGGTCAATCATGACGCCATCCCTCGCATGATGATGTCGGGCGGGCGCGAATACATGGTGTGCACGACGGCTTCGGCCGGTTACCAGGGGTATCCGGGACCGCAGGGTTGGCAGGGACAAGTCATGATTCCGCTCGATATCGCCTTCGGTAGCGTTCAGGAGAGCATGCTGTCCGGGCTGGATGCCGGTATAGCTGATGGTTTGCTGGTGCATGCGCGCTCGTTTTGTCCCGCGCTGTTCGACATCATGGGAGCGGCTGACAGTACCGCCGAAACGATACGGCGCGTTGTCTGGAATGGCCAGGTCACGGGCGCACAAGGTGCCGGCTCGACCAGCCTGAAGACCGTCCTCGAACAGATCAGCGAGACCGGCGCGCGCAGCAACACGCTGTTTGCCGAATCGATCCACAGCTTGTTCGATACCGTGCTGGCAGCTGGTCTGCGCGATGCGCAATATGTGACGAACTTACTGGTAGACCTGCTTGATCGTAATCTCTACGAGCGCGCCAATGACTGTCGCTGGTGGGCGCTGTCGCCGGAGTTGCAGCGTTTGCTGGCGCTGCCACAGCCTGGCAAACAGGACATCGCTGCGATGACACACATTCTCACGACCATCAATGGCCTTTATACCGTCTATGCCTGCCTGTTCGTGTACGACCGCACGGGCCGGATCGTGGCCAGTACCGGACCCGGTACCGACGCACAAGTCGATGCCGCGACACTGCAACAGGTACTGGCACTGCGCAACGCCCAGGATTACCACGTCTCACCCTTTGCGCCGTCAGCACGGTACGGGGACAGGCCGACTTACGTCTATCACGCCGCTATCCGCAACCCCTTGCAGGTCGCGCAAATTATCGGTGGCATCGGAATTGTGTTCGATGCGGAACCGGAATTTTCTGCGATGCTGCGCGGAGGCATCGGTGACAAGCCTGCCACGCAGGCCTTTTTTGTGGACCGGCGCGGCACCATCATTGCCAGCACTGATCCGGCCCGGCCTATCGGGACCACGCTTGCGATTGACAGCGCCTTGCTTGCGCTCGATAACGGCGAGAGCGCTTCGCGCGTCGTCATTGACGAAAGAAACTACGCGCTGCTCGGTTGCACGGTCTCGCACGGTTATCGCGAATTCAAGGTCAGTGATGCGTATCGTGCCGACGTGATTGCTGTTGTCTTGTCACCGGTCGGGGAAGTGACCCGGCAAGCGGTTGCCGGCATTGACGCTGTCGCCGCGTTTGCAGCGGCAGGCGCTCAGGCCGATGGTCCGGAACTGGCAACATTTTTTGTTGGTGCAGCGCTGATGGCGATCGCAGTCGATCAGGTGCGCGAAGCGTTGCCGGCGACGCGCGTGGCTCCGATAACGATCGGCGCCGGCAATGGGAGCGGTTGTATCGGCATCGTTCCGATCGCCGGCATACAGCCCGGTATGGCTGACGATTTTGTCTGGGTCTTTGACTTGGCTGCAGTCTTGTCGGGGTCGCCAAGCCGGCAGGATAGTCGTAGTCAGGTGGTGGTGGTACGTTTTGGAAACCGTCTGATCGGCTTGCTGGTTGACCAATTGCATGGCGTCGGGCAGATCGATGCGCAAGCACTCACCGCCACGCCGATGGCTGGGCATGCCAATGGCAACGGCCTACTGGTGCAGCAAGTCTTTCAGGCCAACGATAGCAAGTTGCTGATCCAGATGATCGATGTCGCCTATTTGTTCAGGCTGTTGTTGGCACCGGCCGAAAGCGCAACGCAAGCATCATCGAACGTATTTGCCCTGGCCGATGGCAGCCGCCATGGTCATCGCACAACCGGCTGAAGCGACGTCGTTAGCAACTCTGTCAGAACTCTTCCCAGTCCTTGTCATGCTTTGCTGTTGTCGCAGCGACCAGCTGTTTCGCCGGTGCCCGCCGTGGTGCGGGTACCGGCTTGGGCAAGACGCGAGGCGTGAGAACGCGCCGCGTTACCGGTACCGGGGCCCGCATTGCACTGCCTTCAACGATCTTGAAAATACTGATGACTTGCGTGAGCGTGTTGGCTTGCTCGCGCAGCGAATCGGCTGCAGCCGCGGCCTGTTCGACTAATGCGGCATTTTGCTGGGTGACTTCATCCATCTGCGTGATGGCCATGTTGATCTGTTCGATGCCACTGGTCTGTTCCTGACTGGCCGCCGAAATCTCACTGATGACATCGGTGACGCGTCGTACGCTATCGACAATCTCATTCATCGTCGTGCCGGTCTGGTCGACCAGTTTTGTGCCGGCATCGACTTTTTCGACCGAGTCCGTAATCAATCCCTTGATTTCCCGTGCAGCCGAGGCCGAGCGCTGAGCCAGGCTGCGCACTTCACTGGCGACCACAGCGAAGCCGCGACCTTGTTCACCGGCCCGCGCCGCTTCGACTGCGGCGTTCAAGGCGAGGATGTTGGTCTGAAATGCAATGCCATCAATGACGCCGATGATGTCGACAATTTTCCGGGCCGAGGCATTGATGGCACCCATCGTATCGACCACTTGAGTCACCATCTCGCCGCCCTTGACGGCAACCTGCGAAGCGCTCACCGCGAGCTGATTGGCCTGACGTGCGTTATCGGCATTCTGTTTGACAGTGCCGGTCAGTTCTTCCATCGACGAGGCGGTCTCTTCGAGTGAACTGGCTTGCTGTTCGGTGCGGGTCGACAGGTCCAGATTGCCGGCGGCGATTTCTGCCGAGGCGGTGGCAATCGTGCCGGTGCCATGACGTACTTCGCCGACGATCCTGACAAGGCTATCGTTCATGTCTTTAAGTGCCTGCATCAACTGGCCGGTTTCATCGCGGGTAGTCACGGTGATGGTGCTGGTGAGGTCGCCCGAGGCAACCCGCTGTGCCACCGCCACGGCATCATTGAGCGGCGCAGTGATAGAGCGGGTCAGGCGCCAAGCCAGAACCATACCAATCAGTAGCGCTATTGCACTGATCAGCATTAAAGTCATCCTTGCATTTCGTGCTGCCGCCTCTGTGGCCGTCGCCGTGGTGCTGGTTTCTGTTTTTAGTACTTTCCCGAACGCCTCAACGTGAGCGGTCACCTGAACGAGCAACGGCATGCATTCTTCGGTGATGGACTTGACGGCGGCGGCGGCTCTCTGGGTCGTGGCGAGCATGACGATGTTGTTCGCAACTGGCATGTAGCGTGCTTCCAGTGCGCGCAATTTCGTCAGCATCTTGCGGTCTTCGTCCGTGGCCGTGACTTGATCACTGAGCAGTGTACCCAGCAAGACCAGTCCTTGATCGATCTTGATCTGGCTATTTTTGACTAACGCAATGTCTACTTGCTGAGCTGCCGGATCATCGATCAATGTCAGGTTGCGCGCAGCAATGGCACGCTGGTCAATGGCTGACTGGACATGGCTCAGGGCTTCATTGCGGGCATCGCCAACTTCGGTCATGAAGCGGATTTTGTCGGACAGGGTGTTCATCTGCAGCACGCTCATGGCAGTGATTGCGAGCATGAGTAATAGCAGTGTCAAAAATCCCAGACCCAGCCGGGTACCAATCCTCCAGTTTTTCATAGTTATTCTCCTGATGAGTAGTTTTGGTGTGGAAGCGGTAGTTGGTAGTAGGACACGATCAAGTTTATCTTGATCAATGGCACGACATAATGCCTGAAAGAAACTTAGTAGTTAGATTTTTTGCCAAGTTGTTGGAATTCTGTTGAGACTGCACCAGACCATCAGGGAAACCTTGTCTGACGCGTTAATTTTGTCGTCATCGCTTTTACACGCATACTTTTTTGTCGCCTTGACAATGTTGTTAAAAAAATAGAGTCAAAAAAATGTTTTATAAAGGAAATTTTTATAGTTACTATTGGTTGCGATTGAGGTGGTAATAAATATGTTTTTAGTTTCAGTGTGGTGCGGCAAAGCGGTTGTACGGGATTCACAAAGACGGTACCTCAGATCATTTCCTGGATAAATAAAAATGATAAATTTGAAAATCGGTAGTCGTTTAGGGATGGCATTCGCAGCTTTGCTTTTGTTGCAATTGATTGTCACTGGAGTTGGTCTCCGCCAGATCAGCGGACTCTCCGAGCGGATGAGCTTCGTCCTTGATGTGGGGAATGCCCGTATCGATGTGCTGAACGAAATTGATTCTGCGATTAGTCAGCGCGCCATCGCAGCCCGCAACCTTGCGTTGCTGCCTGATCCGTCCAAACAGCAAGCTGATGTGACATTGGTCAAAGATAGCCAAGCCGACATAGACAAGGGTTTTGCCCGGTTGACCGACCTGTTGAAAGATCCTGCGATTACCAGCGAAAAAAGTCACCAGATGCTCGAGAAACTGCGCTCACTCGAAGCCACCTATCTGCCAATTGCCAACAACGTCGTTGCCTTGGCAACGACTCAAAAAACGGAGTTAGCCATCAAGGCCATTACACAGGATTGCATGCCTGTCCTGCTGCAGGTCCACGCTCACGTTGCTACGTTTGGCAAATCACTGAAGGAGGAAACCGGGATTGCCGTAACCGCAGCAAAAGCGGCATCGCAAACCGCCGTCTGGACATTACTGATCATTAGTACTTTTTCACTGCTGGCTGGTGCCTTGCTTGGCTGGCGCATCAACCTGTCGATTACCGGACCTTTGGCTGCAGCTGTCGATATTGCCAAGCGCGTAGCGGCGGGTGATCTGACTAGCCGAATTTCGGTAACTGCAAAAGACGAGACGGGTCAGTTGCTCAGCGCATTAAAAGACATGAACGATAGTTTGATAGGGCTGGTCGGCAAGGTCCGTCAAGGTGCCGATACCATCGCGACCGCGTCGGCGGAGATTGCTGCGGGCAATATGGACTTGTCCTCACGCACCGAGCAGCAAGCCAGTTCGCTGGAAGAAACCGCCTCATCGATGGAAGAACTGACCGGCACGTCGAAGCAGAACGCCGACAATGCGCGCCAGGCCAATAAGCTGGCGTCGTCCGCGTCCGAAGTGGCCGTCAAGGGCGGAGTAGTCGTGTCGCAGGTGGTTAGCACGATGGGCTCGATCAATGAATCTGCCAAGAAGATTGCCGACATTATCGGCGTCATTGACGGCATTGCCTTCCAGACCAATATCCTGGCTTTGAACGCTGCGGTCGAAGCAGCCCGCGCCGGCGAACAGGGACGTGGGTTTGCGGTCGTCGCCAGCGAGGTGCGCAGCCTGGCTCAGCGTTCGGCGGCAGCAGCAAAAGACATCAAAGGCCTGATCAATGATTCGGTCGAAAAAGTGAATGCCGGTACCGTGCTGGTTGATCAGGCCGGCGCGTCAATGAGCGAAATCGTTGATAGCGTGCGCCGCGTGACCGACATCATCAGCGAGATTGCCGCCGCCAGCGAAGAGCAAACTGCCGGTATCGAACAAGTCAATCAAGCGATCGGTCAGATGGACGAAGTCACACAGCAAAATGCCGCACTCGTTGAGCAGGCTGCTGCGGCTGCCGAGTCGTTGCAGGATCAATCCGCCAATCTGGCGGAAACAGTCAGTGCGTTTAAGCTGGACAACCATGGCGTTGCCAGTATGGTCGCCACGCGCCTGCCAGCCAGTCCAGCGCCAGGCAAGCAACGACAAGTCAGAAAACCCACTGCGCTGGCCCGGGTAGCACCGTCCCGTCCTGCTGTCACCACCAGAAAAATCGCCGCAACACCGGTGGCTGCTGCTGGTGGTGAATGGGAAGAGTTTTAAGAAATAGAGTCGCCGACGCATTGTGCGAGTTCGTCGGGATGTGGTTACCAAAAGAACCATTTATGATGGTGTCCAGAAAATTCTACTTCTGAACAAGGACCATCATGAGCCGTCCCGCCGAGCGCCCCCGTCTCTTTCACTTAGTTAGCCTGCTGGTACTGCTAGTACTGCTGGCGTTGGCCGGGCCGCGTGCACATGCCGACGCACCCGACCTGGCCGAGATTGTCCGTAACCCGATCATTGGTAACTACAAGGGTTACGCTGAATTTAAGATGGCGCATTACGACAATGCCCGCGCGATCTGGGAAGCGCTGGCGCAGCGCGGCAATGCCGATGCCAATTTCAATCTCGGGATTCTCGATGAGGATGGATTGGGTGTGACGGCCGACATGGCGTCGGCCCTGCGTCGCTATGAAATGGTGGCTGAGGCGGGGAGCCGTCGGGCGCAATACCGCTTGGGCTTGCTCTACGCCGCCGGTGTGAAAGTGCCGAAAGACGACGGGCGTTCCGATAAATGGCTCGCCGCCGCCGCCGGCCAGGGGGATAGCGATGCAGCGGCCCGCCTGGCGGTCCGCAGGGGTGCCGTCAACAATCAGCGTGAGACAGATTTTCAGCAAGCCGAATTGCTGCAGGCCTCCGGCAAGTCGGCTGAGGCAGCGACTATCCTGACGCGACTGGCCGACGCTGGTGATGCGCGCTCGCAATCGCGGTTGGGCTGGATGTTCGAAGCCGGGCAGGGTGTGCCGCGTAATCTGGACAAGGCTGCCGTGCTGTTCCGGCAAGCTGCCGGGCATGGCGACGCCGATGCCCAGTACGCGCTGGCCGTGATGCTGCAGACTGGCAAGGGACAGCCACGCAATCCGATCGAAGCCGATACCTGGATGCATCGGGCGGCAGAGCAGGGCCATCCACCGGCCACCGCCGCGCTGAAAAAGGCGGCAGCTTTTTGAATTGCGTCTATTTTTTTTCGGCTAGCACTTCCGCCCGCAACACCCGCGCCGCCTGCACTATGTTGACTAGCGCTTCCAAGGTCTCCGGCCAGCCCCGGGTCTTCAAGCCGCAATCCGGATTGACCCACAGCCGTGCATCCGGGATGACCCCGCGCGCCTTGTGCGAGAGTCGGATCATTTCGTCGACTTGCGGAATGCGCGGTGCATGGATGTCATAGACGCCCGGTCCGATATCGTTCGGGTAGGAAAATTGTCCGAATCCATTCAGTAATTCCATGTCCGGGCACGAGGTTTCTATCGTGATCACGACCGCATCCATCGCGTCGATTCACGGCAGGATGTCGTTGAATTCGGCGTAGCACATGTGGGTATGAATCTGGGTCTGATCAGCGACCCCGTTGTGCGGCATGGGCGTTATCAAATCCTGAGCGGTTGCAAGCGCGCCAGTGCCGCATCGGGATCGCCGTGCCAGATGTTGCGTTCATCGACGATGCCGGTGCGCGTATCAGGTTCAGATGCCGGCAAGCTCTGTAGCAATGCTGTGTGCCGGATCGCATCGTCGAAATAGGTTGCCAGCAGTAACGGTGGTGCATCGGCAGCGAGTGCCGTATAGGTCGTTTCGACCGCTGCGCGCCAGCGTGGATCGCGGTCCAGTACCAGAATCGGCCTTCGATCTGGACTCATTCGACGCCGGCATAGCGAAGTCTTTTCAGCAAAGCCTGAGAGCCGGTAATCGCCGCCGGCAGCAGGTCGAGCGAATGCGCGAGTCCGTATTTAACTGTGCCACGATGCAGTAATGTCAGCGGACCGATCAGCGCGACCTTGACCCGATGGCCAGCGGCCCGTGTTTCCGCGACTTCGTCGAACAGCCAGTCGACCCCGCCATCGACGCGCGTGCAGGCGTTCCACTCCAATATCAGATAGCGATAATTTGTATCGAACCACTTGGTCATTTCCATCGCAAAGTAGGTCTGGTCGCTGCGCGCCCTTGTGAAGTAGTGCGACAGCATCAGCGTGGCCGGCGCGACGCCGGAGCGCGACGGGATCGCACCCGGCAGTGCCAGCGGATTTTGTTAAAACGACGCGGGAAAGTTTCTATTTAAGTTTGGGGGGAGGTCTTGCTGTAGCCTTCGGGCATAAAAAAAGCGCTCCGGAGAGCGCTTTTGTCGTAATCAACAATTTAAGACTTATTGCACCTTGGCTTTGGCGCGCAGTTCCTGCTGATATTCCTGCAGTTTTTTCTGTTGCAGGCTTTCGCTGATCTGTGGCTTGACTTCTTCCAGCGTCGGCACTTTGGCGGCGCGGGTGTCTTCAAGCTTGATCACGTGATAACCGAACTGGGTCTTGACCGGGACTTCGGTGTAGGAACCCTTGCCCAGTGCAACCATCGCGTCAGAGAACGGTTTGACGAATGAAGCAGGCGAGGCCCAGTCCAGATCGCCACCGTTGGCAGCCGAGCCGGGATCTTTTGATGCCTTGGCCAACTCTTCAAACTTGGCGCCGGCTTTCAGCTTGACGATGATGGCTTTGGCTTCGTCTTCTTTTTCAACTAGGATATGACGGGCGCGGTATTCCTTGTCGCCAGCCGTTGCCTTGAACTTGTCGTATTCGGTCTTGATGTCGGCATCGCTGATCGGGTGCTTCTTGACATAGTCACCGACCAGCGCGCGGATCACCAGCGACTGACGGGCGATTTCGAGTTGGGCCTTGACGTCGGCAGAGTTGCCCAGACCAAGTTTGTCCGCTTCCTGCACCAGTACTTCGCGGTTGATCAATTCTTCCTTGACCATTTTGCGCAGTTCCGGGGTATCGGCTTGTCCTTGTGTCGCGGCTTGCTTGACCATCAGGTCGGCGCGGCTCGATGGAATTGACTTGCCGTTCACCACGGCGATGTTTTGTGCCATGGCTGGCAGGGCGGCCATAGCGAGTAAGACTACGAGCAAGCGGGCAGGTTTGAATGTCATTATTTGTTCCTAGGGTCGAAATTAAAATAAAAGCATACGAAAGGGAATTCAGGGTGTGGCTGCGACTTCGGAAGGCGCCGCCGTACTCAGTGCAAGTGCGTGGATTTCCGCCTGGAGCATGTCGCGGAGGCAATCATACACGAGCCGATGGCGGTTCACGCGGGACTCGCCTTCAAAACGTGCAGACACCAGATGCAGCCGGAAATGGCTACCTCCGGTGGCTGCGCCGGCGTGACCGGCATGAGCTGCTGACTCATCTTCGAGCACGCAGGCCGTTGGTGCAAATGCGGCCGTCAGACTCGCCAGGATGCGTTGTTCACGATCGTTCATTTTGGCTCCTGCATGTGCTTGGATAAGAACAAACTTTGCGCTAGAACAAATACCAGCATCAGACCCATGCCGCCAAACAATTTGAAGTTGACCCAGGTAGCGGTTGTGTAGTTGAACGCCACGTACAGATTCAGGAAGCCCATCAGCACAAAAAATATTGCCCATGACAAGCCCAGCCTGGTCCAGAGTGCGGCTGGCAAGTTGATTTGTTCACCCATCATTTTCTTGATCAGGTTCTTTTTCAGCACGAATTGGCTGACAAGAAAGACGCCGGCAAATGCCCAGTACAGGACGGTCGGTTTCCACTTGATAAACGTCTCATTGTGAAAGTAGATCGTTGCGCCACCGAACACACCGACGATCAGAAGAGAAACCCACAGCATCACGTCAATCTTCTTGCGCCTTAGCAGCAACCAGCCAATCTGGGCCAGCGTCGCGACGATCACGACGGTGGTGGCCAGCAGGATAGGCGCTTGGGTTGCCGTGACGACTCCGCCCGAGACCATGCCGGACAGATAGCGTCCGGCCAGTTCCTGGGCGGCGGCGACATTGCCCTCGCCCCATTTGAACATCGCAAAGAAAAGGATGACCGGGAACAGGTCGAACAGGAATTTCATTCTGGATTCTTTTCAGTCGGGTTGGCGGACGACGCGAAGCTCAACGATGCGGAGTTGATGCAGTAGCGCAAGCCAGTCGGTTTCGGACCATCCGGAAAGACGTGACCCAGATGGGCGTCGCAGACCGCACAGATAATTTCGGTTCGTGCCATCCCATGACTGCGGTCGACCAGTTCTTTTACGTTGTCCGGGTTGATCGCGGTGAAATAGCTGGGCCAGCCGCAGCCGGATTCGAACTTCGCATCGGATTCGAACAGCGGCGTGTCGCAACACACACAGGTATAAATGCCGTGTTCATGGTGGTCCCAGTAACGGCCGGTGAACGCCCGCTCGGTGGCGGCGTTGCGGGTTACTTCGTAATCCATCGGATCGAGGGCGGCACGCCATTCGGCGTCGGTCTTGGTAATCTTGTTTGTCATGATGAGCAACTCACTTCCAGTTGGCTGGCCCAGTCGGGTGGCAGGGCCGCATAATTGTCGAATTCAGGCTGGTCGTCAAATGGCTTTTCGAGAATCGTCAGCAAGCGGGTAACTTCGGAGTGATCCCCGGCTTGGGCTTTTTCGATGGCCACCTGCGCCAGATGATTGCGAAGTATGTATTTGGGGTTGACCGCATGCATTGCAAGACGCCGTTCGGCATCGCCACGCGACTCCTGACGCAAGCGTTGCCGGTAAGCGCTAGCCCAGGCATCGAAGGCCGGACGTTCGATGAACAGGTCACGCAACGGCGCATCGGTCTCCGGTTGGTCGATCTGCAGATCACCGAGGCGGCGGAAAAACAGCGTGAAGTCGACCCGGCCAGCCTGCAGGATGGCGAACAGACTATCGGTCAGCGCAACGTCATCAGGCAGTTCCGTGGCCAGTCCGAGCTTGGCTTGCAGCAGCGTGGCCATCATGCTGTCGTAGTCCGGCTTGAAATTGGCCAGCGCCGCTTGCGTATCGTCGACCGTACCGATCAGCGGCAGCAGGGCCTGGCCCAGCGCATAGCAATTCCAGTAGGCGATCTGCGGTTGCATCGCATAGGCATAGCGACCTTGCTGATCGGTGTGATTGCAGATGTGGGACGGATCGAAGCCATCCATGAAACCGAACGGGCCATAGTCGAGCGTCAGGCCGAGGATAGAC
>JBLHMB010000059.1:0-21387 GCA_047621665.1 Bradyrhizobium sp. | reverse complement strand
CTGCAATCAATCAATGCAGCCGTCGCACCCTATGACCGGTTACAACTGACACTCCTGATCTTGACCGCCATCTGTACCTTGCTGGCAGTTATCTTCAGCAAGGTTGCCGCACGGCGCATCACCGGCCCCCTGCGTGAACTGACAGAGATTGCCAGACAACTAGGCAAAGGTGATTACGGGGGACGGCTTGAAATCCGTCGCAAAGACGAAATCGGCGAACTGGCGCGGGCGTTCGATAGCATGCGCGACGATATCTCACGGCGCGACTTCGAAACTAACCGGCTCGCCTATTGGGATACGCTGACTAACCTGCCTAACCGTCCACAATTGGTCAAGCTTATCAGTGCCGCCGTCGAACAGGCAGACAAGGCTGGCGAACATTGTTACGTACTGATATTGAATCTGGACCGTTTCAAGAACGTCAACGATGTACTCGGCCATCAGTTCGGCGATGATTTGCTGCGCAAGGTAGCCGAGCGCCTGAAAGAACAACTCGACGGCGGCATCGGCCAGGTCGCACGCCTGGAAGGTGATGAATTTGCGATCGTGCTCCCATTGACCACCCTGCGCGCGAGCCAGATCGTGGCAGATAAAATCCTGACATCGCTGGAGCAGCCTATTTCGTTGGATGACCAGACCGTTGATCTCGGTGCCGGCATCGGTATCGCCGGCTTCCCTGAGCATGGCATCGACGCAGAATCATTAGTGAGCCATGCCGAGATTGCGATGTATGCCGCCAAGAAAAGTGGCAACGAAGCCGTGGTTTACCATCCGACCATCGACAAGAGCAGCGACCAGAACTTGTCATTGCTGAGCGAATTGCGGCGCGCCATTGAGGGCAATGAATTCCGCTTGCAAATGCAACCAAAAATTCTGCTCGGCACTGGTGAAGTAATCGGGGCGGAAGCACTGATACGTTGGGTCCATCCCGGGCGCGGCATGATTTTCCCGGATGACTTCATCCCGTTCGCTGAGAAATCCGGTTTTATCAGGGTCATGACGCTGTGGGTACTGGAGCAGTCAGCAGCGCTCTGCAGCCAACTGATTGCGCGCGGCCTGCATCTCAAAATCTCCGTTAACTTGTCGACCCGCGATCTGCTCGATCAAGACTTACCCCACAAATTTGCCGCGATCCTGCAGCGCCATCAAGTGACTCCGCAATCGTTTTGCCTCGAAATTACCGAGAGCGCCATCATGGACGATCCGGTACGGGCTTTACAAACACTCGAACGCTTGCATGCAATGAACGTCGAGTTATCGATCGATGACTTCGGTACCGGGTACTCGTCATTGGCATACCTGAAACGCTTACCCGTCGATGAACTGAAGATCGACAAGTCCTTCGTGATGAACATGGAACACGATAGCGATGACGCCCGTATCGTGCGCTCGACCATCGATCTCGGTCACAATATGGGACTGCGCGTCGTCGCCGAAGGAATCGAAAGCAAAGAGGCCTGGAGTTTGCTGGACGCAATGGGTTGCGACCAGGGACAAGGTTACCTGATCAGCAAGCCAATGCCGGCCGGACAGCTCGCTGACTGGGTCGGGCGATGGGTGCCTTCCAGCAGAAGCGTCACACCGATCAATGCCACAAGTCAGGAGCATTGACTTGTCGGCGTCGCAATCTGTCAAGAACAGCGGACATTGGCTGCATGTCACCATGAACGAAAGCTTCGACGAGATCAGTCTGCTCGGCTTGGAGGATTTTAATTTCCTTGTGACAAACCGGTCTACGCAGAGCAACCTCCAGTACAGCGCGCGCGAGCTCGATCGCATGCAGTTACACGATATCGCTCCCACACTAGACACCGAAAGGATGGCGACGGTGCTGGAGTTACTGCGCACCGGAAAGCAGGACGCAGTTGCCATAGAAACTACGTTGCTCCGGAAGGATGGCTGCCCGTATCCCGGAAATGTCCGGTTTTTTCTATGCTGCCATGAAGAAGCGCCCGCACTGCTGATGATCTGTAAAGACCAGAGCGCGACACAAGCGTCAGCGACGGCATTGGGGCTCATCGAGGCACGCTTTCGCGCTATTGTGTCGAATACTCCCGGACTGGTCTATCAATTCCGGCTGATGCCAGACAACACAATGGCATTTCCGTACCTGAGCGACGCCTGCCATGCCCTGCTTGGTGTAAGTCAGGAGCACCTGCATGCTGATCCGGGTCAGTTTATGGAGTTGATCCTTCCCGAGGACAGAGCGTCCTATCTGGCATCAATGCAGAGCTCCGCGGAGGAAACGCGCAGCTGGAACTGGGACGGCCGGCTCTGGATAGAAGAATGGAAGGACATCAAATGGATCAATTTGCGTGCGATGCCGCGCGAGCGATCCGATGGCAGCATACAGTGGGAGGGCATCATGACCAACATCACCCAGAGCAAGCTCGAACAGACAGAAATCAAGCGTTCACGGGCGCAACTGGCCGAGCTATCGGCCCACATTGAACGCGTCAAGGAAGAGGAACGGACACGCATCGCCCGCGAAATACATGATGACCTCGGCGGCAACCTGACTGCCATCAAGATGGCTCTGGCATTGCTCAAACGCCGTTTGCCGGATGATCCTATCCTGACCGACAAGGCCGATTACGTCGACTCGCTGGTCGACCGGACAATCGAATCGATCCATAGAATTTCAGTCGACCTGCGACCAAGCATCCTCGATTTCGGCATCGTTGCCGCCATTGAATGGCAAGCGGTCGAATTTGAAAAGCAGGTGGGCATTCCATGTCATGTCGCCAGTAGCGACAACGACATCGACCTGCCGCCGGAACAAGCTAGTGCCTTGTTCAGGATATTTCAGGAGTCGCTTAATAATATTAGCAAGCATGCCCGCGCCAGCAGTGTGCAGGTACGCCTGATCCGCAACCAGCGCGGCATCCGGATGGAAATCAGCGACAATGGGATAGGAATCGTGTTGCGCGACAGGCAAAAGCCGGCCTCGTTCGGTATCCTCGGGATGATCGAACGCGCCAAGGCGCTTGGGGGCAGTTTGTCCGTTAGCAATCTGTCGAAGGGCGGCAGCATGGTGGCAATCCGCATTCCGTTGCCGGCCTTGCCGAGGGAATCAATGAAAAACATATCGCAGGCAAAGAAAAAGCCAGCCCATGAATAAGAAAGAATTAATCCGCGTACTCATCGCGGACGACCACGCGATTGTCCGCGAAGGCCTCAAGCAGATTCTGGCAGATACCAAGGACATCGTCGTCGCCGGTGCAGCCGAAAATGGTCTGGATGCGGTCAAGCTGGCGCGCGCCGGGGAGGCCGATGTCCTGCTGCTCGATATTTCGATGCCGGATCGCAGCGGCATTGAGGTGCTCAAGCAGATCCGCAAGGAATATCCGGCCATCGCAGTGCTGATGTTGTCGATGCACCGTGAAGACCAGTACGCCATCCGTTCGCTCAAAGCTGGTGCTTCCGGCTATCTCAACAAGCAAAGTGCCCCGGCCGAACTGGTCAATGCCATTCGCCAGGTGGCATCCGGACGCAAGTACATCAGCACCGAGCTGGCCCAGGAGCTGGCCAATCAGGTCGGCGACGACCGCGAAATCCCGGCCCACGAAACCTTGTCCGACCGTGAATACCAGACCCTGACGATGATTGCCTCCGGCAAAACGGTGACCGATATCGCCAACGAACTCGTCCTGTCAGTCAAAACCATCAGCATGTACCGTTCACGCCTGTTGCAAAAAATGAAGTTGCGTCACAACGCGGAGCTGACCCACTATGCCATCAGAAATCATCTGGTTGATTGAGAGAAATGCAAGCCACCACGCACTGGGATACAACAAATTAACCATTAATCAATCCAATGGATACCTTTACTCGGTGTAATATCGTGCCTCAATGTCATGACTTTCGAGCAGGATTGATCACATGAAATCAAAAGACGTCGCTGCAAGCTCCGCGCAAAATCCTACTGAACTGGCTCGTGAAACGTTTCGCCAATTGGCAGTGCGTAGGATGGCACCGACGCCGGATGCCTATCGACTGGTCTACGAAGAAATTGCTGGCAACAGCAACACGCCGGGTGCCGAACAGACCCTGATTCAATTTGCCAGAGCATTGCTCGATCTCACCACCGAACTGGATGACATCAACGGTTTCGGCAAGCGTCTGGAACTTGCCGCCACCGCGCGCGACTGGAACGCTTATTCCTCTGCGCTCTCTGAACTGATGGTCGCGCACCTGACTCGTATTACCTGCCAGCCGCCGGTTATACAAGCCTCACCTATGACCGCCGCGCCGGTCGACGACCGCCAACTGCGCGCGCTACGTGATCTACTCTCGCGCACGCTGTTGCTAGCTGTTGCCGCATTGCTCAGCACAGCACCGGAACTGGCGGACGAAGCCGAATCGCTCGGACGTCTGGTTAAGGAGGCCATGACCGAAGACAGTCTCGATGAGGTGGGGACCCGGCTGCGTCAACTCTGTTTCAAGATCGAAATGCGCGCCGGAGACGTTGCTGAAGAACAGGAACTGCTGCTGCGCCTGTTCAAGCTGTTGCTGGAAAATGTTAGCGAACTGACTGAAGAAGACAGCTGGCTGCATGGCCAGGTCGAAAGCGTACAACAACTGCTGGCGGGACCGGTCAATCATCATGCGCTGCAAGATGCGACACGCGACATGAAAGATGTAATTTACAAGCAAGGCACACTCAAGCACAGCCTGACCGAAGCCAAGGTCACCGTCAAAAACATGATGATCACGTTCATCGACCGTCTCGGCACAATGGCCGCCAGCACGGGTGATTATCACGAAAAGATCGAGGCTTATTCACTAAAAATCACTCAGGCCAGCGACATCGGTACCCTCAATGCCATCCTCGATGACGTGATGCGTGACACGCGCCAGGCACAATTCGACACGTTGCAGTCGCGCGATGACATGATCGTCGTGCGTCAGGCCGCCGATGCGGCCCAACAGCGCATTCACGATCTCGAATTAACCCTCGCAGAGATGAGCGATCTGGTGCGGGAAGACCAGCTCACCGGCAGCTTGAACCGGCGCGGTCTGGACGATGTCTTCGATCGGGAGCTGGCGCGCGCTGATCGGCGTAAGTCGCCACTGTGCATCGCGATGCTTGATCTGGATGACTTCAAACGTCTCAACGATACCCACGGCCATATTGCCGGCGACGAAGCACTGGTGTATCTGGTACGCGTGATCAAAGACACGCTGCGCACGATGGATGTGCTGGCACGCTTTGGCGGGGAAGAATTCCTGATCCTGCTACCCGACACCTCGATAGAAGAAGCCACCCGCACCGTGACCCGGCTGCAGCGAGAACTCACGAAGCGCATTTTCATGCACAACAATGAGCGCATCCTGATTACCTTCAGCGCCGGCGTCGCACTACGCAATGGGCCGGAAGACAAAATCGGATTGCTCAAGCGCGCCGATAGCGCGCTGTATCAGGCCAAAAAAGCCGGCAAGAACCGCGTCGTCAGCGCCGGTTGACGTCGTTTCAGTTGATGCTGCAGCCCTGCGACATAACTCGCTCCCTCTCGCAGATAGGGCACCTTGGTGCCACACCTGCGCTCCGGCATCTATCACTCAATAGTTTTTCGAACACCGTGACTGACAATTCGACTCTGCACTGGAAAGCTCCCTGACGCCACACTGTCGTTGCCACGACACGCGGCCTTGTGCCGCCAATGAAGCCATCAGGGGAACAACCATGCCAACACTCGATTTCTTTTTTTCCAACATCAAATTGCCCACGCTGTCAGAGGTGGCACATGCATTGATCAAAACGCTCAACGACGACAACAGTTCCGTGCAGCAGGTCAGCGACCTCATCGCCCGCGATCCGGCGATGACGGCCAAACTGCTGCGACTGGCCAATAGTGCCGCGTTTGGTTTGCCGCGCGGCGTCAGTTCGATCGATGATGCGATTTCGCTGGTCGGCATGAGCAAGGTGCGCACGCTTTCGATGGCATCGTGTCTGTGCGACTCATTCCCTTTGCTGCCGGGCCTCGACCCGCGTGAATTCTGGAGCACCAGCATGGCGACCGCCGGCTACGCGCAGTGGATGGCAAAAGGCATCGGTGCCGATCCGCAGCAAGCCTGGCTAACCGGCATGATGCAGCGCCTGGGCGAGCTGCTGATCGGTCAGGCCGATCCGGTCATTCTGAAGGAAATTGAAAAAATGCCGCATCTTCCCGGTGGTCGCTGGGAGCGCGAAAAAAACCTGTCCGGTTTTACCGAAGGACAGATCACCGGTGAACTGGCACGACGCTGGGACTTCCCGGCCGGGATCGTGACGGCGCTGCAGCAATCGTTCGATCCGTTGGCAAATCGGCCTTTTTCACGACTGGCGGCGATTGTTCATCTGTCGGGATTGCTGGCCGATACACCGCATGCGACGGTCGACGCACTCGATGATTTACCCGAAGACCTGGTCCATGCGTTGCTAATGGATGGCGAATGGCTGCATGCCAAATTCCCCGACGAAGACACCTTCATCCGCATGCAATAAAGCGCCAACGGCCGGGGTCAGGCCAGTGGCGCCAGTAACCCGAGCAAATCGTCGGCATCGAACTTGGCTGAAAAAGCGCCATCATTGCCAAGTACGCCCTCGGCCAGCGCTGCCTTGCGCGCCTGCAAAGCCAGAATGCGCTCTTCGATGCTGCCCTCGACCACCAGCTTGTAGACCAGTACCGTCTGAGTCTGGCCGATGCGGTGCGCGCGCGCCGTCGCTTGCTCTTCGACGGCCGGATTCCACCATGGATCGAGATGGATCACGGTATCGGCCGCCGTCAGGTTCAGGCCAACCCCGCCCGCCTTGAGACTGACCAGCAAAATCGGCTCGTGCAAGTCCTGGAATCGCGCAACGACATCTCCGCGCTGCGCTGTCGGCGTCTTGCCGGTCAGCGACAGCCAGGGCAACCCCAGTGCATCGAGCTCGACTTCGAGCAGGGCCAGCAATTCGGTAAACTGCGAAAACACCAGCACGCGTCGCCCTTCGGCCACCAGCCCCGGTAACAGGTCGCGAAGCAAGGCAATCTTGGCGCGCTCCATCGCCGGGGCCATCGCCGGACCTTTCAGCAAGTACGGATCGCAGCAGACCTGGCGTAACTTGAGCAACGCATCGAGAATCGAAATCTGCGCGTTACGAAAGCCCTTGCGCGCCAGTATCCTGCGCACCTGTTCATCGCACGCCACCCGCACACTTTCGTACAGGTCGCGCTGATGGCCTTGCAATTGCACGCGCTTGATGATGTCGATGCGCGGCGGCAGTTCGGTGGCGACCTCGCTCTTGCGCCGCCGCAGGATAAACGGACGCACGCGCTGCGCCAGCAACCGGGCCCGCACGGTCTCGCCATTGACCTCGATAGGCCGGCGCCACAGGCGCTGAAAACTGCGTTGATCCCCCAGAAAACCCGGGAGTAAAAAATCGAACTGGGTCCAGAGTTCGCCGAGATGATTTTCCAGCGGTGTACCGGTGATGCAAAGACGATGGCGCGCCTGCAAACGACGGATCGCGTTGGCACTGCGCCCGGCCGGATTTTTGACGCTTTGCGCTTCATCGAGGATCAGCAAATGAAAGCGCTGTACCCGCAAGCGATCGAGGTCGCGCCACACCAGCGGATAAGTGGTCAGCACGATGTCGTAATCGGCCATCCGCGAAAAATCGGCAGCGCGCTGCGCGCCTTGCAAGGTCAGCACGCGCAAGTCGGGCGCCATGCGCTGCGCTTCGGCTTGCCAGTTGAATAGTAACGATGTCGGCAGCACCACCAGCGCCGGACAGTCGAGCCGGCCGGCCTGCTTTTCGATCAGCAGATGGGCCAACGCCTGCGCGGTTTTGCCCAGCCCCATGTCGTCGGCGAGAATGCCTGCGAGGTCGTGGGCACGCAGATATTGCAGCCATGCCACACCATGCAATTGGTAGGGGCGCAGTGTCACACCCATTCCGGCTGGTGCAAGCACCGGCTGCACGCCGCCGACGGCCGACAAACGCTGCGCCAATGTCTGCAAGCCGGCCAGACCTTGCAGTTGCCATTGGCCGAGCGGCCCGGCACGTTCGGCTTGCGACGCCAGCAGGCTGAGGCGCAATTGCTCCAGCCGTTCGGCATCCCAGGACGACAGCAACAAGGGACCGTCCTTGCGGCGCGGGTCGGTCAGTAAATCGAGCATGCTGGTGACGATAGCCTTGAGCGGTGCCGCGAACGCATCGATGCGCTTGCCTCCCGGCGCGCGCAAGCGGATCACTGCCGCATCATCGATCTGCGCGATCAGTCCGGCATTGAGCCAGCGCCGGTCTTGCTTGAGCAACAGCGCCAGCATCGGCACCAGATCGAGCAACTCGCCATTGATCTCGATACCCAGCGACAGCAACCACGACCCGGCGTTGGCCGGTCCGCCCAACGCAACGACGCCACCGGCGCGCCGTCGCAACGGTGCGGCCACCTCTTTGCCGAGCACTTCGCCATTGACCGGATTGACCACCAGATGCCACGCATCGACGGTCACGCTTTCGTGCGCAAATCCCGGCTGCACCACCACGCGCCAGCCCAGCTCCTGCAAACCGGGCAATTGCTCGGCCCAGAAATCGCCAAAGAATTCTTCCTGCAGCAAGCTCCACAGCGGCTGACCGGGTGGCAACACACTATCGCTGCGCCATTGCAATGACTTGGCAGGCAGCGGATGAAACCCCAGTTCCAGAATCCGGTCCAGCGCATCGGCCTCGGCGCTGAGATCGCGCACCAGCGCGTGCCGGCCGGTCTCGTCAAGCACCGGCGCCATGCCGGCAGGACGACGATTGAGCAGTCCGGTCGGGGCGACGATCTGCCAGCGCAAACCCGACGGCGTCGCGTAAGTCCAGTCAATTTGTGCCACGGTCACATTACCGCCGCGCGGCCCGAACAATCCGGACGGTCGCATCCCGAGCAGGCCATCGCCGCGAGTCAGCGTTTGCAAGGTCAGCCGCGGGCGAAAGATACCGGCAACAGCGAGCGCTTCAGTCATCGGCCTTGAAACAGACAGACAAGGTGCCGAGAGCGCCATAGCGGATGTGCAGCTCGGTCGCCATCACGATCGGCAAGCTACCCGCGTACGATCCGGTAATCACCACCTGTCCGGCCCGCAAACCCTCGCCCTGGCTGCGCAGGTACTCCGCCAGCCAGTACAGCGGCAAACGCGGATTGCCGTCGGGATGACGACCTTGCAGCAGCGCATTGCTACACCCGACCTGCAGCGCCAGTTCGCCGCAGTCAGTCTCGTCTTCGACCGCCGGGCCGAGGAATAGTCCCTGGTTGACCAGCCCGTCGGCAAGATTGTCAAAAAAGCTGACAGCATGATGATCGGTGTAACGGCTCTCGAGCAGTTCAAGTGCAAGATGCGTGCGGGCGATGGCGCTATCGACGTCAGCTGGCGTGTACGGCTGATCGCGCGCCGGCAAATCGCAGCCAAGCACATACGCCAGCTCCGGTTCGACGCGTACGATGCCATCGCGCACCCGCACCGCACAGGGACTTGCGGCATGAATGGTGTCCCGATAAATCGGTGCCAATACCAGTTTTCCGGACGACGGTAACGCGCATTTCCAGCCGCCGATGTCGGCCTCGAGCTGCCGGCTGACTGCGCGCTGGATTGCCAGCGCAGAGGCGACATCGGTCGGACGGGTGCCCTCCTCCAACGCGACGCCTGGGTGCCCAATGCGGCGACGAGCCACCAGTTCGGTGGCCGCGCGTTCGATTGTCGCGCGGGTCTGTTCCACAGGGTCACGCATCACGGCAAGTCCAGCGCAGCGTGCACCCGGGCAGCGCCATAAGCGTCATTGGCAGCGTACAGAATCTGTGCATCGGTCAGATGTGGATTGGCCCAATTGGACGTCGCGGCCCTTTTGGATTTGAGAAAGCGCCGGTTGAAAAGTACCGCCACCGCCCCTTTGACGCCGATGTCCTTGCGATAACCGAGCGCCCGGAATACCGCATTCAGATCAAGCACCGCGGCCGGTGCCACACCGAGTTTGGACACAATGCGTCGGGTATCGTCACCCAGACCGAACCCCGCCTTGACGTGCGCGCTGCTGGCCAGTAGCGCAGAGACTTGCGCCGCACAATCGGGATCCTGCAACTGAAACACCCAGGCCCGATGGCGGGTCGCCAGCTGAATGATGTGCGGCCCATCGGAGACCTGGTCCTTGAAAAAGGTCGGACGGGATTCGGTATCGAAGCCCCAGACCGGGCAGTCGATCAGCTCGGCACACGCCTCGCGGGCCTGTCCGGCGCTGCGCACGATCACGATCTGGTCCAGCCCGAGCCGGTCAAAAGGGTCGAGCAAGGCAATGTCATCCTTGCTTGGTATGGGGAGGGGTTCGCGCGGTGTCGTCATAAGCGGAAGAGGATACCTCGTCGCGTATAATCACGCCCTCTATTCCACTGCCCGCGCCGCAAGCGTTCCCGAATCGCCATGAGAAAAATTTTTCCACTGACCCAAGAAGGCCTTCACCGCGATCGCGTGCTCGACGCTGTCAAACACGATATCCGCAAGTACATCAAGCGCGAACAACGCCGCGAGCTACCTGACGGTGCCGACTTCCTTGATTTTGATTGCCGTATCGGCGCGACCAAGGATGCGGCGAAATCGGTACACCTGTCTGCCTTGAACAGCCATCTCGATGAAGTCGCGAACGCGGGCGCAACCGAAGCCTACGTCGAGATCCTGGCCAAAGCGGGATTTCGTCAGGCGCGTCCGAAATAAATCAGCGTCCCATCACCAGCGTTCAAGCGGCCACGCGCATGCCACCGCCAATTGAACGCAACATTCAAGCAGCAGGCTCCACACCCACCATCCACGTCACGCCAAAGCGGTCGATCAGCATGCCGTAACGCGGTGACCAGAAAGTTTTGGACAAGGGCATCGTCACTTGCCCGCCATCACCCAGCGCAGCGAATACCCGTACGGCCTCCGTCTCGCCGGGTACCCCGACCGACAGAGCAAACCCCTGAAAGCCATGCGGCCCGGGGCAGGGACTGTCTGATGCCATCACCGTGCTGGTACCAACATGAAAAGTCGCATGCAAAATCTTGTCATCGTAATGTGGTGGCACCATGCCGGGCGGCATGGGTTCGGGGCTGTCCTTGTAGCGCATCATCATGGATACTTCGACATCAAGCGCCTTCCGATAGAACGTCAGCGCATCTTCGCAGTGGCCATTAAAAAACAAATAGGGCTGGATGTGCATCACTCTTCCTTTCCGAAAAATGTCATCGCGGACTGTATGACTATCGCTTATTTTTTCGGATTTCCTGTTTGCCGGATCTGATCAAACGCAGATCAACGCAACATATCCGTTCATTCAGCCACTCCCGGCAACTACTTTGACCACGCGTCGCCGTGCCACCACCCGTGCCTTGACTGGCAACGCAATGCGCCCTACCGACTGGCTGTCAGCCGCGATAAACGCCTCCATCGCCAGCGCCAGATCAGCGAACAACTGCGTACCGAAAGCGCGCTCGATCTCGCGGTATTGCGCTTCGACCAGCGGTGCCAGTTCGGCCATCAACTGGTCGCCCTTTTCGGCTAGCTGCACCAGCACGCGACGCTGATCACCGTCGATCCGGCTACGCCGGATCAGTTGCATGTCTTCCATGCGCGCCAGCACACCGGTCATGCTGGGACTTAAAATCTGGCACAACGTGCAAATTTCACGCGGCTCAAGTTGCCCGTGTTCATCCAGCGTGCGCAAAATCCGCCATTGCTGTTCGGTCAGACCGAAGTGGTTCAGGATGGGGCGAAAGTGCGCCATCAGGCAATCGCGCGCCTTCAGGAAAACCTGTGGCAAGTTGCGATGGGCAATGCGTTTTTTCATCGTCGGCTCCGGATCGAACGGCTCAGTTTGTTCATGAAATCTCCCGTGGTCATTGCTTGACTCGCTCACATCTTAGCAATTAATATCGCTCACATGTTAGTGAATTTAACCGAGAGCTCATCATGATAATCAGAGACCGGCCTTCCGGACTCAAGCTGTTCCTGCTACTGCGCGGCTCAGTGCTGCCGCGCATCCTGCCAACACTGATCGTCAATATCGTCATTGCGACCCTGGTGACGATCTCGCACGGTGACCTGTACACATTGAAGATCACGCTAACGACAATCCCGTTCACGCTGATCGGTTTACCGCTGGCGATTTTTCTGGGCTTTCGCAATAACGCCGCCTATGAGCGCTTCTGGGAAGGTCGCAAATTGTGGGGGGAAATGGTGCTGCGTTGTCGCAATCTGTCGCGCCAGTGCCAGAGCCTGATCGAGTATCCCGAACCGGCCGTGGCCAGCCTGGGTTTGTCCGACTTGCGGGTACGCATGATTTATCGCGCCATCGTTTTTTCGCATGCATTGCGCGATCTGTTGCGCCGCCAACCGATGACGAGCGACATGCAGACGCTGCTGCTGCCTTCCGAATGGGAGCAACTAGCCTTGGCCGGCAACAAGCCGGACTTCCTGATGCTGCGCATGGGGCAGGACTTGCGCTTGAGCCTGAAGGAGGGCCGCATCGACCCGTGTCTGGCCGCCGCCATTGACAGCACTTTGTCGGCAATGACGACCGCCTCGGCAGCATGCGAGCGCATCCGTAATACGCCGATCCCGTTTTCGTATACCCTGCTATTGCACCGTACAGCTTACCTTTATTGTTTTCTGCTGCCATTCGGATTGGTCGACTCGATCGGATTCATGACCCCTTTCGTTGTCGCCATCGTCGCTTATACGTTTTTTGGTCTCGATGCGCTGGGTGATGAAATCGAGGAGCCGTTCGGCACCGAAACCAACGACTTGCCGCTCGATGCAATCTGCCGTGCCATCGAAATCGACCTTCGCGCGTCGCTGCAAGACACCTTCATCCCACCTCCTTTGGTGCCTATCAATTTTTGTCTAACCTGACCTGGAGTCTGCATGCTTGAGCATCACCACGACCGTATCCGTCTGCCCGCCCTGCGCGAGCGCATCACCACCGCGGCAGAAGCGGCTGCGCTGATCAAGGATGGGATGACCGTTGGCATGAGCGGTTTCACCAAATCAGGCGATGCCAAGGAAGTGCCGCTGGCGATGGCAGAACGGGCCCGTCACTCGCCGTTCCAGATCACGCTGATGACCGGGGCGTCACTCGGCAACGATGTCGACAAGCTGCTGACCGAAGCAGGCGTAATGGCCCGACGTCTGCCGTTTCAGGCCGATCCGGTTCTGCGTGCAGCGATCAACCGCGGCGAAGTGATGTATGTCGACCAGCATCTGTCGGAGACCGTCGAGATGCTGCGCACACGCCAGCTCGGTCCGATCGATGTCGCCATCATCGAAGCCATCGCGATCACCGAGACCGGTGCCATCATTCCGTCTACCTCGATCGGCAACAGCGCCAGCTTTGCGATTCTGGCCAAACAGGTCATCGTCGAAATCAACTTGAGCCAGTCGCTAGAACTCGAAGGCCTGCACGATATCTTTATCCCCAAGCACCGGCCGCAACGGGAACCGATGCCGCTGATGACGCCGCATGATCGCGTCGGCACCACTGCGATCCACATCCCGCCGGAAAAAATCGTCGCCATCGTCATCACCGAAAGGAAAGACAGCTCATCGACCATCCTGCCGCCGGATAGCGACACCGATGCAATCGCGGCACACCTGGTGAATTTTTTCAAGGAAGAAGTCCGGCACGGCCGGCTCACCGACAGCCTGCTGCCGCTTCAGGCAGGCATCGGCACCATCGCCAATGCAGTCATGACCGGTTTCATCGATAGCCCCTTCGAACACCTGACAATGTATTCGGAAGTGTTGCAGGATTCGACCTTCGACCTGTTCGATGCCGGCAAATTGGACTTCGCCTCCGGCTCGTCGATCACGCTGTCAGCCGACAAGGGCAAACAGGTGTTTGGTGAGCTGGCGCGTTACAAGGAGCGGCTACTGTTGCGACCGCAAGAGGTCAGCAATCATCCGGAAATTATCCGCCGGCTCGGCATCATCGCGATCAATACGGCGCTGGAAGCCGACATTTATGGCAACGTCAATTCCACACACACGCTGGGCACGCATGTAATGAACGGCATCGGTGGTTCAGGTGACTTCGCGCGCAATGCTTATCTGGCGGTATTTGCGACCAAGTCGCTAGCCAAGGACGGGAAGATTTCCAGCATCGTCCCGATGGTGTCGCATGTCGACCATAACGAACATGATGTCGACATCCTCGTCACCGAAGTCGGCCTGGCCGACCTGCGCGGACTGGCGCCACGCGAACGCGCCGCAGTCATCATTAACAACTGCGTCGCCGAACCGTTCCGGCAGATGCTCAAGGATTATGTGACCGAAGCCGAAGAACGCGGCGGCAATACACCGCATGTCCTCGAAAAAGCGCTGTCATGGCACACGCGCTATCGCGACAGCGGCACGATGCTGCTGCCACCTGTCAAGCTGGCGACAGCCACCTGATTGGCACAACAGTTGATCAACCGACCATCACTTCGCTGATCTGCATCACCGGCGCGAGGTCGGTGTAATTCGGGATGTCACCGAGAATTTCGGCGGCATGCGGACCGAAACCAGCCTGGAAACTCTCGACCGAATCACTAAAAATATGACACATGCCGATGTAGGTCGCCGGCGTGCCGGGCGCACCACCGGACAAGCCCTTATCGACCGTGTAGAACTTGCAGGACTCGCCCATGCGCGCTTTGACAAGCGCCATGTGCTTGTCACGGTAGTACTCGTGATTGAAACGGGCGCCAGGGGTATTGGGGTACATCACGCTAACTTTGATCATGGTTGGTCTCCTGAGTGTGAATAATTTATGTCCCGATAAAACGGGTGGACCGAGTTTGCCAGAAATATTTCAGGGATGCCTATACCATCGCAGCGGCAAGGACCTCTGTTTTTCCGTTCCACGCACTCACCTGATAAGGAGTACCCATGATCAAATTCTATTTTCATCCGTCACCGAACCCGCTCAAAGTCGCCCTCTTCCTCGAAGAAGCCGGCCTGCCTTACGAGACCATTCCTGTCGATACCCGCAAAGGTGAACAGCACCTGCCGGACTTCCTGAAAATCAATCCGAACGCCAAGACACCGGCGCTGGTGGATGGCGATGCGGTCGTCTTCGATAGCAACGCCATCCTGTTGTACCTGGCAGAAAAAACCGGCCAGTTCCTGCCGGAGCACACGCCAGCGGCGCGCGCGCAGCTGTACTCATGGCTGATGTTCGTGGCCAGCGGTATCGGTCCGTATTCGGGCCAGGCAGTGCATTTCAAGCACTTCGCGCCAGAGCCGAAAGAGTACGCGGTCAACCGCTACACGTTCGAAGCCGAGCGTCATTACGCCATCCTCGATGCGCAACTGGCCAAGCACCGCTACATGCTGGGCGACACCTACACCGTTGTCGACATGGCCGTCTGGGGCTGGGCGCGGGCACTGCCATTCATCCTCGGCAAAGATGCCTGGGACACACTGCCCAACCTCAAGCGCCTGTTCGACGAGATCAATGCCCGTCCGGCAGCGCAGCGGGCTGAAGCGCTGAAATCGCAATTCACGTTCAAGGCCGAGATGGATGATGCCGCACGCGCATCCATGTTCCCGCAGAACGCCCGCCTGGTTGCCTGAAGCAGGCATGCAGCGATCGGCACCGCGTGATGTTTAAGTTGCGGCGCCTGCTGCGCTTGCGAAATCTGCTGCGCCTGGTCATCGGCGTATCCACGACGCTGATGCTGGCGCTGGTGTCCGTGGTGCTGTTCGAACCGGGCCTGACCTACCATACCAGCGCGCCGGTGCCGTCGACCCGCTCGCCAGTCCTGCTCGACTTGCTGGGTAGCGCAGTCGAGCAGGCACCACTGGCGTTAGGTGAGACGACGATCTACCCGGAAGGTAAAAATTTTTACCCAGCCGAACTGGCACTAATCCGCAGTGCCACGACCTCGATCGATCTGGAAGCCTTTATTTTTCATGCGACGCCGATCGGCCAGCGCTTCATCGATGCGCTGGCCGAACGCGCCCGTGCCGGCGTCACTGTTCGCATCGTTGTCGATGCCGTCGGCAGTCTGCCGACGCCTGACCATTTTTTTGACCCGCTGCGTGCCGCTGGTGCGCAAGTGGCGTGGTACCAGCCGTTTCGCTGGTACACACTGAAACGCTGGAATAACCGTACCCATCGCGAGTTACTGGTCGTTGATGGCCAGACTGCCTTCATTGGTGGTGCTGGTATCGGCGCAGCCTGGGACACCGGCATCGTTGACTCACCGCCATGGCGCGATCTGATGATGCGCGTCACGGGGACGCCGGCACGCGCGTTGCAATCCGTCTTCGCACAGAGCTGGCTGGAAAGCCACGGCGAAATTCTCGTCGGTCCAGAAATGCGACTGGGTCGAACCACCTTGCCCGCCACCATTGATATCAATCACTCTGTCGCTCTGGTAGTGGGTAGCACGCCGACCGGCGGTCGCTCAACCCGCGCCCGCGTATTGTTCCAACTACTGGTGGGCGCAGCGCGACAGGAATTACTGATCACCTCGCCCTACTTCGTACCCGACCGATCGATGCGCACTGTGCTGCTGGACGCTGTCGCCCGCGGCGTAAAAGTAACGATCATGACTAACGGCAGCCATAACAACCACACGATCGCGCGCCTGGCGAGCCGACGCTGGTACGGCGAACTGATCGCCGGTGGTGTGCAGATTCATGAATACCAGCCCGGCATGCTGCATGCGAAAATCATGCTGCTCGACGACCTGTGGTCGGTGGTCGGATCGACCAATTTCGATAACCGCTCGTTCGGACTGAACAATGAAGTCAATCTGGTCTTGCGAGATGCGACAATCGCGACCGGGCTCAAACGCACGGTCGACGACTACCTCGAGAACAGCCGGCGCATCACGCTCAAGGAATGGGCCGATCGTTCGATTGGCGAGCGGGCGCTGGCAGCGCTCGGATCAATCCTGGAACGGCAGGAGTAATACAGCATGAACAATACAGCAGGCGCAACACAGCTGAGGTAACACTCCCTCGCCATGCGAGGGGAAAAAAATACAGGGAAATAACATGCAAGCCATCGACCAACCGGACGAACACGACGACGAGAGCACGCCGTCACGACAAGAAGCAGCCAAGCGCAGCACGCTGGTCAGCGTCGTCGTCAACATCGGCCTGACCATTAGCCAGATAAGCACGGGAATCCTGGCGGGATCGGCAGGACTGATCGCCGACGGCGTTCACTCGCTGTCGGACCTGGTGGCTGACTTCGTCGTGCTGTTTGCCAATCACCATAGCCAGAAAGCACCCGATGACGATCATCATTACGGCCACCAGCGCTACGAAAATGCAGCATCGCTCACGCTCGGTCTGCTGCTACTAGCCGTCGGTGTCGGCATGCTGTGGAGCGCCTTTCACAAGATCGAACAGCCGGGCGCAATCCAGCAAGTCAAGTCGGTGGCGATCTGGGTTGCCCTCGCGGCGCTACTGGCCAAGGAACTGCTGTTTCGCTACATGCTCAACGTCGCCAAAAAAGTCCGTTCCAGCATGCTGGTCGCCAATGCCTGGCACGCCCGCTCGGACGCTGCAGCGTCGCTGGTAGTTGCCGTCGGTATCGCCGGCAGCCTGATGGGCTACCCGATGCTCGATCCGCTCGCAGCGATGATCGTCGGTTTTATGATCACGAAAATGGGTTGGGGTTTTGCCTGGGACGCGTTGCATGATTTGATGGACCGCGCCGTCGACGACGAGACCGTGCAGGCGATCCGTATCACCCTGACGGAAACTTCCGGCGTACTCGGCTGGCATGACCTGAAAACCCGCAAGGCCGGCGATATGATCCTGGTCGACGTCCATCTTGAAATTGATGCCGACATCACCGTCGAGCAGGGTCATGACATCGCCCTCGATGCGCGTCGCCGTGTCATGGAACGACATGCTGTATTGAACTTGATGACCCACGTTGATCCAGTCCGGGTCAAGCCATCCTCACCACAAGGAGTCGTATGAATCACCTGATCGATTTGCGTAGCGATACCGTCACCCGTCCCGGTCCCGCCATGCGTGCCGCCATGGCCGCAGCCGAGGTGGGTGACGATGTGTACGGCGATGACCCGACTGTCAATCGTTTGCAGCAAGTTACTGCGGAACTGTTCGGCTTTGAGGCCGCGTTATTTGCGCCATCCGGTACGCAAAGCAACCTGATTGGTCTGATGGCGCATTGCGGTCGCGGTGATGAATATCTGGTTGGTCAGGAAGCGCATACCTACAAGTATGAAGCCGGCGGTGCAGCCGTACTTGGAAGCATTCAGCCGCAACCGCTGCCACAGCAAGCCGATGGCTCACTGGCACTGACCGATATCGCGGGCGCCATCAAGCCCGACGACGTCCACTTTGCACGCACACGCTTGCTGGCACTCGAAAACACGATTGGCGGTCGCGTATTGTCGCGTGACTATCTGGATGCTGCCACCACATTGGCCCATCAGCACGGCCTGATCACGCATCTGGATGGCGCGAGGATTTTCAATGCAGCCGTCAAGCAGGGCATCAGTCTGCAAGCGGCAACGGCAGGTTTTGATTCGGTTTCGGTGTGCTTATCAAAAGGACTGGGCGCACCTATCGGCTCAGTACTGTGCGGCAGTCGCGACATGATTCAACGCGCGCTACGCTGGCGCAAGATGCTCGGTGGCGGCTTGCGACAGGCAGGTATTCTGGCCGCTGCCGGCTTGTATGCGCTGGAACATCATATCGACCGGCTGGCCGAAGATCATGACCATGCAACGATGCTGGCCGCTGGCCTGGCCGGGATCAACGAACTCACTGTCAGCACCCCGCAAACCAATATCCTGTATGCCGACATGGCGGCTGCCCATTGCGCGCCGCTTGAAAAATATCTGCTGGAAAAAGGCATTACTGCGCGCATCACGCCGCATATGCGCCTGGTCACGCACATTGATATATCCCGGGACGATGTGAGCCGCACCATTGCGGCGTTCAAGGCTTACTTTCAGGTGGTAGTTCGCTGAGTAACACGCCCCCGCGACGGTGACTCCGGCAATCGAACCATGCTTGTCGGAGTCGATCTGAGAAATGAATTTATTTGATCAAGAAACGCAGAAGGCCACACAGGACGCCATGCCCGGGTGGCCTTCAATCCATCACAGCGGAATTATTTATAACCGCTCGTCCGCCACCGCTGGCGTGTTTGCGACAGGCTTGATAATTTTTACCTTGGCTTTTTGCTTGAGTGCGTCGATGTAGGCCAGCATTTCCTGCTGAGCCAGTGTGTTCGCAATTTGCTTCTCTTCAGCAAGACGGCGCGGTGCATCGATTTTTTCGGCCTGAGCAGCTTTGCTGATGCGATACACCGCATAGCCCCGGCCCGCCAGATCCGTACCTACAATGGTTGGCAACTTACTGATGTCGGCTTTCATGACGCTGTCGAATCCCGCTCCATTGAGTGCGTCATTTTTTGCCCGCGACACGACTTTGACATCGCCAAATCCCGTTGCATCATCGGCGAGCTTGAGCGCAGCAAGCTTCGCTTCACCGGCCTTTTTAGCCAATTCGGCGGACTCTTCTGCAATTACTCTCTCACGCACCAGCGCTTCAACTTCAGTCAGCGGGCGCTTGCTAACCGGCTTGTACTCGACGACACGACCAGCTAATAGCGTACTCGGCGCTACTTCAACGGCCTCGGTGTTGTGCTTGTTTTTCAACGTATCGTCGGCAAACAGCGCGTTGAGGAATTTCTGATTATTAAATAATGCAGTCGGTAATGCCGACGGATTGAGTGTGCGGCTGAGGTTGGATACCGTTTCCACTTTTAGCTTGAGCTTGTCGGCAACCGGTTTAAGGCTGTCTGACTGCTCATAGACGGAATTACTGAACACTTCTGCGGCCTCTGAATACTGCTTGGCTGCTTTTTGCTTTTTGATGTCGGCGACGATCTCCGGCTTGACCTGCGCCAGCGTCCGGAACGAGGCGGGCTTGATCTCCGTAACTTCAATAATGTGAAACCCGAAATCGGTTTCTACAACGTCGCTGATCTCATTTAACTTGAGCTTGAACACCGCATCTTCGAACGGAGGCGTCATCGCACCTTTGCCAAAAAAATCCAAATCGCCACCGTTGGGTGCACTGCCCTGATCTTCAGAACTCGCCTTGGCGATTTTTGCAAAATCAGCCGGATTCTTGCGCACTTGCGCCAGCAATTTTTCGGCCTTGGCTTTAGCCGTGGCCTTGTCGGCAGCTGACGCATCTTTTTTCAGGTTGACCAGAATATGACTGGCACGACGTTGTTCTTCAACACCAAACCGTCTTTTATTTTGCTCGTAAAAGTCTGCCGCTTCCTGATCCGTTACCGTTATTTGCGCTGCCAGTGCATCACTACTCAAGACCACATATTCGATTTTGGCCTGCTCCGGCACTTCAAATTGACGGCCATTCTTGTCGTAATAAGCCTTCAACATCTCCGGTGTAACTTTCACCTGACTAGCATAGTCGACCGGCTTGAAAAGCAGTTCTTGAACAGAGCGTTCCTGATCATTGATTTCTGAGAGCCGGTTCATTACTGTCTTTGGTGCAAAGGCAGTCGACTGGATTGCTGAATTCAATTGCTGCACAGCCATGTCCTGGCGTAAGCGTTGCTCATACATGGCTGGAGTCATACCTTGCATGGCGAGTAACGAGCGATAGCGTTCACCATCAAATTTGCCATCGGGACCCACCAGGCCATCGATGCTGGTAATGCTCTGCTGCAGGGCCGAATCGGCCACACTCAGGTGCTGCCGGGCGGCTTCGATCGACAACGCACGCTGAGCGATCAGACTATCGAGAACGCCACGACGTGCCTCTGGGGTATCGAACATTTTCTGATCGAACTGTGCACCAAACATCTGCTTGAAACGCGCCATCTGCTCACGCAATGCTGCGTCATACTCGGGCTGCGTGATAGGTTGGCCGCCTACTTTGGCGACCACATTTTCGGCATCCCCGAAGCTTTTATAACTACCCAAACCCACCAGAGCGAAGGACGGAACGATTATTAAAAGCAGCAAAAACTGCATCAGGCGTTTATGAGTACGGACAAATTCAAACATGATCAACCATTCAAAGACAAGTTGCGACCAATTCTATCGCAGTGATGCATATGAAAAAAGGCGAACTCGCGTTCGCCTTTTCGGATGTTTTGGCGGAGTGGACGGGACTCGCCTACATACTGCAGGCCGCGGAATCGCTTGCAAGCGATTCCCTTCGAGTCCCGACGTGATTCCAATGGAATCACTACTACGTCGTTATTGTTATGGCGGAGTGGACGGGACTCGCCTACATACTGCAGGCCGCGGAATCGCTTGCAAGCGATTCCCTTCGAGTCCCGACGTGATTCCAATGGAATCACTACTACGTCGTTATTGTTATGGCGGAGTGGAC
>JBLHMB010000058.1:0-21481 GCA_047621665.1 Bradyrhizobium sp. | reverse complement strand
GGGCATGCACCGTCATCCGGACACTGGCCGATTCGCGCTGCAACCCATCGGCGACCCACGGAGTATCGGGAGCCGTCACGAGTGTGAGCGCATAACGCCGGGTTGCCGCCAGCGCGGCTAGTGCCGCATCCACCCGGCCGAAATAAAACATGCTGTAGAGCGCCGTCATCACTGGTGTCGTGTCGCAGAATATCCAGCCGTTGCTGCGCCGTGCAGCCTCCTCTTCGCGCTCGATCTGCATCAGTGCGATATCGCGTTGCTGCGCCTCGCAAGGGGTAGCCTGATGCTGATCAACAAATTCACGCAGGTATTCCGGCACCCAGACTGACTTGTGCTGCGTTGCCAGCGCCTCTGCCAACGTCGACTTGCCGGTCGATTCGGCACCGAGGATGGCTACCGCCCGGTCCATCATGGCAGCTTGCGCCACGCACGCCAGCCAGCCAGCGCCATCAAAACGAATACGCCGTACAGCAACGCCGTCAACGTCAGGCCTTTGTAGAGGTACAAACCGACATAGAGCAGATCGACGATCACCCAGACCAGCCAGTTTTCCAGCTTCTTGCGCGACAGCAGCCACTGCCCGAGCAGACTGCCTGCGGTCAGCAGTCCATCAGCATGCGGGACATCGGTGTCGGTATAGCGCTGCAGGAAGGCGGACAGCACGACAAATCCGACCACCCAGGCAATGCCCGACAGCAGCCAGCCGCGCTGCGATAGTCGACTTACGGCCAGCACCGAATGCGTACTGCTACCACGTAGCCATTGGTACCACCCCCAGATTGACAGGGCGATAAAAAAGATTTGCAAACCGCTATCGCCGTAAAGCTTTGCCTGAAAGAACACGACGGCATAGGTCGCCGATGAAATAATCGAGAACAGCCAGCTCCAGTGATTTTGACGGATGCTCAGCGATACCGTGATCAGTGCCAGGACAAACGAAACCAATTCCAGTGGAGCCGTGGTAAAACCGAATAACTGGAGCGGATCATTCATGCAGAGCGCCTTAACGGAAACGCGCCAGTATAGTTCAACAGCCAGCGGGAGCAGATTGTCCGGTAATAAATCGACACCACCACCTGTCCTCACCATTTATTTCCACATGGAAATACCAAGGGGAGTAATGCATAATCACTTCGTACGGTTGCGTTCTGACCGACTGATGCACACACGGCCTGCCGGAATTGCATGACCATGATTTCACTACCTGACCAGGACACGCCCAAGCCCGCCCCGCAATTCCGGCGGCGGCGCAGTGACGTACTGAAGGAATTGATCCTCATTGCGTTGCAGCAGGTCGATACCCAATTTGGCGATTTTTCGGTACGTCTCTCTGAGGCATTACTTCAACTGTCCGATAGCAGTGGCGATGCCAAAGAGGCCAGCCTCAGCTTCAACCTCGGCAACTTACTGAAAAACCACGGTTACCCGTTTCTGCTGCTGGCAACGGAAAAACTGGACCAGGCGCTGACGCGTGAAATCGCGTTACTGGAACATGGCGCCCAGCGACCTGCATCACGGCGCTCCAGCGATCTGGCGCTGGTGCCATTTGCCGAGATGGACACCAGGATCATGATGGGCTCCAGTGCACGCCTGTTCGACATCGAACAAGCGGACCAGTTGGCGGCACTGAATAGCCGGCTCGCTAACCTGCTGCAGCGCGACACCCTCAGCGTGACCCAGAACCCGTTCCGTCCCGAAGTGTTTCTTGCTGCAGTACAGGCCGCCTGGTGCGCTTTCACGCCGGAGCCCGATGCTCACCCGATGCTCTTGCCGCTGTGTCGGCCGGCCGTGTTCCTGGCGCTCGGTCCGGTCTTAAAAGCGATCAATGACGACTTGATCGCCCATGGCATCCTGCCGGAACTGGTCACGACCTACCATATCCGCAAATCCAGCGGCAATCTCAGTGCGGCGACCCGCGAAGCCAGCCAGCAGGCGCTGCGCGAGCAATTGCGCCAGCGCTTCGAACTGTCCGGCCAGACGGATGGACCAACACGCACCGGCTCCGGCTTACTGGGGCATGTCGATGCCCTGGCAGCCGATTCGCCGGCGATCAATCAGTTAGCCCGCCTGCGTTCCGGCATGCCCGCAGGTTCGTTGAGTCGGGTCGATGAAGCGACCATCGACCTGCTGTCGCAAGTCTTTGATACGGTTTTTCAGGACCCGCACATCCCGCAGGAAATCAAGGAGCTGATCGGTTTTCTGCAGATACCGGTACTCAAGGCAGCTCTGGTCGATCAGGAATTTTTTTACAGCGATACCCATCCGGCCCGCAAGCTGATCGACCTGCTGGCGCGTACCGGTATTGATTGGGATCGCAGCAAGGGAACTGACGATCCGTTATACCGTACGATGAAACAGGGGATAGAACGGGTCCGGCACGATGACGGTGGTGACCAGCTCCAGCACTTCACGACGGCGCTGGCTGAGCTGGAATCGACTATTCGCAGCGAGGAAAGCGCCGCCACCAGCGCGCTGGCGACGCCCATCACGCAAGCCCTGCAGGCGGAAAAAATCCGTATGGCAGGGCGTTCGGCGCGCAACGATGTGGCTGTGCGTATCCGCACAGGCGAGGTCAGTGCCTTTGTCGAAGCATTTCTGGAAAGCCGCTGGATCACGGTGCTGACGCTAGCTCACAGCATCAGTGAAGAAAAGCCGGAGGTGCTGACCAACGCGATCCGGACCATGGACGACTTGCTATGGAGTATCAAGCCCAAGCTCGATGCCGGGCAGCGCCGCGAACTGATTGCGCGCCTGCCGATGATCCTGGCGATGCTCAACAAATGGCTCACTGTCATCAAATGGGATGATGCCGACCGCTTGCGTTTTTTTGCCGATCTGGCCGAATGCCACGCCTCGATCGTGCGCGCACCGATCGACCTGTCACCTGAGCGGCAAGTCGAGATCGCCGTCGAAGTTGCCCGCAAGGCAGCCGAGCACCGGCTTGATCTGCAAGCGCGCGAACCCGCCGAAGTGCCACCGGATCAGTTTGTGGTCACCGTCGAGCAATTGCAGCGCGGAACATGGCTGGCTTTCGAACCGACCCCGGAAGAAATACGACTGGTCAGGCTGGCCTGGGTCAGTCCGCTACGCACCCTGTATATTTTTACCAACGGCCAGCGCGAAGAAGCGTTTTCGATGCCTGCCGACGAACTGGCCCGCCAGTTCCGCGACGCCCGGGTGCGCATTCTGGCGCAGGACGGCGTGGTCGAGCGCGCGCTGGTACGCGCACTCGACACCAACGATCAGGCCATTGCCGAAGACAGTGCCTGATCCGTGTGAAACGGCATGATCAGGCCCTGTGCTACATCCTCGACAGCATTGATCCGGATTAGTGGCAACGCCGGACTGACTGCACCGAACACGGTGGCGAACGGAACATCGACCGCATCCCGCCCGGTGCCAATGCGCACCAGCCCCATCGGTGGTGAAACGCCGCTCGGATCAAACAGGTACCAGCGCCCGCTGAGCATCACTTCCACATATGCATGAAAATCCAGCGGGCGCATGCTCTGATCAACGCCGTAATCAATACCGGTCACGAAGCGCGCCGGCAAATTGACGGCGCGGCACAGCGCAATCATCAGATGGGCATAGTCACGACAGACACCCACCTGCTCGAGCAGCGTATCGAGCGCGGACGTACTGGCATTCGTACTGCCTGACTTAAACACCATACGTTGGCGGATCCAGTCCTGAATCGCCAGCACCCGCTGGTAGCCACGCGCCCATCCACCGAATTCCCGGCTGGCCAGGTTGTGCAAACGATCGGCCTGACAGTAGCGGCTTGGATAGATATAGGTCAGCGCATGCGGCGGTACTTCATTGATTGGCATTTCCTGCAGGCTGGCGGGTGCTTCGGTGTGATGCGTGATCTCGACTGTGGCTTCGTAACGTACGCACAAGGAACCGTTGCCCGCCTGCAATCGCAAGTAGCGCGATCCGGTTTCCGGCGTCGTGAACAGATTGGAGCGCACATTCTGGCTGATATGCAATTGCTCATGCACGACCTGCTGGTGCGGCGTCGTCGCAGCATGAATATTGAAAATGAAATCGCTGGCGTTGTCGTAAATGTCGTAATTCAGTTCGATGGAAAAATTCAGCCGGATCATTGCGGGTAGCTTCGGAAAGGTGAGGTGGCGCCATGCATGCGAGGAGCTGCAGTCTACCAAGTATCCTGCACAATCTGCCGGCGACGTGTTCGTTATCGAATTTATTCACGACGGCGGGTATGATAGGCCCCGATTCGCCGTCGCCAGTCCCTCCCGCTGGCCACGCCATTTACTTTGCTTTCCTGTACGACATGCACTGGCTACTGACCTCACACCTATGACCAACCCTCTTCTTACCGGGTATCCGGCAGCGCAACGGCGCTACGACGAAATGCTTGAAACCGACGGCCAGCCGCGCCCGCACTGGCGTCGGCTGCTTGACTTTCTCGGCCGCGAACCACCCGAACAGATGCGTCATCGCATCGAATCGCTGCAACGGCAGGTACGCGAAAACGGCGTTACCTACAATATTTATGCTGACCCGAAAGGCATCGCGCGTCCCTGGGACCTGAGCGTGTTGCCATTCATCCTGCCGCAACAGGAATGGAACGAGATCGAAGCCGCCGTCATCCAGCGCGCCACCTTGCTCAACCGCATCCTTGGCGATGTATATGGCGAACAGACACTGCTCAAGGAAGGCTTGCTGCCCGCCGGACTGATCCATGGCAATGCCGGTTTCCTGCGGCCGTGCCACGGTATCCGCCAGAGTGACGACATCTCGCTGCACTTTTACGCCGTCGACCTGGCGCGCGCTCCCGATGGCCGCTGGTGGGTCGTCGGTGACCGCACCCAGGCCCCGTCGGGTGCCGGTTATGCGCTGGAAAACCGGATCGTTATTTCGCGCGCTTTCCCGGAGCTGTTTCGTGATCTCAAGGTGGAACATCTGGCCGGCTTTTTTGTCCGCCTGCGCGATAGCCTGACGCATTGGGGTCGTATCTGCGCCGCTAATCGTGGCGATGGCAACGACGACAGTCCGCCGCTGCGCGACAGCGAACAACCGCTGATCGTGCTGTTGACCCCGGGCGCGTACAACGAAACGTACTACGAACAAACCTACCTGGCCCGCTATCTCGGTTTTCCGCTGGTCGAAGGCGGCGATCTGACGGTGCGTAACGGTCTGGTCTGGCTCAAGACACTGGCCGGTCCGCGCCGTGTGCACGTGATCCTGCGGCGCGTCGATGACGAATTTTGCGACCCGCTGGAATTGCGTTCCGACTCGGCGCTGGGCGTGGCCGGCCTGACCGAAGCGGCGCGCCGTGGCACCGTGCTGCTGGCCAACGGACTGGGCTCCAACCTGCTTGAATCCGGCGCCCTGCTCGGCTATCTGCCTGCCATTGCACGTCGCCTGCTCGACGAAGAATTGAAGATGCCATCGGTCGGCACCTGGTGGTGCGGCGAGCCGGCCGCCCTCAAGCAAGCCATCGACCAGCTCGATCATCTGGTGGTCAAACCGGCCTTTCCGCAATTGCGTCAGGAACCGGTATTTGGCGAAGGTCTCAGCGAAGAAGCACGGGCCGAACTGATCGCGGCAATGCGCGCCCAGCCGCACAATTACGTCGCGCAGGAATTGGTCAACATTTCTCAGACGCCGGTATGGCGTGACGATCCCGACCCGGGCTTGAGCGCGTCGGCAGTTGGACTGCGGGTATTTGCCTGCGCCACGCCGGACGGCTACATCGTGATGCCAGGCGGCCTGACCCGGGTCGCGACCGGTGCCGACGGACGCGTCATCACGATGCAACGTGGCGGCGCCAGCAAGGATACCTGGGTGCAGGCACGCGGCCGGGTCAGCCAGGTCAGCCTGTTGCCGACCTCGACTGCCGCGCACGAACTGGTGCGCGGCGACTCGCAGCTGTCGAGCCGCGTGGTCGAAAATCTGTTCTGGTTCGGCCGGCTGACCGAGCGCTGCGACAATACCACCCGGCTGCTGCGCAGTGCACTCGACTTCCTGCTCAGCGTCTCGCCCGAATACCGCGGTGGCGAGTGGCAAACGGTACAGGACCTGTGCCAGTATTTCGGCCTGCTCAATGATGACCTGCAAGAAGATGCCGACATCGAAACCGAATTGCTGCAGTCACTGGTGACCCGCAGCGGTGCCGGCCTGACCAATAATTTTCAGCAGCTGTACCGGGTTGCCGGTCATCTGCGCGAACGGCTGTCGCTGGACAACTGGCGCACCCTCAATCAGGTGGTGCAGCAAAATAGCGGTCTCGGCCAGCCACTCAGCCTGGCCGGCGCCATCGCCCGGCTTGACAGTGCCACCATCGCGCTGATGACGCTGTCAGGTTTTGCGCTCGACGGCATGACACGTGATAACGGCTGGCGCTTCATGACGATCGGCCGTCGCCTCGAACGTCTGCAATTTCTGAGCACGGTGCTCCAGCACGGCATCAGCATGCCGCCCGACAGCAGTCTCGACTGGTTGCTGGAAGTCGCCGACAGCATCGTCACCTACCGCTCGCGTTATGTGGCCCAGCCTGAAATCCTGCCGTTGCTGGACCTGCTGATACTCGACGAAAGCAATCCGCGCTCAGTCATGTTCCAGCTGCAAGGTCTGATCAAATATCTTGACAAACTGGCCGCCAGCCACGGCCCCTGCGGTGCCGAACTGTTCCTGCCACTGCTGGTCGAACTGCAGGCCATTCAGACCGACCGCGACCTGTGCTTCGGCAGCAAGCCGTTACTGGCGCTGCTGGCTAAGCTCAATGTGGCCAGCGTCGCGCTATCCGATCAGATCGGCCTGCAATTTTTCAGTTACACCGGCGAAGTCAACCGAGGCACATTTGCACCATGAGTATCCGCTATCACGTCCTGCATGAAACCGTCACTACCTACCACCGCGCGGTCACGTTGTCGCAGCAATTCCTGCACATGACGCCACGCTCGTTCGCCTACCAGACTACCGAATCGCACGAGCTGAGCATCACCCCGAAACCGCAGGACTGGTCCAACCGGGTCGATTATTTTGGCAACGCAACGCGCTTGCTGACGTTATCGGCACCCCATCCGGAGCTGACCGTGGTGTCCGATTCAGTGGTGACAGTGCAGCCGCGACCGGACCGCTCGCAGCTGATTAACTCACCAAGCTGGGAAGATCAGCGTGCGCGCCTGCGCACTACGCTCGATGCCGCCACGCTGGACCCGTATGAATTCCTGTTCAACTCGCCGCATATTGCCTGCGGTGACGAGCTGGCCGATTATGCCCGCCCTAGCTTTACCCCGGGCCGTCCATTGCTGGAAGCCTGCATGGAGTTGACCGAACGCATCCACAGCGACTTCAAATACGATCCGGAAGCGACCACCATTGCGACGCCGCTGATCGATGTTCTGCGCGGGAGGCATGGCGTGTGCCAGGATTTTGCCCACGTCATGATTGGTTGTTTGCGCTCGCTGGGTTTGTCGTGCCGCTATGTCAGCGGCTACATTCTGACCATGCCGCCAGAGGGTCAACCACGTCTGGTCGGTGCCGACGCCTCACATGCATGGGCCTCGGTGTACAGCGAGGGACTGGGCTGGATCGACTTCGATCCGACCAACCGGTGTCTGGTCCAGCATGAGCACATCACAGTCGGATGGGGTCGGGATTTCAGCGATGTCACGCCGATGCGCGGCATCGTGCTCGGTGGTGGCGGGCAGGAACTCCGGGTTGCCGTGACGGTGACGCCGATCGAGGGGTAAGCCCGGCTTACCCTCCGATTACTTGGTTGCGGGCGCCTTGCTCACATCAATGCCAAACCATTGCATCGAGACCTTGGCAAAGCTGCCATCAGCAATGATGGCAGCTAGCGCTGCATTCAATGCCGCCTTGAATTGCGGATTGCCCTTGACGAACGGAATACCCATTTGTGCCACTTCGCCGACCGGTGCACCAGCCTTGATAGGTAACGGTGACGCCTTCAGCAAATACGACACCATCAAGCTGTCGTTCAGAGCCGCATCGACGCGACCGGCAGCCAGGTCCTGCAAATACTCAGGCGCACCCGGATAACTTTTGACCTCGACCCCGGCCACCGCCCTCGCGCGTTCTTCATAATTGGTGCCCTGCCCGACGCCCAGCTTCTTGCCCTTCAGATCATCGAGGCTGGCAAACTGCCGCTGCTCGTTCTTGCGCACGATCAGTTGCGCGCTTGAGCGGGTGTAAGGCTCGGAAAAATCAAAGCTGGCTTCGCGCTGCGGTGTGATGCCGACCTGATTGAGGATGATGTCGTACTTGCCGGCGGACAGTCCCGCCAGTATGCCGCTCCATTCGATGGTGGTGAACTCGGGTTTGAGGCCCATCTGTTTGGCCAGCAAGCGGGCCACGTCGATTTCAAAACCACTCAATGCGCGGGTTTTGATATCCCTGAAATTAAAAGGCGGATAAGTACCTTCGACGCCTACTTTCAGCGTGCCGCGTGCTTGCACGGTGGTCAGCAGATCAGCCGCATTGGCCTGCATTGCCAGCCCGGAAAACAGCAATGCGGCCATCAGGCCAGTCAGTTTTTTTACAGGTAATGCACGCATGGATTTCCTTGTGTTTGATGGCGAATGTTGTCGCAGAGCGCCGAGTGTAAAGAGATCTGATGACATCACCAACAACTTAAACGGCATGAACTCATGCAGGGCGGTTTGTCGTGAAATGCATCGCAGGCTGGAATTTTTCAAAAACCAAACCGGTAATTAAAAAATACATACCAAGTAGTAGCGCTGCATACGCAAATAACCTGTTATGTTTCAGAAGCACTCATATATTCACACTTGGTAAGTATAGTTATCCATTTTTTAAGCAAAAAACAGGCTGATGTCGCACCATGCTTTATTTTTTGAATTGTAAAGAACGACACCCATGTCAAGCCGGAACGCCCGTATTTCCCCGACACGCCTGACCTCCATTACGTTGTCCGCACTACTGCTCGTTGCCACGTCAGCCCGCGCCGACGGGGCCGGAACCAGTACGATGCCGACCTTTCTGGTCAGCGGCTTCGGCACTATCGGCATGGCCCGCTCCAGCGAACATCAAGCTGATTACACCAACAGTCCATCGACCAAACCCAACGGCACCGGCGCTACCCGCACCTGGAGTCAGGACCTCGATACCCGGCTCGGCCTGCAAATTGCCGCGACCATCACGCCCGACCTGTCGGCCGTGTTTCAAGTACTGTCGCAGCAGCAGTACGACAACAGCTACCGGCCTAGCGTCGAATGGGCCAACATCAAGTACGCCATCACGCCCGATTTCTCGGTCCGGCTCGGCCGCATCGCCTTGCCAACCTTCCTCGTCGGCGACTATCGCAATGTCGGCTATGCCATGCCCTGGGTAAGGCCACCGGTCGAACTGTACAGCCGCATGATTCCGATGACGGCCAATGACGGCATCGATGCGAGTTATCGCACATATATTGGTGAGGCCACCAACACGCTGCAACTGAGCTACGGCAGCGACGTGCTGCGCAGCCCAGGCCTGGCAACGCCAAGCAGGGTGCAAAATATTGCCGGCCTGTTCAACACCTTCAGCAGCGGACCGGCCACCTTTCGCATGTCGTACCAGCGCGGCAGAATTACCGTCCCCGACAGCAATGCCTTCTTCAACCAGTACCGCCAATTCGGCCCGGCCGGCACCGCCATTGCGGACAAGTACAGTTTTGACCACCAGCGTATCTCTTTCCTGTCGCTGGGTGCCAGCTACGATCCGGGCGACTGGTTCCTGATGAGCGAATGGGGTAGCGGAAAATTCTCGTCGGTAATCGGCAACCAGACCGCCTGGTATGCCAGCGGCGGTTACCGGTTCGGAACATGGACCCCGTACCTGACTTATTCGACCTCAAAAAAACACAGTCCGGTGAGCGACCCGGGACTGGATCCGGCGCAACTGCCCGCGTATGCGGCAGGCAGTGCGGGCGCCCTCAACGGCGTTCTCAACAGGTTGCTCAGACCGAGCACCGCTTCAACGGTTTCGCTGGGGACGCGCTGGGATGTACGCAGCAATGTCGCACTGAAGCTGCAGCTTGACCATACCCGGCCGACAAGCGGTTCATCAGCCGGGCTGACCCGGATCGCCACAGGCTATCAACCAGGTGCCAGCTTCAATGTCCTGAGCCTGACTGTCGATTTCGTATTTTGATGAAGATCGCAGCCCGCCATACCTGTTGCTTGAAAATGCTGACCACCGGATTTGCGCTAAGCCTGTCCTGTGGCACCGCCATGGCCGATGTCGTCGCCATCGTCTCAGCCAGAAGTCCATTGATCGAACTGAGCAAAAACCAGATCGCCAACCTGTTCCTCGGCAATGCCAGCATGCTGGTCCTGGGCGAACCGTTGATACCGATCGATATGGCCGTCGGCACCCCGCTGCGTGACGAGTTCTACATCAGCTATGGCGCGAAGACGCCGGCGCAGATCAGGACACACTGGTCGAAGCTGATTTTTACCGGTCGCGGCCAGCCGCCAAAAGAGGCCACCAGTAGCCGTGAACTGAAAAAAATGATCGCCGATAATCCACACACCATCGGCTACCTCGATCTCAAAATGATCGATGCCAGCGTCCGGGCCGTGCTATCACCATGACCGGATTCTGGCGACGCGGCCTGCCCGCGCCGTTTATCGCGGCCAGGCCGGGTCCGGCTTCGCGACTGCGCGCGTGGCTCTACACAGTGCCCGAATCGACGATGCTGTTCCCGGCATTTTCAATCTGTTTCCTGGCGCTGCTATGGATGACGACACTGCACTTTATTGACATCGAACGGAGTAATACCGAACAGTCCATGTCAGTCCTCAGTCGCGAGCTGGTCACCACGTATGAAGCACAGGTATACCGCGCATTGCGGGATATTGACCAGACTCTGAACCTGGTCAAATACGCCTACGAACTCAACGGTAATCACACGGTGCTGCAGGAGCTGAAAGCTAAGGCACTGCTGCCGTCGGACCTGCTGTTCGCGATCCGCATCACCGATCAGGATGGCAAGGTGGTGGCAAACACCCGCCCGGCACCGCCCTCGAACATCAGCGACGATCCGCAATTCAGGATCACCCGTGCCACCGGACAGCTCTCGATCAGCCTGCCCCGGCATGACCCCGTCAGCGGCGAGACCAGTCTGCTGTTCAGTCGTCGCCTGGTCAGCGCCAATGGTAACTTCGCCGGCATCGTCATGCTCTCGGTGGTGACCGATCACTTCGTGAGCGGTTACGAAGACAGCAAGTTCGGTCAGCAGGGTCTGCTCGGCATCGTCGGGGATGACGGCCGGTTCCGGGTCCGGCGCAGCGGTGACCTGCTGTCGGATGGGGAAGCTATCGACCCGACCTTCCTGACGGCCGATGCAACCGATCTCGACGGTCCCGTCCTCGCCTCGACAAGCAGTGATGGCATTGCGCGCCACGTCATCGCGCGCAAGCTGGTGGATTTCCCGCTGATCGTCATCGCCGGGTTGGCGGACAAGGAACAACTGGCCGGCTTTGTCCGCACCAGGGATGGCTATTTACTTGGTGCCGCCGCCGGCTCTGTCATGCTGCTGCTGATCTCCTTGCTATTGTGGAGCATGAGCTGGCAATTGCGTACCAGCCGCCGCCACGACATTGCCGAACGCAAGCGTACCGAACAGTCACTACGCATCGCCGCCACCGCTTTCGATTCGCAGGAAGCCATGCTCATCACCGATGCCAGCAAAGTGATCCTGCAGGTCAACCGGGCCTTCATCAGCAATACCGGTCATCAGAGCAACGATCTGGTGGGCCATGGGCTCGACTGCCTGATTTCGGAGCGCCATGATGCCGGGTTCTATTCGTCGATGTGGCGCAGCGTCGATCAAAGCGGCCTCTGGCAAGGGGAAATCTGGCAAACCCATGCTGACGGTAACGCCTTCCAGAAATGGTTTACCATCTCGGCGGTCCGGGACGATGACGGTTTGCTGATCAATTATGTCGGCTCGCAGTACGACATCACCGAGCGCAAGCTGGCCGAAGACAAAATCAACGAGCTGGCGTTTTACGACCCGCTGACCGGTTTGCCAAACCGGACCCGGTTGCAAGAGCGCTTGCGGGAGGTCATGGCGTCCAGCGTAAAAAATGGCAGCCATGCCGCTTTGCTGTTGATCGACCTTGATTACTTCAAGACGATCAACGATACGCTCGGCCATGACATGGGTGACGCATTGCTGATGCAGGTTGCCCGGCGACTGGTCAGCTGTATCGGCACCGGCGATAGCGTGTCCCGTCTCGGCGGCGATGAATTCGTCGTGTTGCTGGCAGGACTGGGCAACGACAAGCCGGCTGCCATGGCGCAGGTCGAGCGCACCAGCCAGCTGATCCTTTCCGCACTCGATCATCCGTATCAGCTCAACGGCGTGGCCCATCGCAGCACTGCCAGCGTCGGTGTCACGCTGTCGAGCGGCCATCTGGTTTCGACCGATGTCCTGATGAAGCAAGCCGACCTGGCTATGTACAAGGCCAAGGCAGAAGGTCGCAACGCGGTATGCTTTTTTGATCCGGCGATGGAGGCGGCCGTGATGGCACGTGCCGTGCTGGAACGCGACTTGCGCGAGGCCATCGAACAGCAGCAATTCGTGCTGTATTACCAGGCCCAGATCGCCGAGGGTGACCAGCTCAGCGGAGCTGAAGTGCTGGTGCGCTGGTTGCATCCGCAACGCGGTATTGTCTCGCCGCTCGAATTCATTCCACTGGCCGAAGATACCGGACTGATCCTGCCGCTGGGCACCTGGGTCATGGAAACCGCCTGCCGCCAGCTGGCCCGCTGGGCCAACGAACCCCTGATGGAGACGCTGACCATTGCGGTCAATGTCAGTGCCTGGCAATTCCAGCAAAGCGATTTTGTCGGGCAGGTCGTCGCCGTACTGGCCAGTACCGGAGCGCGGCCGCAACGGCTGAAGCTGGAGCTGACCGAAAGCCTGCTGGCGGCCAATCTGCACCAGATCGTCGAAAAAATGCGCGCCCTCAAGGAACTCGGCATCAACTTTTCGCTGGACGATTTCGGCACCGGCTTTTCATCGTTGTCGTATCTGAAATTGTTACCACTTGACCAGCTCAAGATCGATCAGTCATTTGTGCGCGATGTCCTGACCGACCCCAACGATGCCGCCATCGCAACCACCATCATCGCGCTGGCAAGGACGCTGGGCCTGAACGTCATTGCCGAAGGCGTCGAAACCGACGAACAGCGCAGCTTCCTCGCCGGTGCCGGCTGCCATGCCTATCAGGGTTATCTATTCAGCCGGCCGCTTCCCGTCGCCGATTTCGAAACGTTTGCGCGCACGACCCGGACGATAAAGTGAACAGGCCAGCTTTTCACCCTCTGCTCGACTGCTCGAATCGCCGCTGAAGCGACAATACTGGCATCCTCGACTATCCCGTGATCAACACCGGAGATGACATGGAAAGCAAGCAGGCAATGGACAAAAACCCCTCTCAGCGTGGCTATACCCGGCATGATGATCATCCGGTGAGCGACGATCTGAGCCTGCAGAATCCGGAACTGGCCGGCACGGGCCTTGACCTGCGTGCCATCCGGGAAGCGATCAGCCGGGTCGAAGCCGAAACGGCAGCTACCGTGATCGCCGAGAACCGGCTCCGTGCCGAAACCCGTGCGCGCGAGCAAGCGGCCAGTGACAGCGCGACCGATGAGGCCACCCACGAACTGCGCGCCGACGCCGAAGCCGACAAGCAAGGCGCAGCCACCACACAACAAGTCGCGCATGCGGGCGCGCAGCGCCAAGTCGAAAGCCGTGCGCGCACCGATGTCCGCATCACCGAACTGGCTGACGAACGCGAACAGCGCGAACGCAGCGCCCGCACGACCACCGAAATGCTGATCGCTGCGCGCAGCGAAGCAATCGAACTGATCAACCTGCGCGAACAAGCCGAAGCCGAAGAACTCGCGGCAACATTGCGACGGGCACCAGCCGAAGTGCAGGCGCGCGAAGAATCGCGCCTGCGCGCCGCCGCTGAAATCGAGCACCATGCCACCGCCGTTGCCCGCACCGAGTCCGAACAGCGCGCGCTGGCGACGCTGCAATTGCGCCTGCAGACAGAACTCGAGATGCATGCCACCGCAGTGCGCCGTGAACACGCCGAAGAACTCGCACTGGCCTCGGCGCAGGCTTGCCGCGATGCCGAAGAACAGACCCGCATCGCCGCTGAAAACCGCGTCCTGGTCGAACGGGAACACCAGGAAGCTGCCAATGTGCGGGTTGAGGCAGAACAGCACGCCGAAGCCGCGGCGCGCAACCGGCTGGCCGCCGAAGCGCTTGCCATCGATGACGCCCGACAGCGCGCCGAAGCCGAACAGCTGGCCATCAAGGCAGCAGCAGAGCGCAGCGCCGAAGAACAGCGCGGCCTCGATCTGGCCGCGCGCCGTATTGAAAGCGAACAGGCGGGCCTCCTCCTCGCCGCAACCTGCAGCGCCGCCGAAGAACAACGTCTGGCCGCCCTCGCTGAATTTGCCGAAATGCAACAGCAAAGCGCCGCTCTGGCTGCACGCAAAGCCGACGAAACGGCCGAATTAATCCGCAGCGAACAGGCACACCGCGAGGCCGATACCAGAGCCATCGCCGCACTGCGCGACAAACGCCAGGCAGCAGTGACCGCGCAAGCACAGGTCGATGCACTGGCGCTAGCCGAACAGGCTGAAACGGACTGCTTGCGCTTGCAGGAACAAGCCGCCCGCGCCATGCGCGAAGCGGTAGAAACGACGCACCATCATGCCCGGCTGGCACTCGAACAGGAACAGATTCAGGCCACCTTGTACGATCAGGCCGCCGCTGCTGCGATTGCCCGCGCTGTCGCTGCGGTCGAACTGACGCGCCTACAGCAGGAACGCACGGGCGCCGAGCAGCACGCCAGCGCGCTGCTGCAGGAGCAATGCGAGACTGAACGTCGCCTGGGCGAAAACGTCGCGCAAAGCCTGCTGGCGACACAACAAAAACTGGCGGCTATCCGCCAGGCCGAAGACGCTGCGCTCAGCCGTCTTTGTGCGGAACAGGAGCAGACTCGCCTGTTGCAAGAACAGACTGACGCCGCAGAGCAACTACGGCACGCTATCGATGCCGAATCCAATGCAACGCGCCATGCGCTATCGCAACTGGCTATCAGTACAGAACTGCAACGCAACGCCGCTCGCATCGCACTGCAAAGTGCACGTGATGCAGTGGCACTCACCAGTTTTCAGCGCCAGCGCGAAGCGATCGAACAACAGGCCCTCGACGTGATTCGCCGGAAACAGGAAAAAACACGCCAGCGACTGTCGGCCAGCCAGCGCCTGCTCCACATTTCACAAGAAGCGCTCGCAGCGGAACACGCCGCGCAGGAAGAAAATGCGGCAGGCTTGCGCCTGGCAACCGAACGGCGCGACCTTGCTATCGCCTGCCAGCAAGCCGGACAGCATACCCGGCTGGCTGCCGAAGCAGAACGCGATGCCTGCAGGCAGTTGCTGGCCGAAGCCGATGCCGTCGCCCGGGCGCGCAGTGCGGCAGCAAGTGCAGTCCTCCAACAGGTCAGTACCGCTGCCGAACTGATCCGCTTGGAATCCGGGCGCGCGATGATGGAACAACAAGCCAGCGATTGTTTGCAACAACAGCACCGGCTGGAACAGGAACGCCATGCCGCCGCCAAGCTTGCACTGGCAGCGGCTCAGTTGAAGGCCGGCGCCGAAAAAAAAGCATGTAATGAGGCCCGCGCCCGCGCCGCCATCGTGCAGGAACAGGCCGAACTGGCCCGCTTGCATGAACAGGTCGAGCGCGAGTTGCGCCAGGCCAGCGCAGCCGAACAGCAGGTCGCCAGCGCGGCGCTGCAGCAACAGCAACAAGCCATCGCACAACAACAGGTTCAATTGGCGCTGCAGGAAAAAATCCGCAATGAAGACATCGCTCTACAGAAAAAAACGGCCCGCGATGCGATGACCAGCCAGGCCAGCGAGCTGGCACAGCAACTGACACAAGCAGAAACCGCGCGACGCGATGCCGCTCATCGCGCCAGTGTCGTTGCCAAACAAGTGTGCGACGCCCAGCTGATTGCACAACGTCGCCATGCGCAATCGGAAGAATTGGCGCGCTCGTTGCTCGCCCGCCTGTCGACCGGACAACCCGTTCAGGATGACTGGCGCTTGCGCGCCAATGCAGTGTTAGCAGATGATGCAGCACCCGCACTGGCGCAGTCGCCGGCTCGCAACCGGCTGCGCAGCGCGATGCTGGCCGCCGGGATGGTCTGTCTCAGTGCAGGTACCTGGTCGCTGCTGGGATCGCGGCCGACGGTTGCCGCCAGTGTTGCACCGGCCGCACCAGTCACTGCAAGCCATGTCTCACCGGACCTGACAAAAGTCGCAGCGCCGGCAGCAGTGAAACTGGATGGTTTGAAAGTCGCTGCAGAACGCTGATCAACGCGCAGGCCGGGAATAGCTGCCCCCACCTGCACAGCGTATAGAACGCCATGGCGCTGTATCCTGCAGCGGATTGTCCTTACCGCCATAACGAACGTTTATGTCAAACCAGAAAAATCCGCTAGCTCCACCTGGCTTGCCACCGCCAATCCGCTTTTCTGCCAGGTTACCGCCCAGAACCACCTCTCTTTCCTTGTCAATCGACGATGCCCTCGCCCGCAAGCAAGCGCGAGCGCACAAGGATGCGCTCATTCGCGGTGTGAGCTCGATTGAGGCGATGCGCAACGCGATCAGGAGGACCGCCCGCGATCTTCCGGCAATTACTGCGGTGCCACGCTGCGGCAAGCTCGATGCCGCAGCGTTCCGCACGCGTGCGGCACAAGGCTTGCCATTCATGATCACGGGCCTGGTTAATCGCTGGCCGCTGTTCGCTCTCGGACCGCACACACTGCGCGAACAATTTGGCGATCTGCCCGTGCGCGCGCGGGTCGGCGACTATATCAACACCGCTTTCGCGCCCGATCGGGCGATGCAGGATATGACGCTGTCGGCGTATCTTGATCTGGTCGCGGCCGACACGCCGGAACTGCCACCGTATCTCGGCAATCTGGAATTGCGCGCGTTGAACAGGCTGTGCAACTGGCCGTCCTATTTCGAAAAAATGGGCCCGCCGCGTTTCTGGCTGGGACCGGCAGGCACCGTGACACCACTGCATTGCGACTATGACGACAATATTTTTGCCCAGCTGTGGGGCAGCAAACGCATTATCCTGTCGCCGCCACATCACGACGCCTTCCTTTATCCGCGCGAGGCCAATGCCATCCTGTCCGGCTCCGCGTTTAACCCGGAAGCCCCCGATTTTGAACAGTTCCCGCTGGCGCGTCAGGCCACTCTGATCGAATGCATCGTCGAACCCGGCGAACTGTTGTACGTGCCTGCCGGGTGGTACCACCATGTGCGTGCGCTGACGTTTTCTTTGTCGTCGAACCGGTGGGCGCGGGCTTTGCCGCTGGCGCTAACCGATGAGCGCGACAGCGGCAGGTTGTCTTTCGCACCATGATTTCTGAAAATTAAAAAACTCCAAACAGGCTCAGCAATTTGATCGAGGCAACCGTTACGCCGACCAGAATACCCAGAATCACCGAGGTTCTGAATTCGGCCAATTCGCCAAACTGAGATTTTTTGAGTGACGCCATCACCGCCAGCGCAATCCCGCCACCGACGACGGTACCGGCAGCAACCAGTGCCAGTACGACGTTCGCCGTAATTTGCTGTTCGGTTTGCCGATGTGAAATCGCATGCCACAGATAGCTGGTGGCAACCAGGATGGACAAGCTAATTACCCATGCATGACCTTTTTCCTTCAGATGGGGCAGGAGGTTCAGTGTCATGAGGCACTCCTACTTGTCGCTTGGCGCGTCGATGATCGCGCCGATGAACAACCCGGCCACCAACGACAGAAAAATGGCCCACCAGGTCCAGCCAAACCACGCCGCCAAGCCGGCCGCCACTAATCCGGCGGCGATCTTGAACGGGTGCTCCTTAAAAAAGCTGCCCATATCAGACCTCCTGTGTTGTTAAGACGTGCTCCAGTACGCGCAGCCAATCGACGCGACGCGCTGAGATGATTGAACAATTTTAGGCAAAACGGGATTTGATGGCAGCACATAGGAGGCACTAATTGACTATTTATTGCGCCTGTCGTAGTGCGCATCCCGTAGGCATGCAAAACATGTTCCGGCGGGACACCCTTGCTGCTGCAGACGGTCACCCCCGGCCACCAGAGTGCTGGTGGCGGGTGGCTTAGGCGTCCTCTCCGGGATCAACCGGCGTACGTGAACCTCTCGGTGACCGTCGTGTAACTCGAACTGGTGATGGTGCTGACATACACATAGTCCGTCGTCACCAGGGCGGGTGTGAGGGTCACCAGCAGGTAACCCCGGCGCGACGTATCGATGTAAATGATGTCATCAACCAGCGCCTTGATGGTCGCTGCCAGCGTCACCGGCGGGAAGGTTGCCGGAGAGAAGAACGACTCGAATCCTGACGACGTTACCGCCATGCCGGCAAATTCGACGCCGACCTGCGTGCCATCGGCCAGCGTCAACTTGTTGAACCAGGCGTTATGACTATCGCCGGATAACACCGCGAATTTTTTCCCTGCCGTCTTGAGTTTTGCCGCCGATGCCAGTACCGCATCACGGGCATCGGGATAGCCTTCCCAGTTATCGAAGTTATAGGAAATTTTCGGATTTTTGGTCGGGTCCAGCAGATCTTTCTGGGCTTGCGACTGTGCCGCTGCGGGCGTCGCCTTGGCGGTCAGATAAGCTGTGACCGATGCTGCGCTCAAGTTTGCTGACAGCACTGAAGCGGCAATTTTGATGCGCCCCATCACCGTCTGGTTTCCGAGGATTTGCCAGGTGGCTGCCGAGGCAGTCATCTGATTGTCCAGCCAGGCTTGCTGGGTAGTGCCCATCAGCTGCTTTTTGGTATTGAAGGCATACGGCAGAAAAGCCGGATCAGCGATATCACGCCCGGACGCATCCAGCGTGCGGTCCGGCTGATGTTCGCGGCCGATGATGCGGGTGTCGAGCATGTGCAGCGAGAGCAAATTACCAAAATCAAACGAGCGATAAATCTTCAGCAGATTGGCCGCATCCGGCGAGCGGATCGGCATCCACTCGTGATACGTCGCGCTGGCAGCGGCCTTTCTGGCGGCCCATGGACCCTGGGTGACCGGATCATGATTTTCGGCACCATCCATCCAGGCATTGTTGGCGAATTCATGGTCGTCCCAGATAGCAATCATCGGCATGCGCGCGTGCAACGCTTTTGCATAGGGATCGGCTTTGTGCAACGCATGGCGAGCCCGGTAGTCGGCCCGGGTCACCACCTCGTTAGCCGGTGCCGACACGCGCGCGGCCACTGCTGATGCAGTCGGCGGATAGACGCCATCCTTGTACTCGTAAATATAATCGCCGAGGTGCAGCGCAAACTGCGCACCGGAGGAAACCGCCGCATCGTAGGCATTGAAATAGCCGGCCGGATAGTCGCTGCAGGAGAACACGGCCAGCTTGACTTCAGCCACACTACCAACCGGCAATGTCCGGGTGCGACCAACGCCGGAGATACTGTTGTTCGGCGCAATGAACCGATAGTAGTACTCGGTATCGGGCTGCAGTCCGGTCGCATCGACCTTGGCGGTGAAGCCGGTGGCACTGCTGGCAACAACTTTGCCGGACGCCAGCAGCGTGGCAAAGCCGGGGTCGGCGGCGACCTGCCAGACCAGCGTAACTGCATCGTCGGTCGATATTTTTGCGTGCGTCCACAGGATGACTCTGTCGGTCTGCGGATCGCCACTGGCAACACCATAATTAAAAGCGGCCAACTCTCCGTTGAGTCCGGTGCCGGAACCGCCACAGGAGGTCATCGCACCGCCCGCGGCCAGTACCGCTGCGACCGATGACATGATGATGACGAACTGGCGACGACCAGGATTGCCTGGCACGGACAGGCCGGTTTTCTTTTCTTGTTTTTGCAGCGTATTCATTGATCGGCCCACTTTAAAAAAACCAAGTGTAGCGATACTCAATGTCAACAAGATGACGTGCGCGTTTCAGTTCCGTGACCGCGCGCAAAGCCCGGAATACTTATCGGACAAGTGAGGTTGCGGCGCTTCCGGAGAGCAACCTGTCCAGCAGCTCAATGTGATGACGGTGTGGCGTGGTGATGGCGTAGAAGCGTTCTTCCAGCAGCGTGGAGCGACCAACGCACACTAGCGATCCGGACTGCAATTCGTCCTGCACCACCACTTCCGGAAGCACTGTTACCCAGCCGCTGTCGCGTGCGATCAGACGCAACATGGCCATGTCATCGACTTCGGCGCGCACGCGCGGAGTCACTTTTGCCGACGCACACAGTGCATCGAATTGCGCCCGGATCGCACTACGCGGTCCGGGTAGTGCAATATCGAGGCCATCAAGATCTTCGGGTACGCGCAAGCCAAGCGGTTGCCAGCGCGCGCCAGGGCCGACAAACGAAATCGCCTGACTACCCAGAAAGTGGCAATGCAACGGACGGTTTGCCTCCGAAGGGACTGTTTCGTTTGCCAGAACCACATCGAGCTGATGCTGGAGCAAGCGGGTCAGCAGATCATCGAGCAACCCGGATTCGAGCGTTAGCATCACGGTCGGATCGGTCAGCAACGGGCGCAGTCTGTTTTCCTGATAATTGCGTGACATCGTCGCGACACTACCAATGCGCAAACGGGTCACACCCTCGCTGCGTCCCTGCAGCCGGCCCAGCATTTGCCGGCTGAGTCCAAAAATATCCTCGGCGTAGGTCAGCACAAGTTGTCCTGTATCCGTCAGTATCAGACCGCGCCCTTCACGGTTGAACAAGACTTCACCGAGGCGCTCTTCCAACTGACGGATCTGTGCCGACAGCGACGACTGTGACGTGTGTAGCTCCTTCGCCGCGCGGGTCAAATGACCGGCCTTAGCGACACGCCAGAAATAAAAAAGATGACGGAAGTTCAGTTGCTCGAGATTCATTGTTCTGTTTTATGTATCGTTGGGATCGTATAAAAATATTTTACAGAACAATCAGCGATCGACATAATTTGGCCAGTCCGACACCAGGGAGTTTTGCAATGAAACATTTTCTTTTCGCGATTGTCGCGCTGATGCCCGCCATGCTGATGCTGGCAGGGTTGGCGTTGTCGGTGCTGCCGGTGCTGCCTGTCAAGCGACTCTGGCAAGTGTTCATGGGACTCTCGGCGCTCGCCGTGGTCTGTGCAGTGATCACGGCCTGCGCCGGACCGCAATTTCCCGAATTTCACCCCTGGCTGGTAACTACCCCGATCGGGAACGCGCTGGCCTTGCTGGTGCAATTGCTGTGCAGTGTCATCGCGGCTTTTTCTGCCCGCTACCTTGACGGCGAACCGGGCCAACGGCGTTTTATCGGCGCACTCGCCGGTGTGCTGGGCGCCGTACACGTGCTACTGATGGCGGATCACTGGCTGGTATTGATTACCGCCTGGGCCCTGGTCGGCATGGTACTGCAGCGGTTA
>JBLHMB010000057.1:0-21555 GCA_047621665.1 Bradyrhizobium sp. | reverse complement strand
CCGTAGTTTACGGAAGTTGACGAACGTATACAAGCGTAACTTGCTTAAGCAGCGCAGGTTGGTGCCGTACGCACGGTGTGCCGCCAGTCGATACCTTCGAGCAGCATCGATAGCTGCGCCGAGCTCAAGTGAATGCCACCGGCCGTGGCCTCTGGCCAGACGAAACGGCCCCGTTCCAGGCGCTTGTAGAACAGGCATAACCCATGACCATCCCACCAGAGTACCTTGATGAGATCGCCGCGTTTCCCGCGGAAGACGAAGACGTGGCCACCGAAGGGATTGACGTCCAATGCCGTCTGCGCAATGGCTGCCAGGCCATCGAAGCCACGCCGCATGTCGGTGACGCCGGCGACCAGCCAGACGCGCGTGCTGGCAGGAAGTCCGATCATCGCGACGACCCGAGGTCGCCCTGCAATAACTCGCGCAAGAGCGCGCCGAGGATGACTTGGTCTAGTGCGCCACGAATAAAGACGGTCGTGTCGCCACGTCGAAGTTCAATCTCGCCGTCACGAGGTGCGGTAGTTGGCCGTGTTCGAACCGGTAACGGGGCTGGCGGACTGTCAACGACATGCACCGGAATCAGCGCAGGCGTGGTCGTGGCGACTTGGGCCATGAGGTAGTCGCGGCGCCATCGGGCTAACAAATTGGTGTTGAGGCCATTAGCAAGCGCAACGCCGGCGACCGACACATCAGGCCGTAATGTTTGCTCAACCAACTCTCGCTTGAAGAGGCCGGTAAAACTGCGTCGCCTGCCAGAGTTCGGAGGAATTGCAACGATCGATTGCTCGTGATTGTCCATGCTCATGCTCGCCTGATCAGAAATACGCGAGCATGCCGCGTTGTGCGATCAGGTGGAAGATGCCGTGGCTGGACGCTTACGGTCATGCCGATGCTTGCGACGCTGGAAATCGACGGCATTATCCGGAAGCGGGAGCTCGATGCGCGCAGCGCGCAATGCAAGAAAATAGTCAAGCGGATCGCGTATGCGACGCGTGAACTGGCGAATGGACTGCGGCGGCGGATGAATCAACTAGCGGAGGACGCAACTGAAAAAAACGCTGTGGGCAACAGCGGTAAGGATTTGCCGAAACAAGTCGAGGAAGAACATCATCCCCCCGCCAAGGTCGACTTACCAGCCTCGGAGTGAGCGCGTGAGCACAAACATTTTGGCAAGGAGGTGCCGTCGCCTTCAATTTTGAAGCGCACCGATGCCGTCACGATCTTGCACCAATTGTCAGCCCAAATATCCCGACATAGTGAGCTACATTAAATTAGCAAAAATTTCGCCAGGTTAGTAACCGCTTCGTTACCAAAAACTCGTGCCGGAATCCTATAGGCAACAAGATAAAGTTCCCTAGAAAACTTGGAAACTCTTTCGTTGGAGTCGAGCAAACATGACATCAAGTACAACCTCGCTATGAGCGGATTGACAACGCAGATGCGTGTGTCGTATTTGTGACGCCAATCCAGACACACATCATTTGATACCCTTGAAAGACAGTGATTACGTCACATGGCAAGCGCTGTAAGTCACTGATTTTTAATATAAATTTAGCTCGTCTTCTGGTCTGTTAATCCGCAGTTCCCTGGTTCGAGTCCAGGTTGGGGAGCCAGAACATAGTAATGAAATCAAGCCCTTACGAGAAATCGCTAAGGGCTTTTTTTTCGCCTATCGGCATCCACACCCGCCCTGTAATCGCCGTGTAACTGGATTTGATCAACGCGTCGAGGTCAACCGATACAGTCAGGTCAGGCACCGCTACCCGGTTGGTTATGAGAGCATCATTCCGGTACCAATCCTATGATGCCACCAAGCGCCCCGCCATGCCCGAATCCACACTCTGCCGCTTGCACCAAGAAGCACTCGTTTCCAAACCCGCCGAAATTCTGTACGGCGTGTATGACGTTGCCCGTGATGTTGAAGATGCCCGCGCAAACTTGTTTCCGAATTAACTTCTGACAATCAGGGGCGGCGGCTTCTACTCATCGACCTATCCGAAGTTCCAGAGCGTGGCATGCTGCCGATCGTGCCGGGAAGCTGAAAAGTTTTGGACTGCTTTGAGGGACAGGCCATTTAGCGCAACTTTCTGACGGATGGGCGGATTCCCTTTACGTGGTCGTCACAGAATTTTTTTCTGGATTTTGCCGTCGAAATTTTTTTAAATCCTATTCGTGAACCGGCAATATTTGACGGTCGGACCGATATATACCCAACTCATGGGAAAGTACCGGTCGCGGACTATCGGTAGATGACCACGGAGTGCATGACCAGCGCATCGGCATCTTTGCGCCGCCGGGCCCCTAGCGCCCGTGCAATACCTGACGCGATCACGCCGCCCATGGCGCCGGCTGACAGCATCGTCATCAGCATCTCGGCCGGAAACGTCAGCGCCATGCCGGCCAGCGCATCGATCCCCGGCTTGCCGATGAAATAGGTTTCGATCAGGCCGGCTGCTGCCTGTAACAACATCACCAACACGTTCGGTGCGCCCAGGCGCAGCAAAGTCGGGACAATCGGGCCTTCAAGCAACATGCGGGTGCGTGCATCCATCGCTAGAGGGGATGGTGTCGTTTGGGTAGCGGCATTAGTCATGGCGAGTCGTTTCCGGATAAAGAGCACTGCGGATGAAATGCCGGGCGGACTCGCGTATCGACGTTGCTAGATCCGGATTGTCAACGGCGCGGGCCATGACCAGTGCGCCAACCATGCAGCTCATCAGACCGAACGTGTCGATCTGGTGGCCGGCGGGGATTTTTGTATCCAGAAACCCGGCGAATTGTTCGATCCCGCGCGTGGCGATGGCGCGAACAGCAGCATCCTGGCGGGCATCTCGCTGCCCGATGCGGCAACGGGGCAATCGTGCCCCGGCGCGCGCAAATGCCGGTCGGACTGATGGCTCGATGTTGGGGAATGACTGGCACAGGCTTGACTGCGCCAACCAGCCCGAAAGGGAAGTCGCTCATCATCGCCGCAGCGGGTTCATGTCTGCCGACTGCTCCCGGTATGCCCAGCGCTTGCCCTGGACGCAAGTGGGCGGCAGGCGTGGCATCGCGCCCGATGAATACCTGCGTGCCGGGGATGTCCACATCGGGGTATATCAGTCTCAGCGGCACCCACGCGCCGTGATCCAGTCCGCGCGTGGTGCTGGCCTTGACGGTATAACCATCCTGCTCAAGCAATGCCGCGACGCGGGCGGCTGTTTCCGACGAGAAGAAGCCGTGTCGGAACTGAGCCTGCGCAGCGGCAAGCCGTCAGGCCATCTGCGCGTCAGTGCACCGGTCACCTTCGGCATCTCGCATCTGGCCCCGCTCCAGGCAACTTCCACAAACAGCATATTAGGGAGCAGAACTCCCATTAAGCAATATAAGTTGATCGAGCAATATCTCCATCAATTGATTGAGCTGAACCATCTTCGCAAGCACCTCGGTGTTCCGGCTCTGGCTATGAAGCACCAGGAGTTCTGCCGCAGTTTCATGCACCTTCACATGCACTGGTTCGATGACTTTGATAGCAGGTTGCATCGCATGGCGCGCAGTCGATACGGTATCCAGCCAGCCGCCAAACCGGCAGCCATGGTGATCCAGCGGCATAGGCGCTGCCCGCTCGCCCCGGAGAAAACTTTCAATCGACGCTATCCAGGCGCGATGCTCGGTGCTGGCAAAGAGCACTGGAAAATCGGCCTGATTAACGGGGAGCAAATTATTCCATACAGGTTCATTGCGCCAGTTGAGCACCCAGCCGGGGAGCTCAGCCGCCGGTTTCGGACGCGCGATTCCGTAGCCTTGCGCCACATCGCATCCGACTTGCAGCAGCATTGCACCATGCGCCACCGTCTCCACGCCCTCGGCGATCACCTCGCGGCGAAAAGCCTGCGCCAAGCTCAACACGCCCGTCAATATGGATAAGTCGTCCGGATCGTCGAGCATATCGCGGACGAAACTCTGGTCAATTTTTAGCCATTTGACGGGTAAGCGTTTTAAGTAAGTGAGCGACGAATAGCCTGTCCCAAAATCGTCCAGAGCAAACAAAACGCCCAACGTCCTGCATTCATCAATCACATTAGATGCCCGGATCAGATCTTGTAGCGCGCTGCTTTCAAGTATCTCCATTTCAAGAAAACTCGGGAGGACTGTCGGATGCGCTGCCAGCAGGATACGCAACCGATCGACAAAACCGGCCTGTTGCAATTGACGAGCGCTGATGTTGATGCTGATGCTGACAGGCAATAAAAGACCATGCGCAGCCCAACTCTCTATCTGTGTCAGTGCGTTATCAATCACCCAGTCCCCCAGCCCCACAACCAGAGGATGGTCTTCTATCAGGGGCAGGAATTCTGCGGGCAGCAATAGCCCTTTTTCAGGATGTTGCCAGCGTATCAATGCTTCTGCACCGACGACCATACCCGTACGCATATTCACTTTTGGTTGGTAATACAGGACAAATTCGCGGTGAATGAGCGCCCGCTGGATGCGTTCCAAGCTGACGTGATAACTCCGGAGGGAAATATCCAATGTAGGATCAAAAACACAAAATCGGTTTTTACCCGTAATTTTTGCCTGATACATGGCCTGGTCAGCCTGACGGACAAGTTGATCCGCTTGAATATCCGCCTCCTGCGGATAAATGGTCACGCCCAGACTGGCCGTGACCTGGAGTACAAGATTGTCGATTTGCACGGTTTGCGCAGTTGCTGCAAGCAGGCGGTTCAGCGTCGGTTCGCACGCGGCGATGTTATCGATATCAAGCAATAGGGCAACGAACTCGTCACCGCCTACCCTTGAGAGCGTGTCGCCTTCGCGCAGGGTGGCTTTCATGCGGGAAGACAAAGTGATCAGCAATCTATCGCCTACCGCGTGGCCATGCGTGTCATTGATCGTCTTGAAACCATCAAGATCGAGGAAAACGACCGCCAGCGGTCGCGCGCGCCGCAGCGACTGAACCATGCCCTGTTCCATGCGGTCAGAAAGCAGCACACGGTTGGGTAAATTGGTCAGCGAGTCGTAGTAAGCAATATGTTCGAGATATTTTTCATGCTCTTTCATCGCCGTGATGTCGGAGAACATGCCGACATATTGCAAGACGGTACCCTTGTTATCGTACAGGGCACTTATTTTCAGCATTTCTACATACATCTCGCCGTTTTTGCGGCAGTTCCAAATTTCTCCGGACCAGTGTCCCTTCTCTTTTAATTCCCCCCACAGAGCAGTGAAAAATTGCTTGTCCTGGCGGCTGGTGCCGAGGATTTTTGGGTTCCTTCCCAGAACTTCCTCTCGCGTGTAACTGGTAATACGGGTGAAGGCAGCATTGACATCGACGATATTTCCTTGCGCATCGGTGATCAGGATACCCTCGCTGGCGTTGGTAAATACGCTTGCAGCACGTGTGAGTTCCTGCTCTTTTTTTTTGAATTCATTGATCTCCGACAAGTCGGTCACCAGTAAAAAGATAACCGTGTCTATACCTTTGATGGCCGGGAAACTGGCGGAAAATTGGGTCGGTAATTCGGTACCGTCACTGGTAACAAGGTGAAGTTCCCGGCGGCTGTTTTCACCCGCGTCCATATCCAGCAGGAATCGCAAAGTTCGTTGACTGCCTGATGCGATCCAGAGGCAGATGGAGGCACCAATCACTTTTTCGAGCGGCAATTTGAGCATGTCGGCAAAGCGCCTGTTAGCGTAAATAATCATGCCGTCGGGATTGACTGTCAGCGCACCTTCGCTCATGTTTTCGACCAATATCCGATAGGCCTGGTCTGCCCCTTCGAGCGTAAATATCTGTTCGCCTGTCTCGCCCTTGATCACCAGAGAGTCAACTTGGCCGCTGCGAATAGCATGCAATATTTCTTCGCCGTCTTCCAATTTCACCCGAAGCGCTTCGTTTTCGGCGATCAGTGCGCGGATGGATTTACCTGTCATTTTTGCTTCGGAAGCAGATCAAGTCCAACCAGCACCCGTTCTTCGTTAGACATGTCACCGATGACGCGACGCAGCGGGAGTGGCAATTTTTTGATCAACGTAGGCGAAGCAATGATCTGCTCGCCTTGTGTCAGTTGCGGCTGTTGATAAAGGTCGATGACTTCCAACTCGTAGCGACCTTGCAAATACTCTTCGCAGATACTCTTGAGATTGTTGATCGCGCGCATTGATTGCGGCGAGGTGCCAACGACATATAAGCGCAGAATGTAATGCTCATTCTTTGAATCTTTCTGCGCACCCTCAAACGCTGCTATTGAATCAATAAGTTTTTTGTTAGGCATGATCTTTTCCTATTTTTTGGATTTCAGGTCAAGGCCAATCAAAACACGCTCGCTATTGGACAGGTCGCCAATAATTTTACGTACCGGCTCAGGCAGCTTTCTTACCAGAGTCGGTATGGCCAGGATTTGATCGCCGCTTGCCAGCGTCGGATTTTCCAGCAGATCGATGACTTCGATCTGATATTTTCCCGCCAGATGTTCTTCGCAGATTTTCTTCAGATTGACAAATGCTTGCATGCATTTTGGCGTTTGTCCTGCGACATACAGACGTAAGAGATAGCACTCTGCGGGTTGGATTAATTTATCTTCCATGGGTCCATATCCGTTTCATGCAAAGGTGCTGGTTTTTTCTGTCCGGATCTCATCAATCTGCTCCTCGACTCAGCCCCATTTCCTCGCGTTCCTGGTCCAACTGTGTCGCTTGCGCCTGTTCCTGGGTGATGATTTTCACCCACCCGGCTTCCCGTACATCGAACTCGGCACGCAGTGCTGCAATTTGCGCTTCCAGCGCCCGGCGCGACGCTGCCAGCTCGATTTGCTTGCGCTCGATCTCCTGTTGTCGCGTCAATTTCAAGGCCAGTTCCTGCGCTTCCTGCGCTCTGCGTGCGGTGCCTGTCAGCACGCCGCCTGCGCCGACATACACCTCACATAATTCCACGCCATGATCGGTCAGCAGACATTCGCGTACCTGATTCGAGTGCGCCATGCCGCGCGACTTGATAATGGACAAGCCTCGATTGCGTTCACCGCCGATTTCAATACCCCGCAGCAGCAGCCATGTGTCGATCATCGACGAAACGGCCATGTCGTCGTCCCCTTGCGCTTTGCCACTCGAAATCAACTGCGAAAACATGCCACTGATCTGCTTGGTCTTCAAAAAATCCGCGAGCCGCGTCAGCATCGACTTCACTTCGGTCGAATTGCTCCCAATGATGAAGCCGTTCAGCGGATCGACGACCACAACCTGTGGATCGAAACTGACCGTGGCCTTGTGCATCATTGTCAGTTGCATTTCAAGACCGGCAAACGCGGGGCGGGTCGCCTGAAAGCGTAACAGTCCCTGATTGACCCAATGTTCGAGGTCGATCCCTATCGAATGCATATTGCGCATGATCTGGCTGGGGGATTCCTCGAAAGAAAAATATAAGGCGCGTTCGCCGCGGCGGCAGGCGGCATCGACAAAGTGGGCGCAAATACTGCTCTTGCCGGTGCCCGCCGTGCCTGACACCAGCACGCTGCTGCCCCGAAAAAAACCTTTTCCGCCCAACATCGCGTCGAGGCGCGCAATGCCGGTCGGAATCCGATCTGTCGTCACGACATGCTGTAGACCGAGCGAGGTAACAGGGAGAACAGAGATGCCGTCTTCGTCGATCAGGAAGGGATACTCGTTGGTACCGTGCGTTGACCCGCGATACTTGACCACGCGCAAGCGACGCGAGGATGTTTGATCACTCACCCGATGGTCAAGCAGGATCACGCAGTCCGAGACATACTCTTCCAGGCCCTGGCGCGTCAATGTCTCGTCGCCACGTTCGCCCGTGATGACTGCTGTGACGCCTTTTTCCTTGAGCCAGCGGAACAGGCGGCGCAACTCCGCTCTCAAGATGGACGGGTTGGGCAGCCCTGCGAAAAGCGATTCAATGGTGTCGAGCACCACGCGCTTCGCGCCTATGGCATCAATCGATTGCCCCAGACGAATGAACAAACCGTCCAGATTGTATTCGCCGGTTTCCTCGATTTCGCTGCGCTCGACGTAAATAAAATCAAGCACCATTTTTTTGTCGGCGATCAGACTATCGAGGTTGAACCCCAGCGAAGCAACGTTCAAAGTGAGGTCTTTGGTCGTTTCCTCAAAAGCCATGAATACGCCAGGCTCATCGAACTCTACGGCGCCGCGTACAAGAAACTCCATTGCCAGCAGCGTTTTGCCACAACCCGCGCTACCGCACACCAAAGTGGGTCGGCCTTTTGGCAAGCCTCCGCCGGTGATTTCATCCAGTCCCTGAATGCCGGTCGGCGCTTTGGGCAATTGCGGCCAGGACAGGGAGGCTGGCGTGGATTTTGTTGCTGGTCTGGGTTGAGTCATGATGTATTTCTCTGTTTGCCTTTTTGATTCTGTACTGGGTTAGTGCGGCAGTTACTAGATTTAGTATCCCGGCTTCATCGTATTTATCAGCTTCAAACCAAGCCAGACATCAAACTGGCCAGCATCGATTTCCTTCTATTGCGACTGGAATAAATTAGCGGGGAATGTGCAATGCATCACCCGGCCCACGGTGAAAAATTGTATTTTTAGTGAGCCTTTTCAAGACATTATTTTTCAAATTAAAAACAATGCATTAATAATCACCAACGCAATAATTATTTCCAAATAATTGACGAGCTAATAATATGCACGGGAATAAATTTTTATAAAAAAAATATGTGATCGGACTTTAAATTTTTAACTGAATAATTCAATAAATTCACCTAAAAGCAATGCTAACCACGAGGAAAATTCTCACAAAATAGTGGACGACGCGCGTGCTGTGGCCGAGTAATTTTGGACGCAATAATAGGCTCGCAAGCTGCCATTTTTAGCCAATCTACCCAAATTAAGAGTTGATTTGATTAATAACAAACTTCATCCACTTTTAACTTGACGCCGAACATAAAAAATAGGTCAACAGTAACTTTTTATTACTCATCTTTAATCTTGACTCCTGCCACGATTTTTGCCGGCTTTGCCGATTATTTGCGCTCTGATAATTTTTCCACACCGCTCGACGTGGTGGTCATCGGACTGGCTTTACACGCTGCCGCAAGCTGCCTTTGTCGTCTCTCGTTGCAGCGTTCCTTACTGACATACAAATGCGCGCTCAGGCCGAACTTGATATCTTTTTCGCGCACCGGCGACAACAGGCCCAGTTGATGTGACCGCGTCCGGACAAGCGCAATTGAAATCGACCTCTACTGGCGGACATGAGTTGCAAGTTGCTGGTACACACGGTCATCACCGGTAGCCAGGCACGGATCAATACCCTGCACAACTTCGCGCAACTGGTCGGACAGTTCGCCGCCGAAACCCGGTTCGTGGTCTGGCTCAATTCGACCTGGGGCCCTACCCATTAGCCGGTGACACACGTGAAATCGCCCAGATGCGCATCGGCTGCCGTGTTGAGCCCGACCTTCAACGTGTGGATGGCGGTCTTGCCGAAGGTCTCGACGATGAAGTCCTGCGTCGGCCTGTCCTTCGAGCGCAGCGCGATCAGATTATTGAGATTACCCAGCGCCATGCGTGCCGCTTCCTCACTGCCCAGCCGCTTGGCGAGATCGGCCAGCGTCTGCATCGCACAGGTCGTATAGATGCCGGACTCGGCACCCTTGTTGAGGGTTTCGATCAGCGGCTGGTTGATGACGTTCGCCACCTCGTCAACGAACAGCGCGATGCGTGTCCGGTTCAGATTGAGGTTGTAGCGCATGCCGGCAAAAGCTGCGAGGTCGGCCAGAAAGATCGCGGCGATCGCCGAGGCCACGCCCGGATCAGGCAGAGAATCGAGCGCGAAATACAGCACGTGCCCGCCACGCACGACCTTCTCGGGAAACGCCGGATGAAAATCGAGGAAAGTGTCCGGTACGCGCGTGTCGGCGCACGCTTTCATCACAGCACCCTTGAGCCGCTTCGAATTCTTCGGATCGAAAATGATGACGACGTCGCCGCGGTAAACCGCTTGCGACACCAGCACCGAGAGCGCAACACCCTTGCCGGACTGCGTCGTCCCGGCGATGCAGGTGCCGTCCTCAAAATTGAACAGCGGCCGGTACTGAGGCCCCTCCTTCGGCTCGACGCCGTGGATGTAGGGCATGCCGATTTCGGCGTCGGGTTGCGGGTCGCTCTGGTAACCGAGCAGGCGCAAAATCCACGGCGAGACGAGGACATCGCGGTAGTTGATCTTGGCCAGTTCGTACAGGCGCTGCGAGTGGACTGGCTGCCACGCGAATCCGAAGCCGAGGAACACGCGGTCGTCAGCTTGCTCGCAATACTGCCGCAAGCGATCAGTCGTGATGATCTGCATCGCATGGCCGCTCAGCGATGCGCGGACGACCAGGATGCGTATCGCCTGGTACCAGCGGAGGAGCGCCGCCACCAGGCACAACACTGACAAGCTGCCGAGCACCGGCCATGGCGCGACGCCTTGGGAATCGAGATAGAAAAACGCGGCCATCGCGGCCAGCCAGACCGTGCCTGTATAGGCCTCGCTGGCCGCACGCCAGGGCATTTCATATTTTCGGATCAGCATCGCGGAAGACTCCTGCAATGAAGCGCGGGTGGATCAAGACACCGGTGGTGTCCTGGCCACGGTAGCGGTGGATGACCGTGCGCGACGGGCCATCGCCGGGAACCACCAGCATTGCGCAGTCATGCAGGGCGCGGATGACGAGTGCGGTTTCGCGTTGTCGGCTTTCGAATTCGGGCAACGGAATGAAAACTCCCTCGGCGATGACGCTGGCGGAGGCGCTGGGTTCGTCGCGGTTCATCGTAGAGATGATGTCGGCGAGGACATGTTTGATGGCAGGATTGAGGCAGACCGGGGCGTCCAGTGCGTAGCGGAGGGTTCTGGCGGATGGTCGCTCAGGATCAGCAGGTGATGTCGTGACTGTTAATTCAAGTTCGCTTTGCTCTGGCATTCCGGCGGTGGAAAGATGCTTCCGTTGCGACAAGCTGCGCAGTGGCTTCGGTTCATGATCGAGTGCGGACAACAGGATTGCTGGCGACGACAACCGAACCGCCAGCACAGGTGCATCCGATGCTGGTGGGCGGATCGTCCACAGTGACTCGCCTGACGGCAGCGCATCGAGAATACCTGCCGCATCTAGGATCGCGAGGATGGCTTCCACGTCGCTTGGCATGCCGACTAGGCGATCCGCCTCCAGCAATGCAACGATATCCGACGCGACGTTCGGCCGAACCAGATACAACCCATCCTTGTAGAACCAGAAGGGCGACTTCTCGGCGTTGACGTTCCACGTCGGCGATGACACGATCCGGCGTCGCATCGCGTCCAGCAGGTAGCGTTCCAGATGCGCACCGACATGCGGCTTGCCGCCGCGGTCCGCACTGGCCAACAGATCCCGATCGATGACAAGCGCGGTAGCACGTCGCACTAGCTGTTCCAGCACGTTCACCTCGCGATGCAGCTGCATGCCCCACACGCACGCCATCAGGTGCGGAACGATCACGCCATTGTCGTCCGCAAGATTGGCAAGCATTTCCGCCGGCACGATGTGCGGCAGCGCCAACAAGCGGGCTTACAAGGTTGTTACCACCAGCGTTGACAACCAAGGTTCGCTTCAATGGGTTATTTAGAAGGCACCGGCGCACCCGTTGCCGGCGTGACAGCGGCCTGGCTTGCCGCTGCCGCGCGATCCTTCTTGTTCGCCTGATGGCGACCAACAACGCAGCCGATTCCAGCACCAATCACTGCGTGCTTGCCAGCGACATGACCGGCCACGCCACCAACCGCAGCGCCGGCAAGACACCCCTTGGCACTGGCCTCACCGGCCAACAGCGCCGCACAGGCGAGCACTAACAGCGAAAGTTTAGAAATGATCATGGAGAGCTTTCAAAAGTGAATCCATTGGATGATGCAGACATCCCGCAACCTGGTCCGCATTTTAGACCGCAGGTGAAGTAGGCGCGGTGAGGTAACGTTAATACTGGCATCTCGCCAAAGTTAATGAATGTGGCTAGCGGCCGCATCGCGATTGATGACGTCTGCATGACGTTCGCGTCGCTCATCATTGCGCGCAACAACAGCATCATGGCGGATACGACGTGCGTGGGACAAGGCATGACGATCCTGATGCAAGTCCTGTTTTTGGCTATTGATCGCATGCTGTTCCTGAAGGCGCGCGCTATTGGCGCGCTGTGCACCAGCCAGATCGCCGCGCGACAAGGCGGCATTTTCGCGATGCTGATCGACATTGCGGGCATGCCGGTCGGCCTGCAATACTTGTTGGTCGTGGTGTAGTTCCTGCTTCACCGATCGCACTGCCGTCGTGTCCTGACGGATGACATGATTGTCGGCACGGATCTCGCGGGTCTCCTGACGAATGGCGGCATTGTCTTGTTTGACCTGCACCACGGGTGCGCTTTGCGCGAAGGCCGAAGCACCGAGGACTGACAAAAGGGTCGCGATTACAAAGGACGAAGTTTTCATGATGGGCATTCCAGTTCAAGAGAGGGTGCGGTATGACCGTCGCTGCGGCACGCCTCCAACAACGTGACCTGAACTATCGGCGGAGACGACGAAGTCGTAAGGCGTGTTGCCAGTTGTTAATGACCGGGTATCAATGGCAATTTTCACTAGCGAACACGGCAGCCATCAGCCAGTCCAGTTGTGTGATGTCCGACACCACGCGTTCCCAGTCCAGTTCGATATCGAGAAACGGTACTGCGTGCAACAGGCTCTCACGCAATTGGCGCGCTGTGCACGGATCGGACTCCCTGTCGAACCTGAGCTAGCGTCGCTCTGCCTTTCGGCTCCTGTTCGAGCTGGGACCACAACACGGTATCGCGGCTGACAATACCCTACGCCAGCTCGCGGATCACCGGCGTCACGCTCGCGTTGGCAGAGCTGCGTACATCACCGATCGTCCAGCTTAGGCCGTCATGCTCGATACCGACGGTTGTCAAACGTTTGCCCAATGGCGTGCGTTCGGAAAAAAGACGCCAGCTCCCGTCCAGACAGAGTGTGAGGTAGCCATCGGCACAATGCCTCATCGCCAGCGCCTCTTCATGCAATGCCCACGCATCGGTAATCGGACGCACGCACGCAAAAGCTCCCATGGATCATTGACGACAGCAAAGTGGACCAGGCAACCGTTGTCAGGTCAGCACGACCAACCATGTCTGCCTGCCAGCAGCCGGCAGTGCGTGCAAGGTAGTTCCAGCCACGCCGGATCTGGTTAGCGTCAAGCTTCGGCTGCACCGTTTGCAGCCAGGTAACGACCGCGATTGGGTTTGAGGAAGGATTCCATGTCGTCCCCTAGTTGGAGGAAAGGATGCGATCAGGCGACGAGCCACCGCCCGCCGTCTCTTGCAGCCTGCCATGATCGAACCGGGTACTGAGTGCAACGGACTGCCGGCAGCCGAGATCAGCAACATGGACATCAGGCTGGGTCGTCACCGCATTGCAGGTGGTTTAGAGCGTGCGTGCGGAGAACATAGGCCAGCGCCGGACGGGGTGCGAGGACGTACATGGTCATTCTCCTGTTTAGCGGATTTGCCGGGCTGGCGGGCTGGCGGGCTGGCGAGCTAGCGGGCTGGCGGGCTGGCGGGGACCGTAATTCGGCTATCTCTCACCGGCCCGTTTAGCGATGACAGCTGCAGCGGGTCTGACGAAAACCGCTTTAGCTGGATTTACAAGGCGCCCGCAAGTTGAAACTTAAATCGGCGCCGATGTCCGGCAACACGCTTATCTGGCGGAAGAGTCAAAGATTCAGCCGTGAATTTTAGCCGGCGGCGACTCGGGTACGCACGTCGGATTCTTCGATGACAATGCCGACGGCTGCAGTCTTGTCTGATTAAGAATTAGGGGCTCATCAATGACTACCGGATAGCGACCTGAAAATACGATATCGAGCCCTTGCCAATCGGTGTTACGCACCAGTATGAGGTCGTGCGCCACCGTTTCAATAACATCACGCAACTCAAGCGGCTCCAGCCAGCGCGCCGGAATCGCCATCACACCATGCAGTGCGCCAAGCAGATTACCGGTAATTGCCCCCGTAGAATCGCTGTCACCCGTGATATTGATCGCCAGGATGACGCCCTCCTCCAGACTCTCTGCCACGAGTGCGCAATAGACCGAAATCGCCAGCGCCTCTTCCGCGATCCAGCCCTCGCCGAGCGCCGGGATCGCGGACAGCGGCGACTCACCTGCTTCGGCGCGATGCACTGCGCTGTCGAGCGCGGCGAGTGTCTCCGCATGGTCCGGCATCGACAGCAAAATGGATCTTGCACTGGCAATCGCGTCCGGTAATCCTTTGCCCACCATCAGTTCGGCAACGATGGCAGCGAACACGCCCGCCGAAAGATAGCCGGTCGGATATCCATGCGTCAGTCGCGCTGCGGTCGCTCCCAACTCGAACGCCTGCGCAGGATCGCCAGCATGAAAGATACCGGCAGGAGCCACCCGCATGATGCCGCCGCAACCCTTGCTGTGATTGTTTTCACCGCCCCGTCGCCGCAAGCCGCCAAGGCAGGTGCTGCCCGGCGCACGCCGACTGAACAAGGCCTGTTGCTCGAATAACCAACCGCGACGATCAACCGGTCGGTCACTTGTCACGTCCTGCGTGCACAACCAGCGCAGATAAGCTTCCCGAATGCTTTCCTGCATGTCGGTCTTGCCACCGGCAAGCTGAGTGCTCACCGCGCGCAGGCAACCTTCTGCCGTGAACAAGGTCATCTGGGTGTCGTCCGTGATCATGCCGAGACCCCCATAGGCAGGAGCATAACTGCGTATGCCGCTGGCACCGAAGCGTCGAAGTATGGCGTCACGGTCGATGAATTCCACGGCAGCGCCGAGTGCATCTCCTGCGGCACCGGCCAGCAGGCATCCCGTCGCGCGCTCGGATAATTGAATTGTCGATTGCATGTCTTACCCCTTATTTTCGAATTGAAACTAAGGTATCAGTAATAGATGCGAAGTGCAACTAAGTAAATGAAAGAACCTATCCCGATGGCCGACTCAGAAATGAAAACTCGCCCTCGCTTGATACAACTGCGCCGGACGCTGCGGACCTCGCAAGAATTCACCAACTAACGGCACCAGCGCAGGATCGTCCTTGATGCGACGCCGGAATACGCTTTTATCGAGTTCTCTGCTGAGGATTGCCTCGCAAGCCTGTTGCAGGTCAGTCAGCGTAAATTGCGCAGCCAGCAGATGCAGCGGCAGTGCCGAACGCGCGACCTTGTCCTGTAATCGAGTCACGGCAGTACGCAGCAATAGCGCGTGGTCAAACGCACAGCGGTGTCCCGGCTTGTGCGCATCGCACCATTCAATTGCCTCGGTCTTGTCGCCGTTGACTGCTGCGATCCGGTCGCGCGGCAACAGCGCGTAGTACAAGGAACTGACCGACCACCCGCGCGGGTCGCGATCGGGGCCACTGAAAGTCGCGACTTGCTCCAGATGCGGCACTGCGACCCCGGTCTTGGACCGGAGCACCCGCGTCGCGGTGTCCTCCAGGCTGCGATCGATGTCGGGTTTCAGGATGCCGCCGGGCAGCGCCCATTTACCGGCGGCCGGATCTTCTTTGCGCTGGACCAGCAGCACCTTCAATTGGCGGTCCTCGACCGTGAACAACGCGATGTCGGCCAGCACCAGCGGAAACATTTCTTTGATTGTCATGCTCAAACCTTATTTTCTTATTGCACTTAAGTGCGCTACACTCCGCACATAGTAGCAAATCACACATAAGGCTGACAACCATGCACTACGACATCATCGGTGACATTCATGGCGACGCCCGCAAGCTCGCGGCGTTGCTTGCCAAGCTGGGGTACCGCGACACCCGCGGTGCATGGCGGCATCCGGAGCGACAGGCGATCTTTGTCGGCGACTTCATCGATCGTGGTCCGGACAATGTCGCCGCCTGCCACATCGTTCGCCGGATGACCGATGCGGGGACGGCACTAGCGGTCATGGGCAACCATGAATTCAATGCGATCGCATGGTTCACCGACGATACCAGCGCCGCCGGACAACACCTGCGCCGGCACACCAGCCAGAACCGGGCGCAGCACAAGAATTTTCTTGCCGAGGTCGAGTACACGCCGATGCACGGTGAGCTCATTGACTGGTTTTTGACCTTACCTTTGTGGCTGGATCTCCCGCAGATCCGCGTCGTTCACGCCTGCTGGCATCCCGGCTACATCGATGAAATCCAGTCGCACCTTCGGCCTCATTGCCAGCTCGACCAGACCTTGATGGCTGCCGCGAGTGATCCTGCCGCGATGGCATTCCGTACGGTCGAAGGCTTGCTCAAGGGACTGGAAACGCCGTTACCGGAAGGGGCTGTGTTCCTCGATAAAAGCGGGCATGCGCGGAACAATGTGCGCTTGCGCTGGTGGGACCGGAGTGCCGACACGTTTCCGAAAGCGGCGCTGCTGGATGCTGCGACTTGCGCGATGTTGCCGGCAGCGGCCATTCCCGAGAAATTCCGGATTGGTTATGCCGATGCCAAGCCGGTCTTTTTTGGTCACTACAGCATGGCCGGATCGCCTAAAGTGCTGGCACCGCAAGTGGCCTGCGTCGACTATTTCGATAAGATGGACAACCCGCTGATCGCGTATCAATGGGATGGCGAACCGGAACTGGATGACGGGAAGTTTGTGATTGTTTGACGGACTTGGTGGCATCTGACAAGAGCACGGCACCAGTGTCTGCTCCTGCTAAAACTTATGCCCGTAATCTGTGAACAACATTGTGTATAACCCTACTGAACACTCCCGCAGGCCAGTTCTGACAAGGCATCGCAGCACTGCCTTTTATTTATGCAACCACTGCTGATAAGCCTCCCGACCCATCGTTCATTACTCGAGCTTAATAAGTTCTGGCAATTTATCCCTGGTCAACAGCCGCGAGGATAGTCAGTTCCCCGGTATGGGGTTCGCGAAAGTCTCAAGACGTGCGGAGTTATCTTCATCATGGATGGCCACGGCCGTGCTTTGAACAGCGTCTTGAATACCCATATCCCGACGATCAGGATGGACGATCGTCGAACGGGTCAACCGGAGGACCGCCCGGTTATCGAAGTTAATCTCTGAAAGAGCGACACCATAATGAAGCGGTGACCAGTTTGTCCACACGCGCTTTGCCAAGTCAGCACCAATGTTTGGCCAATGACACATGATGACGTTGCAAACTGCATTGTTCACATCAGGAACCGACTAGCGACTAGCGTCAATCCAACGGTCCACTTTGGTCTCGAGCAACATCAGCGGCAAGGCACCATCGCCCAATACGATTTCATGAAAGGCTGGCAAGCTGAACTTTTCGCCAAGTGCCGCTTGCGCGCGCTGCCGGAGCGCCATGATTTTCAGGGAACCGATTTTGTAGCCGAGCGCCTGTCCCGGCCAGGCCATGTAGCGTTCAACAGCACTTCGTGCGGTCGCCTCGTCGTAACCGAGGGTGTCGCGCAGGTACTGGATTGCCTGCTCCCTGGTCCATCCTTTGGTGTGAAGCCCGGTATCAACCACCAGCCGCGCTGCGCGCAACAGTTCATCGTTGAGATGACCAAAGTAAGCTTCCGGCTGGTCAAACAAGCCCATGTCTTTGCCTAGCGTTTCGGCATAGAGTGCCCAGCCCTCGACGTACGCGTTATTGCTACCAAATTTGCGGAAATCCGGCAGCGTCATTTCCTGTACGCGGGCAAACTGGAAATGATGCCCCGGCAAACCCTCGTGAAGGAACAGCGTCGTCATACCGACACGACTGTATTGCCCGGGATCGTTGACCACGGCCCAGAAAACACCTGGACGTGAACCATCGACCGCTGGCGGCGTGTAATGGTCCGAAGCGGTCATGCGCGTCAATTCAGGCTCTAGCCGAATCTCAAGCACAGCCTTTGGCAACGTCGAGAATAGCGCTGGCAACCTGGCTTGCAAAATGGCATCGAGCTTGCGGTAACCGTCCAGGATTTCCTGCTCACTGGTAAAGGAACGGAAACGGTCTTGAGCTTGCACCCAGACGGGCAGCCCGGCAGCGGCACCGGTATAACCCATCGCCGGACCGAGCGTCGCGAACAGAGCCTGGATACGCGCGGTTTCTGACAGACCGGTGGCGTGAATCTGCTCGGGCGTCAGGGCCGTGGTGGTTTGTTGGGCGACCGATGCCAGATACCAGGCGGTCCCGTCGGGCAGGCCATCCCACCCGGAGGAACTACGTGCTGCGGGCAGGTACTCGTTTTCAAGAAAATTTGCCAGTTTTGCGAGTGACGGGGTCAGCCGCCGGTCGATCAGATTACGATAGGCATTCGTCAGACTACGCTGCTCATCACGGCTGAAACTGGGCGGAAGATTCCTGATCGGCGTATAGAAAACACTATCCTGCGCGCTGGTACTGACGAGTTGACGGAATTGCGGAAGCGCCGAGACAACCAGGGCGCGCGGCAGCACGATGCCGCGCGCCATACCACGTCGCATGTTGACAATCGCCTGATCGATCCAGGCCGGCAACGCTTTTAAGCGACTCAGATAGGCACGGTATTGCGTCGGCGTGGTCAGCGGTTGTGATCCCTGCCCGCCAGCGTAATTTGCCAACGTCACCGGCACGCTGTCCATTTGGTTGATGGGTAGAAGATGTTCAGGAAAGCGCTCGAAGTGCAGTGCATCGGCAAGTTCATAATCGAGCAGATCAACATTAAGCCTGGCGCCCGGACTCAGCGTGGCCGGTGCGATCGCATGCAGCGTGGCTTGAAACTGATGCAACAGAGCGAAGTGGCGCGCCCTCATTACAGGATCGATGCCCATGCCTAGCTGATCGTCAAAACGGTTGTCACCGCTTCCGGTTGCACCAAGCGGATCGAAACGTGCCTGCGCCAGGTAGTACTTGCTGGCGAGACGATCGACCTGCAGGTCGGAGCGGGACACCGTGGCCACCGCGTTACTGACCGTCGCGGCGGGTGCCGCCATCAGGTCCGCATGCGTCAACGTGACCAGCAAGGCCGCAAGCAGCAGACGGATGGGAAGTAATGACAGCGGGAAGGTAATTTTAGACACGGGTACTTTCAGATTGGAATCGGAATTGATGCCAAGATTACATGATTTCTGTCAACAAGCGGTATTGCATGACACAGACACCCACGGCCGGCGCTGCCAGCCGCGCTGCTGAAATTGGGCAATCAACGCGGCGTGGGGCAGCGTCTGATCGATTTCACCGGGGTCGCTCAGCCAAACGTGGCAATGGTGCCGGCGGTCCCGGTCGAGGGCTGGCCAGATGCACCATCGTCCCCTGCCCCTGCCGTCCGGCATGGTTACCGTTCGAGGTAGACGTAGTTGGCATGATTTTTTTATCAATCCATGAGGAAAACGCTGAAACAAGCGGCAATTCAAAATGCGGGGTTACGGCAGCGTTAACAATGTCGACCGTCTTGGCCGCCGTGTTGACCGGAAGTTTCTGCCTTTATTACGGACGTGCTGACGACAGGCAAAAGCGCAGTACCCGTATCCACCAATACAAAGTTATGCCCGCAATCTGTGAACAACATTGTGCATAACCCTGCTGAACACTCCCCCAAGCCAGTACTGACAGGGCATTGCAGCATTGCCTTTTATTTATGCAATCACCGCTGAGACACCCCGTCCCGCTATTGATCGCCTCAACGCCACAGACTTTGGCAATTGGGCGGGAACGTTGCTTCGGTATTTATTCGTTATCAATGAGTCTGCATGGCCTTCATTCTTCCATTTACAGCTTGCTACTATCGGCTACCAACAGTATCAATTCGACACCACCAATGCAACCAGCCTGGCCGATAACCGCCGCGTCGAAGGGACGCTGATACCGTGATCGTCACCAATGAATTCCATCTACGCCCACCGCTGCTGACCGACACCTGACCATGCCGATCCCTGCTTCCGTAATCCGTTCCACCTTGCTTCTCATCGCCCTGCTGGCTGCCATCGTCCCATTGCATGCCCGGCAGTCCATCACCGAACCAGGCGACACCGCCCCGGAAGTCATGGGATGCACAAAAAAACAGACAGGTGACCCGGACATCCACTGTGCCGGCGCGGGCAATCCGATCAACCTGATCACGGGCAACAAGTATCAGCAGGAAGTCGACATGGCAGCGCTGCCCGGGGTACTCGGGCTGGAAATCGTCCGGCATTACAACAGCGCCCACAGTATTCCGGGGGCTCCCAACGGTCTGGTCGGACGTGGCTGGAAGCTGTCTTACGAAACCACACTGTTCGCTAACGGCAACAGCATTCAGATTGTGCAAGCCGACGGCACACGCCTGATGTTTGGTCGCGATCCGCTCAACCGCGCGCTATGCCAGCCGGTCGATCCGGCCAACGGTATCGTGACAATCCGCCGGACACCCCGCGACGGCGACGAGTACCTGTGGCGCCACACCGATGGCACGGCCTATCTGTTTGATAGAAGTGGCAATCTGGTCCAGATCGTGGCGCCAAGCGGGGAGTTCGTCAGCTTGCTTTATGACCGCGACGGCCAGCTGATGCAAGTTACCGATCCGCAAAACCGGCAGTTACATCTGCAGCGGCCCGACCGGGAGACCCGTAGTAAAAACCAATTTTCCGGTGTGCAGACAATCGACAGCCCGGTAGGACGCTTCCGTTACCACTACGGCAGCACCCTGCCGGCGGGAGCGACGGTCGCCCCGATCATGCTGGTGGCCAATCTGGTAGGGGTTGACTTTCCAAGTGGAGTTGGTGAGACAGACGATGGAGCGGCCGCATCGGATACTTCACGCACTCCATCGCATGGTTCCGCTGCACGCCACTACCACTATGAAGATCCACAGCAGCCGACACGGCTGACCGGTATCAGCGTCAGTGGCAAAGTAAATGGGTCGATCGCGACCCGGCGCCTGTCAACCTTTGGCTATCAGGCGGATGGGCGCGCTATCCTAAGCACCCATGCCAACGACGTCGACCGCGTCACGCTGGCCTATCCGGCCGCCGGCACCACAATTTTGACCAACAGCCTCGGCCGGATCACCGTCTACCAGCATGCCAGCATCGCAGGAGAAAATCGCATCCTCTCCTCCCGTGGCCCCGGCTGCCGCTTGTGCAGCCCCACCAATATCCGCTTCGGCTATGACGCACTGGCGCACGAAATCACGGCGACCCGGCTTGATGACCAGGGCAAGCCGGAGCGTACGACACAGACACAGCGCGATTATTACGGCCGTCCGCTGTCGATTAGCGAACGTACTTATCGTGGCGGTGTAGCGGGACCGGCGCGGACGCTGGTGCGTTATGAGTACGCACCGGGCGCGCTACCGGTACCGGTTCGGTTAGCCCGTCCGAGCGTGGTACCGGGTCGCGAAGCGACCACGACCATCGCCTACAACGACGTCGGCCAGCTGCTCTCGGTGGTTGACGCCGGCTGGGCGCCGGCCATTGATGGAGGGACTCCGCAGCCAATCACTCGCAAGACGGCTTACCGGTACGACCGCATCAACGGACGCAGCCTGCTGGTGCAAGTCGATGGCCCGCTGGCCAATGGCCCGACCGGCACGTCCGCGGACTCAGACATCATCACATTTCACTACGACCGTCGCGGCA
>JBLHMB010000056.1:0-22238 GCA_047621665.1 Bradyrhizobium sp. | reverse complement strand
TTTTACCTACTAATTATTACAAATGCCGTATGCAACGAGCACTACAAATTCATAATCATTCATTCTGGATACTATTTCGGCGGAATTGACGTTGATTCTTCATTTCAACGTCACGCCAGACGCGCTGCGCCGAATTGTCAGATGGGCAGCGGGGCAAGATGGGGATTCAGATTAGGGCGGAGGAATTTACTTTTACGCAGCACTGGGATCAATAATTGTCGCCGTTGCACACATTTGTTTGACAACCGAATTGGCTGTCCTGCTCACTACGTTCGCCATCCTGGTGGCGGACGAACAGGAAATGCATCATTTCCCATCAACGAAAAATGGCGGGCAGTGGCCTGCAGCAGGTAGCCGCAGGCAACTACCCGCCTATTTGTTATCGGACCTTCATCTCACCCGTCGAGTGAGTCAGATCAATCAGGCTTTGGGCAAATCAAACACCAACACATGCGCCTGTTTGCCATCACCAAGGCTAAGCTGCGTTTCTGCCGTCACACGCACGGCATCACCCGCTTCCAGTTGCACGCCATTAACAACAACCGCACCAGTAGCCACATGCACATACGCGAGTCGTTCCGGATCGAGCGGCAGGCTGGCGCTTTCACTGCCATCGAATAATCCGGCGTAGACATGCGCATCCTGATGTACGACGACTGAACCTTCGCGCCCGTCCGGACTGGCGATCAGGCGTAGAAGGCCGCGCTTTTCTGCATCGTCAAAATGTTTTTCTTCGTAGCCAGGAGCAATGCCTTTTACATCAGGCTCTATCCAGATCTGCAGGAAATGGGTCGTGCGGTCCTTGGCATGATTGGATTCCGAATGCGTGACACCCGATCCGGCACTCATCCGCTGCACGTCGCCTGGACGGATCACGCTGCCGTTGCCGATGTTGTCCTGGTGGGCCAGTTCGCCTTCGAGTACGTAGCTGATGATTTCCATGTCGCGATGGCCGTGCGTGCCAAAACCGGCACCGGCATCGACGCGGTCTTCGTTGATGACGCGCAGCGGTCCGAAGCCCATGTGGGCCGGGTCGTGATAGCTGCCGAACGAGAAACTGTGGTGGGAATCCAGCCAGCCGTGATTGGCGTGACCGCGGTCGTTGCTTTTGCGAATGGTTAGCATGGTCGTATCCTTTTGTCAGAGTTCGAAATTGGAACAGAGCATGCACTATAAGCGCTGGCGAGGTCGCCGTTAAGGTGCTGCGTTTCGACATATCATTCAAGTTTTCTGAACAAGTAGACTGTGATGAATCTGACACTCGAAGCCCTGCGCATTCTCGACACCATCGATCGCCAAGGCAGTTTTGCGGCGGCGGCGGTGGCGCTGGATAGAGTCCCGTCGGCGCTGACTTATACGGTGCGCAAACTGGAAGACGATCTGGATGTGCTGCTGTTTGACCGGCGCGGCCACCGTGCCCGCCTGACCGAGGCGGGCATCGAACTGCTGACGGAAGGACGACATTTGCTGCAGGCGGCCCAAGAGCTGGAGCAGCGCGTCAAACGCACCGCCACCGGATGGGAAGTCGAATTACGCATCGTTGTCGACAGCATGATTCCGTTCGAGACGATGATTCCGCTGATCACGCAATTTGGTAAGGAGGATTCAGGCACCCGTTTGCGTTTTGCCGAGGAGGTCATGACCGGCGCGTGGGAATCCTTGCTGCATGGACGTGCGGACCTGATTCTTGGCGCCGGCGGAGAATGTCCTGAAGAAATCCTCATGAGCGGCGAGTTCACTGTCCGTTCGCTGGGGCTGGTGGACTGGATTTTTGCCGTCGCACCAGGTCATCCGCTGGCGCTGGCTGGCGAGCCGATTCCTGCCGCCGGGTTGCAGTTGCACCGTGCGGTGGCGGTCGCCGACAGCAGCCGCTCAATGGCGGCACGCACCTCCGGATTACTGACTGGTCAAGAGACGCTGACGGTGCCGTCCGTGCGTGCAAAGCTGCTGGCACAAGTCGCCGGTTTGGGCTGCGGCTATCTGCCACGGGCGGTGGCTGCGCCGTATCTGGCTGCGGGGACGCTGATTGAAAAACAGACTACGGCATCCAAGCCGGCCGGACATTGTCAGCTGGCGTGGCGCACGGCAGCGCGGGGGAAATCGCTGGGGTGGTTTTTGGATAGGTTGAGTGAAGCGGGGGCGTTGGCGGGGATGGTGGGATAAAGGGTGTAAGTTGACATATCCATTCCAGCAATTATCAAAAACGGATTTGGCTGGGAAAACACCTTTCAGGCAAGAATTTCAAGCCCTTTACGATCAACCAAATTCAATAATTTTAAAGACGGCCCATCAGGATGTTTGACGCCCTGCCCCCATTTCTGCACAGTAGAAGTACTGGTATTGAGGTACGGGTCAAAGACTGCCTGGCAAGTATTAGAGCGTAGACGCAGTCTTTTGATTTGATCTGCGCTGTAGTCTTGCACTGGCGGCAAACACAATGCCTCAAATTCAAGCATGGTTTTTGTATCCATCACACCTGCCCCACGCGAGCCCTTTGCTGTGAGGTGCATTACATCAAGTAATTTTTCATGTTTTACCATGGCGAATCTCAAACAGCTCTTGCGATTGCAGTGCTTTTTCAAGCTCGCGGGAAACATAATTCAATAATTCGGTTGCCATTAACTTCAAAGCACGTCATTCGCGGCTATCAATAGTGCCTTTAGTCATCGAAAAAACGAAGGGCCCGGACGCTACCAACATAATGAAAAACGGGAGCCGGGGAATTAGCACATTTATTTTGCGCAAAGTCCTGTGCTCCCGTTAATTCGGCCGGCAGTTCGTCTTACCCCTTCGGCACCCCGCCCAGCAATACCGCCCTACGCGGCTTGTTCTTGTTTGCTGCTGCGGTGGCACTCGCCGATTCGACTGGCGCGGCGATGCTCGGCTCGTACGGTTTGGAAAACCACGGATCAACTTTTTCGCGGCGCTGGAAGGACGAGCGAGGTGCGTCGCTGCGGGCCGATTCCGAATGACTGGAATCTTCGCGGAAAGGACGCGGCGGACGAACTGGCCGTTCCGTCGGAGCCTCCCCAGATGCGGTACTTGATGCACCGGCAACTTCCGCCTCACGACGCGGCCGCCGTTCGGCGCGTTCCGCCGGCGGCGTGTAACCCACCAGCTCTGCCGGGACAAACTTGTGCTTGATCAGCTTTTCGATGTCCAGCAGTAGCCGCTCATCCTTGGTCGTGTAGAGCGAAATCGCATCGCCCGACGCACCGGCGCGGCCGGTGCGACCGATGCGGTGAACGTAGTCTTCGGCGTTGTAAGGCAAGTCGTAATTGATCACGCAAGGCAGGTCGGAAATATCGAGACCACGGGCGGCAACATCGGTCGCCACCAGTACGTCAACTTCGCCGCTTTTGAATGCTTCAAGAGCGGCCATGCGCTCGGACTGAGTCTTGTCACCATGAATAGCTGACGCCTTGACGCCGCCTTTTTCAAGCTCACGCGCCAGTCGTGACGCGCCGATCTTGGTGTTTGAAAACACCAGCACCTGCTTGAGCTGGCGCCCGCGGATCAGGTGCGCGACGATGTCGCGCTTGGCGTCATCGCTGTCGACCTTGTAGACCACTTGCGTGACGCGATCCGCAGTCTGGTTGCTGCGGGCGACTTCGATGGTGACGGGGTTATCGAGAAAACTGCTGGCCAGCTTCTTGATGTCGCCGGAAAAAGTCGCCGAGAACATCAGGTTCTGGCGCTTCTTCGGCAACAAGTTGATGATGCGTTGCAGGTCCGGCAGAAAACCCATGTCAAGCATGCGATCAGCTTCATCCATGACCAGTATCTGGGTTTGCGACAGGTTCAGCGTTTTTTGCTGAACATGATCGAGCAAGCGGCCCGGCGTGGCAATGACGATTTCGACGCCGGCGCGCAATGCCGCAGTTTGCGGCGCCATGTCCATGCCACCAAACACCACCGTCGAGCGCAATGGCGTATGACGGCAATAGGCTTTGACGTTTTCAGCAACTTGATCGGCCAGTTCGCGGGTCGGGGTCAGAATCAAGGCCCGGACCGGATGACGCGCGGGTGACGCGCTACTGTTGGCATTGGCCAGCAGTAACTGGATGATAGGTAGCGAAAAACCGGCCGTTTTGCCGGTTCCTGTTTGCGCTGCACCCATGACATCGCGGCCTTGCAGTACGACCGGAATCGCGGCAGCCTGAATCGGGGTCGGATGCTCGTAACCCTGATCAGCCAGGGCGCGCAGGATTTCGGCGGACAACCCGAAATCCTCGAAACGGAGAGCGGGTTCGCTGTCGGGAACAGCGTCAGTCGGGATGTCAGTCTGTGTGGCAGTCTGGATGTCAGTCATGATATGTGGTGGGCCTCCCGTGAGTCGAACACGGCACCAACGGATTATGAGTCCGCTGCTCTAACCAAGCATGAGCTAGAGGCCCATTTTCTTTCGTGCGGATTTGCATCCGCGTTTTGTGTCAGGCTCAGCGAACCAGACAAATAATCAGGTCAGCCACTGCGGGACGAACTGTACAGTTATTCTAACCGGTCGTCCCGCAAGGCCGTCATTAATTTCCTTCGAGGAAGCTTTTCAGACGATCAGAACGCGATGGATGGCGCAATTTGCGCAATGCCTTTGCTTCGATCTGACGAATCCGCTCACGCGTAACGTCGAACTGTTTGCCGACTTCCTCCAGCGTGTGATCAGTCGACATCTCGATACCAAAGCGCATCCGCAGCACTTTGGCTTCGCGCGGTGTCAGCGAATCAAGCACATCCTTGACCACACCACGCATCGACGCATGCAACGCCGCGTCAGCCGGTGCCAGCGTGTTGTTATCCTCGATGAAGTCACCCAGATGCGAATCGTCGTCGTCACCGATCGGCGTTTCCATCGAAATTGGCTCTTTGGCAATCTTCATGATCTTGCGGATCTTCTCTTCCGGCATTTCCATCTTGATCGCCAGCGTGGCGGGATCCGGCTCGGCACCCGTTTCCTGCAAGATTTGACGCGAGATGCGGTTCATCTTGTTGATCGTTTCGATCATATGCACCGGAATCCGGATCGTACGCGCCTGGTCGGCAATCGAACGCGTGATTGCCTGACGAATCCACCAGGTGGCGTAAGTCGAAAACTTATAGCCGCGACGGTATTCGAATTTGTCGACTGCCTTCATCAAACCGATATTGCCTTCCTGGATCAAGTCGAGGAATTGCAGACCACGGTTGGTGTACTTTTTCGCGATCGAAATGACCAGTCGCAAGTTGGCTTCTGTCATCTCACGCTTGGCTTTACGGGCCTTCATTTCGCCGGCCGCCATGCGTCGGTTGATCGCACGCAAATCCAGCAGCGGCAGAACAACGCGCGCTTGCAGGTCGAGCAGTTTCTGCTGCAGTTCCTTAACCGTTGGCACATTGCGGCCAAGGATCACGCTGTACGGATGATTGCCACTGACTTCGCCATCGACCCAGTCCAGATTGGTTTCGTTGCCCGGGAAGACTTTGATGAAATGGCTGCGCGGCATCCGGCATTTGTTGACCGCGACGTCGAGGATTTGCCGCTCGATATGACGCACCTCTTCAACCTGGCCGCGCAACGTGTCGCACAGCTTTTCAACCACTTTGGCGGTAAAGCGGATCGCCAACAATTCACTGGAAATCGCTTCCTGCGCCTTGATGTAAGTCTTGGAGTTGTAGCCTTCTTTTTCGTAGGCTTTGCGCATCTTGTCGAACTGCGTCGAAATCGCCTGGAACTTGACCAGCGATTCGCGTTTAAGCTGTTCGATCTGCTCGGCGGTAAAGCCTGCCGCGCCGGAGGCATTGGTTTCTTCCTCGCTGCCCGATTCTTCTTCTTCGGCTTCTTCTTCTTCAGACTCCTCATCGTCGTCTTCGCTGACGACTTTCGGCGGCGGTGGAACGACCACTTCGATCACCAGCATATCGACCAGTCCATCGACGATTTCATCGATCTTGGTTTCGCCGTTGGTGATGCGCTCGGCGGCCGCCAGAATTTCGGAGATGGTGGTCGGACAGGCTGAAATCGCCTGAATCATGTCTTTCAGGCCGTCTTCAATACGCTTGGCGATTTCAATTTCGCCTTCACGGGTCAGCAGCTCGACCGAACCCATTTCGCGCATGTACATGCGCACAGGATCAGTGGTGCGACCAAAATCGGAATCGACCGTCGACAGCGCGGCTTCCGCAGCGGCTTCGGCTTCGTCATCACTGGCGACCGTGGCGACGTTGTCGGTAAGCAGCATGCTCTCGGCATCCGGCGCATGTTCGTAGACCGCGATACCCATGTCGTTGAAGGTACCGATGATGCCTTCGATGGCTTCCGGATCGACAATGTTTTCAGGCAGGTGGTCGTTGATTTCGGCGTAGGTCAGAAAGCCGCGGTCTTTACCGAGCTTGATGAGGGTCTTGAGCTTCTGGCGACGCCGCTCGAGTTCTTCTTCGGTGGCTTCGGTGTCCGATGAAAACGCATCTTTCAGCAGCGCTTTTTCTTTGGCTTTGCGATCCTTGGCCTTGGCCTTGTCGACCGCTTTCAGTTCGGCGCGCTCGACTGCGTTGAGTGCGGCAACTTCATCGTTTTCGGGCTGGAATTCTTTCGGCTTGCGACCGCGCCGGCCCGGCACTTTAATCGACGGCAGGATATAGCCGGAGGTGTCGATGGCTGCGAGCGTCGCGGCATCGGTAGTCTGACTGACCGTGGCCGTGATCATCACGTTCACGCCAGGTTTGTTCTCGACTACCACTTCAGCTTTGACATCCCCTTTGGAAGAGGCGGCTTTCACGGCGGGCTTGGCGACGGCTTTAGTTTCGGATTTCTTTGTTGTCACGGGAGCTTTCAATTGCGCTGATACCGGGGTTGCAGCCAATGCGGATGCAGCGTTGGTCGTTGCCTTGGAGCCGGACTTCAGGGCGGCGTTAGTCGGTGGTGTCGTTGACTTGCCGGACGGCGTTTTTCCCGGTGCGACGCGAGCCGGCTTCGCGGGCGTCGCCGGCGTAGCTTTGTCGACAGAGATCGCGACAGGGATCGGCGCGGTTTTCGCGGTTTTCTTCATTGCGTTTGCCATGGATCAACTACCAAAAGGTTCTGGATACGCGTTTCATTGCACACAATTTTACGAGCAACGTTACGGGTATCACAACTACGCACTGTTTTTGATTTCACCCTGCGTTGCGACTGTCGCGACGCCGGACAACTGCTCTGCGGCCTTGAATCAGAAGCCCGACAGAATACCATATGACGTTATTTTTCCTATCAAAAGTAGCCACTTCGGTGACCACTTCGCACAATAGAAAATTTCCACCACCCTACACTGCATTACGCGACGCGCGGGCGTTTGCCTTTATCGCCGGCTGATTTCCGCTTCAGCCTCGCGTCGCAACTGCTCTTGTTTCTGGGTCAGCTCACGGTAACGTGTGCGTGCTTCATCATGTCCCAATCCACTCGCGGCCAGCTGATCAAGCTCGGCCTTGAGCACCTTCATTTTTGTCTGCCTGACTGCGCCAGCCAGTTCCAGACGCGCAGCATCCCGATCCGACTCCGGCTCGGCAGCGACCTCGGCGATCATGCCATCGAACTCCGGACCAGCAGCCCGCAAGTGCTCGGACAACATCGCGAAACTGGCTTGCTCACCCATCTCCTGCCCTGCTACGACTAGCTGCATCAGCATCACGGCACTGTCCGGCACAAAATGTAGCATCGCATCGAGCGCATCCTGATCCAGCTCGCAAGCCAGCACCGGATGCGCAACCAGCAAGCGCATTACTTGCAATTCCAGCCCGACCGGTGCAGTGCGTTTTCCGCGCGGTGGTGCGGCGCGTACACGGGCGGCCGGACTGGCCAGTTCAAACAACGTTTCGATCTCGGTCGGCGTGGTCTGCGTCAACTGCGCTAATCCGCGCACAATCTGCAACCGTAACGACGAAGCCGGCATCGCCTGCAACAGCGGCTTGGCCTCGAATTGCACTTTGGCGCGCCCTTCCGGCGTACTCAAATCGTTTTCTTCGCTGACTACTTTCAGCAGGAATTGCGACAACGGCATCGCATCCTGCACCTGCTGTTCGAACCCGACCGTACCGTGCTCACGCACGTAACTGTCGGGATCGTGCTCCGACGGCAGAAACAAGAACTTGATAGTTTTGTTGTCGGCCGCGTAAGGCAAACTCGCTTCCAATGCCCGCCTGGCTGCACGCCGGCCCGCGCCATCCCCGTCGAAACTGAAGATCACATGATCGGTCTGCCGTGCCAGCTTTTGAACATGGACCGCCGTACAAGCCGTACCCAGTGTCGCCACCACTTGCGGAAATCCCAGCTGAGCCAACGCCACCACATCCATGTAGCCTTCGGTCACCAGCACATATCCCGCATCGCGAATCGCCTGCCGGGCTTCAAACAACCCGTACAATTCACTGCCCTTTTGAAATAAGGGCGTCTCCGGAGAATTCAAGTATTTCGGCTCACCATTGTCAAGAATACGACCACCGAAACCAATTACCTGCCCTTTTGTATTTCGTATCGGAAACATTATCCGGTCGCGAAACCGGTCATAGCGCTTCCTGTTGCCACCTTCTTCATCGGTCCGGTCAATGACCAGCCCGGCTTCGACCAGCGCGGTCAATTCATAATCCGGAAACACCGTCCGCAAACTGTCCCATGCATCCGGCGCATAACCGATGCCAAAGCGGGCAGCAATTTCACCGGTCAGGCCACGCCCGATCAGGTAACCCTTAGCCCGCTCGGCGCTGCGCAGCTGCAGCCGGTAATAATCACAGGCTTGCGTCATTGCGTCCGACAAGGCCAGGCTCTTGGCCTGATATTCGGCGCGCTGGGCCGGCGGCATCTTGTCATCACTCTCGGGGACGACCATGCCGACGTTTTGCGCCAGGTCCTTGACCGCATCGACGAAACCCATGCCCGAATATTCGATCAGGAAACCGATTGACGTGCCGTGCGCTCCACAGCCGAAGCAGTGATAAAACTGCTTGGTTGGACTGACCGTAAAACTGGGCGACTTTTCATTATGAAACGGGCACAAGCCCATGAAATTGGCGCCGCCTTTTTTCAGCTGCACGTAACGCCCGACCACGTCGACGATATCAACGCGATTGAGCAGGTCCTGAATGAATGATTGCGGTATCAAGGTGCGGTATTACGCCTTGGTGAGCGCGGCTTTCACCAGTCCCGACACCGCGGTCATGTCGGCGCGACCGGCCAGCTTCGGTTTCAGGATGGCCATCACCTTGCCCATATCCTGTGGACCGGCAGCACCGCTTTCAGTTACCGCGGCAGCGACTTCGGCTTGCACTTCGGCATCCGACAACGACGCAGGCATGTAAGCAACGAGAATGGCCAATTCAGCTTTCTCAATATCCGCCAGATCCTGACGTGCGCCCGCTTCAAACTGACTGATCGAATCCTTGCGCTGCTTGATCATTTTTTCGATGATGGCGAGGATCATGGTGTCGTTCAGCTCAACCCGCTCGTCGACTTCCTTCTGCTTCATCGCAGCGGTAATCAGGCGAATCGTACCCAGCTTGACGACTTCCTTGGCACGCATGGCGGCCTTCATGTCGTCGGTGATCTGTACTTTCAGGCTCATGGTGGCTCCGGTCAGTCAAAAAGCGAAAACCCGCTGCGGACTTGCACCGGAGCGGGCTTGCGTCTTAGCCGCAGTACTGAACTACCGTACGTGCGACCAAATGAATCAGAACAATTTTTTAGGCAGTTGCTGGCTGCGAATGCGCTTGTAATGGCGCTTGACTGCGGCGGCGAGCTTACGCTTGCGCTCTGCGGTCGGCTTTTCGTAGAATTCCCGTGCACGCAGTTCGGTCAACAGACCAGTTTTTTCAATGGTGCGTTTGAAGCGGCGCATGGCGACTTCGAAAGGCTCGTTTTCTTTTAGGCGAATAGTTGTCATGTGTTAGGGTTTTAAGCCGACGATTCAAGGGAAGACGACGAGTCTATCAGAAACTTTTGTCCAAAGGAAGCCCGCTGAACGAATTATCTGCGTTATTCACACTGCCGAGCCGGCAGCAAAACCGGATGCCCAGGCCCACTGAAAGTTGTAGCCGCCCAGCCAGCCAGTCACATCGACCGCCTCGCCAACAAAATGCAGGCCCGGTACGCGGGTCGACATCATGCTCTGCTGCGACAGTTCGCGGGTATCGACACCGCCGACCGTGACTTCGGCCTTGCGATAGCCTTCCGAGCCGCTCGGAATCACGTTCCACGCATTGAGCGAATCGCCGAGCCGGCGCAATTGCTTGTCCTGCATGTCCGCCAGCTTGGCTTCCGGATCGAAACCATTGGCGACGAGCCAGCCCGCTGACAGTCGTGCGGGCAGCAGCTGCGCCAGCACGTTGCCAAGGTTCTTTTTGATGCTGCCCTTGCTGTTGATGAGCTCGGTACCGAGATCGGTTTGCGGCAGAAAATTCACCATCAACGGCGTACCCGGCTGCCAGAAACTCGAAATTTGCAGGACGCCCGGCCCGGACAGACCGCGATGCGTGAACAGCAGGTCTTCGAGAAAAGCTCCGCGGGTCTTTTTGCTTCCCGTTCTGACATCGACTTCCAGCGCAATCCCGGCCAGCTCGACAAAAGGTTGCCAGGACTCCGGATCAAAGGTCAGCGGCACCAGCGCCGGACGCGTGGTGATCATCTTGAGACCGAACTGGGTCGCGATTCGATAGGCGAAATCGGTCGCGCCAATTTTCGGTATCGACAGTCCACCGGTGGCAATGACCACGCTGGCGGCTTCGATCAGGCCAGCGCCGGTATCGATCACAAAACCGCCCTCACCTTTTGCAATGCCATTGACCTTGCACGGCATGCGCCAGCTGACCTGACCCGCATCGCATTCGGCCTTGAGCATCGTAATGATGTCTTCGGCCGAGTTGTCGCAAAACAGCTGGCCCTTGTGCTTTTCGTGATAACCGATGCGATAGCGCTTGAGCAAGCTGATGAAATCCTGCGGCGTGTAACGCGACAACGCACTTTTGCAAAAATGCGGATTGTCCGACAGGAAATTCGCCGGTCCGGCTTGCAGGTTAGTAAAGTTGCAACGACCGCCACCGGAAATACGGATTTTTTCGGCCAGCTTTTCGGCATGATCGATCAGCACGACCTTACGTCCGCGCTGTCCGGCCACGGCTGCGGTCATCATGCCGGCGGCACCGGCACCGATTACTGCCACGTCAAAATGCTCTGCCATCAACTCGCCCGGATTCGAAAAAAAAGTGATTGTAAGCCAGCCGGGTTACGGCTGGGTTGCGGCTGGGTTTCAGCTGGACGTCAACTGTGAATCAGGCGGCCGGCATGACACCGGTCATCCAGTACTGCGACGACAAGCGCATCAGATCGCTATGCGAGCCACGCCCGCGGAAGGTACTGCGCAACCAGCCGGCATCATTGATTCTTTCGTAGGCCAGCTTGCGCAAGCGACGTAACGCATCGACTTCGGCCGCATTCCGGGTGTACCGGGCGAGGTCTTGCAGACGGTCCAGCAAGTCGGTCGCAATGGCGGTCTTGGCCATCGGCAGGCCGTTTTCGTCGAGTAACGCCATGCAGCCTTCTAGCCCGTAGCGGCTGGCTTCGAAACGGTTGTATTGATACAGCAAATAATAATCGTCGTTGATCACCAGCGGCCGCTCAGTGAGCAACCAGCGCGCCAGCAATTGCGCGTAACAGCCGAGCAAGGCGGCATGACTGGTGGTCAGCGGCGTATCGCAGACACGGATTTCGACGGTACCAAATTCAGGCTTGGGCCGGATATCCCAGTAAAAATCCTTGATGCTGCCAATCACGCCGATCTGGCGCAGATTGTCGTAGTAATGCTCGAACGCGGCCCACGTGTGCATCACCGGCATCGTGCCGGATAGCGGAAAAGCCCGCACCACAGTGCTGCGCGACGAATCGAATTCGGTATCGACTCCCTGATAAAACGGCGATGCCGCCGACAACGCAATGAAGTGCGGCACGAAGCGGGCAAAGCCATGCGTCAGATACATCGCGTCATCGCCGTTTTCCACGCCGACATGGATGTGCTGACCGAACACGGTGAAGCTTTTGGCTAGGTAACCGTATTTTTTATGCAGGTAATGGAAGCGTTCGTCGGGCGAAATGCGCTGCTCGTTCCAGCGCTGGAACGGATGCGCGCCACCGCCGGCGACATCGATATTGAGCCGCTGCGCGCCGTCGATCAGGGCCTGGCGCAACTGCTTGAGTTCCTCGTCGAGTTCATCGACCCGCGTATGGACTTTTGAATTGAGTTCGATCATGCCCTGCGTAATTTCGAGCTTGATCTGATCCTGCAAGGCGCGTGGTTCGATCAGACCCCACAGGTCCACCGCATCGGTGGCGAGGTTGTAGTTGCGCCGGTTCACCAATTGCAATTCCAGCTCGATGCCCATTGTGAACGGGGCCGATGGCGTGAACGGCAAAATCGCGGCAGGAAGGTGAATCTCGGGAGCGTTCATCGGTATCTCCATCAGGTCCGGCCACTTTCGCCGGACAGTTTGAGCGCCAACTGCGTCGCCACCGGCCCCATGAATTCCAGCACGATCAGGCAACCAGCCAGCATCGGCGCCACCTCTGCGGCGGTATGCGGATACAGGTAACTGATTTGCGCCAGTCCCAGTCCGGCCTCGGCCATGGGCAACGTGGCCAGCGTCAGCAACGACGAATGGCGCATGCTCAGTCTGGCCGCTTTCGAAAACAGAAAAATCCCGCACGCATTGGCGATGAAACGCGCCACGATCAGCACGGCCACCATGCCGCCTATTGTCGCCAGACTCGACAGCCGCATGCCGGCACCGATACTGATGAACAGCATCACGATGAACAATTCGTTGGCGATGCCGAATTCGAGCTCCATCAAATCGTATTGGCGGTCGAGGTTCTTCGACAGAATCGCAAAAATCAGCATCGTCAACAGGACCGGCAATTGCAGCGCATGAGCTGCGCCGATGGTCAGCGTAATGACCGCAATGACCAGCACGAACTGGCTACTGCGGCGACGTCCCAGCCAGCGCGCCAAGGGCATCATCAACCAATAGGTCAGCGTTGCCAGCAGGATCGAGCCGAACAGCGAATACAACGTATGCATGATCAGCATCGTCAACGGTGTACCGCTCTCGGACGCCACCACCGGCAACAACGCATAGGCCACCAGCAAGGCGACGATATTATTGAGCGCCGTCATCGCGGCCAATCGCCGGGTAATCTGCCCTTCGGCCTTCAGGTCACGCAATACGACCAGCACCACGGCCGGCCCTGTCGCAATGGCCAGCACTCCTCCCAGCAATGCCAGCGTGGTCGACGTGCCGTACCACAGCAAAGCGCCCGACACGAACAGAAAGCACAATGCGGCGCACGCCAGCACCGTCGCCAGCAACCATTTCTCGCGCAGCAGCCAGCGCACGTCGACGTAGCGACCCAACTGATACACCACCAGCGCCATCGCCATGTCGGCAAAAATGCTCGATACCTGCAGCACCTCACCCGACAACCAGTTCAGACCGCCACCACCCAGCGCAAAACCAACCAGCAAATAACCGGTTAGACGAGGTATCCATTTGCTTTTCTGGACAACATGACCGGCGATCAGGCCAAACAGCAGCAGCGTGCCGAACAACAGCAAGGCATTCCATTGCAGTGGCTGCGACAACGCAAAAGAAGGGAGAGACCATGACGGCATGGATGCTCCTGAAAGGGACTAGGTTGTGTGTTTGGCGACGAAACCCAAACTAAAAGTATCGCAATATTGCCGGAGCATCCCCCGGCCACGCAGGCGAATCAGCACGCGTCTGACTTGGTCAGTCAGGAACTACGAAAGTTCCGGGAGCAACAGAAACGCCGGACAGCCTTCGAATGACCAAAAATAAATTAGGGTCAGAGTCAATTAAATTCGAAAAAAATTAGGGTCAGAGTCAATTAAATTTCAAAATCCTTCCCGCTTAAGCGGCAAAACACCCGCATTCAGCGCATACCGAGCCAGATAATATCGGCATCCACAGCCAAAAGGGAAAATTAATTGACTCTGACCCTAATTAATAATTGACTCTGACCCTAATTTTTTTCATCGTAGTTGCGCCTGGCTCCGTTGGATTGAACTATTTCAGTGTTCTTGTTACTCAAGACAAACCGACTTAATCAGGCGCTAAGACATAGCGCAACGAGATATTGTCACAGGTGCCCGGACACTCGACATGCAATGCGACCTATGACCCCGGTCAGGACTTTCGTTTATCCGGTTTTGCGGGACCGTGGCGGCAGATGTACCTACCGTAGAAATAAGTGGGACCTGCTGTCGAATTCAGCTTTTTTATAAAAATCACATGAAAATTCCAGCGATTAATTCGGCAACACCACCGTCACCGCCCTTGTCAATGAATGTCGCTACAGACGCCAATAACAACCGGGCGACTGGTACCGGCGCGGGTAATAACGGGACGCCGCATGCTACGGACAATGCTCGTAGCGCAAGCCAACGCACCTCAACATCCGGACCTGCGATACAGCTGGCATTGCTGGCGCAATTCGATAGCGTCAGTGCCGGTCAGCTTAGCCAGCCACCCGATGAAGCCCAGGCGCATCCGGCACAGACGCAGACGCAAACAGCGACTGCCGCCACGCCGGACAACATCGACCTGCATGCGATCTGGTATTCGCCGTCGGCATTGCAGCCGTCGAGCAGCCGATCGCCGGCTTTTCAACGGGAGCTGGCGACGGCTTACCTGCGGCTCGTTGACAGCATGCATGGCGCGCCTGCCAATGTGCAAGCCCATCTCTGGACTGATCGGGTCAGCGAATTCGCCTTGCACCTGCCCATGGTCGGGCCGAACGGTTCGGACATCGAGATTCCGCATTCCATGCTGCGCACGGCGCGCGTCACGGTGCACCCGCAGCGTGACCTGCAAGCGATGATTGATGCCATTGCGAACCCTGCTAGTCGCGACACGGCCAGGAAGCTGCACGACCACCCGGCGATCGAGAACATCGGATGTCGCGCCGATATCTTGCGGCAGATCGTGACCACGTTCCACCAACGCCAACCGGCAACGGGCCGGCCGCTCAACGCGTACGCCGATCGCGACACGCTCGGCCACATGGCCGGCGTAAGAGATCGGGCTGCGATCGGTGACAACAACGCGCCACCGACGGAAGGCCTGGATCACGCAAAGATGTCGATTCGCGCTTTGGCGCGCTCCCTGAACGCACCACAACGCCCACCCTGTGTGATACCTGACGCACTCCAATCCGGTGGCTACGCGACCAGAGGCAGGGAGAACGACCTGGTCGCGGCAGTACCCGGGGCCGAGCAGGCGTTGTCCGTCATGGACGAGATGCTCAACACCCTGCAAAACGTGCACTACTCGGGGCCACTGTCGGATCCGCTCAACAATAGAGAGTTCGCTGATCCCGACTTCATCCGGTCGAACGTTAATTTGTTCGAGACGAACATTCGCTTGGTATTGGCCGAGTTCTCGTCATGGCGAGCCTGCGCCACTGTTCCGTTTCATCCTGAGATGAATCCGAAGAAAGCGCTGACGACATTTCTGCTGGCCGAGCGCATCCGCGGCCGTCAACCGCAGTTGCAGCAGCTAATGCATGAACTGGACAGACAGGTTGAGGCCACTGACAACGCCCTCATCCGGTTGCAATTGCTACGCCGGATAGCCTCGTTGAAGTTTGTGTACGCGCGGTACATGGATTTCATTAAACTCTTCGTCAATTTGTGCAGCTACACCCCTCAGGTAATGCGGGCCAATGCAGCCACAACAGACGCCATGAACAATTTTTTCAAAGAAGTCGTCGGCGCCATGCCTGGCCTTTTCCAGTCAGAGAGTTCGTGGCAAGGATCGCTGAGGTCGTCAGTCGACCACATCCAAGGCCCGGGCATCAGCTTTTACACGCTCGGAGACGCAGACCAGACGATTCTGGAAACATTGAAGCAGCAACCTGCGCGTGAAGTGTGATTCCAGCGAATCAAAAAAAGCGGAGCGCGACGGTTAGAAAATAATAGGGTCAGAAATAATAGGAAATGAAATAATAGGGTCAGAGTCAATTTTGCATTGAGAAAACACGACGTCCGGCAGGCCGGATCATGCTGCCGCACTCCGGTACCCTCCATTAAATGGCGCGCATTTTGTTCACGCGCCATTCAATCACGCACCAGCGCGTCCATTGCCGCCGCGCTCCCGCACGCTCTTCGCTACTTCCAGACAATGCTCGACCTGCTCGCTGATAGCCACCGGTACCGGCACGTCGCCGGCCAGTACACGTCGAATCCAGAGCGCGGTGGTCTGCGCATCGCGCTCGGCCGGTACGTCTGGCGAGGCATCGGCGACCAGTTGCTTTTCGACCAGTGTGGTGCGCTGGCCCTGGTGGAACCAGTCGATGCTCTGCGCGCGCTTGACACTGGCGACCGTCTCTCCCTCGGTGCCACGCATCAGAAAAACATCACCGCGCTGCGCAGGCGCAAGCGTTGTGAAATAGTGTCCGAGCATCTCCAGGTATTCGGAATGGGTGTAGGACGACAACCGCAATACCGGCTCATGAAAAGGCTGGATGATCTTGACCAGCGTATGGGTCGAACTGCGTACGCCAAGAATGCGCCGTAACGACAGCAGGCGCGCCATCTTTGGCGCCAGCACATCAATCGGCAGGAACGCCGGTACGTGCCGCGGAAAATGTGCCTCGGCTTCGGCAACGCTCTGCGCCACCGGCATGTCCAGTGCCGCGAAAATCTCGGCGCTGGTGACGCGCCCCGCGTCCTGCAGCACGCCATGTACCAGCACCGGCGCGCCCTGTCTCGCCAACAAGATCGCCAGCAGTGGGGTCAGGTTGGGCAACTTGCGCGCACCGTTATAACTGGGGATGACGATCGGCGCATACTGCGCATCGACAGGGGCCGACAACGGCGCAAACGACGCTTCGGCAGCATCCAGGAATCCGGCGATCTCGTCGATCGATTCGCCCTTGATGCGCATTGATAACAGGATCGCACCGAGTTCCAGATCGGCCACCCGGCCATCAAGCATGGCACCGTACAACAGGCACGCATCCTCGCGATGCATGCTGCGCGCGCCATCCTTGCCGCGACCAATTACCTTGATGAAACGTGCCGCTTCCAGCGGCTCTTGCAATTGACTATTTTCCATAGCCGAAGGGTACACCGAAGCGTGCCGGATCAGGCCGGGGCAACCACCGCCACAGAGTGGATAGTGATGATTTTTTTCAGTTCCGGGACGCAGGAACCGCAGTTAGTGCCGCACTTCAGGCGCCCCTGCAGTGCCGCCAGACGGGCTTCGGGCGGGCCATCCAGCTCCTCCAGCGCGTCGTTGATTTCGGTCTCGGCAACATTGAGGCAATTGCAGACAATGCGGCCACGCGACTTGAATCCCTGCGGTGCGACCGCCGACGGTTGCAATAGCAAGCGCCCGAGCGCGGCGACCGGCTGTTCGGTTTCGAGATATTCGCGCAACCAGCGTTCAGCGGCGACATCGCCGGCCAGCGACAGTGCCTGCAAGGTACCGCCCCGCACAAGGATATGCCGCGCATTACCGCGCCGTTTGTCGTCGTAACGCAAGACCGTTTCGCCGGCGATGCCGAACAGCGCTTCGATCCCGGCCAGCAATTCCGGCGTGGCCGGATAGTCGTCGGCAGCGCGGAAAAATACACCCATCCGCTCACGTCCGAACAGCGTGCACGAGGCATACGCGAACTGGCGCAGATACGGTTTCAGCGCCGACTGCAAGCGCAGCACCTGCTCTGGCGCGATCCAGCCAAAGACGACGAAGCGCCATGGCAGTTCGGCCTTGAGTATCTTGACCGCCGCATGCTTGAGTTCGGGTTGCTTCGAACTCGGATCCAGCGCCGGCGAGGTCAGTGCATTGACGCCGTGCGAGCCGTCTCCGGCATGGCCACGACCGGACACATATTCTTCGCCCCAGTGCATGCCAATGAAAGCCTGCCCGGCACGCATGTCGTCGCCGGCTTGCACTGGAAAAATTTGCGAACCGCGCCGGCTGGTCACGTGCACCATGTCGCCACCGGCAATCATGCGCCGGTCCATGTCGGCTTGCGCCATCACAACGGCTGGTTCGGCCGCATGCGCGAACAATTGCGCGACGGTGCCGGTGCGGCTCATGCCATGCCACTGGTCGCGCAAGCGACCGGTGTTCAGGCGAAACGGAAAGCGCGCGTCGATCGGTTCGGCCACCGGCTTGTACGGCGTATCGACAAAATGCGCGCGCCCGCTCGCAGTCGGGAAAATCCCGTCTTCGTAAAGTCGCTGCCTGCCGGTCGTGGCGCCGGCCGGATACGGCCACTGCTGCGGGCCCTGTTCGGCCAGAATCGCGTACGACAAGCCGGTGATATCGAGGTCGCGTCCGCGCGTCGATTCGCGGTGTTCGTTCCAGATCGATTCGGCGCTATCGTAAGCAAACAGCGACTTGTCCCGACCCAGCAATTTTTCCAGCCGCTGCGCAAAATCGACCACGATCTGCCAGTCATGGCGCGCTTCGCCGGGACCGGCAATTGCCGCGTTGAGGCGCGAAATCCGGCGTTCGGAATTGGTCACCGTGCCTTCTTTTTCACCCCATGATGTTGCCGGCAACAACACGTCGGCATACGGCGCGGTGGCGGTGGTCGCATAGGCTTCCTGCAAAATCACCAGCTCGGCATTGACCAGAGCTTCACGCACCAGCTTCTGGTCCGGCATCGATTGCGCCGGATTGGTACAGGCAATCCACAGCAGCTTGATCTGGCCGCTGCGCACTGCCTCGAACAGTTCGACAGCGGTCTTGCCCGGTGTCGCTGGCACGTCGTCGATGCCCCATAATTTGGCGACTTCAGCGCGATGTACGGGGTTCGCAAGATCACGATGACCCGACAGCAAATTGGCCATGCCACCGACTTCACGACCACCCATCGCATTGGGCTGGCCGGTCAGCGAAAACGGTCCGGCACCGGGCTTGCCGATCTGGCGCGTGGCCAGATGCAGGTTGATCAGCGCAGCGTTTTTTGCCGTACCCGACGCCGATTGATTAAGTCCCTGGCAGTACAGCGACAAGGCCGCTTTCGATTCGCCAAACCAGCGCGCCGCTGTCACCAGATCGGCTTCGCTGATGCCACAAATATCGGCCACGAACTTCGGTGTGTAATCACGCACCGTGCGCTTGAGTTCGGCAAAACCATCGGTATGCGCTTCGATGAACGCGGTATCGGTCAGCTCTTCCCACAGGCACGAATGCAGCATGCCGTTGAATAGCGCGACATCGGTACCGGGCAAAATTTGCAGGAACAGGTCGGCGTCGCGCGCGGTGTCGGTGCGACGCGGATCGGCGACGATGACCTTCATCTGCGGATTGTTCTTGCGCGCTTCTTCGAGCCGGCGATACAGGATCGGATGGGCGTACGCCATGTTCGAGCCGACGATGAACACCAGCTCGGCTTGCTCGATGTCTTCGTAACAGGCCGGCGGCGCATCGGCACCCAGCGTCTGCTTGTAGCCGGCCACGGCGCTCGACATGCACAAGCGCGAATTGGTATCGACGTTATTGGTCCCGATCAAGCCCTTGGCCAGCTTGTTGAAGACGTAGTAATCCTCGGTCAGCAACTGGCCGGAAATATAAAAACCGACGCTGTCAGGACCATGCTCGCGGATCGTATCGGCAAACTTGTGCGCCATCGCATCAAGCGTGGCATCCCAGCTGGCAGCGGCACGCGGCACACTGCGATCGCTGCGCATTTCAGGCACCAGCGCGCGCGCCTGATGCTGCAACAGCGGTTGCGCACTGAGCGCCAGCGTACTGCCCTTGGTGCAGAGCCGGCCAAAGTTGGCCGGATGATCGGGGTCGCCGCGCACACCGGTGATCTGCGTGCCGGTGGTTTCAATCAGGACGCCGCAACCGACGCCGCAATAACAGCAAGTGGATTTGGTCTCGCGGCGCGCGCCGGCGCTGGTTGGTTCACTCATGCAGCAGCCAGCTCCTGCAAGTCGAGCGCGACCTCGCCATTGTCGATGCGCACGCTGAAGGTTTGCGTGCACCCTTCGTCGGGAGCCAGCGCGCAGCCGGTGGCCAGTTCGATATTCCAGTTATGCAGTGGACAAGCGACCTTCTCGCCGAACACGATGCCTTGCGACAGCGGCCCGCCCTTGTGCGGACACTTGTCGAGCAACGCGAAAACCTTGTCTTCGGTATTACGAAAAATTGCGACCGGCACCTTGCCCTCGCGCTGCACGATGCGGGAGCCGAGGACCGGAATATCGTCGACCCGGCAAATGACTTTCCATTGATTCATGAGAGTGTTCCTGTTCAGGTTCAGACGGTCAACGGCGCAAACTGGCGCACGTCGACATGGGCTTTTGCCTGCTCGTGCCATGGGTCCGGCTGGCCATCGAGCGAGAATAACAGGCGCTCGTAGAGTTCCTTGCGATTGACGTGATCTTCGATCATGCGTTGCTTGACGTAGTCGAGACCAACGCGCGCCAGATAGTGCACGGTGCGCTCGAGATACCAGCCTTCCTCGCGGTACAGCTGCAAAAACGCGCCGGTATATTCGAGTACTTCGTCGTGGGTTTTCAGTTTGACAAGGAACTGCGCGACTTCGGTCTTGATGCCGCCGTTGCCGCCAACATAAATCTCCCAGCCCGAATCGACGCCGATCACGCCAACGTCCTTGATGCCGGATTCGGCGCAATTGCGCGGACAACCGGACACCGCCAGCTTGACCTTGTGCGGCGAATACATCAGCGCCAGTTGGCGTTCCAGCTGTTGTCCCATCAGGGTTGAATTTTGCGTACCGAAGCGGCACCACTCGGAGCCGACGCAGGTCTTCACGGTGCGCAAACCCTTCGCATACGCCAGCCCGGACGGCATGCCAAGATCGCTCCAGACTTCACGCAGATCTTCTTTTTTCACGCCGAGCAAATCGATGCGCTGGCCGCCGGTGACTTTGACCGTCGGGATCTTGAACTTGTCGACCACGTCGGCGATGCGGCGCAACTCCGAGGCATTGGTCTCGCCACCCCACATGCGCGGGATCACCGAGAAGGTGCCGTCTTTCTGGATGTTGGCATGCGCGCGTTCGTTGATGTAGCGCGATTGCGGATCGTCCTTGGCTTCGTGCGGCCAGGTCGAAATCAGGTAGTAGTTCAACGCCGGGCGACAACTGGCGCAACCGTTCGGCGTGCGCCAGTTCATGAAGACCATCGTGTCGGCAATCGTCAGCAGCTTTTCGGCGCGGATCGCGTCGCGTGCTTCCTGATGCGTGTGGTCGGTACACGAACACATCGGCTTGTTCTTGGTGGCTTGCGAATAATCACCGCCGGCGGTGAACATCAGGATCTGTTCGACCAGGCCGGTACATGATCCGCATGAAGCTGATGCCTTGGTGTGCTTGCGCACATCGTCGAGCGTGAACAAGCCTTTTTCCTTGATCGCCTTGACGATGGTGCCTTTGCACACGCCATTACAACCGCAGACTTCGGCGCTATCCGGCATCGCTGCCGCCTTGGTAAAGCCTTCGTGGCCGACGTCGCCCGGACGGCCCGGATTGGATTCGCCGAACATCAGCGTGTCGCGGATTTCGGTGATGTCCTTGCCGTCGCGCACCAGACTGAAATACCAGCCACCGTCGGCAGTATCGCCATACAGGCAGGCACCGATCAACTTGTCGCCGCGTACCACCAGCTTTTTGTAGACGCCGCCTATCGGGTCCGACAGGATGATTTCTTCGGTGCCCTCGCCGCCCATGAATTCACCGGCCGAGAACAGGTCGATGCCGGTGACTTTCAATTTGGTCGAGGTGACCGAGCCCTGATAGCGGCCGATACCAAAATTGCCGAGGTGGTTGGCGCAGACCTTGGCCATCTCGAACAACGGTGCGACCAGGCCGTAAGCCGTACCGCGATGGTTGACGCATTCGCCAACGGCATAGACACGCGGATCGTAAGTTTGCATCGTGTCGCTGACGACAATACCGCGATTGCAATACAGGCCGCAGGCTTCGGCCAGCGTGGTGTTCGGACGGATGCCAACGGCCATCACGACCAGTTGCGCCGGCACTTCCGAGCCATCGGTAAAGCGGATGCCGCTGACGTGGCCATCGACGCCAATCAGCTCCTGAGTATTTTTGCCGAGCAGGAAATGCAGGCCACGGTCTTCGAGGGATTTTTGCAGCATCTTGCCGGCGACCGGATCGAGCTGACGCTCCATCAGCCATTCGGGCAGATGGACGACGGTGACATTCATGCCGCGCAGCTTCA
>JBLHMB010000055.1:0-22391 GCA_047621665.1 Bradyrhizobium sp. | reverse complement strand
AAGGCGACAAGATGTATTTGCCGGTAGCGCAGCGCGTCATTATCTGGTGACGTGATTGCGGTGAATCCGCCTTGCCATGACCTGGCCGGGCGGGCCTTGTCTATCGCATCCCCGCGACGGCAAGGCGGGCCAGCGCCCACCATGGACGCTGACCCGCGACATTGTTATCCATCCCTAGTCCAACCATTGCGCACTCCTCCATAGCGTTGTTTAAAGTACCGCAAACAGCAGCTTGACGACAAGCGGCTACTTTTTTAAAGTAGTCTTGTCTGAGAAAATCCTCCGCCCTAAGCAACCCCGACTATCCGATCTGATAACGCGTCACGACAATGGAAAATGTTTTATTCGTCGTCAATCCCGCAGCGGCCTCCGGTCGTGCCAGTCGCGTCTGGTCATCGTTGCGTGCGCGCCTCCCATGCCTGCGCACTGCCAACGTTGTGTATTGTGACGGTGCCAGCATCGCGCGCCAGGCCATCATTGACGCACTGACGCCGGCGATTCGCCGGATCGTGGTGCTCGGTGGCGATGGCACGCTCCACACGACATTAAATGTAATGCTGGCCGACGCACCCGATGCGACGCGCTGCCTGGGACTGATCCCGGTCGGTACCGGCTCGGATCTCGCGCGCGGGTTAGGCATAGAGACGCAACCGCTGCGTGCATTGACACAAGCCCTTGAGGCAAGGGCCGGCCATCTCGATGTATTGCGCCTGCGTTGCGGCGCGCAGTCACGGTATTTCATCAATGAGACATCCATCGGTATGACGGCAATGGTTGCGGCACGTGTCAACGCGTTGACGCACCGAAACACAGGCTCGTTTCTCGTCGCGGCATTGCGCGAACTCATTGACTACAAGCCTAAGTGGGCACGTATTTGTCTCGATGGGCAACTCTGGCGCGAAGGTTTTTTCTCGATGGTGGTAGTTGCCAACAGCACGCATTTCGGGAAAGGAATGTGCATTGCGCCGGGAGCAGACGCCACCGATGGTCAGGCCGATATCGTCGTGGTCGAAGCGGCATCCAGAGCAAAACTGCTGGCATGGTTGCCAGCTATTTATCTGGGCCTTCATCTGAACGCACCGTTCGTGCATTACGCGCGCGCGCAGTCCATCGATATTGATACCGGACCCGACTGCCTCGTCTTCGAAGGCGATGGTGAAGTGACGTTGCCTGCACCGGGCAACGTCACGGTATTACACGGTGCCTTGCTGTTCAGTGGCGCAAGTGACCATGCCGGCACCTGATTGAAACTTTATTGACCCAGCAGATAAAGAGCGCGCCATGCAAACCACCATCCAGCCAAAATTAAGTCAACAGGAAGGACATGCAGTATGGTGCTCCCTGTCCGAGGACGTCAACGCGCAACAGCTTTGCGCAAGCGCAGCTATACCGACCATCATCAGGCTCGCCGCACTATGCGCAATGCTCGGTGCGGCACTCGCCACTGCCTGGCTGGCGGCGCCCTCGTTCTGGTTGCTCGCTGGCGTCTACACCGCCATCGCGCTGTTGCTCGCGCAATGTGCTTTCATCGGTCACAACGCCGGACATGGCGCTGTCAGCCGGCACGATCGCCTCAACCGGGTGCTGGGCCAAGTGAGCATGACACTGCTGACGGGCCTGGCGTTTGACGAGTGGATCACGCGGCATCGGGCCCATCATCGGTTCTGCCAGGACGAAGATCAGGACCCTGATCTGATGGTCGAATTCGTTGTCTCGCTCACCGACGCATCGCAACGCAGAAAAACGCCATTCGGCAGATTCCTGACCCGCTACCAGACCACGCATATCTGGCTGTTATCACTGCTGTTCGGTCACAGCCAGCGCTGCCTTTCCCAAGCTGCCGTGTTGCGTAATCCGCGCCGCTACCGGCTTGACAGTCTGACGCTGCTGCTTCACGGCGTGCTCTGGTTCGGCATCCCATGCGGGATGCTCGGTGTCCCGTTTCCGCTGGCGTTGCTGACCTATCTGATCCCGCTGACCCTGCTCGGGCCTTATCTGGCGGCCATCTTCTGGGTCAATCACATGGGTATGCCACTGATTAAAAAGGTCTCTGACTTCTCATTCCTCGAGCATCAAACAGTCACTTCGCGCACCATCGTTAATGCGCCACGGTGGGACTGGCTGTTCGGAGGATTGAATTTCCAGATCGAGCATCACCTGTTTCCAAAAGTGCCGTCGCACCGGCTTGCCGCCGTACAAAGCATCGTCAGGCATCATTTTGAGAAACAGGGAATTGCCTATAACGGGGTGTCGTGGCGCGCGGCGGTGTGCGCGATTCAAGCGCACCTGCGCAGGATTGCCAGCGCACCATGACCGCGTCCACAACGTCGCCGCAACGGATCGTCGAACAGATTGTGATCGCACTGTTCGTGCTGCTTGTCTGCTGGAGCGGGTTGCGCCTCGCGGTTGCGGCAGGCTGGCTACTCGTGCCGATCCTGTCGATTGCCGTACCGGTCGCGTGGCTGCTCACCGACTTGTTGAGCGGCCTCGTGCATTGGGCCTGCGATTCCTTCGGCAGTGTCAATACGCCAATCCTCGGCACGATGCTTATTCGTCCGTTTCGTGAACATCATGTCGACCCTCAGGCGATGACCCGGCACGACTTTGTCGAGACGCACGGAGCAAGCTGTTTTGCGGCGCTGCCATTCGTCATCGCGTCGAGCTTGTTGCCGCTGAGCGGAATCACGATGCTGCTGCAGGCAATCCTGCTGTCGATTGCGCTCGGGGCGCTGGCAACCAACCAGTGCCACAAATGGGCACACATGGAGGACGTATCGGTACCCGCGAGCATTCGCTGGGCGCAGCACCACCATCTTATTTTGCCGGACTGGCATCATCGGCAGCATCACACGGCTCCGTTCGACTCGCACTTCTGCATGGCGAACGGCTGGTTCAACCCGCTGTGCAACGCCCTGCTTCGACGATGCCGGCGCTAATCACCCGTCTCCTCATCGCCATCGGCAAGCGCGCGGCACTGTCCTCTGCGCTTCTGGGTGCGCTGTGCGTCGTCGCCGAGCTGTGCTTTCTGCTACCGGACCTGCTGGTGACACGCGATGCGCTGCCACTTTACAAGGCGCACATCGGGCTGTGCCGGGCCATTCTTCAGGTCAGTCTGTTCGCGACATTCGCACTCGGGACGCTGAGCGTCATCGTCATGCGCACCCCTCGCCGTGGTCTGCCCGGCATCGTCTTTGGCATCGTGGCGATGGCGATGGGTGGCCCGCAGGCACAGGCGCTCGATGTCGGCGGCATGCGTTCCTGGTCAGCCGGCCTGGACTATTTTGTCCTTGAACTGCTGGTACTGGGAATGATCTTCATGCCTGTCGAAGCGCTGTTCTGGCTGCGCAGGCAAAAGGTCTTGCGTCATGGATGGCAGATCGACCTGAAGCATTTTTTTGTCAGCCATGCCGGAGTTCAGCTCCTCTCCTTTGCCGCGCTGATTCCTGCGCAAGTGCTGTTTTCGTGGGCCGTGCAGCCAGACTTTCAACGAGTTATTGCTGCCCAGCCGCTCTGGCTGCAATTCATGGAAATGATCGCGCTCGTTGACCTTGCCACATACTGGACCCACCGGGCGTTTCACCAGATCCCATGGCTCTGGCGCTTCCACGCAATCCACCACTCCAGTACAGAGATGGACTGGCTGGCAGGTTCGCGCATCCATCCCGTCGATGCCTTGCTCACCCGTGCGGTTGCCTTCATCCCCGTCTTCGTACTCGGCTTTGCACCGGCCGCACTGTACAGCTATCTGGTGTTTGTTTCATTCCACGCGGTTTTTATTCATGCCAACGTCCGCTGGCGCTTTCCCGGTTTGCGCTGGGTGATATCGACTCCTCAGTATCACCATTGGCACCATGCGTCGGACGCCGAAGGAATCGACAAGAACTTTGCCCAGTTCCTTCCGTTATGGGATCGCTTGTTCGGTACCGTGCATCTTCCGCCGGGCTGGCCTCGCCGCTATGGGGTCGATCATTTTCAAGCACCGCAATCGTATCTGGAACAACTGGTGTATCCGTTTCGATCACGCAAGTTATGACAGGCTCAGGATCCGGACGGGACTCAGTAATCTTCTTTGAGCCCCGATATCCGTTCAAAACGGAAAAACGCTAATCGTGACGCGTCATCGACGTCAGAAAATACGTACCCCGCCATTGCTTCACTTTGCCTATAGAACTCAGTATTGTACTGAGCAGCATCGCGGGCGAGACATCGCACAACGACATCTTCAGCAGGTACAACACCCGCCCGGATGCCGGCGAAACGCAAAATCCCGGGCCCTTGCCGCAATAGCCTGCGTGATTCTCCTTCAGTAGCGCCCGATAAATCGCGGTTTCGTTTTTCAGCGGCGCATTGCCGAACACGACACGTAAATGCATCGCATCGACGGCAATATCCTCTTCGTACAGGAGCGAGAACTCGACGCCATGCAGTTCGATCGACTCTCCATCCAGCAGACGCTCCGGCTGCCCGTAATTTTCGAGCTCGCAAAAGGCCCGGACCAGGGCTTCAAAACGGTGTTTCATCGGATCTCCTTAACGCGATGATGCCGAGATAAGTAACCGGAAAGGCGGGCCGGTTCCGGTGCCTTCATTGTCACTGAATGGATGGAACCACGCCTGCGCAGCACACACCTACTGCCATACTGGCAACAAACTCCGTTCTGTCACCCGGCACCCGAGGACACCATGCATTCCGAGTTCGAACAGCTCATCGAGGGACTGTGCCTCCTGACCGGAGACAACGCTCCCCAACGCCTCATTGCTGGCGGTGGCATCACGATTGAGGGTGTCACTTTTACGCTGATGCACAAACCTGCGGCCGATGCCGCGGCACTGTTCCTGTATGCCGATTTCGGTCAGTTCGACCTCGAAGAACAAGCCGCTCTGTATCCGCTGATACTGCAGGAAAACATGATGATGCTCAGCAGTCGCGAATGTACCTTCAGCGTCTCGCCAAGCCGGGATAGCGTCGTCATGATCGAGAAAATTTCGCTGACGGCCCACACGCCTGATACCTTGCTGATCCTGCTGCGCTCGTTGACACGGCGGATCAACTACTTCAACAAGCACCACCGGGCGGGCCAACTCGGTATCCGGCGACGGCGTCCATGCAACGAATATCTTCCCGCCACCCCGCAACCAACCACCCGGACAGAATCTGCAACTACGGGAGCGACGAACCGGCCAGTAAAAAATCTGTCACCTCGGCGTTGAAGCGTTGCGCGACTTCCCGGTTAGGTAAATGCCCTGCGTTGAGTTCGACGTAGCTGGCACCATTGATCTGCGCTGCCATTCGACGCGTCTGTGTTGGCGGTGTGAGGCGGTCGCGCTTGCCGCCAATGACGAGAGTCGGCACGTTGATGCAAGACAATCCATCGCGCAAATCCATGTCACGTATTGCGCTGCATGCCGCAATAAAACCGCCGGGCGGGGTCTGCAGCAGCATTTCCCGCACCACACCGACCTGATGTGCCGCATGACGTTCGAAGTCGCGCGTGAACCAGCGTTCGATCAAGACCGGGACGACCGCCTTCATACCATGGTGGCGGACTTGCTCGATCCAGCCATCCCAGACCGAGGGCGGCCCCAGCAATGGCGCCGCGTTGCACACCACCAGTCTCTCGATGCGCGCCGGGTGATGGACTGCCAGCCAGAGTCCGGTCATGCCACCAAGTGAACTGCCACAACAATGAGCACGCGTGATACCGAGGTGATCCATCAAGCCAATCACGTCCTCTCCTAATTCGGCCAGCGACGTCGCGCTGCTATGCGTTATCGACTGACCATGACCACGCGTGTCGTAATGCAGCACGCGGAAATGCTCCTGAAAAATTGGCATCTGCGGCTCCCAGATATCAAGCGAAGTCCCGAGCGGGTTTAACAAGATCAACCAGGGTGCGCCGTAGGGTCCGTCGATGCAGTAATGCAGCGGCATCTTACCGGTAGTAAATAGGTGGGGAACTGGATCGGTAACGGCTGGAATACCCGAAAAGTGCTGCCAGGTCTGCAAGACGCGATCAACGAAACTCGCCGACTGGCCACTGTAGCTGGCGGGTTCAAGCAAGCGATCAAGTTCGAGCGCACTGAAATGCAGGCTGACCACACCGTATTGATCAAGCACATCACGCAGTGCCTGATCGCTTTGTGCCGCCTGCTCGCTGGCTTGTGCAACCAGCGCCTCGGCAGACTGCCGACCAATTTTGCGAGCCAGTGCCAGCGTCAGCGGCTCGGCCAGAATGCGCCCGCGTGTCAGCGCAAGATTGACCTGCATACGCGCAGCATCGACCTTCATGCTGCTGGCCTGTAACTGCAATTGTTCCAACGCAGCAGCACAGAGCACCACAATCTGCGGAAGGATTCGCGCGGCAGCATCGCCGTCCTGGTCGATCTGGCCCTCGTGATCAGGCAGCATCAACGTCAGCATCGCAGCGACCAGTGCAGGCACCTGCTGCGTAGCTGCCAGTGTGGACGACCAGCCGATTGCGGGCGACAATGGAAAAGCCAGTTCAGCCACTTCGGTCTGAGTGAGCAGGATCATGTCATGGGCGATCTTGCCGAGAGATCCTGCCAGCAAGCCCAGCGTGGTGGCCACTTCGGCAAAACGATCGCGCTGACCGTGCCACGGCATGTCAGGCAGACTCAGCTGCAGCGTCGCTGCCAGTGCGCTGGCGACCGGCAGTGCGGCATCACCAAGACTGGCCAACGTGCCCGTAGTACCGCCAAACTGCAGCATCAGCAAGCGCGAGCGTAAGGTCTGCAAACGCTGTTGGTGGCGTAGCAGTGCATCAAGCCATCCGGCGGTTTTCAGACCGAATGTGATCGGCAAGCCATGCTGCAACCCGACCCGCCCGACTTGTGCAGTATGCCGGTGACGATCGGCAAACTCGGCCAGCACGGCAATAAACCGCACAAGGTCTGCCTCGATACCGTCAAGCGCCACGCGCAATTGCAGCACCAGCGCGGTATCCGCGAGATCCTGTAAGGACATGCCCCAATGCACGTAATTGGCAGCCTCGACATCACGCTCGGCCACCGCCACGGTCAGCTGCCGGACTACCTCCTGAGGCATATCCGACGAGATCAACTCGCGTCGGCAGCACTCAGCGATCTGTGATGCCGATGCTGCACTGATGACGCCGTGCTGTGCCAGCGCAGTGGCCAATGCCGCCTCGATCTCCAGCAAGGTCCGGATCCGGCTGCGTTCGGCGAATGCCAAATGCGGCTGCTGCATCATTTCAGTATCGGGAAAACTCATGGCGGCAAACAGTCGATGGTTGAAAAAAGAGTATTTGGTTCACGTGCTAGCATCGACAACGTTTTCTCCTGCTTAACTCACTCCGGACTCGCCATGACTTCCTCTGCCACCAACCAATTACTAGCTACCCTCGACGAACCGGCACAGGTGCTCGTCATCGGCGCCTCGGGCGGGATCGGACTGGCGCTGACAGCACAGCTACTAGCTCATTCACAGGTCGCACATGTGACCGCCGCAGCCCGCCATGCGGCAGACTCGGCGGAACTTGCTGAATTAAAGGCAAAATATCCGACCCGACTCGCTATCGCCGGCGCCGACATCACCGATGGCACCAGTCTTCTGTCTTTGGCTGCCAGTCTGCCTATACCAATCCTGCATCTGGTGATTAATGCGACGGGCTTGTTGCATGGGGCAGCACTGTCTCCGGAAAAATCCCTGTCCGCTGTTACCGGCGACAACCTTCAGCGAGTCTTTGCTGTCAACGCCTTCGGCCCCATTCTGCTGGCACAGGCAATGTTGCCTTTGATGCGGCACAACACATCGGCAGTCTTTGCGTCGTTATCGGCGCGGGTTGGTTCAATCACGGATAACAAACTCGGTGGCTGGTATGCCTATCGGGCAGCAAAGGCGGCGCAGAATCAGTTGCTGAAGACCGCCGCAATTGAATGCCGGCGCACCCATCCGCAACTGAGCATCCAGTTGTTGCATCCGGGTACGGTCGACAGTGCGCTGTCAAAGCCGTTCCAGCGTGGTGTAGCGGAGGGAAAGTTATTTGATCCGGCGCGCGCAGCGGCTCAATTGCTGGCCGTGATCGCGACGGCAACGCCCGGCAATAGCGGGCGTTTTATCGCATGGGACGGCACCGAAGTGCCGTGGTAACTCAGTACCGGATTAGCGTTTTGCCGAAGGGAAAAACACTTGCTCTCCATCTACACGAAATGCAGCAATTTCTGCCTGGCCAGCCGGCGAAGTGATCCAGTCGATGAGCTGGTTGGCACCTTTCTGATTGATATCGGGGAAACGCGCCGGATTGACAGCGATGATGCCGTAGGGATTGAACATGGCTTTATCGCCTTCGACGGCAATGGTTAGTCCGGTCTTGGCGCGGTAGGCGCTAAAAGTAGCGCGATCGGTCAGCGTATAAGCCTGCAATTCGCCTGCCATCGTCAACACTTCTCCCATGCCGCGTCCAGCCGATACATAAGCGCTGCCTTGCGGTTTGACACCGGCTGTTTTCCAGTAAGCCTGCTCCATCTGTTCGGTACCCGAGTTATCCCCGCGCGAGATAAATCTGGCTTTGCTGGCGAAGACTTTTTTCAGGCTGTCGACGATGTCCTTGCTACCGGCAACACCGGCCGGATCACTGGCCGGACCGACCAGAATAAAATCGTTATACATCACGTCTTGCCGATTGACACCGTAGCCGGCGGCGACAAACTTGTCTTCCGACGGACGGGCATGCACCAGGGTGACATCGACATCGCCATTTTTGGCCAGTTCCAGCGCCTTGCCGGTACCCACCGAGATCACTTGCACTTTCACGTCATATTTCTTTTCAAAAACCGGCAACAGGACTTTGAGCAAGCCGGAATTCTCGGTGCTGGTCGTGGTCGAGAGTCTGAGGACTTGTTGTGCCGAGGCCAATGGAGTAATAGCGCCAGCGAGCAAAACGAGGGAGAACTGGAGGACGAGACGACGGGTCATGATGTGGCCTTTCAGGGTGGTTAATCGTTACGGATGGCAGGCTCACGCAATTCAAGCCGGCCATCTTTGAGTTTCAGGCGACGTACGCCAGGCAAGCCAATCAGGTCGCGATCATGGCACGCCATGATGACACTGCGACCTTCTGCCAGCAGGGTCGGGATCAAGCCAATCACTTGCTCGCGCGCGGGGCCATCGAGATTGGCGGTGGGTTCGTCAAGCAACAGCAATTGCGGTCGCAACACGCGCGCACGGGCCAGGGCTACCCGCTGTTTTTCACCACCCGACCAATGCCGCGGATGCGTGCCACGCAAGTGCAGGATGCCGGCCCACTCCATCGCTTCGGCCACGCGTTTTGTCAACGCGGCTTTGGCGACCCCGCGCGCAGCCAGTCCGTAACCGACGTTGGCTTCCACTGTCGTCGAAAACATCACAGGATGTTGATGCACATAGAGAATCGCATCGCGCAGCAATGCGGGGTACGGCGACAAACTGACCGGCTTGTTCATGAAGTAGGCGCCGTCGATGCTGGCAGACTCCAACCCACACAGGATACGCAGCAGAGTGCTCTTACCGGAACCGTTGGCACCGGTAAGCACATAGGCACTGGCCGCAGCAATTTCGAGGCGGTCAATATCGAGCAGCAAACGTTCGCCAAAGCGCCGTCGCAACCCATCTATCGTCAGCAGCATGTTCATTTTGTGTCACCTTGCAGCAGCAACAGTGCGGCGTTAATGGCCAGGGCGATGGCGATCAGCACCATGCCTAGCGCAATGCCTTGTGCGAAATCGCCCTTGCTGGTCTCAAGCGCAATAGCGGTCGTGATGGTCCTTGTCTCACCCGCAATATTGCCCCCGACCATCATCGCGCAACCGACTTCCGAAATGACTCTGCCAAAACCGTTGATGATTGCTGCCATCACGCCAAAACGCACTTCGCGCAGTACGGTCCACATTACCCGCCAGCGGGATGCGCCCAGCGTTGTCGCGGTTTCTGCCAACCGTGGATCGGCGGCTTGCACCGCCGCGAGCGTGAAGGCAACGAGCACAGGTATGGCGATCAGTACCTGCCCGACAATCAGTCCCGACTGCGTAAATAGCCAGCGCAAATCGCCGGCGGGTCCGCTGCGCGACAGTAACAGGTACAGCAACAAGCCAATTAATACCGTCGGGATAGACAGTGACACCTGCGCCAGCCAAATGACGACTCGGCGACCAGGGAACAACTGGGTTGCTACAAAATATCCGAGGAGTACCGCACAAGGCGTGGCGATGAGCAGGCCAATGACAGAGGTCGAGACAGAAACCCAGACAATGCGCCACAGTTCCGCATCGCCAGAAAAGAGCAACGCGAACGCAGCCAGTGTTGCGTCGATCAGCGGCACAACACGGGCATCAATGCCATTCGCTTAGGCCACTTTCAGTGCGCCATCGAACAACTCGGGCTCGAATACAAGACGCTCCTTACCTGTCAGTAACAGGAAATGCTTGCCGCTACAGCGCGCTAGCAACGCCATGCCCAATTGCTCGGCGACCATGTGTCCCATCTGGGTGGTGCCGGAGCGCGACAGCAGGAACGGAATTCCCATCTGTCCACCCTTGATGACCATCTCGGACGTGAGGCGTCCGGTGGTGTAAAAGATTTTATCGTCGCCGGCCATGCCATCGAGCCACATCCGTCCGGCAATGGCATCGACGGCGTTGTGTCTGCCGACATCTTCGACGAAATATAACAATTCGCCCTGTGATGTGAACAGTGCACAGCCGTGAACCGAACCGGCCTGCTTGTAGATCGATTGCTGGGTTCGGATTGTGTCGACAATGCGGATCAACACCGATTGCTTCAATTTCGCATCCGGTGAAAGCCGAATTGCCGCGACATCGTCCATCAGACCGCCAAACACCGAACCCTGACCGCAACCGGTCGTCACAACCCGCTTGGCAGTCCGTTCTTCGATGTCGTCGATGCCGTCGCGGGTAATAACTGCGACAGCCTCAACATCCCAATCCACCTGCACGGACACCACATCTTCCAGATTTCGTATGAAGCGCTGATTGCGCAGGTAGCCTAGCGTCAACGCTTCGGGTGCACCACCGAGTGTCATCAACGTGACTAGCTCACGCTTGTCGACATACACGGTCAATGGCCGCTCGGCCGGGATCGAGATGAGCGAGACACGGCCGCGTTCATCCGTGACCTCGACTTCACGGGTCAGGTCGACATGGGCATTGGTCAGCTGGGGACGGTAGCGGGTCAAAGCGCGTTACTTGACGTTGACAGTGATGGTTTTGCTCAGCGGTTCACCGTAAGACTGGTGCGCCCCATTGGCAAATTGCAGCGTCATCTTGTACGTTCCCGGCTTGAGTGTCACCGTTGCTTCAGTTTGACCTTTGCCAAAGTGAATGTGCGTTTCATCGAAAGGCACAGACTCGCCGGCCGGAATGGCCGAGGCATTGATCAACAAGTGGTGATGGCCGCTGGTCGGTGACAATTCACCGGCCGGTTTGACGTCCATGCCCTCTACGGCAAACTTTACCGGAAAGGTAGTCGGTACAGTGGCGCCATCCGCAGGCTCGACAAACGAGACCGAGGCCGCATGGGCCATCGATGACAACAGCAATGAAGCAAGTAAAAAAGACAGACTTTTCATCATCATATTTCCTTATTATTTGACAGGTGCTTTAATCCAGGACGACATGCTTGCCGTCTTAGCTCTTGGCAGCAACCTTGGCCGGTACATACGGACCAGGGTCAGCACAAGCTGGCAAGCCCTCTACGGCCTTGTTCGCTGGCGTCTTGGTTTTAAAATAATACGCTGCTGATTTGTCCTGCGCCAGACACAACTTGTAAGCCGCAATTTTATTCCCGGCTTCAGTTTTCGCCTTGGCCTCATCAGACTTGGCAACGGCTTCTTCGGTCGGCGGCGGCAATTTAGCCATGGCAATGCTGGCAAACAAGGCGCCGACGGCGAAAGCAATAATTTTTTTCATGGTAATTCCTGATCAGGTTGCGCTGCTTGGCTGCGGCGCATGACTGCGCTTAGCCGCTTCTTCGGTACGATTGCGCGGCACCTTGCCGGCTTCGATATCGGCATACCACAGGTCGTGATGTTCCTTGGCCCATGCATCATCGACATAACCGGTTCGCATTGCCTTGTACGCACCATCCATACCGATACTGCCGATATAGATATGGCCCATTGCCATCGTCGATACCAATACCGCGGCGATCAAGTGAATCACATTGGCAATCTGCATGACGCTACGCGGATAATCGATGCCCGGTACGATTTTGTTGAGCACAAAACCGGAAGCACTAATGATCAGACCCAGACCGACTACACCTGTCCAGAACCACATTTTCTCGCCAGCGTTGAAGCGACCTGATGAAGCGTGCTTGCCACCGAACATGCCACCCAGGCGAACAAGCCATTGCAAGTCTTCCTTGGCAGGAAAATTGTCTTTAACAAAGACGATGAAAGTCACCACGATCGAGACGGTAAACACTGGCCCGGCAAAATTGTGTGCATTTTTGCAAGCGAACGACAACCAGCCATACAGCGTATGCCCGAAAACTGGCATCAGGATGTATTTACCAAACAAGATGATCAATCCGGTTATCGCAAGCAACACGAAGCTGATTGCTGTACTCCAGTGTGCAATCCGCTCGACCGACGTGAACCGCTCGATGAGCTTGCCGGTCGGTGTCGCCTTGAGCTTGACCGGACCAGCAACGAAGTACACGCCGGCCACGCCGATTGCTGCCAGCAGCAACAACCAGCCACCGATTTGCGTCAATGGCCCGTTGCGGTAAAGCCGCCATGCTTCACCAGCCGTAGTCGCGCGCGCTTGACCAGGGAATTGCTGCTTGCCCTGGATCAGCACACCGGATTCCAGCGCCGGAAGGCTCGAATAGTTCTTCGTTCCTTCTTTAATCGTGCGGAAAACCGGTGCCGAATTACCAGGCTGATCGCGGGTGCGTTCAGCCTGGTTCTGATTGAGGATATCGATGGACTCGATACCTCCTGTATTTGACGGCGCTGACGCATTTTGCTGCGCCAACGCCGACCCGATGACAGCAGTCGTCAGCAGTAAGCTGACGACCAAGCGTGCAATCCCCTGTTTCATGATGGCTCCCGTCGCTGCGAAATTAATTGGTTCTGGTGTATTCGTTCTGGTTTTGAGCACGGGCGCGCAACTGCAGTTGCCATTTCGTCTTGTCGCCCTTCTCCCAGCCTTTAGCCGCATAGCGGGTCAGTTCACCCTCATACGGTTTGCCATCCGGCTTGCTGGCAGAACTACTCATTTCCTGACTTTTTTCACCACAACCAGCCAGCGTCAGCAAGGCAACAGTTGACGCGATCAGTGCGAGTCGCGCGCGCATCATGGCTTCCCCGCTGGTGCTTTGGCTTGTGGGTCGTGCGATTTGCCATACGCCGTGCCCCAACCCCACACTTCGCTGCCCTTGCCGCGATGCACTACCCGCGTGCGGAAGATATCGGCAATGACATCACCGTCACCACCAAGCAATGCCTTGGTCGAGCACATCTCGGCGCAGGCTGGCAGTTTGCCTTCTGACAAACGGTTGCGACCGTATTTCTCGAACTCTTCTTTCGAGCCATCTTCTTCCGGACCACCGGCACAGAACGTGCACTTGTCCATTTTGCCGCGCAAACCGAACGTGCCATTTGACGGAAATTGCGGTGCGCCAAACGGACAGGCGTAAGCACAATAACCACAGCCGATACAGATGTCCTTGTCATGCAGGACCACACCTTCGTCCGTGCGGTAAAAGCAATCCACCGGGCAAACTGCCATGCAGGGCGCATCGGAGCAATGCATGCAGGCAACCGACATCGATTTTTCTTGACCAATAATGCCGTCGTTGACGGTAATAACGCGGCGGCGGTTCACGCCCCACGGGACTTCATGCTCATTTTTACAGGCGGTAACGCAACCGTTGCACTCGATGCAACGCTCGGAATCGCAGATGAATTTCATTCTTGCCATGGTGTCTCTCCTGATTTCTGTTGTGATTGAGGTCGCTTAAGCGATGCGCTCAATCTGGCAGATTGTTGTCTTGGTTTCTTGCATCATCGTTACCGAGTCATAGCCGTACGTCGTCCCGGTATTGACCGCTTCTCCACGCACAATCGGCGCGGCACCTTCCGGGTAGTACTCGAGCATGTCCTTGCCCTGCCACCAGCCGGAAAAGTGGAACGGAATAAATACCGTATCGGCACCAACACGCGGCGTCACCATGGCCTTGACCTTCAGACGCGCACCGGTCGGGGTCGAGACGATCACGTACTCGCCATCGCGCAGACCGCGCTCGTTGGCAGCCTTCGGGTTGATTTCGACGAAGTTCTCTTGCTGCAATTCCGCCAGCCAAGGATTGGAGCGTGTTTCTTCGCCGCCTCCTTCGTATTCGACCAAGCGCCCGGATGTCATGATCAGAGGAAATTTCTCCGACAACTTGTTCTCGACGTTCTTTTGCTGAACCGACTTGTACAACGTCGGCATGCGCCAGAACGCTTTTTTATCTTCATGAGTCGGGTACTTGGCGACCAGATCAGGACGATTGCCGAACAACGGTTCACGATGCAGCGGCACCGGATCCGGGAAATTCCACACTACCGCACGTGCCTTGGCGTTACCGAACGGGGAGCAGCCATGCACTTTCATGACCACACGCTGGATACCACCCGACAAGTCAGTCTTCCAGTTTTTGCCTTCCGCAGCCTTTTTCTCTGCATCGGTCAGGTCATTCCACCAGCCGAGCTTTTTCAGCAGCAGATGGTCAAATTCCGGATAGCCAGTCGTGATGTCCGCGCCCAGTGAGTGGGAGCCGTCTTCCGCCAACAGGTTTACGCCATCGCGCTCGACACCAAAGTTGGCGCGGAAGTTACCGCCGCCATCCATGACGTGTTTGCTGTTGTCGTACAAGTTCGGCGTGCCGGGATGTTTCATTTCCGGCGTGCCGTAACACGGCCATGGCAAACCAAAATAATCACCGGTCATGTCGTAGCCTGAAACGGGATCTTTACCGCCCTTGCACTGCAAGGTTTTCACGTCGAACAAATGCATGTTCTTCATGTGCGCTTTCAGGCGCATCGGTGACTGGCCGGTATAACCGATAGTCCAGTTGCCGCGGTTGATTTCTTCCAGCATCGACTCCGGTTCCGGCTCCATCATGCCGCCCTTGCCTGGCACCAGTTTGATTTTTGCGACCAGTTCTTTAGCGAAGCCAAGCTTCTCTGCGAACTGATACATGATCATGTGGTCGGTCCGCGATTCAAACAGCGGCTCGATGACTTTTTCACGCCATTGCAATGAACGGTTAGAAGCAGTTACAGATCCTGATGTTTCGAATTGCGTCGCTGCCGGCAGCAGATAGACAGCCCGATTCGGGTTCAATTCCTGACCGTCGACTTTCATGTTTGCCATCGCCGCGGAGGCCGATGGATACGGGTCGATCACAACCAGCAAGTCGAGCTTGTCGAAGGCCTTTTTCATTTCCAGTCCACGCGTTTGCGAGTTCGGTGCATGGCCCCAGAACACCATCGCGCGGACGTTATTTTCCTGATCAATCAGTTCATTTTTCTCCAGCACGGCATCGATCCAACGCGACACGGTCACGCCAGACTTTTCCATCATTGCTTGCGATGCGTACTGTTTTTTGATCCACTCGTAGTCAACGCCCCAGACTGCTGCCCAGTGTTTCCACGCGCCAGTAGCCAAACCGTAGTAACCCGGCAGCGAATCCGGGTTCGGGCCAACGTCCGTTGCGCCCTGGACGTTGTCATGTCCACGGAAAATGTTGGTGCCGCCACCGGACTTACCGATGTTGCCCAGTGCGAGTTGCAAGATGCACGACGCACGCACAATGGCATTGCCAATCGTGTGCTGGGTTTGTCCCATGCACCAGACCAGTGTCGACGGCTTGTTCTTGGCCATCGTTTCAGCACATTTGTAGACTTCGGCTTCCGGCACGCCGCACGCTTCTTCGACTTTTTCCGGGGTCCATGTCATGACTTCGGCGCGGACTTTTTCCATGCCATAGACACGGTCATTGATGTAGGCAGTGTCTTCCCATTTGTTTTTGAAGATGTGGTAAAGCATGCCCCAAATGAACGGGATATCCGAACCTGAACGAATACGGATGTACTGATCCGACTTGGCTGCCGTGCGGGTGTAGCGTGGATCGATCACGATGATCTTTGCGCCCTCTTCCTTGGCGTGCAGCATGTGCAACATCGACACCGGATGGGCTTCGGCAGCGTTCGAGCCGATGTACATGATCGCTCTGGAATTTTGCATGTCATTGAAGCTATTGGTCATTGCACCATAGCCCCAGGTATTTGCAACGCCAGCGACTGTCGTCGAATGGCAGATACGCGCCTGATGGTCGGTGTTGTTGGTACCAAAAAACGAGACGAACTTACGCATCAATTGCGCTTGCTCGTTGTTATGTTTTGACGAACCAACAAAAAACACGGAATCCGGACCGCTGGTTTTTTTAACTTCGAGCAGCTGTGCTGAAATCTCCGTCAGAGCAACGTCCCAGCTAATGCGCTGGTACTTGCCATTGACAAGTTTCATCGGATATTTCAAACGGAATTCACCGTGACCGTGTTCGCGCAGTGCAGCACCTTTGGCGCAGTGGGCACCGAGATTGATTGGTGAATCAAAGACGGCTTCCTGACGGACCCAGACACCATTTTCAACCACTGCATCGACTGCACAGCCGACTGAACAGTGGGTACAAACAGTACGCTTAACTTCGATTTTGGCACCACCTTTGGCGGTTGATCCATCCGCAGCACGCGCGCGCTGAATCAAGCCAAGTTGTGCCGCAGCGATACCAGCACCAATGCCGATTCCCGAACGCTTCAGAAATGAGCGTCTATCCATTGTGGGCAAAGCACGCGCCAGACTGTCGGCAAGACCGGCAGAAAAACGCGTGGACGAACGTTGGCCATCCAGGCCCTTGCGAGTTAGCAGCATATTGGATTCCCGAAAATCAAAGAGTGGTAGTGCGATAGTATTTCTTGACGTGCTCGGTCAACCGGTAGCCGGTGCCCTCAGGCTCGGCGGGTGTAACAACCGACGACGTTATAGCTTGCGGTGCCAGCTTGACGGCAACACCGGCCGCCGCAACGAGCCCTATTCCGGCGAAAAAGCTGCGCCGAGCGATTTTCTTTTGTTCTGCCATGTTTATCTCCTGAGATATCGGACACCCAGTAACGAGCCATATCGGTACTGTCGTCTTGACATTTTATTAAAATACCGTTCATTAATTAATGCTTCTAAACAATATTATACTGATTGCTTCAAATATCGTTTATATGTTTTATCCCATATCAAACGCTTGCATTTCAACTGCAAAATATGCTCTGGCCAAGCGCGTCACAGGCAGGTAAAAATCTGTCTTCGGATGCGCTTCCAGTGCGTTACACATGTCATCGACCCAGGCTTGCATGTGGTCACTAAAAAACGTTTGCTGCGTCGCTAAATTTCCATGCAATGGATCATCCGAAGCGATGAGATAGCGCATCACTTCACAGAGTGACGCAATATGATCTTCGCTCTCGACTACGCTGTGAACACGCTCTATTCCCAGCATCGAGAGATCGGTCCGTAGTGCCGCCAACGGTTTTTCCATCAGGAATCCGGACAAGTAGTACGAACCGTAGAGCATGACTTCAGGCTTGCCAACGCCAAGAAACAGCAGCTCGTACTCGTCACGTACCGGTTCGGCTTCGGCAGACTTGCAAGCAGCAACCAGATCAGCCCAGGCCCGCTCGAGTACGCCCTCACCTTCAGACTGCGCGGACGCGATCGTGTCGAGCAACGCCTGCGAAGGTGGCGCATAGAACAATGTGGCCAGCAAGCCATACAGATCAGCGCGGGCTGTTTCTTCGCCCTGATCCTGACGCTCGAAGACTAGCGGATGTGTCGTCGTCGTCGTCATCAGGATGGCCGCTTCAGGCTGGTGATCGATGGTTCTTTGGTGCTCGTCATCATGTCTATCACTCTGCAATCTGCACACATTTTGATACGGTCCAAATTGCCTGCAAATGCGCCATGCATGGACAACTTGCCAAGCATGGTTTCAATCATTTGCGCGGTACCAAATGGTTTGCTGCAACGGATACAGTGGAATGGCGCCGCTTCATTGACCACGCGTGATTGTTTTGCCACATCGGTCAACAGCAAGCGCGGAGTCAGGGTGATTGCGTTCTCAGGGCAGGTTGTTTCACACAGCCCACATTGCACGCAATTTTTCTCTACGAAACGCAATTGCGGCAAATCAGCGTTATCCATCAAAGCAGATTCGGGACACGCACCGACGCAGGACATGCACAGTGTGCACGCCGAAGTGTTGATGTTGACCGTCCCGTACAAGGAACCTGCCGGCAGAGCGATCTGCTCCGGCTTGAGAGGCGCGTGCTTCAACAAATGGCTGACGACCAGATCAAGCGTCCCACGTTTTTCGGCTGCAACCGCAAACAGCGCACGTTGCACCGGCACCTGCGCTACCTCAATGACCTGCAGCGCGCGGTCTAGCGCTGCCGGCGAGAGCGCACGCACTAGCGATAGATGGGTCCCGCTGTAGCCAAGTCCAGCAAGGATCGTCTGAGCAATGACCATTTGCTCTTCGAGTGCTGTTACGTAGTCTGGTGCTTCTTCACCGCTTAACAGGATCGCAACGTGGCTCGCACCATAAGCAATAGCCGCCAACCACAAATCGATACCGGTTGATGCTGTGTGATGCAGTGACAAAGGCAATACACGGGCAGGCACCCCGTGCATCTTCCCGCCCGCCTTTGCCAGACGTCCCAATTGCATGATCAACGCGGCGCCTTTGTCGTCACTATGCAGCAGCAATGCCGGCTGCTCTCCTCCGGCTTTCGCAAAAGTAGTCAGCATCGTCTTGATACGCTGTCCTGTATCCGGTGCGCGCGGATAAGCGTAGGTCAGCGCACCGGACGGGCAGACAGTCGTGCAGGCACCGCAACCAACGCAAAGATTGGGAATAACTTTAACCAGATTGCCATCGTGACGAATTGCTTCCGCCGAACAGACATCGATACATGAAGTGCAACCAATTTGTCCGTTACGACCGTGCGCACAAAGCTTGTCCTTGTAAATGAAAAACTTTGGCTTTTCAAATTCTCCGACCAGTGTGACTAGTTTCAGTACGGCATCGGTTTGACGCAATGCATCGTCTGCAGCAGCAAAATAGCCTTGCGGCGGCTGATGCATCGCCAGCAGTGGTGCGTCACACAAATCGAATACCAGATCGAACTCACCGCTGCGTTGTGTTGCAGTGCGATTGAAGTCAATTGCTCCGATTGGTCCGCATGCCTTCACACAATCACTGTGTGACGTACATTTATTCAAATCGACCTGGTACATCAAATCGATCGCTTGCTCAGGACAGGCCTCCACGCATGCATTACAGCGGGTGCATATTTCGAGATCGATCGGATTTGACTGTTGCCAGCTAGCAGTGAACGCACCCAACCAACCAGCCAACTTAACCTGGTTACCCGAATAAGTCGGGAAAGTCCGTTCTTGCAACATACCAGTGCCACCATCTGTGAGAATTACACTCACATCAAGTTGACCGCCAAGTTTTTCGGCCCAAGGCAAGACGCGCTGACCCGGCCCGACGATTAACAAGTGACCACCTGATTGATAGTTTACGACAGGTACCGGCTCCGGGTCAGGCAATGCTGCTGCAGCCAGCAGAGCGGCCATTTTCGGCAACGCCTGCGCACTGTCTTTACTCCAACCGCCTGTTTCGCGAATATTGACGAAGCGAATCGGCGACACCGCAGATTTTTGGGCCGCCAACTCCGAGAACAATGCGCGCTCTTGTGTGCAAGCCACGACAACATCGTCAATTCCGTCCGCAACCGCCAAAAATGCGCCAACCTCATGCCGGCATAGCTCGGTAGCTATCGGCAGAGATTTGCCATTACCAAGTGCAGCACCAAGACGTACTCCTGCTGCATCATCTAGCGGCATCGTACGGTTACAGTTACAAACTTTAAATTGTGTGGTCAAAATGAAAACACCGCTTTTAATGGGTAATTAAATAAATCATCAAATCTGAAAGTACCGACATTGTAATCGTCAACGAGAAAAAAATCATGACGCATAGCGGCATAAAAAGATTGCTCGTCTGAAGCAGAAAAAAGGATGTTTATATATGCTTTTTTTTACCGTTGTAATTTCGTGCTGAAGGCACGAAAGCAGATCGCAGCATCTTCAAATTATTTCAAGATGGTGATTGCGGACACACTGGCGTGGGCAGCAAAGTTGCGTCAATGGCTGGCAATATCGTGGGTTCGATTACCACGGCATCTTGGGCGACGTCGTCCTCTGGAACGACATTTTGTACGACTTCCTCGGCAGCGTCTGGATTGATAACCTCCTGCTCAACTATCTCATCATCACCCGCAGAAATCACTAGATCCTCGTCTTCCGTTACCTTGGGTATCGGTGCTTCGACTAGCTGCATGAATGGTTGTTCGAGATGGGCGAGTGGATTCATCAGTAACTGTGCGTGGTTCAACTCCGCCACCATGTCAGCGGTCATTGGCACAAACGTGTTGTAGTCCTCGATATAGGTATCGAGACCATCCATGATATTAAAACGGGGATCAGAAAATAATTTCTTCAATGCCAATCGCTTTATTACATCATCAACACCTTGCGCAACAAACGGTGAAAAATCAGAGGATGTGTCCAGCTTTGCCACATCGTCCAAAGTCGGCGGTGGACGCGGAGTAGCGTTCTCAAGAGGAGCGTCTTGCAACACGTCCGCAGTTGCACCGTCCGCCTTCTTCGCCCAGCGTGAAAAAAAATCGTCAGCTGCCACTAGGCTTAACCTCGTCTTTTGCCATTTGAGCGACAGCGGCTCCACCCTCAAAGGATGGCTTGCGGCGTTTGCGCTTTTGTTCAGGCACGTAATACGTTTTGACGAATGCAGTCATTCTTTCAATGATTGCATCTGAGGCAGTGATCGTTTCTACTTTCTCTCCGCCATCCATCAATCTCGCGCCCTCGTGGTACGACAAAGTGACTACTTTCGGGACGGCAATTTCCACACCCTCGACGTCCTCGAATCGCCACATGACAAACCAACACGGTGCAGGCGAACTAATATTGAGGAAATAACCTTCTGCTTCGTCGCTGAACAGACGCACTTCAAAGCCCCCAAACAACCAGCGGAGATCTTCTTCGTGTTCGAGCAAGCATCGTCGCTCATCTGGTACACCGCTAAGAATTTCTAAAGGCTGCCACTGGTGAGTTTGCCACCGGTTATTTATGCGCTTGCGTTGCATAACAACGCCTATGTTGAGTGCATCCGTTTCCATTAATCGTTCTTAATCACAATGCTCGGGAACTTGCTCGACATATCTTTAGCTTTTTCTGCAACCTTGACAGCAATTTTACGCGCGATGTTTCTATAAATTTCAGCGACAGCGCCGTCCGGATCAGCGATTACCGTGGGCATGCCAGAGTCAGCATGTTCACGAATTGACATTGTTAGCGGTAATGCACCCAGGAAGTCGACACCGTATTCCTGACACATTTTTTCACCACCGCCGTGTCCGAATATTGCCTCCTCGTGTCCACAATTTGAGCAAATATGCGTACTCATATTTTCGACAATACCGAGAATAGGTATGTCGACCTTCTCGAACATTTTCAACCCTTTGCGCGCATCGAGCAGCGCGATATCTTGCGGGGTTGTTACAATAACTGCACCGGTGACCGGTACTTTTTGAGACAACGTTAATTGGATGTCGCCTGTACCTGGTGGCATGTCTACGATCAAATAATCAAGATCACGCCAGTTTGTCTGGTCAAGTAATTGCTGAAGTGCCTGAGTGACTATCGGACCGCGCCACACCATAGGCTCGTCGGGATCTATCATGAAACCGATACTGGACACTTGCAGACCGTGATTCTCCATCGGCTCCATAGTCTTGCCGTCGGTGGTTTCAGGACGCCCTGAAATTCCCATCATCATTGGTTGTGACGGACCATAAATATCAGCGTCGAGAATACCGACTTGTGCACCTTCAGCCGCCAATGCGAGTGCAAGATTTACTGCTGTTGTTGATTTTCCTACACCGCCTTTACCTGAGGCGACGGCAATAATGTTTTTAACATTAGCCATTAATTTGACACCACGCTGGGCTGTGTGCGAGGTTATCTTTGAATACACATTGACACTAACGTTGCCAATACCGGGTAGTTGGCGCGTAGCGGAAATTGCGCTTCGACGAATTGCATCTATTTGACTTTTTGCCGGATAACCAAGCTCAACATCAAAAGCAACATCATTGCCGTCCAACTTAATATTTTTGATACATCTACCGGTTACTAGATCTTTATTAGTATTGGGATCAATAACTT
>JBLHMB010000054.1:0-23777 GCA_047621665.1 Bradyrhizobium sp. | reverse complement strand
AGAATTCGGAGGAATTGCAACGATCGATTGCTCGTGATTGTCCATGCTCATGCTCGCCTGATCAGAAATACGCGAGCATGCCGCGTTGTGTGATCAGGTGGAAGATGCCGTGGCTGGACGCTTACTTTCTTTTCGCCTTGTCAGCGCGTCAAATCCTGCGGCTCCTGACAGACGCCGCAGCGATCGCTGTTCACACCATACCGGCGCGTGTCTGTAGATCTGCCGGATAAACTGCGGCAAAGCGAAACACCCTGACCCCGAACTCAAGTTAAGTGCTGAAGCTGGCGCGTGTATTCCTGTAATTCTGCGTCGTGCAGGATTCGTGCGACATCTGCATGACCGAATTTTTCTGCGATATCCGAAGGATATTCACCAGTGTTCGAACACACCATCGGTTTGATTTCGGACAGTTGCAGCAAAAATTCGACGGACTCAATATCCCCGGCACTTGCTGCGAAGTGAAGTGCTGACTGCCCGTTTTCATCCCTTTGATTAATGTCCTCCACTCTTGTCGCCAACACGCGCAAGGTATCCACATCGCCACAACGTGCCGCTTTGTGCAGCGGTGTATGCATCCATTTTGTAACGGCGTTCACATCAATAACAGGCAATGCACTCATCAACGCCTGAACAGTGTTCGCTTCACCACGCGCCGCAGCCAGATGCAGCACCGTGTTGCAAATGTTATCCACAGGCTTATTAGGATCCACGCCAGGATGCCTCAACAATGTGAGCAACATGTTCATGTCGTGCTGACTGGCGGCCACATTCAGGGCCGTTCCCAGCCCCTCACCGGCCAGGTCAACGTTAAGGCCCTGACATTGCTTCAAGAGTATCTCCACAACGTCGAGACGCCCTGCCTTGATTGCCGCTGTCAATGCGGTATGTCCATCTGACCTAAACGCATTCTGGAGCCATGGATTCGAGCGCAATAGAGTCAATGCAGTACAGAATCCGTTACGATCTCCTGCCAACCGGTATGCCTTGAGGTACTCGTTAGTAGCGTCTTCCGGCATCTTTCCGGTTAGCATCTGGTGATCGAGAAGACGCTCCACCACCTGGTAATGATTGTGTCGGGCCGCAAGGCACAATGCAGAAATGTCACGCATATTGTGCACATTGCAATCGATTCTCACGTCGTTAAGCAGAGCCTCCAGTAAATCGACCTGGCCTGCTTGTGCAGCCATGTGCAGGGCCGTGTTGCCTTGTCGATTCCTTAAATTCACCTCCAGCTCAGGACACTCAAGTAGCACCTGCATTTTGGGCAAATTGTTTTGCCTGACTGTCATCATCAGTGGAGTAAGACCGTCGGCCGATAACCGATTTATATCAACCCCGAATGTGTTCAGTATCCGGTTGAATTCGGGTCCATTGGTCATCCTGAGAACATTAATGAGGTCAGATTTACTGGTCAGTGAAAGTTGTGACCGGAGTCCTGCCGCCATCGCAGCGCCAGTTGGCACAGGTGCCGGGAAAGACAAGTTACTGATCTGTTCCTGTTCCTGTTCCTGTACCTCACCGCCATCAGGAAGGCGATTACGGCCGGATATCTGACTACCTAGAGCGCAGGATTCTTGCTGCATATAAATATTTTGCGCTCTACGTACTTGTGAATTGGGATTCATCGGAATAGTTCCATTGAAAAAATCGGCGTAACCACCGCTTTAAAAGTATTGACAGTCCATTAAGTAACCTTAGCCAATACCGGGTTCCGCCTAACCTGAACAGGTTTCACGAAAAGAAAAGCCACCCCCCGGGATACCGTCGTAAACCGGGAACATCAGACAACGGAAACTGCGCTTCCGGACCGCGCTGATTACGAAAATAACTGCTTCATGCGGGAGAGAGCACATGGATCGCCGGCCAAGTGTCCCTTGGTGCAACATCGTGCACGGTGTAGTGGACCCGTTGGCAACTTCATGCAGAAGGACCCGGGAGTCTCTAGGGCTCATGGAGAATCGGCCGCCCCATAAAAAATGCCACTCAGTGTTTAAGTGAGTGGCATCAGGATCAAATCTGTTGATTGTTCAGCGACCGGATATTTCAGCTGTGAACCGTCGGCAAACTGCGTGCGGTGGGTGCCGCAAGCGGATTCGTCAAATTTTCCGGCTTCAAAGTTTCGATCCATTTACGAATCCGGCCGGCATCGGCAGTCCTGGATCGTTTTCCTTTCGAATCTAGAAATACCATCACGATTGGTCGACCTTCAATATTCGTCATCATGACCAGGCAACGACCGGCTTCGTTAATGTATCCGGTTTTTTGCAGGTCAATATCCCATCCCGGATTGCCTACCAGATGATTGGAATTCGAATATTGCAGTGCCCCGCCGCCCGGCTTGACCACGTACTTGGTATCGGTCGAATACTGACTGATGATCTGATGCTGACGGGCCGCAATAACCAGCTTGGCCAGATCCTGCGCCGTAGCGACGTTATGACTCGACAGTCCGGTCGAATCTACATAATGGGTATCGTTCATGCCGAGCGATTTGGCCTTGTCGTTCATTGCAGCAACGAATGCCGGCAACCCGCCCGGATAGTTACGGCCTAGTGCCGAAGCAGCCCGATTTTCCGAACTCATCAGGGCGATGTGCAGCATGTTGGAGCGCGATAAGATCGAGCCGACCCGCAGACGCGATGACGAATTTTTTTCACGGTCGATGTCGTCTCTGGTGACTTCGATCATCTCATCCATATTTTGATTCGACTCAACGACCACCATGCTGGTCATCAGTTTTGTAATCGATGCGATTGGCAAAGCGACATTCGAATTTTTCTCGAACAGCACTTTTGAATTGGATTGATCCAGCACCAGCGCGACATTTGACTTCAGGTCAAGCGGGTCAGGTGTCCGGTTCAGGCCGGCGAGCTCACCGGCGCTGACGACAGCCGGCACAACGACTGCTGCGGCACGCTGGTGAGTGCTCCGCTGCGACCTGGAAGCAACGGCCGCAGTGCGCCGGCGTGTCGATTTTTTAGCCGTTGATTTCTTGGTGTTCTTTTTCGCAGACGTCGACCGCTCCGACTTCGCTGCGGCATTTGCCACGGTGCCCGTAGACAGGAAAAACGAACACATCAGCAAAAATACAAAGACAGACTTGGACATCAGGAACTCCCGATCATGGGCAAAATAAATCATCTTGCAGTTTAGCAAAAAGACGCTTTTCTACAAGCGAATTAACCGCTTAGCGCTAACTTTTAACCTGATTTCACACCAATAATACTAAATTGATAATAAATCGTACCTGCGGGTATTTACAGCAAGGCAAGTTGAATGTTGGAGCAGCAACTATTAGGCAAGAAACTTCACGAAACCGGCCACTGGTTCGCGTTCGGTAATCAATGTATTTTCAATCTTGCTACTGTCAGCGTAACCGAGCGACATGCCGCATACCAGCATCTCGTTTTCCGGCAGCTGCAACACCCCGGCAATGATCTTGTGATATTGCGTGAATGCTGCCTGCGGACAGGTATCGAGACCACGGCCACGCGCAGCGATCATCACATTTTGCAGGAACATGCCGTAGTCCAGCCATGAACCAAGCTCCAGACTGCGATCGATTGTAAACATCAGCCCGATCGGCGCATCGAAAAACGAATAATTGCGACCGTGCTGCGCGTGCATGCCCGCCTTGTTTTCGCGCGTCAGCTCCAGCAGCGCATACAGGTCCCAGCCGACCTTGCGGCGGCGGTCGATGAACGGCGAATTCCATTTCAGCGGGTAGTAGTTGTATTCCTGGACGTACTTGGTCGCCCCTTCAGGATCGTTGTACGCGGCGAGCACCGCTGCTGACAAGCGCTGCTTGATGGCACCGCTCAGCACATACACTTTCCAGGGCTGGGTGTTGGTGCCGGACGGTGCCCGGGCAGCAACTTCGAGCAACTGCGTGATTTCTTCCGCGCTCACCGGATCAGGCAGGAACGCCCGGATCGAATGGCGGGAAATGATAGCGTCATCAACATGTTGCTGCGGTGTCTGGATCATGGCGGGCTCTGGGAAAGGGAGGGAGTCTGTAGAAATTGAAGCAGACTCCGCATGGGGTCGGGAATAGGTGTCGACTGACGGCTGACGCGTTCCACACAGACATGCACCAAATGCCCCTGTGCGGAGGCCAGATCGTCATCGTTGCAAAAAATTGCGAGCTCATAACGGATGCTGGAATTGCCCAGTGTCGCCACGCGCAGCGCGGCAGTGATCCGGTCAGGGAATGCCACTGGAGAAAAATAAGTGCAGGCCGATTCAATAACCAGTCCGATCACGGGGCCGTGAACGATATCGAGCACGCCGCCTGAAATCAGTAACTCGTTGACGATCGTGTCGAACCAGTTGTAATACACCACGTTGTTGACATGACCGTAGGCGTCGTTATCGAGCCAACGCGTCGTGATCGCATGAAAATGCGCGTAGTCGACGCGGTGGTGTGCCGCCACCCGCATTATTTCCTCACCACGAAGACGACACCGGTCACAGCCAGCAACATGCCGATCATGCCTATCCAACTGAACTGTTCACCGAACGCCAGCCATGCCATGAGCGCAGTGGTTGGCGGCGTCAGGTACAGCAAGCTCGTCACGCTCGTCGCCGCACTTTTCCGGATCAGCGAAAACAACAGGAAAATCGCACCGATCGACAATGCCAGAATGGACCACAGCAACGCGCCGATGAAACTCGGCGTCCAGTGCACCGCCTCCAGTGCCGGCGAAAATCCTTCGAACAGGATCGCAAACGGTAGCACCACCGCGGCCGAGGCCGCGAACTGGATGATCGTACCGGTGCGCAAATCGAAATGGGCGCAATAACGCTTCTGATACAACGTGCCCGCGGTGATCGACAGCAGCGCCATCAGGCATAACAAAATACTTTCGGTCGATAGCCCGATCAGACTGATCTTGTTGGCAACCACCAGCGCAACCCCGCACAGACCCAGTGCCAATCCGATCCACTGTTTGCGACGCACTGATTCGCCAATCAGTGGCGCGGCAAAAGCGGTCAGGACGGGCTGCATGCCGACGATCAGTGCCGACAATCCAGCCGGCATACCCAGTTTGATGGCGCTCCAGACACCGGCCAGATAACCGGCCTGCACCAGAATACCGGCCAGCGCGACATGCCAGACACGGCCGGTCGGCCACTGCGCGCGCAGTACCAGCACCAGCGGCAGCAGCACCAACAACACGCCGGCAAACCGTAACAACAAAAAAGTCAGCGGCGGCGCATACGGCAAACCGAACTTGGCGACAATAAAACCGGTACTCCAAAGCAGCACGAACAAATAGGGCATCGCTGCCAGATAAGGAGACGGACGGATTGCCGTCAAAGCAGGAGTGGACATGCGCATCATCGTGTCTTGGTTGCCAGCGTGGCAGGTGATATCGACCAGCGCGCCGCGTACTCTGCGGCGATGGCGATAGTTTGTAAGTGAGCACGAATGGTATCTTCAATATCCCGACCATAACCGCCCGCCATTGAAATAGCCACGGGAATACGGCGCTGATGGGCTTGCTCCAGCACCATCCGGTCGCGTTGTGCCAGCCCGTCGAACGTCAGGTTCATGCGACCGAGCCGGTCGCCCTCGTGCGGATCGGCACCCGCCAGAAAAATAATCAACTCCGGAGTGAAACAGGCGAACAGCGTCGTCAGTGCCTGCGACAGCGCAGCCAGATAGGCAACATCAGCAATATCGTCCGGCAAACCGACATCAAGATCGCTGACTGCTTTCACAAACGGATAATTGCGTTCGCCATGCAACGACAACGTGAATACCGAGTCGTCGCGCGCAAGAATCTCGGCCGTGCCGTTTCCCTGATGCACATCAAGATCAATCACGGCAACCCGACTGACACGCCGTTCAGCCTGCATCAAGCGCGCAGCAATCGCCGCATCATTAAAAACGCAAAATCCTTCGCCGTGAGCCGCATGCGCATGATGGGTGCCACCGGCGAGATTCACGGCCACGCCCTCATCGAACGCGGCACGGCAAGCAGCGATGGTGGCGCCGCTCGCGCGCCGCGAGCGCTCAACCATGGCGGGCGACCACGGAAAACCGATACGTTTCTGTTCTTCCGCCGACAGTTCGCCTTCGCTGACGCGGCGGATATAGTCCGGATGATGGGCTAGTGCCAGTACACCATTACCAATATCGGGTGCCTCGGCAAAATCGATATCCGGCACAACACTGGCGGCGCGCTCTCGCAACAGACGGTATTTCTGCATCGGGAAGCGATGACCAGCGGGTAGTGGCAAGACAAAATGGTCGCTGTAAAAGGCTTTCAAGGCGGGCACAGTCCAAAAAAAGGGAACCTGAGTTTAGCATCGGCTATCACCAGGTTACTTAAAACCAACTAGCACTCACAATACGACCAATACTATTAATATAATTGTCAACAGGAAATCACCCAATAGCCCGACCGTGCGGTAAATAATGTGCTTGACTTGACATCACCATTCCTTAGAATGGAGCGTGCTGCAGCGCACCAAGAAAGCGCCATCCAGTCGCGGCAGACCGATTCCACCCACAGGAGAAATTCATGTTTTCAACACCAGAACAGTTCTCAGCAGCAACCAAATCCGCATTTGAATCCCAGCTCGCCTTGATGGCGTCGCTGTCGCACAAAGCATTTGAAGGCGTAGAAAAACTTACTGCACTGAACATGCATGCTGCCCGTACCTCGATGGAAGAGTCCAACGCTGCGCTCAAGCACATGTTTTCGGCCAAGACGCCCCAGGAATTCTTTGCACTTGGCTCAGCCCAGTCACAACCAAACAGCGAAAAAGCAGCTGCCTATGCACGCAACGTCGCTAGCATCGCTTCCGAAATACAAGCTGAGTTTGCCAAGATGACCGAAGCCAAGGTCAGCGAAATCAACCAGAAAGTCGCATCACTGGTCGAAGACGTCACAAAAAATGCACCAGCCGGCTCCGAATCAGTCGTCGCGATGTTCAAGACCGCCCTGGGCAATGCCAACGCCAGCTACGAGCAACTCTCGCGCACCACCAAGCAAGCTGTTGCTACCATCGAAGGCAACGTCAACAATGCCGTCACCCAGATGGCTGACGTCGTTGAGAAAAGCACTCCCCGCGCAATCGTCAAAAAATAAGTCTGCTGCCACAGCAAGCCACATCGCGTTGCAAAAAAATGCCCCGATACATGTCGGGGCATTTTTTTACTCGAAAATTCGAGTAACGATCTGTCGCCGCTTACAGCACGCGCTCCAGCACACGCTGCAATCGCTGCGTCGCTGTGTCATCCGCTAATGCCGGCAAATTGCACAAGGCCACCAGCATCTGCTGTTCGGTCGCCACCGGCTCTGCGGACTTGAGCGCCGCCTGCAAGACTTCGACCTGCAATTGCAAACGTTCGCGCATCAGATCGACGGGACTATCGAGCGACAACACGATTTCCATCCGCAGCAGCTCCCGGTCCAGTACGATCCGATTGGCTTCGAGGGTCGCCGCATACGTTGTATCGGCTTGCTGCGCAGCGATCTGTGCCTGCCCGAAACGCTGACCAAGGCCGCGCTCAAAGGGTGCGGCCACGGTCGGTAATGCTTGCCACTGATCCTGTAACACGGCAGCATCGCCGCCGACCACCAGCGCCGACTCAACTTGCTGGCACAACCGCAGTTTGGACAGAATCGCTTGTTTGGCAAGCGCATCACCGGCGCGCTGCGCGTGGTCAACCTGTTGCTGCAAGGCGGTGACGGCCTGCCGGTAGCGTGTGTCGACAGCACTTTCTGCCGTGCGCGGCACGGGTCCGGCACGATGCCATGCGCTCGCCGTGTCACGCAGCAAGTTGACTACTTGCGGGATCGCCAGTTCGCCGGCCTGCTCCAGCGCAACGCACAGCGCTTCCTTCGCGTGCAGATTGTCCTGCCGGCCAGCGTCAGCTTCGGAAGCAGCTTCCTTGCGACGCGCAAAAACTGTATCGCAAGCAGCGCGAAAGCTCGTCCACAATCCCTGTTCGTCATTGCGCTCCAACGGCAAGGCCTTCGCCCGTTCCTGCCAGCGGTCCTGCAGCGCGCGCAAGGTATCGAGTGCACTGCGATCATTGGCCGACAGCGCGGCAACCTCGGCAATCATCTGCTCGCGCTCGCGAATTTCGCTCGCGCGGATGGCGTCGAGGGGCGCACGCAGGCGCTGCAGTACGGCATTAAATTCGGTATCGAGACGTTTCTTTTCCTTGCGCTCGGTTGGTCCAAGACGCTGCCAGCTTTGCAGGCTGCGCTGGCAAAACAGCGCTACCGCTTTCCAGTCGGGCTGCTCGACGCCGACCAGCGCGTCGACGTTGCGCTGCATGTCGGCGATCATCCCGGTGGCGACTCCGACGTTGGCCTGGCGCTCTTCGGCTAACTTGCCGAAGTGTTCGGCGACTGGCGCGTAGGCCGTCGTGCAGGCGGCATCAAAGCCATGCCAAAGTTCTTTCGGTGCAGGACCGGCCGACGCATCGAGCGACTTCCAGCGCTCGCGCAGACTGCCGATTTTCTTGGCCAGTTCGGCAATCGCCAGGGATTGCTCCGGCAAGGCTTCGGCGGCCTTCTGCAATTCTTCGCGCGAGACGTTGCCGCCCCAGCGCGCCCAACCTTGCAGGCGACCCAGTTCGGCGCGCAAGCGCGACAATTGCGCGCTCTGCGCTTCACTCGGACGCAACGCCGCCAGATCGAGCGAACGCAAGCGCCTGTCTGCTTCCGCGGCGATTTGCAGACTGCCCTCGTCAAGGGCCTGCTCCATCGACTGCAGGGCAGCAATAAAAACCGGTTTCTGGTCGGACACCGGCAATACTGAAATCACCGGCGCCACGTTGACGGGCCGGGCGGCAATCACGCGCTGCAACAGGTCATCAAAACGCTGCTGCCACTCCGCAGCGACCTCACCTTGCCAGCCGCGTCGCAACGTTGATTCCTGCAGTGACCCGGGCGCAGCCGCTTCCCATTCTTCGAGTAGCGCCAAGCGCGCCAGCGATGCGGCGTGGCGCTGTTCGAATGCCACCAGCGACGTGCGCAGTGTCTGTGCGGCTTCGTCACATTGAACCAGCAAATGTTTTGGCACAGCAGCGATGTCGGCAGACAGGCGGGTGTCGGCAAGCGATGCCACCAGCGTATCCAGTGTGGCGCGCACGACCTCGGGTGGTTGCTCGCCGGGCAACGCACGTAATTGCGCCAGCGTGTCGATAACGGTACGTTGCAAGGAGGCTTGCGCAGCGAGGCGCGTGCCCAACGTGGCACGACTTGTCGCAAACGCTTGTTGCTCTGTTTCCGGCACCAGTTTCAGTGCTTGCCAGCGGCGATCCAGCTCACTGACCTGATTGGGCGTCAATGTCGTTCCGGTGGCAAGCCGGTCGGCATCGGCGATGCAGGTCGTGGCTAACGCCAGTAACTTGCGCTGCGTGTCGAGCTGATCGAGCCGAGTCTGCATCAACTTGGCGACGCGCCGGTCCGTGTTGCGCACTGCCGCCAGCACTTGCTGCAGGGCGGGCACTGACTGGACACCTTGCGCCGCGAGCAAGCGGGCATCGGCAAAATCACAGGCGATCAGGAAGGCGACACTGGCCGCTTCGTCGTGTTGCAGTGCTGTCGCAGCGGCAATCGCTGCGTCGCGCGCAGCGGTTGGCGCGACCTTGGCCGGCACGACTGGCACGACAGGAACCGGCGGAGTTTTAGGTTTGCGCTTGAAAAGGAAATCGAACATGGATGGCGGGCCGCAGCAGAAAAAGGAACGTCATCATAACAACGGATGAGGCCGCGCCCGTGCGTAATCTCACGATCGACGTGATCACTGCACCGAACCGCACCAGCGCACAGCGCAAGCGCACCGGAAACTGACAGACTGAATGCAGATTGCACTGCCACGGTTGGCACATAAACTGCTAGCTCTTGCAAGCACCAACCACCGAATTTCCAACATGCCCGACGCCAGTCAGTCACTCCCCATCCAACGCAGCCACTGGCAAGCAAGCCTGTCGCTCGGCTTCGTCAACGACGCCGGCACCACGCGCCTGACCGAACGCGAGCATGCCGGACCGCTGCGGGTGCAAAAGGCGCTCTATCCCGAACATCCCTCGGTCTGCCACGCCATCATCGTTCATCCTCCGGGCGGCGTCGTCGGTGGTGACCAGCTCGATATCGCGGTGCGGGTCGGTAACGCAGCGGCCGTCTTCATCAGCACGCCGGGTGCGGCAAAGTGGTATCGCGCCAATGGCCATGTCTCGCGCCAGAATGTGCGTCTTGAGGTCGCCGCCGGTGCCTCGCTGGAATGGCTGCCGCAAGAAACCATCATCTTTAACAATGCCCATGTGCGCCTCGACAGCGCGATCACGCTGCATGGTGACGCGACCTATTTCGGCTGCGACATCCTCTGTTTCGGCCGCACCGCTTCCGGCAAAACGTTTAATGCCGGCACCATTTCCCAACACAGTACGATCCGGCGTGATGGCAAGCTGATCTGGTTTGAACAGGGTCGTATTGAGGGTGCCGGCAACGGCATGCACAGCCCGCTCGGACTGGCCGGCAAGACCGTCTGCGCGACGCTGCTGGTCGCCGGAAAATCCATCACACCGAGCGCATTGACGGCACTACGCGAGACGCTCGGTCCGCAAGTGGGCATCACGCAAATGAAAACCATCCTCGTTGTGCGCCATCTGGGCAATTCCAGCGAAATCGCGCGCGACCTGATGATGCGTGCCTGGCAGGCGCTGCGTCCGCTATTGCTGGGGCGCGAAGCGGTCGTGCCGCGCATCTGGAATACCTGAACACTTACCAAGGCAAACCCATGGACCTGACTCCGAGAGAAAAAGACAAGCTGCTCATTTTTACCGCAGCACTGCTGGCCGAACGCCGCCTGGCACGCGGCGTGAAACTGAACTACCCGGAAGCCGTCGCACTGATCAGCGCCGCCATCATGGAGGGCGCACGCGATGGTCGCACCGTGGCCGAACTGATGTCGGCCGGCACCCGCATCCTGACCCGCGCCGATGTGATGGACGGCATCGCCGAGATGATTCCCGACATCCAGGTCGAAGCGACTTTCCCGGACGGTACCAAGCTCGTCACCGTCCACCAACCGATACCGTAGAGGCCGCCATGATTCCAGGTGAAATGCTGATCGAACCCGGCGAAATCGCCCTCAATGCCGGTCGCCGCACGGCCACCGTGGTCGTCGCCAATAGTGGCGACCGGCCAATTCAGGTCGGCTCGCACTTCCATTTTTTCGAGACCAATCCGGCGCTGCAATTTGACCGCGACGTCGCCTACGGCATGCGCCTCAACATCGCCGCCGGCACCGCCGTGCGCTTTGAACCGGGCCAGCAACGCACGATCGAACTGGTCGATCTGGCCGGCACGCGGGAAGTCTATGGCTTCAATGCCAAAGTGATGGGAGCCTTGAAATGACGCCGCCGCTAAAGTCCCCTTTGAGTTCGATGAGCCGCCAGGCTTATGCCGAAATGTTCGGCCCCACCACAGGTGACCGCGTCCGGCTGGCCGATACCGAACTGTTCATCGAGATCGAAAAAGATTTTGCGACCTATGGCGAAGAAGTCAAATTCGGCGGCGGCAAAGTGATCCGCGACGGCATGGGTCAGTCGCAGCGCAATCACGCGGACGTGATGGACACCGTCATCACGAATGCCGTCATCATCGATCACTGGGGCATCGTCAAGGCCGACATCGGCCTGAAGAATGGTCGCATCGCCGCCATCGGCAAGGCCGGTAATCCCGACATCCAGCCCAACGTCACCATGTCGATTGGCGGCGCGACCGAAATCATCGCCGGCGAAGGCATGATCGTCACGGCCGGTGGCGTCGATTCGCACATCCACTTCATTTGTCCGCAACAGATCGACGACGCGCTGATGTCGGGTGTGACGACGATGCTGGGTGGCGGCACCGGCCCGGCGGCCGGCACCTCGGCCACCACCTGCACGCCGGGGCCGTGGCACTTGCATTCGATGCTGTCGGCGGCCGATGCCTTCCCGATGAACCTCGGCTTTCTGGGTAAGGGCAATGTCAGTTTGCCGATGCCGCTGGAAGAACAGGTACGTGCCGGAGCCATTGGCCTGAAGCTGCATGAAGACTGGGGTACCACACCGGCCGCGATCGACAATTGTCTGGCCGTGGCCGACCGCATGGACGTGCAGGTCGCGATCCACACCGACACCTTGAACGAAGCCGGTTTTCTGGAGCACACGCTGGCCGCCTTCAAGGACCGCACCATCCACACCTTCCATACCGAAGGTGCCGGCGGCGGCCATGCGCCGGACATCATCGCTGCGGTCGGCCAAGCCAATGTGCTGCCGTCTTCGACCAACCCGACCCGGCCCTACACCGTCAACACGCTCGATGAACATCTCGACATGCTGATGGTTTGCCACCACCTCGACCCGGCCATTGCCGAAGACATTGCCTTTGCTGAATCGCGCATCCGGCGCGAGACGATTGCCGCCGAAGACATCCTGCACGACCTCGGTGCGATCAGCATGATGTCGTCGGATTCGCAAGCGATGGGCCGCGTTGGCGAAGTCATTTTGCGTACCTGGCAAAGCGCGCACAAAATGAAAACCCAGCGCGGCGCGTTGAAGGAGGACAGCAGCCGCAATGACAATTTCCGCGTCAAGCGCTACATCGCCAAGTACACGATCAACCCGGCCATCACGCATGGCATCAGCCATCTGGTCGGCTCCATCGAAGTGGGCAAACTGGCTGATCTGGTGCTGTGGAAGCCGGCGTTTTTCGGTGTCAAACCGTCGATGATTCTGAAGGGCGGCATGATTGCCGCCGCCTTGATGGGCGACCCGAACGCCTCGATCCCGACCCCGCAACCGGTCCATTACCGCAAGATGTTCGGCGCGTATGGTGGCGGCCTGAAAACCTCGTTTACCTTCGTCTCGCAAGCGGCAATGGATGACGGCATCGGCGACCAGCTCAAGCTGAACAAGACTCTCTTTGCGGTCAAGAACATGCGTCACCTGCGCAAGTCCGACATGATCCACAACGGCGCCACGCCGACCATGGAAGTCGACGCCGAAACCTATGAAGTGCGCGCCGATGGCGAACTGCTGGTGTGCGAACCGGCCAAGGTGCTGCCGATGGCGCAGCGCTACTTTTTATTCTGAATCGGACCCTTCCATGCTGACTCTTAACTCCCGTGTTGACCATGCTGACCAGATCGATGGTGAACTGATCCTGCCCTTCGAGCTACGCGAAAAAAGTCGCTTGCGTGCCACCCTCGTCAGCGGCGAAGTCGTTGCTGTCTTCACCGTGCGCGGCACGGTGCTGCGCGACGGCGATTTGCTGCGCGGCGATGATGGCCGCGTGGTCAAAATTACCGCAGCGTCGGAAGCGACGTGCCGCGTCGATTGTCCGACCGCGCATGACTTGCTGCGCTGCGCTTTTCATCTCGGTAACCGCCACACGCAGGCGCAAGTCGGCGATGGTTTTTTGCGTATCCGCGCTGATCCGGTCTTGACCGAAATGCTGCAAGGACTGGGCGCACACGTGACCGAGGAACTGGCTCCGTTCGAGCCGGAATCCGGTGCGTACGGCGGCGGCCATGCGCATCGCGATGACGGCAATTTGCTGGCACCGGTTGCGCTGCGCCAGCGCATTCACCGGCCCGCACAGGTCACCGACAAGCTCGCCACATAAATGCAAGCGACCGCCCTGCTCCACTTGCTGCAACTGGCCAGTCCGTCGTTGCCAATCGGTGCGTACAGCTATTCGCAAGGGCTGGAAGCGGCGATGGAGAGTGGTCTCGTGACCGATGCGCCAACCGCCCGCGCATGGATTGTCGACACGCTGCATCATGTCGTCGCGCGGTTCGAAGCACCGGTCTTGTGGCGCTTGCTGCTGGCGTTTTCAGCGCGGGATGATGTCGCCATCGCGCACTGGACCGAGCAATTTATCGCTGCGCGCGACACCGCCGAGTTTCGTGCAGAGACCATCCAGATGGGTTATTCGCTGGGCAAGCTGATGGCCGATTTGCAGATCGACGATGGTGGTTTGCTGGCGCTGTTGCAGGCGCAAGCGGAGACTCCATTGCCGACGGCCTATGCGTATGCCGCGGTCGCGCTGGAGGTGCCGGCGCAAGCGGCACTGCTCGGGATGCTGTTTTCGTGGGCCGAGAATCAGGTGCTGGTGTGCGTGAAGTCAGTGCCGCTCGGGCAAGTGGCGGGACAGCGTTTGCTGTTGTCGCTGCAACCGGAGCTGGCGCTGGCAGCCGCGGCAGCCAGCACGATTGCTGATGAAGATTTGTCGAGCTGGTCGCCGGGATTGTCGTTGCTGTCGATGCAGCATGAAGTGCAGTACAGCCGGTTGTATCGGTCGTGAGCTTTACGGCTGCGTTCGTTGACCGTGTTTGCTCCGTAATCCGCCAGCGGGGTCAGAGTAATTTTCGCGATAACCCGTTGCGAAAACAAACTCTGACCCCGGTGGCTGCCGCGTTCGTTTGCGGCTTTCTTTAAACCCAACCTATTTTATCCATGACAACTCCCAATCCCCTGCGCGTCGGCATCGGCGGCCCTGTCGGCTCCGGCAAAACTGCCCTGTGCGAACTGCTGTGCAAACGCATGCGCGACCACTACGACATGGCCGTTATCACCAACGATATCTATACCAAAGAAGACATGGAGATTCTGCTGCGCGCCGATGCGCTGCCAGCCGAACGGTTGATGGGAGTCGAAACGGGTGGCTGTCCGCACACCGCCATTCGTGAAGATGCGTCGATCAACCTCGAAGCCATTGCCCGCATGAGCGCCGAATTCCCCGACCTTGATCTGATTCTGATCGAGTCCGGCGGTGACAACCTCGCGGCTACCTTCAGCCCGGAATTATCCGACCTGACGATCTATGTCATCGACGTCGCCGGTGGCGAAAAAATCCCGCGCAAGGGCGGTCCCGGCATCACCCGCTCGGATCTGCTGATCATCAACAAGACTGACCTGGCACCGTATGTCGGTGCCAATCTCGACGTGATGGCCACCGATGCCAAACGCATGCGCGGCGACCGGCCATTCGTGTTTACCAATTTGCGCACTGGCGATGGCGTCGAAACGGTGATTGAATTTATCCGGCGGGAAGGTTTGATGGAGTCGTGACCAGTACGTACTCGACCGTCATCTGGTCGAGCGTTGCCATCATCTGATCGAAGGCGGCAGTGGCTTGCTCCGGTTCGCCCTTGACACCCAGTTCGATATGGCGCCGCGTCGTGGCATCGCCGACACTGGGCAAACTGAACACTTTGACCAGCGGATACTGGCTCTCGATCTGTTCCATCAACGGCGTCAGCGTCGACTCCATCGAACCATACACCAGCGCGGCTTTTTCGAGGCGCGGCACTTGATGGAACAGATGGCTGTAATGGGTATCGAGTACCCATTCGATCATCGGCCAGGCCATCACCGGAAAACCCGGCACAAAATAATGCGCGCCACCGTCGCCGGTCATCAGTGAAAATCCGGGAATCTTGTTAAACGGATTTGGGATGACCGACGAACCCGCCGGAAATTCGCCCATGTGCAAACGATGCAGGTTTTCTGGTGCCGACAAATTGAGTTCGGTGCCACTTTCGCGCGCCATCTCTATCATCCGGCCTTCGATCAATGCCTTGGCTTCCGGATGCTGGATCAGTGGTGTGCCAAAAGCGGCCGCAGCGCACTGGCGGGTGTGGTCGTCCGGTGTCGCACCGATACCGCCGCACGAAAATACGATGTCGCCGGTAGCCATGGTGCGGGCCAGCGTGGCGGTGATGCGGGTACGCTCGTCGCCGACATATTCGGCCCAGCCGAGTTGCAGGCCACGCGCGGAGAGTAGTGAAACCACTTTGGGGAAGTGCTTATCGGCGCGTTTTCCGGAAAGGATTTCGTCGCCGATGATGATAAGTCCGATAGCCATGATGAGCTTAGTCCGGTTGAGTAATCGTTGATGGATTGGCGAGGCGATGCCGTGTCAGCGCCGCCAGGCAGTAATGCTCGAACCATAATCCGGTGAAAATAAATACCAGCACGTAGAGCCAGATCGACAGCGCAGCCAGCAACGGGAAGAGCACGACCGACAGCGCGCCACCCAGCCAGAGCAAGGTCGGCATCGCACCCAGCGCGCCGGCAATCGTGCCGATCAGCAGCAACGGCCATTTATGCTGACGTAAAATTGCGTGCAATTCAATTGTGTCCGCGTGCATCGACAGCGCATCGTACGCCAGTACGCGGTAAGTCAGCCAGCCCCATAGCAGCGGCTGCACCAGGAATCCCAGTGGCGGAATCGCTGACAGCGGCAACGTGACCAGCCACAACAGCAGGAAGATGACAAAGGACGATAACGCAATCCAGAGGCTGCCGAGCAGCGAGCCGCCGCCGCGCTGTTCCAATGCCGGAAAGCGCCGGCTGGCGACATGCTTGACGACCACCGGCATGGCCAGCGTACCGATAAACACTAAAGCGGTCAGTATCATCAGCGGCAACAGCACCCACATTGCCAGCAACGGCACGATCACTGACTTGATCGCACCGAGGCCGAACCAGCCAAGTACGTTACCGACAATCCGGAAGCCATCGTTATCGAGAAACCAGCTGTGTATCCAGTCAATCAGCGGTTGAAAACCCAACCACAAAACGATGCCCCAGATCACCACCGACAACAGAAACGGCATCAGTGTCAGCAACAGCATCCGCCCATGCAGTTGCGACCAGACCGCGCGAAAAAAAGCGCCCAGGACCGGATGCATCACGAGCGGGCCTTGTCGAAACCGGTCATGCGTTTGAGACCCAGCCATTGCTGCGCCCAGAAGCCGCGCCCGTAGTCGCGGTTGCTGCCGTCCGGTGCGGGCAACTGGTCACGGATGCCGGTCGGACCGAAGCTCTCGCTGAAATTCGCCGTCCGAAAAACGATGTCCCAGAGCGGAAACAGCACGGCAAAGTTATGCCCGCCCAGCGAATTCTTGCCGTAGCTTTCGTGACCGATACCGATGCCATGATGGACCCGGTGATAGCGCGGCGACACCAGCAGCCGTTCGCCGAGCCAGCCGAAGTGCAACTTGACGTTGGCATGCTGCAGACTTTGCAGGATGCGCGAGGCCGCCACCAGCAATACGTACTGGCCGGGTGGCACGCCGATGGCCAGCGCAATGACGGCCATGTAAATGTCGCGCATGAAATCATCGAGCAGGTGGTTGCGGTTGTCGCTCCACAGATTCATGTCCTGCTGGCTGTGATGCAGGCTGTGCAGCCCCCACCACCAGTGAATTTGATGCGAGCCGCGGTGAAACCAGTAATCGAAAAAATCCAGCACGAACAGGTACAAGAGGAACGTCACCAACGGCAAGTCGGTCACGCCGGGCCACAGGCCGTCGAGGTTGAACGGCTGCATGCCTTCGAGATGCAGCACGCCGGTCAAGTGGTCGATCAGTGGATCGAGGACGAAAAACACGGCGACCGTGAACGCGCCCAGACGATGAATCGCGGTATACAGAAAATCGATGCGGCGTGCCCGTTTGTCGGTGATCACCTGCGCCGGCAACAGCGCTTCGAGCGGACGCAGCAAAACGAACAGCAACACGACTTCGCAGACACCGACGAGCAGCCACTCGGTGCCTTCGAAGGCTTGCTCGGTGAATTCGCCCAGACCGGTCAGGTAGATGAATGGCGCGATCACGCTCTGGAACAGCCAGCCCTGGACTTGCGCGAACAGATCGACCAACGTGGTAATCATCAACGCTGCTCCGCAACATGCTGACGGTAATCGGGGTGGTCGCGCAAGGTCGCGAAGCAATAACCTTTTTGCTCCAATCCGGTCAGCAAGGGTTCGAGCACCGCCGGTGCCCACGGGTCTTTGCGCGACCAGATGCCAAGGTGCGCCATGACGATGTCGCCGTCTTTCAGAGCGGCCAGTGATTGCTGTAACAGCTTCGCATTCGGCCAGGTCTGGCTTGGCAATTCATCGCCGGAAAAACCGGCGGGCGCCCAGCCGACATGCGCGTAACCGCAAGCCGCACCGGCCGCGCGCAAGTTCGGTGTCAGCTTGCCACCCGGTGCACGCCACAAAGAATCGAGCTTGCTGCCGGTCAGTTCATGGAAGCGCGTGGCGACGCGATTGAGTTCGTCGCAATATTGCTGGCTTGTCCAGCTGACTTTTTTGCCGGCCTGTGGGCCAAATTGCGGCTTCATTTCGATCTTGCCGTCTGGCAGATCGCGCTGCACATACACATGGTCAAACGTATGCGTACCGAAGGCATTGCCTTCGGCGACCAGCGTTTTCCAGTACGGCGCCCAGGACGCATCGAGCGAGAAGTCACCGTTGACGGTTTTTTCATTGGCCAGAAAGAACGTCGCTTTGGCGTGATGACGCCGCAGCGTGTCGGCAATCAGCGTCGCCTGCGACTGGCTACCGGTGTCGAAGGTCAGGTAAATGGTGCCCTTGCAGGTAGCGGCCGCTGCTGGATTGCCGGCCGCCGACCAGACCAGCAACAGACATAGCAGTCGAACTGGTCCGGCAGAAAAATGCCTGGTCGTCATGCGTGCTTACTCATGGTCAGCTGGCGGCCCGGTTGATGAAATACACGCCATGCGGCGAACGTCCGACCGGGATCAGCTTGATGACCTTGCGGCTGGCCACATCGATCACCGCCACTTTCTTGATCCAGCGCAGCGTGACCCACAACGTCTTGCCGTCGGCGGTAAGTTCCATGCAATCCGGCCCGCCTGGAACCTTGATGGTGCCGACGTTTTCGAGCGTCTTCATGTCGATCAGGTTGATCGTGTTCGATACCCGGTTCGATACGAACATGTGGCGACCGTCGCTCTGCGGATGGAAATTATGGGTCCCGGCACCCGCCTTGATACGTTTGACGATCTTCTGGGTGCGCCAGTCGATCACTTCGACGACATCGCTTCCCATGATGCCGACCATCAGATATTTGTCGTCGGGAGTGAGCGTGATTCCAGCTGGCAGCTTGCCGACCGGCATGGTCCACATCACTGCCTGCGTGGCCAGGTCAATCGCGCTGATCTCGTCACTGCCCTGCTGGGTAATGAAGACCGTACTGCTGTCGGCAGTAAACACCATGTGGCTGGGCAGTTTTGGTAGCGGAACCCGTTTGGCCAGTGTCATGTCCTTGCCGTCGTACCGATAAATGTCGACGCGATCGAGCCGCAGCGCATTGGCAACAAACCATTTCTGGTCCGGCGAAAAACCGATCTGGTACGGGTCAGCGATATTCTTGACGCGACGCTGGATCTCGCCCGTGGCGGGATCCAGAAAAACCAGTTCATCACCAGCAGCACTGGCAACGATTAACGACTTGTTGTCGGGTGTCGCCATCAGGTGATGTGGCTCCTTGCCAACCGAAAAGGTATCGGTGACCTTGTAGGTCTCCTGATCGATCAGGCTAACCGTGGCATCACGGGAATTGAGAACCACCACGACCGTGGCCTGGACTGGCGCCGCACTTAACAACGCAACCAGAACTGCGCAAGCACTACCAAAATGACGAAACATGAACACCACTTAAAAAGGATGAAAACAGGCAGCATTTTACCGCGTCAACCCGCGTGCTCATAGCCGTCTTCTGTTTTCTGCCGCGGCAGAAGACGCACCACACCCATGACCGTATTCGCGGCCTGCTACAATCGACTCGCGGTTTTATCCCGCCTTCCCCCAATCATTTCAGGAAAAAATCATGTCCCTCACCATGTTGGCCTCAGGCCTGCAATACGAAGATACCCAAGTCGGCACTGGCGATGAAGCCAAAGCAGGGGATCATGTCAGCGTGCATTACACCGGCTGGCTGCAAAAAGCCGACGGCAGCGCCGGCAGCAAATTTGATTCGAGCAAGGATCGCAATGACCCGTTCAATTTCCCGCTGGGTGCCGGTCATGTGATCAAGGGTTGGGACGAAGGTGTGCAAGGCATGAAGGTTGGCGGCGCACGTACGCTGGTGATTCCTGCCTCACTCGGCTATGGCGCACGCGGTGCCGGCGGTGCCATTCCACCGAATGCCACGCTGATTTTCGAAGTCGAACTGCTGGGCGTTTAAGGACCCGCATGAAACCTTTTATCAAGCACCTTTGCACTGCAGCGTTGCTGACCGTGATGGCAGGTGCCAGCTTTGGCGCTGAAGCGCTCGCGCCGGTTGATGCCAAGGCCATGGTGACGACACCCTCCGGTCTGCAATACAACGACGTCAAGCCCGGCACTGGCGCAATCGCCAAGACTGGCGGCAACGTCAGCGTGCACTACACAGGCTGGCTGCAAAATCCGGACGGCAGCATGGGCAAGAAGTTCGACTCGAGCCGCGACCGGGGTCAGCCATTCAAGTTTCCCCTGGGCGGTGGCCAAGTCATTCGCGGTTGGGATGAAGGCGTGCAAGGAATGCAGGTTGGCGGTCAGCGTCGCCTGGTTATTCCGGCTGCGCTGGGCTACGGTCAGCGTGGCGCAGCTGGTGTGATTCCACCGGGCGCCACGTTGATCTTCGACGTCGAATTGCTCGGTCTCTGACCCGCATGACCAAGTACCTTGTTGCCGTCCTGATCCTGCTATCGCTCAGTGGTTGCGTGGTGATGACGGTAGGCGCGGCAGCGGTATCGGTCGCGAGCACGGTTGTCGGGGTCGGCGTAAGCGTCGGCTCGGCAGCCGTCGGCGTGGCCGGCAGTGCCGTCAAGGGCACGGCCGGCCTGATCGTCAATTAAACCTATTCATCGTTGCCCGAGGCACTCCATGACACTGCAAATCCGGTTCGACCAGGCTCTGGCCGATTCGAAAAATCTTGACGATCGTCCTGACAACATGACGCTTCTGAAAATGTACGCGCTCTATAAACAAGCTAGCAAGGGCGACGCCGATGGCACCCGACCCGGCTTCACTGATCTGGTCGGTCGGGCCAAATGGGATGCCTGGGATGCGCTGAAAGGTGTTAACCAGGAGCACGCGATGCAACAGTATGTCGACCTCGTTGCGGACCTTAAAAGCGCAATGTAGAGCATCGGGTGCAATGCCCTGCGGTCCACCTATCCGGCCGCAACGTGTCACGCACCAAAATCACACCGGACCGGCAAATACCTTGGCCATATTGCGAGTCACCTTTTCCTGAATCATCGGTGCAAACGACTTCAGCATGATGCCCAGCGTAATATCAAGTCGGGCATCAGTCGCACCGATGGCCAGCGTGCCGACCACACCGCTGCGGTTGAACGACAGCACATCACCGTTCCACGCACTCGCCACGTCATAATCGGATGCCATTTTATCGGCCACAGTCTGTGCTGCAGCGATGGCGTTGTCACGCGACAGCTGGTGTTGCTGAGTAATACTGATATCGGCCATCGCCTTATCCTTTCGAAACAACTTGCGGGTTCAGGCAATTCGGTGGCAACTGGCCGGCCAGCGCGGCGATCAGGTTGCCTGCTGCGCAGTGGGTCATCGCACGCCGTGTCGGTGCCGAGGCACTGGCAATATGCGGCGTCAGCACCACGTTCGACAAGGCAAGAAAACCCGGATTGAATGCCGGCTCACCTTCAAACACATCGAGTCCGGCACCGGCGATACGCTGCTCGCGCAACGCCTCAATGAGCGCAACATCATCGACGATCCCACCCCGCGCAATATTGACAAGGATGGCCGACGGCTTCATCAGCGCCAGTTCGGCCGTCGCGATCGTATGGTGTGTCGCTGCTGAGTACGGCAAGACCAGCACAATATGATCGGCCTGGCGCAATACGTCTTCCTTGCTCAAGTACTGCGCATGATTGGCGCGGACTTCGAGTTCCTGTGTCAGGCGCGAACGGTTGTGATACACCACCTTCATGTCGAATCCCATCGAACGGCGCGCAATCGCCTGACCAATGCGGCCCATGCCGATAATTCCCAGCGTACTGCCGTGCAGATCGGCACCGAGGAAGCCGTCGTAGCTCCACTTTTTCCAGTGACCTGCACGCAGCCAGTGCTCGGATTCCGTGACGCGCCGCGCCGCTGCCATCAATAGTGCCCAACCGAAATCAGCGGTGGTTTCGTTGAGTACATCTGGCGTATTGGTGACAAGAATTCCGGCTTGTGTGGCGGCGTCAAGGGCAATGTTGTTATAGCCGACAGCGATATTGCAGATTGCTTTGAGCTGTGGCGACGCCGCTATCAGCGCTGCGCTGATACTTTCGCTCGAGGTAACCATGACGGCATCTTTACCGCGTACTTTTTCCAGCAAGACTTCCGGAGAGAAAATTTCGTCAATCTGATTGGACTCGACATCAAACTGTTGCTCGAGGCCTGCAAGGATATCGGGGAATATCGCGCGGGCGATCAGAATTTTTTTCTTGGTCATGGAGGCGATCTTGAAAGGTGTGGTCCGGAATGGCTAGGCAGGATGCCAGAAATGACTGTCATGCATTTTAGCGCAGACCACAGGACTGACGAACACGGTAGATCTGCCGCACGCATAAAAAACGCCCCGTAAAAACGAGGCGATTTCATTCACGCGAACTCAATGCCGCCAAAGAGGCAGCAGAAGGTTCAAAAAATTCAAGACTGACTGGCTTTCGCTTTACGATGCGCAGCGAACCCAAGCAAGCCAAGACCGGCAAGCATCATTGCATAGGTTTCCGGCTCCGGAACTGGCGGTGGAATCGGCGTCCCACTCGTCACATAAAGTGAACCGGTATAACTGTTAATGGTACCCATCGAATTGCCATTTACCAATAATTGCAAAGGGCCTGTAAATGGCTGCGCTCCGAGTGCCATACCGAAAACGGTGACTCCCGGCACTGGATTTATTGTTGGAGCAGGGATCAGACTGACGCCGTTGAGCGAAGCAGAATTAAAGGTCACGCCATTACCGAAAATATTAAAGGAACTAAGCAATGCGGTTGTCAATCCTCCTACCGAGGCCGGAGTGAAGTTGAAGACGTCGTTAAAAGATCCTGTGCCGGAATGCGTACCACCAAAGAAACCCGTGGCGTCCCCGGTAATTGCATCAATCGACAGAGGAATCGCTTGTACCGGTGCTGTGTCGGCATGCGCAACAGGAAGGGAAAACGTGCAACACAGAGCAATTACTGCGAGGGTGAATTTAATTTTCATGGGTACCTCGATGAGAAGTAAGTTAGGGAATGCAACTAGAATTAATTAGCCATTTAAAAATTAATACAATTAAATATTTCAAAAAAGATATAAAACACGACACAAAAAAAATTCACCACCTTCTTTTATTCTGACGTGCAAATTAAATAATACGTATTTTTTCCAGCTGCTTATTGATAAATGTCAAGATGATTAACCATTTGTTTAAATGGTACACTTACACAAAAAACTATTTCATTGACACAAAAAAGGTCACTACTGTAAAAAATTAATTCCTTAAATTAATAAAATTCTTGCTTAGAATGTCAGCCTAAGAATTCCTCGATGCATCATAGAAATTATTTATTATTAATTTTATTTGCATACCAAGTATCGATAAATGATGTTTATTCATTAATTTAATTAATAAATATTATCAATGAAAAATTATTACCCGATTATTTCCGCATTGAAAAATGTGCCGCTGGAAGGACTTGGACTCTATCAATACGGAGACGCTGGTTCATTACCCAAAATACTAGCTAGCCACTCAGTAGCAAGCGTGACATACGGTTGTAGCGGTTCGATAGGTCAGCGCGACTCGGTTATCAATGCCGGAAATAGGGGATGCGCGCAATAACTGCGGCGTTAAAATACGTTTAACAGGCATTGCCTGAATGAACGATAAATCGGTGTTGGATGCGTTGGTAAAAAATAGACATGCTTGTGATCGACAGCATGGGGATC
>JBLHMB010000053.1:0-23912 GCA_047621665.1 Bradyrhizobium sp. | reverse complement strand
ATCACTGCCAGCAGGAAGTCGGTATGCGCTTCGGGCAGATAGTGCAGTTTTTCGACGCTGCCACCGAGGCCCACGCCGAACAGCTCGCCGCGTCCGAACGCGATCAGCGAATGCGATAACTGATAAGCCTTGCCGAGCGCGTTTTCTTCGGCCCACGGATTGAGGTAGGCAAAAATCCGTTCGCGCCGCCATGGCGAGAGCATGATCACCAGGCTGAAGGTGGCCACCAGCGTGACACCGATGCCGCCGAACCAGACTCCATTGATACCGCCCAAAAACAGGATGCCCATTGCGATGCAAACGATCACGCCGAAGGCGCCCAGATCCGGCTCCAGCAGCAGCAGCAGTCCAACCAGTCCGACTGCGCCGGCCATCGGCAGGAAACCCTTGGTCAGCTTGTGCATGAATTGTTGCTTGCGCACCGTGTAATCAGCGGCGTACAACACCACGAACAGCTTCATCAGTTCGGACGGTTGCACGTTAAAAATCTGGAACGACAACCAGCGACGGGCACCATTGACGCCCTTGCCGATGCCCGGAATCAGCACCAGCAGCAACAGGATCAGCGTGCCGACGAACAGGTACGGCGCGAGCTTTTGCCAGTCTTCGATCTTGACGCGGAAGGTCAGCAGGCCGGCCACCAGCGAAATGACGATGAAGATGGCCTGGCGAATCAGAAAATGCGCATTGGAATATTGCGCATACTTGCGCGAATCGGGCAGCGAGATCGAGGCTGAATACACCATCACCATGCCCAACAGCATCAGCAACAGCACGACCCAGACCAGCGTCTGGTCGTAGGTCGCCATCGTTGTCGCACGTTGCGACAGGTTCTTGCCGGCCTTGGCCGGATCGAAGCTCGGTGCGGCGAATTTCATAGCATCACCTCGCCGCGCGACAAAGCCAGTTCACGCACCGCATCGACAAACACTTCGGCGCGGTGCGCGTAATTGCGAAACATGTCGAAGCTGGCGCAGGCCGGCGACAGCAGCACCGCATCGCCCGCTTGCGCCAGCGCGGCGGCCTGTTCGACCGCATCGTCGAGCGAACTGCAATCAACCAGTTCAACCAGTCCGATCTTGCCGGCCAGCGCCAGGCGGATCGCATCGGCATCCTTGCCGATCAACAGCACGGCGCGCGCATGTCTTGCCACGGGTGCAGCCAGTGGTGTGAAATCCTGTCCTTTGCCTTCGCCGCCGGCGATCAGGATCAGCTTGCCTTGCTGCTGCATGCCAAGGCCTGTCAGCGCTGCGACGGTGGCCCCGACATTGGTACCTTTGCTGTCATCGAAATAGGTGACACCGCCCAGCGTGGTGACCAGTTCAACCCGGTGCGGCTCGCCGTGATAGTCGCGCAAACCGTGCAGCAAGGGTGCCAGCGGCAAGCCGATCGCACGGCATAACGCCAGTGCGGCCAGCGCGTTGAGGGCATTGTGCTGACCACGGATTTTGAGAGCATCGACCGGCATCAGACGCAAGCTGCTGACCGCGCGGATTTCGGCCGGGCCCCGTTTGGATGGCTTCTTTTCGGCCTCGGCTTCGTTCGCCACGGCCAGCCATTGCATGCCGTTTTCAGTCAGTAAACCGAAACAGTCCGGCGTCAGTGCCTCATCGCTGCCGAAGGTGATCGTCGGCGACGCACTGGTACCAGCCAGTTGCATGACGGCCGCATCATCGCGGTTGAGTACGCGGATCGTCGCGCTGCCAAAAATGCGCGCCTTATCGGCCACGTAGGTTTCCATGTCGCCATGCCAGTCGAGATGGTCCTGCGAAATATTGAGTACCGTCGCGGCATCAGCCTGCAAGCTGATCGTGGTGTGCAACTGGAAGCTCGATAGTTCAAGTACCCAGACTTGCGGCAAGCTGTCGTCGTCGAGGCACGCACGCAACACGTCGAGCGCCGACGGGCTGATGTTGCCGGCGACTTGCACTGTCAGGCCGGCGCGCTCGCACAGCAGTCCGGCCAGGCTGGTGACGGTGGTCTTGCCATTGGTGCCGGTGATGGCGATCAGTTTCGGCGCGTAGGCACGTTCGGCCCGTAAGCTCGCGAGGGCGTGCGCGAACAATTCGATTTCACCCCGCAACGGGATGTCACGGTCGGCTGCCGCAGCCGCGATGACCAGCAGTTCGCGTCGGGGTCCGAGGCCCGGACTGACCGCGACGAAATCGATCAGGGTAAGCAGACCGGCGGTGAATTCACCGGCACGGAAATCGACATCCGGCAGCGCGGCGCGCAAAGCGACCAGCCGTTCCGGCGCAACACGGGTATCGGCCACGCGCACCTGCGCGCCGCAGCGCGCCAGCCACAATGCCATTGCCAGTCCCGACTCACCCAGCCCGAGTACCAATACCTGTTTGCCTGCGTAATTCATCGATGCGGTCAGATGCCTTTCTTGATCAGCGTAATTTGAGGGTTGCCAGGCCGAACAGCACCAGCATCATCGTGATGATCCAGAAGCGGATCACGACCTGGGTTTCTTTCCAGCCTTTTTGTTCGAAATGGTGGTGCAGCGGGGCCATCAGCAAGACCCGCCTGCCGACCCCGAAGCGTTTTTTGGTGTATTTGAAATACACCACCTGCACCATGACCGAGACGGTCTCGACGACGAAGATGCCGCCCATGATGAAGAGCACGATTTCCTGCCGCACGATGACGGCGATGGTACCCAGCGCCGCGCCCAGCGCGAGCGCGCCGACGTCACCCATGAAGACTTGCGCCGGATGGGCATTGAACCAGAGGAAGGCCAGTCCTGCGCCGGCCATCGCACCGCAAAAAATCAGCAACTCGCCGGCACCCGGGATATGCGGAATGAACAAGTATCTTGAGTACGATGCACTACCGGTCAGGTAAGCGAAAATTCCCAGCGCAGTACCCACCATTACGGTCGGCATGATCGCCAGTCCGTCCAGGCCATCGGTCAGGTTGACCGCATTGCTGGTACCGACGATGACGAAATAAGTCAGTGCGATGAAACCCCAGACGCCGAGCGGATAGCTGATGGTTTTGAAGAACGGCACAATCAGGTCGGCCTTCGGCGGCAAGTCCATGCTGAATCCGGACTGCACCCATGCCACGAACAAATCCCAGAACTGGTCGGTGCCGGGCGCGGCCACCGAAAACGCCAGATACAGCGCAGCGACAATCCCGATCAGCGATTGCCACAGATACTTTTCACGCGAGGGCATGCCTTGCGGGTCTTTGTAGACCACCTTGCGGTAATCATCGAACCAGCCGATCGCGCCGAAACCCAGCGTGACAAACAGCACCGGCCAGATGAAGCGGTTGTTCCAGTCAGACCAGAGCAGCGTCGAGATGCTGATCGAAATCAGGATCAGCACGCCACCCATGGTCGGGGTGCCGTTCTTGATCAGGTGGGTTTGCGGACCATCGTGGCGTACTGCCTGACCGACCTTGAGGCGCGCGAGCATGCGGATCACGGCAGGACCGGCGATCAGGCCGATGGCCAGCGCGGTCATCGTCGCAAAGGCGGCGCGAAACGTGATGAAGTTAAAGACCCGCAGGGGTCCGATATATTCCTGAAAATATTGGGCAAGCCAGAGCAGCATGTCAGTGTGTTTCCTGTGCAGGTTGACCGGTCAGGTGATGGACCACACGTTCCATTTGCATGAAGCGCGATCCCTTCACCAGCACGGTTGAATCGGGTGTGGCAAGCGTATCGAGGACTTGCTGCAAGGCCTCGATGTCCTGGAAATGTTTGGCGTGCGCGCCGAACGCGCTGCCGCTGTGCTGGGCCAGGTCGCCCATCGTCAGCAAGTGCTGGACGCCACGACCGCGCGCATAGGCACCGACTTCTTCGTGATATTTGCGGCCGTCGTTGCCGACTTCGCCCATGTCGCCCAGTACCAGTACACGCGGCGCCGGTGCCTGCGCCAGTACGTCGATGGCGGCACGGACCGAATCCGGATTGGCGTTGTAGCTGTCGTCAATGACTTGCGCGCCGTTGACAGCCTCCTTGCGCTGCAGCCGTCCATTGACCGGGGCGAAGGCCGCCAGGCCGCGTACGATGACATCAATGCCGATACCGATGCCGAGCGCACAGGTGATCGCTGCCAGCGCATTGCGCACATTGTGCTGGCCGGCGGCGTCGAGCATCACAGTAAACGTCCGCTCACCGGCGCGCACTTGCAGTTCGCTGCCGAAGCCGATGGCTTTCCAGGTACAGGTGACATCAGCGTCGCCACTCAGTCCGAACGTCATCACCTTGCGCTGGCCGATGGCACCGGCCAGGCCGCGCCACAGCGGCGTGTAAGGATCGTCAGCCGGAAAGACGGCAATGCCGTTGGCGGGTAGTGCACTGAGGACGGCACCATTTTCTTTTGCGACGGCTTCGACGCTGACCATGAATTCCTGATGTTCGCGCTGGGCGTTGTTGACCAGTCCTAGCGTTGGCTGGGCCATCACCGACAACCGGGCGATCTCGCCCGGATGGTTCATGCCGAGCTCGATGACCGCTGCGCGGCAACCGTTGTGCAGGCGCAGGACGGTCAGCGGAACACCGATGTCATTGTTGAAGTTGCCGCGCGTCGCCAGAAAGTGATTGGCACCCAGTGCCGTCCCGAGGATTGCGGCCAGCATTTCCTTGACCGTTGTCTTGCCATTGCTACCGGTAACGCCGATGACTGGCAACGAAAATTGGCGCCGCCAGTGGCGTGCGATGGCACCCAGCGCGATCCGGGTGTCCGGCACGATCAAGGCGGGAATGGTCAGGTCTTTCGGCACCCGCTCGACGACTGCGGCGGTCACACCGCGCGCCGCCAGCCCGCCCATGAACTTGTGGGCGTCGAATTTTTCACCGCGCAAAGCGACGAACAGGCTGCCGGCAGTGGCCGTACGACTGTCGGTCGAGATGCCGTCGAAACTGGCATCGCCATTCGCACGGGCGCCCGCCAGCCAGGGCTGCAAATCGAGGAGTGTGGATTTCATACCCGGGTTCCCTTGTGCGTCGCGCGCGTGGCCAAGGCCAGCGCGGCATGATCGGCATCGAGAAAGGGCAATTTCTTGCCGCGGACTTCCTGGCTGTTTTCATGACCCTTGCCAGCGACCAAAATTACATCGGCATTGCCGGCATGCCGCACTGCCCACAGGATCGCGGCAGCGCGGTCTTCGACGACCCGCGGCGCAGCATGACTGTCCGCGCGCGACTTGGTGCCGCACAGGATTTGCGCGATGATCTCCGCCGCTGCTTCGCTGCGCGGATTGTCGCTGGTGATGATGACCTCGTCAGCGGCCAGGGCCGCCAATCCCATCTGCGGCCGCTTGCCGGGATCACGGTCGCCGCCGCAACCAAACACGCACCAGAGTTTGCCATGCCGCTGGTCGGCCACCTGCCGCAGCGCTGCCAGGGTTTTTTCCAATGCATCAGGCGTGTGGGCGTAATCGATCACCACCAGCGGCGCATCCTGACCACCGAATTGTTGCATGCGACCTGGCACCGCAGTCAACGCTTCGATGGCATCGACGATCGCCCGCAACGCATGGCCTTGGCCCAGCAACACACCGATGATGCCGAGCACATTGCTGACATTAAAACGTCCGACCAGACGGGACCGGACCAGCATCGTGCCATCGGGCGTACTCAGCTGGAAACTGGTGCCGGCATGGCTGCTGCGAATGTCGCCGGCGCGCAGGACAATGATGCCGGCCGGCGCTGGACCGGTTTCTGCTGCAGCGGCCAGCGTGTAGCCGATCAGCGTCAGTTGCGGCGCACTGCGCTGCAGGTGCGCCAGCAGACGCAGGCCCATCGCGTCATCGAGGTTGAGCACCGCGTGCTGCAAACCGGGTTGATCGAACAGCGTCGTTTTGGCAGCTTCATAGGTCGCCATATCGCCGTGGTAATCGAGATGGTCGCGGGTGAAATTGGTGAACAGCGCAGTCCGGACAGGCAAGCCATTGAGGCGGCCCTGATCGAGTCCGATCGAGGACGCTTCGATGGCCAGTGCCGTGGCACCGGCCAGGCGCAGGTCGCGCAAGCGACGCTGCAACAGAATCGCATCCGGCGTGGTGTAACCGGTCTCGGCCAGCTGATCGACACTACCGCGCCGGAACAATCCGGTTCCGAGCGTACCGATGACTGCACAGGGTCCGGTCAGGCGTGACAGCGCAGCAGCGAGCCACTGACTGCAGGACGTCTTGCCATTGGTGCCGGTGACAGCAACCGTCCACAGCGCCGGCCCGGCCTGGCCGTACCACAGCGCGGCAACGAAGCCGGCGCAAGCCTTCAGGTCGACTACGGCGAGCAGCGGAAAACCAGCCGGGCCATGCCGGGCCACGCCTTCAGCTTCAGCTTCGGCTTCGCAGACAATGGCGACCGCACCGCGCTCAATCGCATCATCAATGAAACGACGGCCATCGGCTGCATCGCCCGGATACGCAAAAAACACGTCACCAGCGGCAATACTGCGCGAGTCGGACGACAGTCCGGCCGCTGGCGCGTGTGCGCGAAGCCAGTCAACGATTTGCTCGGGCGTGGTGCTCACAGGCTCTCCTGAAGCGGATTGTCGGGTATTACGATACGTGTGACGGTCGAATCCGGCACGACATTCAATGCCCGCAACGCGTTTGCCGTGATGGCCGCAAAAACCGGCGCGGCGACAACACCGCCGTAGTGACCATAGGCGCTCGGCTCGTCGACCATGACGGCCACAATGATGCGCGGGTTCGAGACAGGCGCGAAGCCGACAAAGGACGCCACATACTTGTTGACGTAGCGACCGCCGATCACTTTCAGTGCGGTACCGGTCTTGCCGCCGACCCGATAACCGGGGACCTGAGCTTGTGGCGCGGTACCTTCGGGACTAACCACCGACTCCAGCATCATGCGCATCTCAAGCGCAGTTTTTTTGGCAATGACTTGTTGCCCGGCGGGCGGTTGCGCCACCTTCGTGATCGACAGCGGAATCATGTCGCCATCGCGGGCGAAAATCATGTAGGCCCTGGCCAGCTGGATCAGCGACACAGTGATACCGTGACCGTAACTCATCGTGGCCTGCTCGATCGGCCGCCAGTTCTTGAACGAGCGCACCCGGCCGGCAACGGCACCGGGAAAGGCTACCTTCGGCTGCTGGCCGAAACCCACCGTGGTGAACATCTCCCACATTTCCTGCGGCGTCATTTGCAGCGCGATCTTGACGGTACCGATGTTCGACGACTTCTGGATAATCTGGCTGACAGTGAGCAATCCGTGGGCATGCGCATCACCGATGGTGGCCGTACCGATGGTCATTCTTCCCGGCGCGGTCTGGAAGACGGTGTCGGGCGTGATGTGGTGGGTGTCGAGCGACAGCGCCACGGTGAACGGCTTGAGCGTCGAGCCGGGCTCGAAGGTATCGGTCAGCACGCGGTTGCGCAATTGCGCACCGGTCAGCACGGAGCGATCGTTCGGGTTGTACGTCGGTAAATTGACCAGCGCCAGTATTTCGCCGGTCTTGACATCAAGCACGATCGCACCACCCGCCTTGGCCTTGGATTTCTCGACCACGTCCTTCAGATGGGTGTACGCGATGTACTGGATCTTGCTGTCAAGCGACAGGACCAGATCCTTGCCGTCATGGGGTTCGCGAATCGAGCCGATGTCTTCGACAATCCGGCCGAGCCTATCCTTGATGACCCGCCGGCTACCAAGCGAGCCGGCCAGTGTTTTTTGCGCCGACAGTTCCATGCCATCCTGACCGGCGTCCTCGATATTGGTGAACCCGACCACATGGGCCATGACCTCACCTTCAGGATAAAAACGCTTGTACTCCTTGCGCGTTTCGATCCCCGTGATGTCGAGCAAGGCGATCTTGTCGGTAGTTTCTTTTTCTACCTGACGTTGCAAGTAGACAAAGTTGCGATCCGAATCAAGCTTGCGATTGAGTTCGGCATCAGTCATATCGAGCAGCTTGGCCAGCTGCTGCAGCTTGGCTTTCGGGGCCTTCTGGACATCATCCGGGATCGCCCAAACCGCCTTGACCGGTATCGACGAGGCCAGCACATTGCCATTACGATCCGTGATCTTGCCACGCGTGGCAGGCAATTCAAGCGTGCGGGCATAACGCGACTCACCCTGCTTTTGCAAAAATTCGGTCGAAATCCCCTGCAACCACAGAGCCCGTCCGGCCAGCGTCACGAAAGCGGCAAACAGGACAAACAGCACAAAGCGTGAGCGCCAGACCGACAGCTTGACGGCCAGCACCGGACTGGCTGAAAACGGCACGCCCTTGGCGGCGGCGACCCGGGCTCCGGCGGCACTGTTGCGTGATGGCGGCCGGGTCATTTGGCGTCCGTGGTCAGGTACTGGATACGCGCCGGCGTCAGCGGTACCATATTCAACTCGCGCCGGGCACTGGCTTCGATGCGCACATGCTTGCCCAGCGTGGATTGGTCCAACTGCAATTGCGACCATTCGATTTCGAGCTGGCGCGCCAGTGACTGCGTGTGCTCAAGCTCGATAAATAACCGCCGTGCCTGATATTGCGCATTGACCAGCAACAGCGCGCACAGCACCAGCAAGATCGTCAGTATCAGGTTGAAGCGTCCGGTCATTGCGCCCCCGCTGCCGGCAAGCGTTGCGCCACGCGCATGACCGCCGAGCGCGAACGGGGATTGCCGGCGACCTCTTCAGCCGACGGCTTCGCCTTCGAAATCAGCATCATTTCCGGCTGCGGCAAGTCGACTGCCCGAATCGGCAAACGTCGATCGGGCTGCTCGACATGGGCTTTCGATGCCATGAAACGCTTGACGATGCGGTCTTCCAGCGAATGAAAACTGATCACCACCAGGCGTCCGTGCGGGGCCAGGCGGACATAGGCTTGCTGCAAGCCTATTTCGAGTTCTTCAAGTTCCTGATTGATGTAAATCCGGATAGCCTGAAAGGTCCGAGTAGCCGGGTCCTTGCCCTTTTCGCGGGTCTTGACGGCGCGTGCCACGATCTGGGCAAGCTGTCGTGTGCTTGAAATTGGCGCGATTGCCCGGCTAGCAGCAATCGCCTTTGCAATCTGAAAAGCAAACCGTTCTTCCCCATAGTTACGTATCACTTTCTCAATGTTTTCTTCGGTTTCAGTGGCAAGCCATTCAGCGGCAGACAAGCCCCGGGTGGTATCCATGCGCATGTCGAGCGGGCCATCGGCACGAAAGCTGAAACCGCGCGCCGCATCATCGACTTGCGGTGACGAAATGCCCAGGTCCAGCAGCACGCCATCGACTTGCCCGATGCCGCGCGTTGACAGGGCTGCGTCGAGCGTTGCGAAACTGTCATGCACGATGTCAAAGCGGGGATCGGTGATCTCGCTGGCGGAGGCAATTGCCTGCGGATCCTTGTCAAAGGCGACCAGACGGCCGCGCCCGCCCAGAACAGACAGGATGCGACGGCTGTGACCGCCACGGCCAAACGTACCGTCAAGGTAAATACCATCACTGCGCGCCCCTTGCAGTGCAAGCGCCTCAACGGCTTCTTCCAGCAGGACAGTACGGTGCAAGAACTCGGGGACCACAGATAAAGTATTCACGGAGCTCAAAAAGAAAAATTACTTAATACATCGGGCATGCCGGTGGCGATTGCCGCGGCTTCGCTCTCGGCCAGTTTGGCCGCATCCCAGATCTCGAAATGACTTCCCATCCCCAGCAACATGACATCGCGCGACAAGCCGACGGCAGTACGCAATTCAGGCGCGATCAGGATGCGGCCCGTGGAATCCATCTCGACATCGGACGCGTTGCCCAGAAAAATACGCTGCCAGGCGCGCGCCGACATCGGCCAGGAGGCGATCTGCTCGCGGTGCGACTCCCATACCGGACGGGGGAAAAACAACAGGCAGCCATGGGGATGCTTTGTCAGGGTGATGTGACCCTCACACTGCAATGCCAGCGCGTCACGATGCCTGGCCGGAATTGACATCCGTCCTTTTGCATCGAGACTTAGTGCTGAGGCCCCTTGAAACACCCTGCATTCCCCTTGGGTTATGATTTAAATGTCATTTGTTGCAAAAAAGGAAGTGGAAAAATCTTGATTTCATCCCACAAAACTACACTTTTTCACACTGATATCCACTTTAGAGGATGCTGAATTTTCGGTCAAGTAATTAAGAATGAGAAAAACAATGTTTTTTCCAATGAAGTCAACGACTTAGCGAGTTTGCTTGATGCAATACTCAAATAGTTAAACCTTCAAAATGAAGGACTTATGAGTGATATTGAAAGTAGCGCCTGAGCTGACTCACCTAAATTTTGATAATAAAGGTTACAAAAGATAATTCAGAAGACAGCCAGGACGAGACAACGCAATCACTGTCCCGGTCGATTCTTCACAGACTGGATGGATTGCGGTGAGGGGTTGGCGAGTTAGGCGAAGAAACGGGTGGCGGGCCTGGAGCACACGGATGGAGCGAGACCATCGATAATTCCACTATCAGCAACAGTGAGTTGCGTTTAATCGGCTTTTTTGCAGATACAGCAATGTATAAACTCTGTTCCATCGATGAGCGCACAGCACTACTAAATGCAACTCACCGGGGCGCAGAAGCCGGATCGGAAGCTGACACGGTGGCGCCAGGCAACGACTCATCACCTGAATCACCAACTAACTACTCTGGAGAAACACCATGAATGCCAAAAAATTGATCACCGCAATTGCCCTGTTTGCCGCCGCAGGTTCCGTCTTCGCCGCCGACCTGATGCCTTTCCCGGAAATGGATAACTTCAAGTCGACCCGCACTCGCGCAGATGTCCGGGCTGAAGTATTGCGCCACCATGACCAGACTGCGTATGCACAAAATGACATCGGTACTTTCGAGCAACCGGTCGAGACCACCACACGCACCCGCCTTGCCGTGCGCAAGGAAGCGATCGAATCCGTGCGCAATCATCAGTCGACAAATATCGATTACATCGGTAGCTAATTAACATTACGGCAACGTTGATCGAAATGGAGGGGACGGCTCAAACGAGCCGTCCCCTTTGTCATTTCAGCGAGCATGCAGGTACGGCCGACAGAACCGGGAAGACCACGCACCGAAACACTCACCATTCCATTATCAGCAACAGTGAGTTGTGTTTAATCGGCTTTTTGGCGGATACGGCAACGTATAAACTCTATTCCATCGATGAGCGCACAGCACTACTGGATGCAATTCACCAGGGCGCAGAAGCCGGGTCGGAAGCTGACACGGTGGCGCCAGGCAACGACTCATCACCTGAATCACCAATTAACTACTCTGGAGAAACACCATGAATGCCAAAAAATTGATCACCGCAGTTGCCCTGTTTGCCGCCGCAGGTTCCGTCTTCGCCGCTGACCTGATGCCTTTCCCGGAAATGGATAACTTCAAGTCGACCCGCACTCGCGCGGATGTCCGGGCTGAAGTATTGCGCGACCGTGACCAGACTGCGTATGCACAAAATGACATCGGTACTTTCGAGCAACCGGCCGCGACCACCACACGCACCCGCCTTGCCGTGCGCAAAGAAGCGATCGAATCCGTGCGCAATCATCAGTCGACGAACATCAACTACAGCGGTAGCTAATTGAAATTACGGCGACGTTCATCGGCAGAGGGGGACGGCTCAGAGGGGCCGTCCCCTTTTTTTATGCCTGCACGCCTGCGCGTCCATCCATCACCACCGGGAAGAATGCGTACTGGAACACTGCGCTGGTTGTACACCCGCACCCGTCCTAGTTAAATAGATCAAAGCGGATCGGCAGCGCCACATTGATGACGTAATCGGGCGTATTGCGGGTCAGACCAATGCCGGCCGAGAGCGACAGCAGCGTGTTCCTGCCGATCAGTGACGTTGCCCCCAGCGTCAGCACACCAGCGCGCTGATCACTGCCCGCCACGCTGACGCCATGGATCCGGGTTGACCCTGAAAACGTCTGATCGAAACCCACGCTCAATGACGACTCCGGACTGGCTGCCAGCAGTGCCGACAGTGACAAGCCGACTTGCGCACCGGGCTGAAATGCGCCTTTTTTGAAGGTGGATTCGTAGGACAGATTGGCGGTCCATACCAAGGGGTCCTGACGCTTGAGCGCGGTCAGTTCGCCGCGAATTTTTCTGAAACCGTCGCCGACCTGTATGTTGCCGCTGGCTTCTTTTCCATTGCCGACAGTCCAGCCGATGCGCCCGATCAGATCTGGCCGCCAGTCCTGTTCGCGCATCAGCGTTTTGGCCAATCCGAACGACAGGTCACCGACGCTGGTGCTGGCAGTACGGGTCTCGCGTACGCGACTGAAATCAACCGGCTCGATTACCGATTGCCGGATCACACGGTACGGCAGCGTGACGTCAAATTGCGTATCGGAAGGCAGGCCAACGCGCGCTGCCACGCTGGTACCGGCATCATGCCGGCGCAAAGTCGTGGTACCGATTCCTAACTGACCATCCTGCGCGATCAGCGCCGGGGTCTGCTGCCCACTGTGCGCATAACTAGCGCCAAACTGCAGTTCGGCCTGACCGGCTGGCAGCAATAAGGCACCTGATCGGGTCAGTGTCCGCTCCAGTGCGTGCTCAGCTGCCACCGCATCGACCGCAAACATGCCGCTGGCGTTGGGGACCAGGGTGGGCTGCTGCGGTAACTGACGCTGTTCAAGCTGACGAACTTTTTCCTGCAGGGTCCGGATCTGCTGGTCGCGTTGCCGGAGTTGCTCCAGAAGTACTGTCTGATCGTCAGCGTGGGCATCTGCGCTGCCGGCAAACAGCACACACAGCACGACAGGCCACGAGTACGCACGGTTCATCGGCTGGACTCCGGCGGCAAGGCCAGCAAATTATCGGTCGCCGGTTGACCATCGCGACGTCGAATCAAGAAACCAATCCGGCCTAATTGCGGAAAGTCGATCCAGGCGCGCAGGAATTCGTCGAGCGGCATGCTGCGGTTGCCCCAGGCCGGATCAGCCAGCACGGCACGGTGATTGACGCTACCGCGAAAAATCACGAAATGGTTGTAACCGTGCAAGTTCACCGGCACCATCAGCGGCGCGTCACGCATCAAATCCTCCAGGCCAAGATTGCCGAAGCCCAGCCCGTCATAACCGCGCGACTGCGCATAGCGCTTCAGGTCGAGCAGTGAAAATCCCTCGCGCCGCCGGATCAGACCGGGATCATCGATGTAGTCACTGCGCCGCATCAGGCCGGTGGCGACGTCCCGTTCGGTGACCGGTTCGCCATGCTGAAAGCGCAGCAACGTAGCCAGTGCTGCCGCGCCGCAGCTGAGATCGAATTTCTGGACAATGACATGCTGCTGTCGCAGTTCCAGCAACGAGGTAACGATGCGCGGCGCGGCGGCCGCGACTGAGTGCAGGCACAACAGCGTGCAGCCCAGCAGTCGCCAGGGAGGGATCAAGGTGGTCATTGATGTTGCCTAGCGCATTTTCAAACCTTTGCCGTACAGCAGCGTGACGTTGATGCGCCGGTCCTGGTAGGCATCGTTGAAAGCGAACCGATCGGTTTCATGAAACAGCGTCGAGTTAAAAATCACGCAGCGGTTTTCGCGGTACGGCACGCGAATCGATTTAGCACCGGACTCACTGAGAAAGTGCCGTATCTGCGCTTCGTCGCCGTTATATTTTTGAAAGCTCCAGTCGCGTGGCGCTTCGACATCCCAGATCACCAGCCCTCCGCGCTCCGGGTCCAGACAAGCCTGTTCGCGGGTAATCCAGAAGTTGACATTCACGGCGGCAAAATCGGCGTGCACGTTAATACCCTTCATCGTGCTGTCGTACTTGAAGGCCCAGGCCTGCTCCAGCAGATTGGAGCCAAAAATGGCAGGGAACGCGAGCCGCAATTCTTCGGCAATGCGCAGAATCAGCGGCGAAGCAAAACCATCCTTGAGCGTCGCGCCAAGATAACCGTTCGCATATTCTTTCTTCCAGACCGTTGCTTCATGGCAGAAATTGCGAATCGCCTCCAGCGCTGGCTGCGACAGAAAATTATCCACCCAGACCACCTCCGGCCTGGACTCCAGATAAGCGCGTTCCAGCTGGACGATATCGAGTTGCGGATTCAAACACGGTCCATTGAGTGCGACCGCTGCCGGCAGGTGCACCAGCCGGTTATAGGATGGCGCAATGCGGCTCAGCGTGTTGGCATCCGTCGACAAGTTCGTCGTGCTGTCTGCGGCCGGTGCACGGCTAACCGACAGCGCGTCGAGCGCATCGGCATAGCCGGCGAACTCAGGCGCCAGCAACCCGCGCTCACGCAGCAAGGCCATCTGTTCGCGGTCATGCTTGATCCGGTAGAACGGCACCGTCAGGCCTTCACCGGGCCGCCGGCCGTGATTCTGGTTCAGGTCGGCGGCCTTGCCGAGCAACGCCAGGGCGTCATCAAAGCGTTGCTGATGAATACGCACCATCGCAAAATTGGAGTATACGTCGGCATCATCAGGGTTGAGCCGGACCGCCTGCTCGAAGTACCCGGCAGCCTGTTCGTCGTCGCCCCGTTCGTGCAGCGCAATGCTCAGATTGGCGAATGCATGCGGATGCAACGGGTTCAATGCGGCGGCCTGGCGGAAGGCGGCGATTGCCTTGTCGTGCAGCGTTTGTTCGAGCAGCACCACGCCCAGATTGGACCAGGCATCGGCACAGTCCGGTGCCAGATCGATGGCACGCTGGTACGCTGCGATAGCGTCGTCGGCTTGGCCCAACTCCTGCAGTGCCACGCCCATACTCAGATAGTTATCACTGGTTTCCATACCGAGGCTGATGGCGGTGCGGCAGGCGGCGGCGGCATTACCGGGGCGGCCCAGCGCCATCATCACCCGGCCCAGATCGGCATGCGCCCCGGCATAGTCCGGCTGGAGAATGGTGGCAACCCGCAACGCACTGGCGGCATCCTCGCTGCGACCGAGCTGGTTGAAGCAGACACCGAGGTTCGCATGCGCTTGGGCATAGTTAGGCCGCAACGCAAGTGCGTGCCGGAACGCTTCGATCGCTTCATCGAGCCGGCCCTGCAGACGCAGGATCACGCCCAGATTGGCATGCGCCTCGGTAAAGCGCGGCTGCAGCCGCAGCGCATTGTGCAACGCGTCGATCGCTTCGGCAGAGCGACCGCGTTCCTGCTGCAGCACACCTAGATTGGACCAGCTCTGCGCCTCATCGGGAGCCAGTTCAATGGCCTGACGGAAGGCACCGATGGCATCGTCGATCTGCCCCAGCGACTGCAGCGCAATGCCCAGCATCGCGTAGGCTTGCGGCCATTCGGGCTGCAGCGCGATGGCACGCGCATAGGCCGTCACGGCGCCGGTCAGATTGCCGGCCTGCTGCAATGCCAGCGCCAGTTCGATTTGGGCCTGGGCGTCGTCGCAGTCGAGTCCGGGTTCAATTAATGGCATCGCATGGAAGGAAGCGACAAAATCGGTCGCGTTGGCTGGCACGGCATTGCTGGACCGCACTGCATGTTCTGCAAGAGACGTGTTCATAGTCATGTTCATGGTGGCACCTTTCAAATCGAATCGGTCTGCGTCAAAGTGATGGCCGGAGTGGCCGCCGGGCGCGTCAGGCGACGGCTTGCGCTGCGGGCTTGCCGGCCAATTGCCAGAACAAGAATACGGATCAGGGCGGTGGAAATCTGTGATAAAATCCACAATAAACACAGACGTAAGCACACCCGGCAAGCACACGCGATGAATGCTGCTTGCGGCGCACGTGCCAGCGGCCTACCAGCCGCGGACTGCGTGCACCATCCGGCGCAAGCGTTCGATGTCGAGGATGACGATGCTGTGTTCTTCGCGACGGATCAGCTTGTCTCGGACCAGCTCATTGAATTCACGCGTGACGGCTTCGAGGTGCGTGCTGATCATGTTGGCCAGGTCGATGTGGGTTGGCACTGGCGTGATGATGGCCTGGTTGGTGCCGGTCACTTGATCTTTGGCCAGCTGTAACAATGCGGCATGAATCCGGTTGCGTACCGCCAGTGTGCTGAAATCAAATACCCGCTCGGTGAGCCGGCGCACCTGCCCGCTCAACCGTCGCAGGGTCGCCATGGCAATCGGGTGACTGGTCCGGAGCAGGTCAAGAAATGCGGCCGCCGGCATCACCGCGAGCAGCGTATCGGTTCTTGCCACACCGGTGGCCGAGCGACGCTGGCCGTCAATGGCAGCCAGTTCGCCGAACATGTCGCCCGCATTCAACTCGCCCAGAATGACTTCATGACCGGACTTGGCATAGTGGGTCAGCCTGATCGTGCCCTCAATAATGAAAAAAATGCTGCTCCCGTCATCCTGATAATGCAGTACGACTTCGCCCGCAATCGCCCTGCGCCATTGGCAGCGGCTGCCGATGGCGTCCAGATCGGCCGCTTGCAGCGCGCGAAATTCAGTAATCACGGCCAACAGCGAATTGGCCGGGCCGCAGCACTTGGTTTTCGTCAGCATGGCAATTCCTGCTGTGATCGTCCTTCAGGGACAGGATTCCATCCACAATTTGCGCGCGCTGCCACCCACAAACACTACGCAAAACGGATTGCGCTTGCCAGCCACGATCGTGAACGGCGCAATTTCATAGATGTCCATGGTCAGTTTTTCTCGTGCCGGATCGATGAAGCGAAAGCTGCTCTTGGGCTCTTCCGGCACGAACGGCACGACGTTGCCGTTGACATCGACGGCCAGCAGATAGGCAACATTCTTGACGCCGAGCCGGTCGGTCAACTTTTTGCTGAAGGTTTTTGGTGGTTGCGGCAATTCCGGCTCGTGCCTGGCAACCGCAGTCTCCAGGTCGCCCGCCGGGGCCAATGTGCTGACCAGCGCAAGACAAAGTGCCGCAGCCATCCAGCGCCGCGGAAAAGGGAAAATCAGGGTGCGTGTCGCAATCATGAACGGACTCCATCGGTGGTTGAGAATGCATGAGGCGGTGAATTTTTAGAACGCGGCGGTGAGCTGGATGACGACGCTCCGGGCGGGAATGAACGGTGGACTTTGTTGCGCTGGAGTACGAAAATTCGCATCCTGATAGCGAAATTTCCGGTCCAGCAGATTCCTTCCTTCCAGTGTGATCGTGCCCATCCGTGCCGGCAGGCGCAAGCCAAACGCCGCATTGAGCAGCGCGAAGCAATCGGTGTTGCTTTCAACCAGCTCACCATTGATAGCATCAACGCGCTGGCGAACGGCGGTGGCGCTGATCCGGCCGAATAACCCGTTCGGTTGAAAGTAGCGCACGCCGACGCTTGCAGTATTGGTGCGGATCAAGCTAGGGCCGAACAGCAACGCGGATTGCCGGTCAAAGCGTTCGGCCAGCGCTTCGCCGGCCAGCGTCCAGCGCGGCGCGATTTGCCAGCCAAGCGACAGACGCAATGCTTCCTCGCGTTGTGTTTCGGTGTCGGCCAGCGCGTTCTCCGCCAATACCGGCAAGGCCAGTCGCCGGCGCGAGGCTTCGAATTGCAAATTGACGCGCGGCGTGGCTTTCAACTCCAGCGCGATGGCGTCACGCCGGGCCCGGCTGCCGTTACCCTCGTCGAAAAATTGGTTGAAGCCGCTGACCTCGGTCGGCTCGATGGTTTGCTGCACATACAGCGCAGGCTTGACGGTCTGAAAGCTAGCCGTGCGCAGCATCAGGCGCGGCGTGATTTGCCATTGCAGACCGAGTTTGGGATTCCATTTTTGCTGGCGGAAATCGGCTTCGGCATAGTCGTCGAGACTCGCGCCAATGGTCGCGATTACGTCTTCGGACAGGCGCACCCGTCCATAGCCATACACATTCCAGCGGCTGCGCGTGAACTGGTTCGGCGTATCAAACAAATTCTCTTGCACGTCAAAGCGGTAGTAACCGGCACCCGTCACCAGATTGACGCGTGGAAAACGTAACTGCTGCTGCACTTCGAACTGGCTGCCCTGATCGCGGGAGTTCAGGCTGGCCAGGCCGTCGGCATCAAAACGCTGGCGTTCGTCGGCCCGGGTATGGATCAGCGAGACCAGGGTGTCGGCATTACTTGAACCGGCCCAGTGCACGCCGAGCCGCTCGCTTGACTGATCCAGCGTGCGCCGGTAAATCCCGGAATAGCGCCCCGGCACCATATCGAGCGAGATGTCGCCGTGTTGGGTCGCCCGATGGCTGAGTTCGGCTTGCAGATTCAGGCGCGGTGACAGCGCAAACTGGACGAATGCGTCGCCGATGGTGTGGCGAATCGCGTTGTTATCGCGAAACCCTTGCGTATCGAAATGAAAGCCGCCGACGCTCCAGGAAAACCGATCCTGTACACCGGACAGCACGGCCTCGCCCGCGGCGGTGGCCTGAGTGCCCGCCACCGCCGAGGCCGCCAGTTGGGTGGCATTGCGTTCGAACAGTGGATTAAATTCGTTGAAGGCCGGCAGCACCGCTCCGTTCAGACCCGGCGTATTGATGTTCGAAAATGCCAGTTTGGGTTGCACCGGATTGATGTTGAGCGGTTGCAGCAACTGGGCTTGCAAGCGCTCGCTGACGCTGGCGATTTCATGGCGCTCGAGCCGCGAATACGCATCCGCCAGAAAATGGTGACCGGAATAATTGGACGCATCGGCGGCCAGTGACCGGGTCGCTTCGCTGACCGCGAAACGTTCAAAAGCCAGGTCATCGTAGATCCTGGCGATACCGGCAAGACGACTGGCACGGTCCGAGTCAAGCAGTAATTGCGAGCGGTACACGGCACGATTCTGGTTCAGGGCAATCGACTGTTCGAGATCGGCAAGTGCTTCGACTGGCCGGTTTTCACTTTGCTTGCGCACGGCGTCGTAGAGCCACGGGGTCGGATCATTCGGGTCCAGTGTCTTTGCCAGTTGCCATTGCGTGGCCGCCAGCGCATTGCGCTTTTCCTCGAAATAAGCCTTGCCGAGATAGCTGCGAATGAGTGCATCAAGCGGGTCGAGGCTCGCTGCAATCGCGATTTCGGTGCGTCCCGGACCGAGCTCGCCATGGCGGATTTTTGCCAGCCCCAGACCCAGACGCGGTAGCGGGTCGGCTTGATCGAGCGCGATGGCACGTTCGAAGGCACGCATCGCCGGTCCGGTTTGCATCTGCGTCAACTGCGCGAAACCCAACACCGTCTGGATTTTGGTGACCTGCGGATCGAGGCCAACGGCGGTACCGGCGGCCTGCAGCGCCGCATCCAGATTGCCATTGGCCATCTCCAGTTCTGCCACACGGGCCCACGCCAGCGCATCCCCGGGAGCAATACGGGTGGCAATGCGAGCGCTGCCAAGGGCGTCGTCGATCCTGAAGCGAGCCTGCTCGACATAGCTCTGTGCCAGCCAGGCGGCGGCCGATGGGGCAGGATTGGCCGTTGCCCGGTGCGCGAGCTCCAGTGCGCTCTGCAGATTGTTTTGCACCAGTGCGATGATGGCTTTTAATGCGCTGGCGCGGCTGTCTGACGGATTGGCAGAGAGCACCTGATCGAGTTCGGACGCAGCCTCGTCGTGGCGGCCGGCGGCAAGCAACTCGCTGGCATGTTCGATCAGCCCGTTACTGTCGAGCCCGCCATCATCGATACGTTGCAGGTCGCTCCGGCGTGCCAGCACCGCCGGGTAATACAAGGCCCAGTGCACCGCATCAACAGGTCGCAGCGTGACGGTTTTTTCCGGCCCCCGCCCCGTTACGGCGATGCCGGCTTCACCGCCGGCCAACACGATCCGTCCATACGGATTGTCGAGCGCGATCCGGCCCTCGATGACGGCCACCGTCGCCGCCGCAGTATCGACGCCGATGGCGAACTCGGTGCCTTCGATATTGGCGTTGACGAAGGGCGTCTTGATGCTGAAAGGTTGCGGAGTTCGGGTAATGACATGTATCGCGCCGAGCAGCAACTCGATCAACGAGCGTTGCCGGTCATCGAGCGCACTGATCGTGACGGTCGTTTTCTGGTTCAGACGCAGCGTCGTTTCGTTCGGTAGCAGCAGCGCTGCCCGACTGGAAAGGCCCACTCGAACCTTATCCTGCGGACACAACAGCATGCCGCTGCGGGCCGTCTGCCAGCCGGCCGGTTCCGCGCGCCACCATTCGACCGTACCCTGCACTGAAACCAGATGAGCAACGGGTAGCGCACATCTATCAGCGGCGTGCACGATCTGGCCGGACAGAGTCCCGACAATGAGCACCGGTATGATCCATCGCACGCGACCGTACGGACGCACTGACAGAGTGGCGCTGATAAACAAACCGATGCGCAAGAAACGCAGCAGCCGGGTCTGTATGGGCTCCGTCACACGCCCTCTTTCAGGGTTTCGCGGTCAAGGTCATGACATCGTATTTTTTTCATCATTACTAAATGGAAATTTTTTACGGTTGAGCGCGGGCTGTCGCCACGGCGCAGCCTGCAGCGCACTATTTCTCGTCAATGCGCATCACAGCATTCCACGGCTGCGTTGGCGCTTCAGTGATATTTCGCACACATTGGCGTAAATAAAATTGCGACGGGCCATCTGTCGGCACGACCTTCAGGATGTCGGAAAAAGCCACCAGTGCCTCCTGCCAGTGCTGCTGGCCGAACGCGTCGAGCGCGCCGGCGAAGGCATCGCACAACCAGCTGTCCTGGCGTGTTTGCCGGTCGCGCCGGGCGCGCAGTTCGGCCACCCTAACCGGCAACGATTTACCTGGTAGCAAAAATGCGCCAAGCGGGCGCAGCACGAATTCGTCCAGCCCTTCGATCACTGCGGCAGCTGCCAGCACCGCGGTGCCCAACTGCCGGTTCAGGCTCTCGATACGCGCTGCGGTATTGACGGTGTCGCCGACGGCGCGATATTCGTAATGCTGACCCGCGCCGACATTGCCGAGTGTCAGCGGCCCGACATCAAGCCCGATGCGGGTTGGCAGTACCTGGCTGGCTGTGCCGGGCTGGTGCAAGCTGGCAAGGTTATGCTGGATTTCCAACGCCGCATGACAGGCATTGGCACGCAAGCGTCGATCGTCATCCTGACCGGTCCAGATTGCCAGCATCGCGTCGCCCTTGACATCGGAGACGATGCCACCGTGCGCAGCGACTGGCGCAAACAGGATTGCGTAATACCGGTTCATTAGCACCGTCAGCGCGACCGGCTCCATGGTCTCGGCCAGACTGGTGTAGCGGGCGGCATCGGTGGCCAGACAGACACCGTCACACAACGCGCTGGCTGCATCGATTGCGCGCGTCTGGCCGGCCAGTTGTTCGACCATCGATGACGGGATGAAATGACTGAAGGCATGTCGCATACGCTCACGCTGGACACTCGCGGCCAGGTAGCGCAGCACGGCGGAGCTCAACAGCAACAGTGGTAACTGCACCAGCAGCGGGGTGACGAGTGGCAGCCAGAGCTGGCAACGCAGAAACAGCCACGCTGCAATAACCAGATAACCACCACAGCCCAGCGTGAGCAGGACAGCGATACGCGACACACGCCAGCGTAATGCCACCAGCGCCAGCACAAACCCCCAGCCAAATAGCAAAGCCAGCCGCCGCAGCGGATCAAGTGGACGCAGCGCGCTGTCTTCGAGCAGATTGGCGAACGCGGTGGCGCCGATTTTGACACCACTCAGCTGCAATCCATCGGCACCGGAAAACACCGTGTGGTAATCGTCGCGCAGTCGATCCTGCTCGTTGGCCGCCGCCGCCGAATAACCGATGAATACCGCCTTGCCACGCACGGCACCGGCTGGCAGTCCTCGCAATACGCGGTCATACGACATCGTGGTGATGGTGCGCGCCGGGCCATAAAAATTGAGATAGCGGGCGTCCGGTCCGGCGTATAGCGCAAGTAACGCGCGCAAGGTGCCGGCATCGGCGGATCTGTCGCGCGCCAGATCCTGCCGCAACTGCTTGACCAAATCGGGATGCGCGTGAAAATGTCGGCGTAATTGCAGCGTCATGCTGTCGAGGCGGCTGCCGTACCGCAGCGCCGTCGCGTCGGCCGGCAGGGTCGCCGCAAACCCCGGATCACGCTGCCGCAAACGCTGCATGAACTGCGCATGGAGCGCCAGCGCATGCACTTGCAACGCCACCGACGGCAAGGTCGCAATAGCACCGTCGTTCGCCTTGAAATACCAGGCGGCATTGATCCGCTCGTCGCGTGGCAGTGGTAACGCTGCGCTGTCCAGCGCAGCTTGCGCCAGCAACGCAATCGGCATGATGGCCCGCTCCACCCTGATCGTACCAACGCTGCTGCCATCGGTTTTGATGGCGGCCAACTGCTCCTGCACCAACGACTCCACCAACACCACATTGCCTGCCGCGCGCATTGCGGCAGCCAGTACGATGTCCTGCGCTGGCGTCGCGGCGTCATGGTCGAACAACAGGTCAAAAATAATGGTCGAGGCGCCCGCCTGCACTAGCCGGGTGACCAACTGCGCGTGCACATCACGCGGCCACTGCGCCGGTTTGACCGGCAATCCCAGTCGGGTCGCCGATTCGCCATCGATCGCCACGATGACTACCTCGGCCGGGGCACGGATAGCACCGCGCCAGCCGAACAACCAGGCCAGAGCGTGGGTCTGTTCCAGCGTCTGGATGGCGGGCAGGATGCCGAAGAACAGGCCGGACAGCCCCATGGCCAGGGCAAACAGGATTTCCTTGTACTGGACTGGCATGGCGCGAGGCTTGCAGCGGGTTGAGTTAGATGATGAATAAGGTGGTGAATTTAGTCCTGAATTCAGTCCTGAATTTAGTCCTGAATTAAGTCCTGAATTAAGTCCTGAATTAAGTCCTGAATTAAGTCCTGAATTCAGTCTCAAGTAACGCGCATCCCGCGCGCAGGTTGGCAATGGACGATATATGAGTGTACTTGTCTGATCAAGCGCAACCATGCCTGAACTTGAATCCGCGCGCGAAGAAGTCGGACTGTGCAGGCGAAAAATCAAACGACAACGGCTGCCAGTCAGCTCGGCAGCCGTTGTGACGTCGCGTGATTATTTGCGAATGACAACGCCACCCAGAGTTGTTGCTCCGAGCGTGGTTGCGCCGAGAGTGGTGGCACCGAGAGTCGTAGCGCCGCGGGTAGTCGCACCAAGGGTGGTGGCGCGCAGGGTGGTCGCCCCCAGTGTGGTGGCTTTAACCGTAGTGGCAGCAAAGGTGGTCGCGCCCAGCGTGGTTGCTTTGACCGTTGTAGCGGCAAAAGTTGTGGCTCCAAAAGTGCCGATACTGCCGGCGGTCACCCGGTCGAGCTTCGCATCATTTAGCGACACCGGTGCGGCTTGTGCCACTGAAGCGAGTGCACCAAGTACCAAGGTTGGGATCAGAATGGATTTCATGTCGATTACTCCTTGAATGTTGAGAAAAGAACGTCGTGTGGGCATGAAGCAGATGCCATCAGGTACCCACGGGACGTAGTATTGTTTTCCCGGCAGCTTCAGGTCTGTGGCAATTCTCACAAGATTTTGAATCAGGATGAATCGCTCGATGACGGGTAATTCCGACAAGCAAGGAAATTGAAGCAGTCAATCTACTTCGACATGAAACTCAAGCGGCAAGCGGATCTGCCCATACAAAAACGCCACTGAAAAGTGGCGTTTTTTGTTGAATCCTCAGTTCATGAATCGACCTGCACCAAACAACCCTATCAAACCAATCAGGATGAGATAGATGGCAACGATATAGTTCAGCAGTCTTGGCACGATCAGGATCAGGATCCCGGCAATCAGTGAAACCAGTGGGGCAAGTGCAAGGTTAATGTTCATTGTTGATTCTTTCCGGGATTGAGGGTTGAGACACGGTCTCGAAGATACGTGAGGCCACAGCGCACTACCGTGCGGCAGCGTACATAACCGAAAAGCACCGGTATCAAAAACAATGATGTGGCAACGGGAATACATTCCCCGGCCATCAATATGATGGTCGCAAAAACCGTCTGTTTGCGGAAAAAATGAAGCAAGCCGATAGGCCGGATTCTGTTACGACTCCCGGGCAAGCCCGTTCGTTATGACAGCCATTCCTCTAGGCCGTGAATTACTCCACGGCTCAAGCTTTCTACCCGCACGCTCCGCGAGTCAC
>JBLHMB010000052.1:0-24518 GCA_047621665.1 Bradyrhizobium sp. | reverse complement strand
CGATCTGGTGACGGCCGCCCGACTGGCGGTGCGCCGATCCAGCCGGATTGCAGGGAAGGATTAAGCAGTAGGAACCGACCGCCCGTCCGGGCAAAATCATTGGCGAAAAACAGTCCTGTCACCGGATTTTTCCCGGGTGACAGGCAGACTCAACTACGTGGCAACAGGATCTGCCGTCCGACTTTCTGGATATCGGTCTGGCCGCACAACGCCATCGTTATATCGAGCTCCTTGTGAATCAACTCGAGGCACTTGCTGACACCCTCGCCTCCCATCGCACCCAACCCGTACAAAACAGGACGCCCGATATAGACACCGCGCGCGCCGAGTGCCACAGCACGTAACACGTCCTGACCTGAGCGCACGCCACCGTCCATATGGACCTCGATACCGTCACCGACAGCTTCGATCACGCCCGGCAAGGCAGCGATCGATGAGGCTGCGCCATCGAGCTGACGACCGCCATGATTGGAAACGATCAGTGCATCGGCACCACTGCGCATGGCCAGTTGCGCATCTTCCGGATCCATGATGCCCTTGAGGATCAGCTTGCCGCCCCATTTGTCCTTGATCCATTGGACGTCATCCCACGACAGCGCCGGATCAAATTGCTGGGCGGTCCAGGCCGATAGCGACGACATGTTTTCGACACCCTTCACATGGCCGACGATATTGCCGAAAGTACGACGTTTGGTGCCCAGCATGCCCATGCACCAACCCGGCTTAGTCATCATGTTGACGATGTTCGGGAGGGTCAATTTCGGTGGCGCCGACAAACCGTTTTTCAGATCCTTGTGGCGTTGTCCGAGAATTTGCAAATCCAGTGTCAGTACCAGCGCCGAGCATTTTGCGGCCCTGGCGCGGTCGATCAGGTCATTGACGAAGCCGCGATCCTTCATTACGTACAGCTGGAACCAGAATGGTTTACTGGTGTTGGCAGCAACATCCTCGATCGAGGCAATGCTCATCGTTGACAGCGTAAACGGTACGCCGAACTGTTCAGCCGCACGCGCTGCCAGAATCTCACCATCGGCACGCTGCATGCCGGTCAAGCCGCACGGTGCAATGGCCACCGGCATCGCGACATCCTGTCCCGCCATGGTGGTTTTCAGCGAGCGGTTTTCCATGTTGATGGCGACCCGCTGACGAAATTTCAGGTCATTGAAATCACTGACATTGGCGCGGTAAGTCGTTTCGCTCCAGGAGCCGGAATCGGCATAATCGTAAAACATGCGCGGCACGCGGCGCTCGGCAAGGACACGCAAGTCTTCAATGTTGGTAATCATGGGTGGCGTCGGAAGGATTGAACAAGGCATTAATGTAAGCGTAATAACGCACTAGTTGGTTGAAAGTTCTTCACTGATGCCACCGTGAATATGCAGAAGCACGACCGGTCTTGTCACTGTGGGATACTGCGTCCACTCCGATTACTGCACTACGCACTGCACTGCGCACATAACCCATGAATGATTTCTGGCAAAACTCCGGCTTCAACCTGACCGAACGCGACGGCGACGGCAAACTGATCGTCAGCGATGCGCTGCTACGCGCCTGGTGGAAGCGCCCCGAAGTCGCACCGGTACCGGAGTCCTGCCCGGCCGAACTGGTCTTGCATCAAGCCTTGCTGGAAGCACCACGGCGGCCGGTAACCGCCGTCGAACTGGCTGCACTACAAGACCCCGATGCACGCGAGAACTACGGTGTGATGCTGGCCTTTCGCGACCGCCTGCTGGACGCACCGACGCTGGAGGCAGCTTACTTCGCGATTTTCCGTTCCGGCGATGTGACGGTGCCGCCGCTGTTTATCGACCAGCTGGCGCAGCTGATTTTGCGTGGCATGCTTGATGGCACCGATGATGCCGTTCTGGCCCGCACTGCTGAACTATTTTTCCGGCCACAGAAAGTAGCGCTGGAAGAAGGCGTCATCATGCTGGCCGATGCCGCGACGGTCGAACTGCATGAGTCCGGCAGCAATTACGGCGATCTTGGTCGCCTGCTGGTGGAAGCCAATACCAAGCCGCGCCGGGTCGACCTCGATGTACTCGAACAGGGCAACGCCGCACGCTACTGGCAACGGGATGAAGCCCACGATACGGTGCTGGCATTCGGCCAGGATCGACCGTCTCTGGCCGCATTGTGCCGGCTGATCGAACGCTGGGTGCAGCACTTTTTTGGTGTTGCTGTCACGGTCGAACCGGTGCCCCGCATCGATGACAAAAAATGGGCCTGGCATATCGGGCTCGATGCGCAAGCCACGGCGATCCTCAACGAACTGTATCAAGGCAAGTCGCTCGATGCCGCGCGCAACCGGCGCATCCTGTCGCTGTTCAAAATGACCTTTGCCGATCGCTCGCTGGTGCGCCCGGACGTCGCCGGCCGGCCGGTCTACCTCGCCTGTGCGATGGATGGCAAAGACCTGCTGCGCATCAAACCACAAAACCTGCTGCTCAATTTGCCGCTGGCGTCAATTTCCTGAACGACGCCAGACGGCGTCGATTCAGGTCATGAACCCGAGGTTCCTGTTTGTAAAATTGCCGATGCCTGGAAACACCTCGGCAATGTGTGAAGCGCTCAAACCAAACCACCTGGCCAGCGTCGCACCGTACTGATCAACCGAATATTGCGGCAGCAAGCTGCCACCACCGACATCCAATGCATGGCCGAGACCGGTAACAGGAAAAGCGCCGGCAATATCCTGCCCGCGGACCGCGCCGCCCATGACAAGGTGATGTCCACCCCAGCCGTGATCGGTGCCATCGCCATTACTCCTGAAGGTGCGACCAAAATCGGAGGCCGTAAAAAGCGTGACCTGACTGCGCAAGTCGGCACCCAGCAGGTTACCGAGTGTGCCATCGAAATACGCCATCGCATGGTCGAGCTGCGCCATCAATTCGGCATGTCGGACGAGCTGATTATCATGCGTATCAAAGCCACCCATACTCACAAAAAAAACCTGCCGCCGGGTACCCAGTGCACTGCGACTGGCGATGACCCGGGCAACTGTCTGCAATTGCACGGCCAGTGGATTTCCGGCCAGCTTGCCTCGCCGCGGGCTGTTGTACCGGGTCGGATCGGAAACGCCGGCCGCGCCCGCAGGTACCAATCCGGTTGCCAGCTGGCTCTGTGCAGCGATCGAACGCCGCACTACCGCGGCATGTTCTTTTTCGAACAGGTTGCTGCCATCGCTGCTGATGATGGCTTGCAGGGTATTAGCCGACGGACTCGAATCGAACAATGCACCACCCAGACCGTTGATCGGCACTGCACCTGCCCCGGTAATCTGGTACTGGTTAATGAGTTGTCCTGCCAGAAAAACCGCATTGCCGGATACCGAAATAGAGGTAAAGATCGGTGACGAATTGGACGCTGCGAACAGGTCTCCCATCCGCCCTCTCCAGCCGGACTTGGCGCCTTCAGGCATCGACGATTGCCACAATGATTGCTGGTCATTGTGCGAAAACAGTTTTTGCGGCAAGCGCACACTGCGGGACAGATACTGCGCGGTAGTAGTCGGCATCACCAACGGTCCGACATTAGGGACGATCGCAAGGCGACCGGTATCGAAAATACTCTTGAGTTGCAACAGATTCGGATGCAGTGCAAAACTGCGTCCGGCTTGCGCGGTTTTCGGTACGATCGGCAGTGGACCACCGGGATTGCCGGGCGACGGCAACGCAATGAAGCCACTGTCGGCGGAGCCGCGCAAACGCAGATACTCGGCCCAGGAAGCCGGATCAGTCGCCAGCACGGTGTTGAAGCTGTCATTGCCGCCGTTCATGAACAGACAGACCAGCGCCTTGTAATCGGAGCGCGCAGTTTGTGCAGCCGCCGCGCCGATGGTCGCCAGGTTGAGCGCGAACGGTGCGCCAGCCGACCCGAGTAGCGACAACATGGATGCCGTACGCAGAAAGGCACGACGGGATGCACAAGGGGGATTGAAGCGAGTTGTATTCGTCATGGAGAACTCCGGATTATTTCTGAACGAGGTATTCAGGCGACGCGAGTGCCAGAAAAACTGACAACCAGACGCGATTTTTTCTGGCTTCAGCAGCAGCGGCAACATCGCCGGCCGGCACTGGAACCGAATTCACGGCAGCCACAATCCGGGCGCGCAAGGTGGGACTCATCTGGTTCGCCAGCAGCATCAGGTTGACGCGATCAAACAGCTTGTCAGGCGTCCCGGCCAGATGGATCTCGGTGGCGTAATCGCTCTTGATATCGCCATCGCGACCGATTCCGTCCGAGACGGCATCCTGCATCGTGTTCAGATAACCCACCACCGACGAATCTCCGGTGATCTGCATTTCGGGTGCAACGAGGTTGGCATTGGCGATGGACGTATTCGGCGGCACATAACCGGGCCGGTAAAAATTAAACACCGACGCCGCCCGTAACGGCGACTGGCCGATGGAGTCGATCGCATCATCCGTGTTACCGATGAGGAAACGCCCGGATGCCGACCTTGCCTCAAAGGCGCGCATCCAGCCGGATAGCCGCAGCACCGGCTCACGTAACTTACCGGCATTGATGGCGGAGAGCGCGCTGTCGCTGCGTGCTTCCGGGTCGAGCAGGATGGCGCGGATCACCGCTTTCATATCGCCACGCACGCCCTGACCATTGTTGGCAAACGCGGCAGCAACCCGTCCCACATAAGCGGGACTCGGATTACTGCTCACCAGTCGTTGTATCAGCTGGCGGCCGACGAACGGTCCGGCATTGGGATGGCCGGACAACCGGTCCAGCGCTATCTTGAGGCTGGCGGCGGGGTCGGGCGTGCCTTGCGCCGGCACGCTGGTGCCGAGGAAATTTTTTGCCGAGGTCGAATGGTATTGCGGATAGCTTTGCATCGGCTGCCATTCGCGCTCCGGATTGTCGTAGTCGCCAACAAAGCGCTTGGCCGTCTTGTCGGGACCGGCCCAGCTCCAGCCGGTAAAGACCTTGGCCATGCCGCTGATATCGGCGCTGGAATATGTTTCGACCGGCGCACCGTTGACCAGTTTTTGACTACCGTCCGGGTTCAGTTCGAACAGCCCGATCGACATCAGCTGCATGACCTCGCGGCCGTAGTTCTCATCCGGTGCACGGGTTGCTGATTCTTTCTGGTTATGTAGCGAACTCAGATAAATTCCCATCGCAGGATGGAGCGAAACGGCTTCGAGCATCGTACGGAAATTGCCAAACGCCTGTTCACCCAGCATGTCGAGATAGCTGGCAGCGAGTAACGGGTGATCACCAATCTCGCTCTCCTGCAGCGAGATCACAAAAATCTGCGTGAGTGCGTAGACCACTCTCTGTCGTAACTGATCCTCGCCTTCGATGGCTTGCTTCCAGAATGATTCGAAAACATGCTCTTCGTTGAGCGTTTCGCCCACGCCCAGTTGGGCCTTGAGGCCGTTGACTGTGTCACGGTGGGAGGTCTGGGGAAGGGAAAATTGTGTGTTGATCCAGTTGCTGATACCGCCGGCAACGACCGTGTTGATGGTACTGCTGTTGGCACCGAACGAGGCCTGATTCAGAAAACGTACTGCCTGGGCTTCGGTCGAGGGCACCACCGCAGCAAGCGGGGCGATCATAGTGGGAGGCCCGGGCGGCACCACGGCAAGCGGTGCGATCGCGGTAGCTGCAGCAGGGCCGGACGGCCCTGCCGTACCACCGCTCCCGGCAGCCCCCGGTGCAAGGTCTTCATTACACGCACCAAGCAAAAGGGCCGAGATGACAATGACGGCCCTAAAATTTCTTATATGCATAATTTTTCTCCGGAACAAAAAAAAGACAACCTAAATTTGTCCCGGAAAAAAAATAGCATCATCTGACCCTGTTTTGCCAAAATTGGCTTTGGCGGGGTCAGACTTTTTGTGGATTGTGTTTTTGAAGCGTCGCTGTCTGCATTTTTGCTTCTGCGACGTCAAATCAACACGTTATATCTGTGTTCGACGCGCATATCGTTGCGCCAAAACCGCACAAATCATCAGCTGCAATTGATGGAACAGCATCAGCGGCAACACGATCGCCCCCAATGCGTTGCCGGCAAACAGGATTTTGGCCATCGGAATACCACTGGCCAGACTTTTTTTCGACCCGCAAAACACGATGGTGATTTCGTCTTCCTTGTTAAAGCCAAGCAAGCGACTGCCGTACGTAGCGATCAGCATGATCGCACCCAGTAACAGCGCATCAATGAACAGTAAGCCGAACAGCGAATGACTTGGCAACTGCTGCCACAAGCCCTGATTCACGGCTTCGCTGAAGGCGGTGTAGACCACCAGCAGGATGGCGCTTTGATCGACCATCTTGAGTACTTTTTTATGCGCATCGACCCAGCCGCCTATCCAGCGCCGAAAAATCTGGCCGGCAATAAACGGCAACAGCAATTGCAGCGCGATATTGCGGATCGCATCAAATGACTCGAGGCCACCACTGTGTGCGACGACGACCAGTCCCACCAGCACCGGCGTCAGGAAAATCCCCAGCAAATTGGAGGCCGACGCCGCCACCACCGCTGCCGGCACATTGCCACGCGCCACCGAAGTGAACGCGATCGACGATTGCACCGTCGATGGCAGCACGCAGACGAACAGGATGCCCAGATACAGGTCAGGCGTCACCAGCGGCGCCACCAGCGGTTTAAGTGCTAGCCCGAGCAGCGGCAACAGCACGAAGGTACACAGCAACACCACCAGATGCAGACGCCAGTTTGTCGCGCCGGCGATCACCGCTTGCGGCGGCAACTTGGCACCGTGCAGAAAAAACAGCAGACAAATTGCGACGTTGGTGACGATGTTGAAAACGACAGCAGTGGTGCCGGAGGCCGGTAACAGCGTGGCCGCAGCCAGTGTCACCAACATCATCAGCATGAAATTATCAGGTAAAAAACGCGGACGCTTCATCATGATCAATACCCCGCCACGCCACCGTCGGAGCGCGGATCGCTGGCCCCTTCGAGCATGCCGTCGGGATGACGCACCAGTGCGCCGGCATGGCCCATGGTTTCATCGAACGGCAGCAAGACTTCGACATCATGGCCACGTGCGGCCAAGGCCTCGACCACCGCTGGCGGAAAACGCTGTTCGAGTTTCAGCGTATCGGTGCTCTGCCCCCAGGTGCGGCCAAGCAGCCAGCGTGGTGCAGTCACTGCCGTTTGCAGCGGCTGGCCGAACACGACATGGCGGGTGAACACGGCCGCCTGCGTTTGCGGCTGACCGTCGCCACCCATCGTGCCGTAGACCATGGTGCGGCCGTCATTGAGGCGGGCCGCGGCCGGGTTAAGCGTGTGGAAAGGTTTCTTGCCGGGCCGCAGCGCCAGCAATTTGTCGTCGTCAAGGCTGAACGAGGCACCACGGTTTTGCCAGTTGATGCCGGTCTCCGGCAGCACCACGCCGCTGCCGAACTCGTGATAAATGCTCTGGATGAACGACACCGCCAGGCCGGATTCGTCGATGGTACCCATCCAGATCGTGTCGCCCGGCCCTTTGCCAGCGCCCCATGGTGCGGCCTCGCCGAGATGGATGGTCGCAGCCATGACATCGAGCCGTTCCGGTGCCAGCAGTGATTGCGGATTGACCGTCATATACGCCGGATCGGTGATGAACTGGTCGCGCAAACCGAAGGCGCGCTTGGTGGCTTCGACCACCAGATGAACGTGATCGGCGCTGTCGGCTTCGACTTGGGCCAGACCGGCGCGATCGAGCAGCCCGAGGATCGCCAGCGAGACCGCACCTTGCGTCGGCGGGGTCATGTTGAACACTGTGCCGGCCGAATGCGCGAGGTGCAGTGGCGTCTTGCGTTGTGCGCGACAGGCGGCCAGATCGGCAGCGGCGAGCAGCGTGCCGACAGCCTGCAGATCAGCAGCGATTTCGGTGGCCAGTTCGCCGCGATAAAAACTGTCGAGACCGTCACGGACCAGCAATCCCAGCGTGCGGGCCATACGCGGTTGCACAAAGCGCTGGCCGGCCAGCGGCAACGCGCCGTCGATCAGGAACGTGTCGGTGAAACCCGGTTGCGCAGCCAGTTCCAGCAGCTTTGAGGCGGTCGCATTTTGCTGACTGAGCGTGACCGGCACGCCGTCCTGTGCATAACCGATGGCATCGCGCAGCAGGCGCGCCAGCGGCAGTGTTCCGCCCAGTTCGGCAGCGACTTCCAGCGCGGCTTGCCAGCCACCGATGGTACCGGCAACCGTGTTGGCTGCCAGCGGTCCGCGAATCGGAATGGCAGACAAACCGCGGCTGCGGTACGCATCGATGGTCGCCGCCAGCGCAGCCTGACCGCAGGCATCGATGGCAATCGGTTCGCCATCCGGCGGCAGGATAACCCAGAACGAGTCGCCACCAATGCCATTCATGTGCGGATAGACCACGGCGATGGTGGCGGCGGCAGCGACCATCGCTTCGATGGCATTGCCGCCATCGCGCATCACGGCGAGCGCGGATTGGGCCGCCAGATGATGCGGGGCGACAGCGATGGCGTGGGTGGCACGGGCAGTATTCAACATAATGGTCCTTGGACTTATTTGGTTATTTTTATCTTGGGGCGGACGGTATCACGCCGGCGGCATTTTGCCGGTATCGGAACCGGCGACACGCGCGGTCGCGCTGCGCGCCGAGACAAGATGGGCGCGCATCTGGCGCTGCGCCGTCGTCACGTCATGCGCCAGCAGGGCTTCGATGATCACCGCATGTTCTTCATACGAGGCGCTCATCCGTTCGGTATTGCGAAATTGCGAGCGCCGGAATGGCGCCATCCTGTGTCGCAAACCGAGCGTCATCTCGATCAGCACCGGATTGCCGCAACCGTGGATGATGACCTGATGCCAGGCATGATTGAGCCGGTCGTACAGATCGACATCGCCGGCACGCATTGCCTCGCGTGATTGCGCATGCAGCGCACTCAGGTGTTCGCGTTCGGCTGCCGACATGCGGATCGCCGCATAGCGGGCGCAGGCCGCTTCGAGTTCGCCGATCGCTTCGAACATGCGGTCGCGCTGCTCCGGCGTCAGTTCGGCGACGACCGAACCACGATTCGGCCGGCTCACCACCAGCCCTTGAATAGCCAGCTGCTTGAGCGCCTCACGCACCGGCGTGCGCGAAACACCGAACAAACCGGCCAGCATCGCTTCATCAAGTCGGGCACCGGGTGCAAATCGGCCAAGCACGATGTCGTCGGCAATCTGCTTGCTGATTTCGTCAGCGCGTGCGCCGCGCTGGCGTTCGGGTACGTTCACGCCAGCGCCATCGGATGCCAGCACGCCAGCCGCGTCGCGCCCTCGGTCAGCACTGGCGGCACTTCGCTCAGGCAGCGCGCGCTGGCATGCGTGCAGCGCGGTGCAAAACTGCAGCCCGGCGGCAGCGCAGCAAGATTGGGCGGCGCACCGGGAATCGCCACCAAGGGCTGGCCACGATGTTCGGCCGACACCGTCGAAGCCAGCAAGCCGGCACTGTACGGATGGCGTGGTGAGCGCACGATGCCGGCCACAGAGTTGTCTTCGACGATGCGACCGGCATACATGACGGCGATACGATCAGCCACTTCGACGGCGGCACCAATGTCATGCGTAACAAAAATTACGGCCATACCGGTCTCGCGTTGCAGCTCGCGTAGCAACAGCAAAATCTGGATCTGTACGGTCGCGTCGAGCGCGGTGGTCGGCTCGTCGGCCAGCAGCAATTTCGGTTTGCAGGCCAGTGCCAGGGCAATCATCGCGCGCTGACGCATGCCGCCCGACAGCTCGTGCGGATAGGCATCGAAGCGACGCCGCGCTTGCGGAATTTGCACGCGCTCCAGCATCTGCAAGGCTTGTGCACGGGCGCTGGCATCGGTGATTTTTTCATGCGCGCGGATCGCTTCGGTAATTTGCTGACCGATCGTATAGACCGGATCGAACGCCAGTCCCGGCTCCTGAAATACCATCGATACAACGCCACCGCGATACGCATCGAGCGCCCTGCCCTGCAGCGCCAGCACGTCCTGACCATCGACATGGATGCTGCCGCTGATGCGCGTGGTGCGCGGCGCGTGCAAGCGCAGCAAGGTACGCAACGTGACGCTTTTGCCGGAGCCGGATTCGCCCAGCAGACCGAGCACTTCACCGGCCTGCAAATCGAAGCTGACGTTGTTCAATGCGCTGGCGATACGGTTGCCGTGAAATTCCACACCCAAGTCTTTGACCGAGACCAGAGGCGCGCTCATGCTGCTTGCTCCAGTGCGATAGCGCTATGGCCGGAGCGCGGATCATTCATGTGACAGGCAACCTGATGACCGGGCAAATTGCGCGCCGGCAGCAGCGCCGGCGATTGCGTACAGACCGCTTCGGCATGCGGACAACGATCCCGGAAACGGCAACCGGGCGGCGGATTGATCGGGTTCGGCGGATCACCCGCCAGCGGTGGTTGTTCGGTGCGATGATCCGGGTCCATCGACGGCACGGCTGAGAGCAACGCGCGCGTGTACGGGTGTGCAGCCTGACCGTAAATCTGCTCGACCGGACCGATCTCGACCACCTGTCCGAGATACATCACCATCACTTCATCGCACAAGTAATGCACGACATGCAGATCATGCGAAATGAACAGATAGGTCAACTGGTGCTCGGCCTTCAATTCCTGCAACAGGTTCAGTACTTGGGCCTGCACCGATTTATCGAGCGCGGCGACGGCTTCATCGAGGATCACGAGTCGCGGATTGAAAGCCAGTGCGCGCGCAATATTGACGCGCTGGCGCTGACCGCCGGACAACTCGTGCGGATAGCGCGAACCGAACTGGTCCGGCTCCAGCCCGACCCGCGCCAGTAAAGCGCGGGCGCGTTCAGTGGCGTCGGCCGATGATAGTCCGTGTGCTTGCGGGCCGTAAGCGATGGTTTCAACAATGGTCAGGCGCGGATTGAGCGAGGCGAACGAATCCTGAAACACCATCTGTAAACTTTGCCGGAAGCTTTTCAGTTCGAGTCCGCGAAATTCACCGACGCCTTCGCCATCGAAAATCATCGTGCCGCTATCGGGGTCCATCAGCTTGGCGATCAATCGCGCGGTGGTCGATTTGCCGCAACCGGATTCACCGACGATGCCCAGTGTCGTGCCTTTGGTAATCGAAAAGCTGACGCCGTCAACGGCATGGACAAACTTGCGTTCGCGCTCCAGCACGCCGCGGCGCACCGGGAAATATTTTTTCAGATTACGCACGATCAGCAGCGGCTGGGCCGGTCCGCCGCGGTCGGGGGTGGCAGGAATAAGAGTGGTCATTTGCGGATATCCATGGCCGAGCGCACGCCATCGGCGAGCAGGTTAAAGGCAATCGACGTAATAAAAATTAACGCACCGGGCAATGCAGCTACCAGCGGGTTCATAAAAATTGCCGAGCGTAAGGTGTTGAGCATCAGGCCCCATTCCGGCTCCGGCGGTTTCACGCCCAACCCCAGAAAGGACAGGCCCGAACCGAGGATCATGCTGACGCTGAGCAGGCCGGTTGCGTAGACGAACACCGGCCCCAGTACATTGCCGAGCACATGCACGCGGATGATGGAGAACGCCGATGCGCCACTCATGCGCGCTGCTTCGATGTAATCAAGCCGGCGTACCTGGGTCGTCACGCTTTCGGCTACCCGCACCATTTGTGGCACGAACACCAGCGTCAGTGCGATCAGGCTGTTGCTCATGCCGGGGCCAAGTGCGCCGGCAATGGCGACCGCCAGCAGCACCGATGGAAACGCGTAGAACACATCGAGTACGCGCATCGTGATCATGTTGGCTCGACCGCCGACGTAACCGGCGAACAGGCCAATCGAGGTGCCGATGACGAACGCGGCTAGCACCGGCACCACGCCCATCAGCAGCGACAGGCGACCGCCGTACATCAATCGTGTGAGCATGTCGCGGCCCAGTTCATCGGTGCCCAGCCAGTGACCGGGCGAGCCGACCTCCAGCAGACGGCGCAGCATGCTGGCCTTGAATGGATCGGCCGGTGCCAGCCATGGGGCGAAGATCGCCGCACCAATGATCACCAGCAGCACGCAGGCGCTGATCATCGCGACCGGATCGCAGCGCAACTGGCGACCGACGACGGTCCAGAAACTGCGGCTAGGGGCGGCAGGTGCGGACTCGGCAAGAGCGGTAGGAATAATTTTAGCGAGGTCCATTTATGCGCGTCCCATCCGTGGATCGATTAGTGGTTGCAGGATATCGACCAGCAAATTCAGGGCGACAAAGAACAGGCACAGCACGAGGATCGTGCCCTGCAACAGCGGGATGTCGCGCTGGAAGATCGCCGTATTCAACAGAAAACCGGTGCCGGGCCAGGCGAATACGGTTTCGACCAGGATCGAGCCGCCCATCAGGTAACCCAGCTGCAAACCGGCGACCGCGAGGATGGTCGGTGCAGTGTTCTTGGCGACGTGGCGGAAGATCGCCGTGTTACTCAATCCTCTTGCGCGCAAGGCAATCACGAACTCCTGTTCCAGCATGTCGGCCACCAGCGCCCGCACGGTGCGGGTGATGATGCCGAGCGGGATCACCGACAAGGTCAGCGCAGGCAAGACCAGATAGCGCATGTGTTCGATATCCCACATCCATTCGGCCGAGCCGCCCGGACCCGCACCCATGGCCGGAAACCAGGCCAGCTTGGTCGAGAAAATAATCGTCAGTACCAGACCCAGCCAGTAATGCGGAATGCTCACGCCGATGACGGACAAGACGGTGGCGACACGATCAATCCAGCCGCCATGCCAGTAGCCGGCCAGCGCACCTAAGATGCAACCGGCCAGCACACCGGCCAGTCCCGCCACACCCGCCAGCAACAGCGTATTGCTGACCGCGCCAAGGACTTCGGTGACGACTTCGCGTCCCGATGCGATGGACTTGCCGAGGTCGCCCTGGACCGCGCGCAACAGCCATTTGCCGTACTGGACCGGGATCGGTTTATCGAGACCGTAGGCCGCTTTCAACGCGGTGATGACTTCGGCCGGCGCATCGGCCGGGGCGATCGCATTGAGCGGATCGCCAGGGGCCAGATAGACCAGCATGAACGACACCAGCGTGACGCTGAGTGCGATCGGAATGGTGTAAAGCAGGCGTTTTAAAATGTACGAAAACATGGAGGTCTTTCAAAATCGGTAGTGCGGAGAGAATTGGCGCCGTTTTTTGGCGCACGCATGGGCACGGCTTCACCGTGCCCACGCGAGTGCACTACATCTTCAACGTCGTCAAATCCTGAAACCAGTGCTGTGCCTGAATGAAACCCTTGACCTTCGGTGACAGCGCATGCGGATTGACATCGTGGACCACCCACAGCATCAGCGCTTCATCGACCATGGTCTGGTGCACTTGGGCCAGCAAGCCGTCCTGCACTTTCGGATCGAAACTGGTCTTGATCTGATCGATCAAGGCATCGACTTTCGGGTTGTTATAACCACCCCAGTTGACGCCGTTCGGTGCGACTGCACGGCTATCGACAAAACGCGTGATGCCGTAGAACGGATCCGACGTGACGTAACCAAGATTGATCGCGCTGATGCCTTTGCCGGCATTCATGTCGGCTTTGACGCCGCTGCGCCAGTGCAGGTACAAAGTCTCGAGTTCGACCACTTCGAATTCGAGCTGGATACCGACTTCGGCAAGGCTTTGCTGGATGTATTCATTCATCGGTAACGACAGCATCTGACCCGTACCGCCCTGCGCGATGATGACTTTGGCTTTTAGTGGCTTGGCCTGGCTGTAGCCGGCTTGCGCCATCAGCGCACGTGCGGCTGCGACGTCATACGTCAGCTTGAAAGTCGGCTTGCCGAACCACGCACTGGTGGTATCGACCTGGCCTTTGGCCGGTGTGGCCAAGCCATTCATCAGCGTGACAATGCCGTCGCGATTGATCGCCAGATTGGCGGCCTTGCGCACGCGAATATCGGCCCATGGCGAACCGGGCTGCGTGCTGAAGTGATACGGCCAGACATGCGGCGTGATATTCGTGACCAGCTTGAAGCCGGAACTCTTGAGTTGCGGCACCACATCCGGCGGTGGTGATTCGATCAGGTCGACCTGACCACTGAGCAGCGCGTTCGCGCGTGTCAGTGCATCGGGAATCGGGATCAATACAATCCGGTCGGTTTGGGCCAACCGGGTCTTGTCCCAGTAACCGGCATTCTTGACCAGCTCGGCACGCTCGCGCGGCACCAGTTTGTCGAGCTTGAACGGACCGGTGCCGGACGGTTGCGAGGCGAACTTGTTCCAGTCGCGTCCGAGTTTTTCCCATTGTGCAGGGCTGGAAATGAGGAACCACGGCAGCTGGTATGGGAACAACGCATCGGTGGTCTTGGTGGTGATTTCAACGGTGTACTCATCAACCTTTGCGTAGGTCGCAATCGATGGAATGCGTGGCCGCACTTGCGCACTTTGCTTGGCATCGAATTGCGGCGACTTGTCATTGAGGACCTTGTCGAGATTCCAGATCACGGCGTCGGCCTTGAACTCGGAACCGTCATGAAACAGCGCACCCTTGCGCAAGGTGAAGGTCCATTTCTTGTTATCTTTCGGATCGACTTTCCAGCTGCTGGCGAGGCCGGCGACCAGCTTGCCCGGACGGGTGCCGATATTCGACTCCCATGCCACCAACGGATCGTAAAGCGTATGGCCGGTGAACTGGTAGGCACCGGCACCGCGATCGGGCTGCCCGGTTGTCAGCGGAATATCCGCCATCGAAATGCCATAGCGGGCGACGGTTTCAGCAAAGGCGCTGGCGTGCAGGGCCAAGGCAAACGGTACGGCAATCAGGCAGCGGGAAAATAACTTGGGCAACGTGGACATGGGGTGCATGCAAATCTCCGGGAAGTGGACAAGACCGACTCCCTATTGCATGCAACGTGCCAGCTTTTGCTTTTTTACATTGTTTTTAATAAGCACTTGTTTTAATGACGTTAACTGAAAGTTGTCTTCAGTAAAGAATCAAGCAGCAAGCTTTGCCGCAATCAAGTACATGAAGAATGGCATACAAGTGCACCATCGGAAGGCAAGTGCATGGTGCGGTGCATCCAGAATGGGCCCGTCAGATCGTGCATTTTTTTATGCTGCTTACTTTCTCTGGACAATGCATTGTTCTTCGCCAGACTGGCGCAGGGCGTCCTGCGACCTGGCCATCTCCGGGGCTGCCAATCGTTGGCCGACCTGCAGTCCATAATGTGCGGCCGCGCCTGCGCAGAGTTCGAGACAACCGTAAGCGGCCGGCTCGACGACCATTTCAAATGGTCGTACGCGCGGATAAATAGCGACGACCGTACCAGTCAGGTCAATAAAAACGACATCAATGGCAAAGCACATGAAGGCCGTATGGATGTTGTTGCAGGGGACCAGCAGCAAGGCGCTGTCGTAAGCCAGGCGGCGTTTTCCAAGCAGGCCGATCAGGCGCTGCCAGAAGGTTTTCGCCACGGTGATACGCAAGCCGGGTACGCCGGCAATTTTGATGATGTTCATTGTGATAGGGATATTGAGTAACTGTAATTTTGGTAGGCGTTCTGGAATGCCCCGAGCAGTTTGAGCAAGCTACTGTCCGGGCCCATGCTGAAACCAAGTGCCAGCATCAGCGCGGCGCACACCAGCAGGTATTCGACCATCGACTGGCCTGACGGCCGACGCAGCATGCGATTTTTCATCGGTATCCTTGCAAGGTCATTGTCGTGCTCAGCACGATCGAAGTCTGGTCACCACTGCGGCTGATGACAGCCATCGCCTCCTTGCCTGGCGACTTGAAATACATCGTGCGGGCATCGGCAAGCTGGGACGGCAGACTGCGCTGCGACGCGGCGTCAACGCCAATCTCGCGCTCGAACTGGAAACCGTCGGCGGTCATCAGGCGCATCAACGCATCACGATTGACGGTCTCGTCATGGCGATTGAGAATCACCATGTGGCGCGCCTGCCGGCCATTTTCGTGCGAGGTCATCTGGCTGCTGAGGATGGACCCGGCTGGCAGACGGTCGAGCCAGCGGGTATTCGCACCCTGCCCTTGCGCGTGATCCCTGACCATCGTCGCCAGATCGGTCACCGCGACGATACCTTTGCTGCCGGCACCGGAGGCTTCGATTTGTACCGTGACATAAAATCCGCCCTCGGCACGACCAAGTACCTGCTTGCCCGCGACGGTACTCTCGACCAGTGGCTGACCGAGCGAGCGCCGGAATGCATCAAGCAATTCGGCAGGACGACTCGGAGAAATAAATCCTTTCAGGCGCATCGGCAAGTCGTTGACGGTCAGTTGATCAGCGATGGGGAATGTCTCGAGACCGGCAGGTAATGCCGGACTTGGCCACGGTGTCGCAGCGCACACGGTGGTGCTGACACAGAGCCAGACCAGCAAGGAAAGCAGGAGCAGCAGACAGTAGCGCGCAAGTATGTTCATGATTTACTCGACCGGTTTCAGGCGATCCTGCGGGACGACATCGCGCCACTTTTCGAGCTTGCCGAATTCGGGTGGACTGACTTTGAACATGTCGACCAGATCGACACCAAAGGCAATGATCGGCTCGAAGGCCGACAGCACGTTCGGGACAGGAGCCAGATTGCCAAAACGGTTTTCGGTTTCTTGCGGCGACGGCGAACTCCATTGCTCGAACAGCAAGCTGGTATGCCGTTGCATCGACAGGTCGATCGTATCGAAGGGCACCACGCTCTTGATGCCTGCTGGCAGATTCGCCAGTTTCACCGAGACATTGGCGGTGTAGATGCCCGGTGCCTGCAAGCCCATCGCGCCGGCGTTGGCCACTGGCACGCGATTAAATGGTGTGCTATCCGATGCGGCGCTGTAGCCGTCAGCATGCTTGCTGCCACCATTACCAAAGGAAAGACTGACATCGCTGAAGCGTGTAATCAGCGGATTGTTGTACGGGTCCCGCCAGGCCAGATTGCGGTTGGCATCGAAGTCGCCGGCGACATCATTGGTCTTGATCGGCGCGTCGCTGTTACTGAAAAATCGCCGCCGTATTTCATCGGCCAGTTGTGCTTCCGGTTTCCAGCCATCGACGCTCTGGATGTCATTGCGCGTGGTCGCATCGAACGCCGCATAGCGACTCGCCATCTGGGTTGCGTGACGGATATCCTGGTATCTGCCGATCATCGGGAAGAGCAGGAAGAGTGGCACCAGCGCGACGGATAGGACCAGGAATTCAACGACGGATTGGCCGCGCTGGGGGGCGGTTGCGGGATGGGTGGGGCGATTCATTCGCGTGAGTCCCTCTGCGGGAGCGAAACGGAATAGACCTTGTATTCGCCGGAGAGCTGCGGCGCAAAGGTGGTGATCGGGATCATGATGTTGGTGTGGATTTCGGTTGCTTCTTTCGTGGTGAATTCCGCGTCTTTATCGGGTGAACTCCTGAAGTCCATCCTGAGCAAGGCACCATAGGACATGGTCAATCTGGTCACCACATTGGCGAACACCCCTTCCGTGGCGATGCACTTCTGGGTAGCAGCCCAATAACTGTTGTGCAAAACCTTACATGAATGGCCAGCAATCACTTTGGTCTCGCCATCGAGAAAAATATTTTTACGTACGGATTTTGGATCTGGAGAGCGTGATAACGAGGCAATATCGACATCGCAATATCCCGTTGATCGTCTTGTTTCACGATCAGTGATGCAGGCACCCGTCGAATCCCAGGTAGTAATTTTCAGCGTCTCTTTGCTGGCAAGGCGGCAGTCGGCACCGATGAAGTAAATCTTGGTTCTGCTATGAGAAGACACACCCCCTGGTGCATAGTAATCATCGTCAATCGTTTCGTGCAATGGCGTTCCAGGAGGTGGTGGCGCAACTGTATGACCCTGACCCGCACACTGACGAATACGCAGATCCATTATTCCTTTGTGAAATGCAGGAATTGACTGACCAACCAAATGCACATGCTGCACCTGAATAACCTGACCATCGGCATTGGTGGCACCGAATGCAGGCTCGGCAATTGACGATGCCGTCAGCAACATGACTACCGCAACGGTACCCCTGGCTATGGCGATTGCACTACGCATTATTTCTCCGAAAATCATCCCTACACTCCATGTCCCTATATGTTCGTCATGTGAAGCTGGCTAATTCGCGTTCGTGGCCAGACGCACTTGCCAGTAAGGATTGAATAGACTGCCGATTTCACGCAAGTTGGGACTGCTAATTTTTTCCGCGTACTGGTTGTAATTGCCTTGCCCCGGATCATTGGCAACCGTCAGCGGGCGTTCGAAAAACACTTCGCCTCCGGCAACGGCAGTCATCACACCATTGGCAAAATTGTTCTGGAAGTTGTTCAGGCGCGGGGTACTGGCGATGACCGATGTTCCTGCAGAAGTCCGTGTGCTGGCCGCGTTGCGGCTCAACCGGACCTGAAATTGCATGACCGGATTTTTAGCGGGATCAAGGTTGGTCAGATCGTAAAAAGCGGGTAAGCCGGTGTAGTTGGTCCAGGAGTCAGTCGACGTGCTTCGACTGGCACGGGGATTGGTAGCCGGAGACCTTCCCAACGAAGCACCGGACTCGTCTTGGTCCTGGTCAGAGGGATGAGCTTGCTCTTGGCCGTAAGCAATGACCTGTTCAGATTCCTTGCATCTCCATCCTCTGCTCCAGGAAAAGGATCTGTAAAAGTACCAATACGACTCCGTATCTTCAGCCTTCCATTCGTCCAATCCGATCAGTTCGGTACCACCTCGCCGTTTAACCGAATTTCTCTTCCCGCCACACGGGACAAATGCCAAAGGAAGAAAGGCCGTGGAAGTCCAGTTACGCTCACGAACAAAATCATCGGAGTACGCAGCAATTCTGACGACTTCAGCAAGGCGTACGCGATCACCATCGGCATACTGCCTCGTAAATCCATTGAGCAGGTCTGACGTTGCGGGTACCGCCGTCGAAGGTACGGCATCGAATGCCGCAACAGTCACCGTACCGTCACCCGCGTAGTTACGATCCGCGACTTCCTGCATCACTTGCATACTGGAAGTCTGGAAATAAGCCGGCGCATGCATCAGCGCCTGCGCGGACCGGATTGCTGTTTTGCTGGCTTCGATCGGGTTAATCGCAGTTGCCGCTCCGCTCGCAACCGCCACACCTGCATTAACAATTGAATCGGTACTAGAGTTTGCTGCTGCAAAGCAGATGGCACCGTAGACCGGGTCATATTTGAAGGCCGCGGCCACAGCAGCAGAGTAGAAATTGAAACAATCAGGAAACACCGTCGTCAGATTGTTCGCATGCGTCGACACATACTGCCCCCAGGAAGACAAACTCACCATCTGCGCCACCAGCACCTCATTGGCCACCAGCGCCCGATTACTGTAAGCATCGAAATTGAGCGCCCTCGCCTGCATCACGCCAGCACTGTAGGCGACCGCGTCGGCGGTGTTGACGAGCTTGGTTTTTTCACTGCTGAGCTGGCCGGTATTGAACAGGAAAAACAGCGCCGTCAGTCCGCCCATCAGGACGAATATGCCGTAGATCAGCGCTTGTCCGCGCTGGAACTGACTGCCTCGATGCATGGATGCTCCGGCCTGCTGTTGGTGATTGAATGGGATGTTGAATGGGTTGCGACAACAAAAAGACGACTTTTTTTGCAACCGGTTCTGGCATCGTAACGAAGCCCGGCTGTGCCGCAAAAAAAGTGCTTTGGGAGGGGTGATATTTTTGAAGTCGGTCAACCGTCGACCGATTCAGTTGTAAAAATGCAAACCCGCAGCGAGCGCTGCAGATTCTTGTTGCGTGCGCTTAGTCCGTTAATTGCTGCAGCAAATACAGCTTCTGATAAATCCCGTCCTCGATCGCCATCAGTTCGTCGTGCGTACCCTGCTCGTCGATGCGGCCGTGGTTGAGCACAATGATGCGGTCGGCGTCACGGATGGTCGAGAGCCGGTGGGCAATCGCGATCAGCGTGACACTGCCGCGTAATTCATCGAGCGCGGCTTGCACCACTTGTTCGGTTTCACTGTCGATGTGCGAGGTGGCTTCGTCCAGAAACAGGATGCGCGGCTGGCCGGCCAGTGCACGCGCCACGGCGATCAGTTGTTTCTGGCCGGTCGACAGACGCGCCCCGCCTTCACCGAGTGAGGTGTCGTAACCGTCTTCCAGCGCGAGGATGAAGTCATGTGCCTTGGCGGCGCGGGCTGCGGTTTCTATCTGGGCCTGCGTGTAGCCGCGACCCATATCGATGTTTTCACGCGCGCTGGCGGCCAGCAGAAACGGCTCTTGCGGGACCAGTCCGACATCGGTCCGGAATGCCTCGTCACCGATCGACCCCAATGGAATCCGGTCGATGGCGATGCTGCCCTGTTGCGCGGTATAAAACCGCAGCAGCAAACTGAGCAGCGTTGATTTGCCACTTCCGGTATGACCGACCACGCCATAAAACGCACCGGCCGGCACGTCCAGCGTGAGGTCGTGCAGCACGTCCTGACCCGGTACGTAACCAAAGCGCACATTGCGCATCGAAACCGCTCCCGCACTGATGCGCTCATTGCTCCGGCTGGGAACAACCTTGTGTTCGTTGAGCAGCGTGTTGACCCGCGCCGCCGCCACCACCGATTGCTGCAACTGGCTGAACTGCAGAGTGATCTGGATCAGCGGATCGACCACGCGGGCGATGTAGCTGACGAACGCATACAGCACGCCGACTTCAAGACCGCTGAACTCGCGCTGGCCGAAACTGTAGATCACTCCGACCAGCAACAGCACATTGAGCAAATCCAGCGCTGGTCGCAGCAGCCATGCATTGGCACGCAGTTCAGCCACACGGGCGTGGTATTGCAATTGATTGGTGGCGCGGAATCGATCGCCAAAACGCAGCGCCGCATTGCTCGCTTGCAGCACTGGCATGCCGCCGATCGACTCCGCCACCTGCGCATTGATTTCGCTGCGTAGTTCACGCGCACGCATCACGGCCGGCGCACTCATGCGCTGGTAAAACCAGACGATCACGATTACCGCCGGGAACAGCATCAGCACCACCAGCATCAGGCGCCAGTCGAGCCAGGCCATTGCCAGCATGGCGCCGGTCAACACGATGCTGCTGTCGAGAATCACGAACAATACCTGGATGTACAGATTTTTGACCGCCTCGGTATCGTTGGTCACACGGCTCACAAGCTGGCCGGTGATGGCCTTATCGAAGAACGCCATCGGCAAACGCAGCACATGGCCATAGACCGATTCACGCAGGCGCCGTACCGAACGCATCGCCAGCCCCGACAGGCGAGCCAGTTGAAAATAACGGACGATGCTGGCGACCCAGCCGGTAACGAGGATACCGACCAGTAGCGCAATCATGCGCGGCCAGTCCAGTTGATGCGGCAACAAGTGATTGTCGATCAGCGACTTGCCCAGCAGCGGGCCGATCACTTCAAGACCGGCAGCCAGTACCAGCCAGGCGGTACCGATGAACAGGTGACGCCGGTCCGGCGCGGCCGAGGTACGCAGCAACGCAATGGCTTGACGGGTTTCAGAGCGCATCGAGACTGGCCTCCAGTTGCTGGTAACGCCACTGGCTGGCGTACCAGCCATCGCCATCGAGCAATTGCTGATGGTTGCCCCGTTCGGTGATGCGGCCTTCGCGCAGGACCAGAATCTGGTCGGCGTCGGCCACGGCACTGAGCCGGTGGCTGGCAATAATCACGGTGCGGCCGTTACGGGCCACGCGAAGATGCTGCAGGATGCTTGCTTCGGTACCGGTATCGACGGCCGACAAAGCATCGTCGAGCAGCAGCAGCGGACTGTCGGCCAGCAACGCGCGGGCGATCGCCACGCGCTGGCGCTGACCACCGGACAAGGTCACGCCGCGCTCGCCGACTGCCGTTTCATAACCTTGCGCGAAGCGCAGGATGTCATCATGCACAGCAGCCAGTCCGGCCGCATGTTCGACTTCGGCACGACTGGCACCTGGGCGCGCCAGCGCGATGTTGTCGGCAATCGACGAGGAAAACAAAAACGATTCCTGCGGCACCCAGCTAATCGCCTTGCGCAATGTTTCGAGCGAATAGGCATCCAGCGTCTGCGCACCCCACACCACGTTACCGTGCAACGGACGGAACTGGCGTAGCAACATGCGCAACAAGGTTGATTTACCGGCGCCGGTCGGGCCGACCAGACCGAGCGTCTGGCCCGGTTCGAGTTGCAGCGAAATATTTTGTAAGGCCAGCGCAGTTTGGCCCGGGTAAGAAAAGTCGATCTTGTCGAGTGTCAGTACACCGGATTCGAAACGGGTCACCGCACCATTGTCGTCGACCGATAGTGGCAAGGCCAGTATCGGCGCGAGCCGCTCCCAGCCGGCGCGGCCGCGTTCAATCAGCGACAGGACCCAGCCGGCAGCAAACATCGGCCAGATCAGCTGGCCCAGATACATCGAGAAGCTGGTCAGTCCACCGATGGTCAGTGCGTTATTCCACACCAGATAACCACCCAGCGACAGCGTCAACACTCCGGCAGTCGACAGGGTGATGCCGACTGCCGGCTCATAAGCCGCCTCCCAGCGTTGCGCGCGCAGATTGGCGGCCGCAGCGTGTTCGGCCAGCTCGGCAAAACGGTTCGCACTGCGCTGTTCCAGCCCGATCGCACGCAAAGTGCGTACACCGGCCAGAGTCTCTTGCACATGGTCGTTGAGGTCGCTAAAGCGCTTGAGGGAATCGGTCGAGGCAAGGTGGATTTGATTCGAGATGTGCCAGAATGCAAACGCCATGAACGGAAACGGTACCAGCGCAATTAACGTCAGACGCCAGTCAACACCGATCAGCATCATTGCCAGCACCATCAGTAACGTCAGGGAGCCATCGAAACCAGCCAGCATCGCTTCGCCGGCAGCCATTTCGACGGCATCAATATCGTTGGTGGCCAGCGCCATCAGATCGCCGGTACGCTGTTTCTGGTAAAACGCCGGGCCTTGCAGCGCCAGCCGGGCATACAGACGGGTGCGTAGTTCGACACCAAATTGGTATGCCGCCTTGAACAGCTGCAACCGCCAGCCGACCCGCAAGAAATAGATCGCCACACCGATCGCCACCAGTACCGCCAGTTCCTGCAACAGTGCCGCGCCGTCCAACTGCCCGGCGACCAGCGCATCGATGATGTGGCCGACCTTGCGCGGCACCCACACGGTCAGCAGTGCGACCGCTGCCAGCATCGCGCCGGCGGTAATATACGACTTCCAGTGGCTGCGCACGAAGGTACCGATAAGTCGGGACAAGGTCATTCGAACTGCCTTTGCAAGGGATGGCTGGAAAGTGGCTGCGGCGGGCCGGCGGATCGCGTCGGGGCCGAATTTTACCGCAAGTCGCCGGATCAGATTGGCGGACCTTCCGGACCGCCATCGGGCAGCGGCCACAGCGAACCTATCGCAACTGACACCATGCCAAAAAATCAGTCGATGAATTCACAATTCAGACCAATCACTATGCGCATGACTCCTTCGGTGAGATGACTAACAACAGTGGCCATCAGTAATCGCCAACAATTATCAGCCTTACAAGACACCACGCCGCATCAACTGGGAAAGTAACATTCTCCTTCCGTTGATGCCTTGTACCGAATGTCAATCACTAATGACCGTCGTTGTCTTGGACCGACAAGCACACCTCTTTTTATTAATATAAATAATTTACTGAGGTCAAAACTGGACGTGTCTCTGGACGACCCGGTTTGTTCGCAGGTACAAACACTACCGCAAAAGCGCATGACAACAAGGTAACGGCAAACCTTTCTCCGCGTAACTGGATGTACACCGTCAAAAAATATCTGATCTGGAACGTCGATCAGGAATAGCCGGAAACAAGGCATTCAAGGGCCAAAATCAACGCAACGCGGATCGTAACTATTCAGAACCGGCTAGGAGCGTTGTATGAAGTGGCGCAGTAGTGGTAGAGCTTGAAAATTTCCTGAAGACAATACATACTAAAACTAATTTACTGCATGTAACTATTGGTTTTGTTCAGATGCCGACGTAGTTCGTCGCTTGAGGTATCGCACTCATCCCGGCGATTTCGACATTTCGCCCTCTCGAAAATTCTAGGAACGGACATGAATAAGATCAATTCATTACTCTCCCCAATTTTAATCGCATTGGTTGCCGCTATATCGGGCTGCGGCGGCGGCACCAGCCCGCCAGCTACTCCATCACCCACGTTAGTGTCGTCTTCCGACGTAACAACTCCCGCCGCTGGAGCAAGTAGCACTCCTTCAACACCATCATCTTCGAGTAACGCCAATTTACCTCCTCCGTCCAAGGGAACTGCACCCACCGTCAGCGCAGGCAGCGATCTTTCAATACTTCAAACTGACAGCGCCATCAGTTTAATAGGAGGGGCCAGCGACGTTGATGGCAAGGTTGTCAACATCATATGGACACAGGAATCCGGACCGAACAAGGCGTCATTAAGTGGAGAAAATAGTCCCCGACTCGGCGTCAGCGGCCTCATTGCGGGGACATATACGTTTCGGCTGACGGCAACGGATAACCAGGGCAATGTGGTTTTCGATGAGGCCCAGATCAGCGTTCTGCCTGCACTGACAACAACTCCAGCACCAATAACAACATC
>JBLHMB010000051.1:0-25050 GCA_047621665.1 Bradyrhizobium sp. | reverse complement strand
GTCCATCCATCTCGTTCACTTAACCTAGCGACCGGAGAACCATCATGATGAGTCCTTTGTTCGCTGAATTTATCGGCACCGCGCTATTGGTCCTGCTGGGCGACGGCGTTGTTGCCAATGTTATTTTAAAAAAAACCAAGGGCCACGACAGTGGCCTGATCGTCATCGCTCTCGGCTGGGGCATGGCGGTATTTGTCGCTGTGCTGTGCACGGCGGCGGCCAGCGGCGCCCACCTGAATCCTAGCGTCACACTAGCGCTGGCGCTGGCCGGTAAATTCCCATGGAACGAGGTGCCCGGCTATATCGCCGCGCAAATGGCTGGCGGAATGGCCGGCGCGTTCCTGGTGTGGGTGGTCTACCAGAAGCATTTTGAGGCAACGGCGGATGCCGATACCAAGCTCGCGGTGTTCTGTACCGGACCGGCGATCCGTGGAGCATGGGGCAGCCTCGTGTCGGAAATCATCGCCACCTTCGTACTGGTGTTTGCGGTCTTGAACATGGCTGCACCACGTTTCGGACTGGGCGCGATGAATGCCTTGCCGGTCGGTCTGGTGGTGGTCGGTATCGGTGTCTCGCTCGGTGGCACCACCGGCTATGCGATGAGTGCTGCCCGTGACCTTGGCCCGCGCATCATGCACGCCCTGCTCCCGATTCCCGGCAAGCGCGACAGTGATTGGGGCTACGCGTGGGTGCCGGTAGTCGGCCCATTGATTGGTGCAGCCCTGGCCGCGCTGATCTACAACGCGCAGTTCTGATCACGCAGGACATAAAAAAATTCGTCCGCCGGAATAGTTCCGGCGGACGAATTTTCTACTGCAACGACAACGGGAAAAACTTAGCAGGCGCTGGCCCGAACCGGTACCGGCAAATTGAACAGCGGCCGCACGAATAGCCCTGCCCAGTTACCAATCAACGCGAACACGATCCACATCCAGCCGTGCAAACTGCCCGAAGCAATGCCACTGAAAAAGGCGCCGATATTGCAACCGTAGGCCAATCGTGCGCCATATCCCAGCAGCAAACCGCCGATCGCCGAGGCCAGAAAATGGCGGCCGGAGATCGACCATACCGGCTTGAATTTGCACGCCATTCCGGCCGCCAGCAGCGCGCCCAGCATGATGCCGAAATCCATTACCGACGTGGTGTCGGCCAGTACCGGTGCGGCCAGTGCCTGTTGCATCGCCGGTGCCGAATAACCCGGCCACGTCTCGATCGGCACATGCATTGCCTGCAATGCCATGCCGCCCCACAATCCGAAAGCCGACGTGATTCCCCACGGCCGGCCGGCCAGATACAAGGTCACAAAATTAAGCACGGCCAATCCGACTGCACCAGCCAGTAGTGGCCACGGTCCACGCAGCCAAGTCGCATTGCGAATCGTCAGGATCGGCTCGACCACGCCGTGACGAGCCCGCTCGATGCGCACCACCACCATGTACGCCATCGCAAATACGACGATGTTCAGTGCCAGTGCCAGCGGCCAGCCAAACGACTTCACCAGTGACACCGGAGCATGGGCCGGCAATGACTGCCACCAGCCGAGGTGGGTGACGCCAATGACCGAACCCACCACGAAAAACAGCAAGGTGACGAACATCCGCGTATTACCGCCACCGGCGGCAAACAACGTCCCCGAAGCACAGCCCCCTCCCATTTGCATGCCAAGCCCGAACAGAAAGGCACCGACGGCCACCGACACCGCCAATGGCGAAACGAAACCGGTGACCGGCTGTCCAAACAGCGAACCATTCGCCAGCGCCGGAAAGATCAGCAGGCAGGCCACACCCAGCATCACCATCTGGGCGCGAAAACCGGCACTGCGCCCATCTGCCAGTAAGACCCGGAATGCCGACGTGAACCCGAAAAGTGCGTAATACAGCACGATGCCAAAAGCACTGCCGGTCGCAAACAACAAGGCCATCCGGGTCGAGACGGTCTGATTGATGACGACTGCCAGTACCAGCATCACGGCCAATGCGCCGACAATGACCCGGATTTGTACCGCCGGTTTGTCCGGCGTTTGCCGGGAGATAGTTGCGCTACGGTTCATGGTGTCGATTCAATCGGTTCAGGTGGAGAAAAAAATTACGTCGCAATCAGTTGGTCACGAATCGGCAACTGGCGAATACGCTTGCCGGTGGCCGCAAAAATCGCATTGCACAGGGCCGGCGCCACGGGTGGCAACGGCGGTTCACCGACACCACCGGGTGCCAGCGCATAGTTTGGCGCGACGGTATGCACACGAATTTCACGCGGCACTTCGTTTTGCCGCAACAGCTCAAAGTTATGGAAGTTCGATTGCTCGACGCGACCATTCTTGAAGGTGATTTCGCCCTTCATGGCCAGCGTCATGCCCATGATGACCGCGCCTTCGACTTGCGAGCGAATCCGGTCCGGATTGACTTGCGGTCCGCAATCAATCGCCATGTCGACACCAACGACTTGCATCACGCCCTTGTCGTCGATGGCCACTTCAATCACGGCGGCAGTGTAGCTCATGAACGAGTACGCCATCGCAATCCCGAGTCCGTGACCCTTCGGCAGGGTGCGACCCCAGCCTGCTTTGGTCGCCGCCAGTTCAACCACGCCACGCATGCGGCCGGTGTCGATCGGATAAATTTCCGGTGATTCACCGTAGTTGCTGGTGTCGCCCATCGCGGTTGGATTGAGCTTGCGGGCCGGGCCTATCAGTTCGAGCAAGTAGTCTTTCGGATCGCGCTTGGCGGCCGCTGCGAGTTCGGCCACAAACGATTGCACGCCAAACGCATGCGGAATGTTGTAGACCGAACGGAACCAGCCGATCCGTGCATGGGCGGGAACTTCCGGCGTCTCGATGCGGATATTCGGAATCGCGTACGGAATATTGATCGCGGTATGCGCCATTTCGTTGACGCCCAGACCCATCGCACCCGGTACAAAGGTGGAACGGATCGTCGGTGCAGCGGAACGATGCAACCAGGCGGTCGGCTTGCCGGCGCCATCGACTGCGGCCTCGAAATGTTCTACCGAGACAGCATGCAAATAATCGTGGTGGATATCATCTTCGCGGGTCCATTGCACCTTGACTGGCTTGCCGTCCATGGCGTGCGACAAGACCGCTGCTTCGGCCGCAAAGTCTGGTTTGGATTTGCGACCGAAACCGCCACCGAGCAAGGTGATGTTGACCGTCACCATCTCGGGTTTGATACCGAGATGCCTGGCGACGATATCGACGGTTGCCTGCGGTGCTTGCACCGGCGCCCAGATTTCGCATTTGCCATTGACGATGCGCGCGGTTGCCACTGGTGGCTCCATCGTCGCGTGCGCCAGATGTGGCAGATAGTATTCGGCGCTGACGGTTTTTTTCGACGCGGCCAATACGTCCATCGTCTTGCCTTCATCGCGTACTGGCTTGGCCGGTGCGCGCGCGACGACTTCCATTGTCTTGCGGAATTCGGCCGAGTTGTAGCTCGCGTTCGGACCGTCTTCCCAGACGATCACCAGCGCTTCGCGGCCTTTCATCGCCGCCCAGGTATTGGTCGCAATCACGGCCACGCCCCCCAGCGGATTGAAGACCACGGGTCCCGCTGTCGGCTTGATTTCAACTACGCGCAGCACACCGGGCAAAGCCAGCGCTTTGCTACTGTCAACACTGACGAGCTTGCCGCCCAGCACAGGTGGACGCGCGACCACGGCATAGACCATGCCGTCGAGCTGCACATCAATACCGAACCTGGCGCGACCGCGGACGATGTCAGGGCCGTCGATCAGCCGGGTCGTGTTTTTACCGATGTAGCGAAATTGCGCCGGTTTTTTCAGCGTCAGCGTATCGGTGGCAGGAACCGGCAAGGCGGCAGCCGCCAGGGCGACTTTGCCGAAACCGATCTTGCGGCCGGTCGGCAGGTGGATCAGTTCATGATTGCGCGCCTGCACTTCGCTGACCGGCACTTTCCATTCGGCGGCAGCGGCGGCTTCGAGCATCATCCGCGCGGCGGCGCCGACCCGGCGCAATGGCGCCAGTGAATGACGCAGACTGCGCGAGCCGTCGGTATTCTGATTACCGTAAAGAGTCTGGTTGGCTTGCGCCTGCACCACCTGAACATGGTTCAGGTCGGCTTCGAGTTCTTCCGCCACCACCAGTGGGAAACTGGAGCGTACGCCCTGCCCCATTTCCGAACGGTGACAGATCACCGAGACCATGCCGTCGGCAGCGATCGACACAAATACCAGCGGGTTATCAACCAATCCGCCCGGCATGCCGTCACCACCGTATTTTTTGGCGGGTGGCGGTGTCGCGGCTTGCGCAAACAGATTGCCGGATTGGGTCACGGCGATCAGAAAACCGGTTACACCGACGGTCTTGAACAGGCGGCGGCGGGATGGATCGACCAGTGGTTCGAAGGAAGTGTCGTTGTTCGTCATGCTTTTACTCCTTGTGCGGCAACCGTCTTGATGGCTGCGCGAATGCGGGTGTAAGTGCCGCAGCGGCAAAGGTTGCCGCTCATGGCTTCGTCGATATCGCTGTCAGCAGGCTTGGGCGTGCGCTTAAGCAAAGCAATGGCCGACATGATTTGTCCGCCCTGGCAATAACCGCATTGCGGTACGCCTTCTGCAACCCAGGCGGCTTGCAATGCCGCGCCGACCTGATCGTTTTCGACCTGCTCGATGGTCGTGATCTGCTTGCCGACGGCGGCAGAAATCGGTGTAATGCAGGAGCGAATTGCCACGCCATCGAGATGGATCGTGCAGGAGCCGCACAGGCCCATGCCGCAGCCGAATTTGGTGCCGGTCAGGCCCAGCTCATCGCGCAGGGTCCAGAGTATCGGGGTGTCTTGCGGTACGGTGACGGTGTGTGCACGTCCGTTGATCGTCAGTGAAGTCATGGTGATAGATCCGGGGAAAAAGATGGGTCGCATCGGCATCTTGCGCGCAGCAGGCGATGCCGGTCGTGAAGCGGAACAGCGGAATCAGTGAAGTGATCGTCAAAAACTATCGTTCGGGTAGTAACTCTATACCAGCGAGTAATAGTCCGCTTGGTTCTGATTCATGTTACGCATTGTGTCCCTGCGCGATTGACTGCCGACGCCGGCGTTATCCGGGAGAAATATGGGTCCGATTGCGGCCTGCATCTTTGGCCAGATACAGCGCATCATCTGCCGCGCGCAGCAAATTGGTCATGGTGCCTGCATTGCCGGCATGGTGGATCGCGATGCCGATACTGATGGTGACGAACCCCAACGACGATTGGGCATGCGGTATCGCAAGCTGTTCGATGGCCAGCCTGACCGTTTCGGCCAATTGCAGGGCGACGTCGTTATCGGTATTGGCCAGCACGATGGAAAACTCTTCACCGCCATAGCGTGCGGCCAGATCAGCGCTGCGGCGGGTGCCGCTCTGCAGCACGGCAGCGATGCGACGCAGACATTCGTCACCGGCCTGATGACCGTAACAGTCATTGAATTTTTTGAAGTGGTCGACATCGATCATCAGCACAGCCAACGGCAAGCCGGTGCGGCTTGCGCGGCCCCATTCGCTGCTCAGGACCTCATCGAAGCGGCGCCGGTTGGCCAGCCCGGTGAGGCCATCGGTGGCCGATAGCGTGGCCAGCTTATCGTTAGCGTCTTCCAGTTGCGCCGTGCGTTCGGCCACGCGCAATTCCAGACTGTCGACCATCCGCGCATGGGCGATCGAAATCATCGCTTGTCCGCCTAGCGTGCGCAGGAACTCGGCACGCTCGGCAGTAAACGACGAGTCGGCCAGATTATTTTCCAGATACAGCAGGCACACGACTTGTCCGCCCTGCCGGATCGGCAGGCACAGCACCGATCTCGGCTGCTGCCGTTGAACATAAGGATCGCTGGAAAAACGCGGTGACTTGCTCAGGTTGTCCTCGATGATGACCTCACCGGTACGCACAACGAAACGCAGCAGTGACAGCGGAAATTGCAGATCGGCGCCGCCGTTGAGCGACACGACACGTGATTCCAGTACAGTGAGCCGGCTCTCATCCATCTCGGCTTCGACACGCCAGACACCGGCCTCGAACAACAGCAAACGGGCCACCTGTGCGCCGGAATTTTCGCGCACGATGGCGATGAGGTGCTGCAACACGTTGCGCAGTCCGATTTCGTCGGACAACGCCTGCGAGGCCTTGATGATCGAAGACAGGTCGAGCGCTGCATTGCCCGATGTGCCGGCCGTGTCGGTCATTGAGACAAAGTGCGGCGCGATTGCGCCAGTCCCCGGATTGACCAGACTGCCGTGTTGTGCGGCGAGGTGCGCGACCTTGCCGCCGGCGCCCCAGCGCCGATATAAATCGAGCGCTTCCTGCAGGAACGTGGCGGCGACCCGCGGCTGGTGGTGCGCCTGCCAGAACTGGCCGCACAATTCGTTGGCAAGTGCTTCGATATTGAGATAGCCGCTGCCATGCGCGGCATCGATCGCTTTCCGGTAGCAGCCCAAAGCCAGCGGCATATCCTGGCGATAGCGCGCCAGCTCGGCTTGACCCAGCCAGTTACCGGCGGCGAGGTGAGCCGGATTCAATTGTGCCCAGTTGGCCAGCAGCGCGAGCAGTGCATTGACGCGCACCAGCAATTCTTCGGCATCGGCGCGCAGCGGTTGCCGTTGCAGCACGCGCAGCCAGATCAGCGCCGCATACAACGTCGTTTCCGGCACCTTGGCCTGGCCGCGCAGGATCTGCACCACCAGATCGAGTTGTCCGGCCTGCAGTTCGGCATCGGCACTGTCAAACAGGTAGGCGTTACGGATTTTTCCCTGATAAAAATACGCAAGATACAAACGCGAACTGCCGTAACGCGACAGGAAGCTTGCTTCGCTGAAGTCGTCGTCGTCGTAACTGTCGGTGCGCCGGGTCAGACCCATCAGGCAACGGGCGGGCTGCAGTGCACCTGCGATGGTGCAATCAATCATGTCAAGCTGACCCTGGCTGCGCATGATCTCGAGGTCGCGCGTCGTGGCTTGCAGCAGGTCCGGCAAATAGTGACCAAGAATGAGCCGGTCAGTGGCGCGTACCGCTGCAACCACGCCGACGTTGACAAAGTCACCGCTGTCGCGCGCATCGCGGAACGCATCGTCGTACAGCGTAATCGAACTACTTAATGGCCGGGTCCAGTGGCTGATCATCGCGCCGAACATCAGACCGGTCAGCACGCGCGCCTGCATGTTGGTGCCACGATTGGCCAGCTCCAGCGCCATCGCGCCGAAACGATAACTGCGCTGGTCGTGATAAGTCCCGGACAGAAAAAAAGCATAGGCGACATAGGCCACCGGCGTGAAGTCGCTATTCCCCTGATGCAGCGACAGCCGCGTCATTGACACCACCATCGTCATGCTCAGGTCTTGCTGACCGGCGTAATAGCTGGCTTGCCACAAGCGCTGCATCATTTGCATCGTCGCGCGCGCGAACGGATCCTGCATCGGCGTGGCTTCAAGCAGTGTGGCCAACTCGCAATCGCCGTAGTGTTCGTTGATGTCGGCAACAATCTCCGCAATGCCGGCCTTGAGTACGGCGCTGTCGTCGCTGACCGTTATCCCCAGCAAGCCCAGTGCGTCACGCAAGATGCAGATCGCTTCGGGCAAGCGCCCTTGCAACTGATATTGGCTGGCTTGCTGCGCGATGCAGCGAACGGATTGCAGCGGGTCGGTGCAGTGTGCCAGTACCAGCGGATAGATCGCCTCGGCCCGGGCAAACTGATTGCACAGGCAGGCCGTCTCGGCGGCACCCAGTTGCAGGTCGAGCATCAGTTCCGCGTGCACTTGCCATGCATCGGCTGGCAATAGAGCGATCCCGATCTGCATGTGGCGCGCCGCCGCCTCGAACGCTGCTGCACCGCGCGCTTTGATGCCGGCGCGGTAATTCAAGCGGGCCAGCTGGAGCGATTCGCCGGCGTCGATGATGTCGTCACGGCCGGCATTGAATTGGTCGACGATGGCGAATAACTGCGTGTCGAGATCGGCCGCGGAAGTGTGATGCAGCAGTTCCCGGCCGATCTGTAAATGACTGGCCTGACGCGCGGCGGTGTCGGCGCTGGCATAGGCGGCCTGTTGCACGCGGTCATGCAGGAAGCGATAACGCACCGGCGTCGTACCCTGCTCCTCGATGTCAACGTATTTGTACTGCTCACCCAGCGGATGCACCAGGCCGGCCTGCAATGCCGGCCATAAATCCTGCTGCGTGCGCCAGCGACGTTGACCGCCCACTACGGCCAGCGTATCGAGGTCAAAGCGGTTACCGATGCAGGCTGCCAGTTCGAGCAAGCGGCGGGCGGGCGCCGGCAACCGGCGGATTTTTTCAAGCATCAGGTCGATGACGTTATCGGTGTAATCGGCATTGGCAATGGCGGCCAGATCCCACTGCCAGCTATTGGACTCGTGATGATGAACCAGCTGTCCTGCATCATGGATGGTGTGCAGGAATTGATTCAGGAAAAACGGATTGCCACTGGTTTTGCGGAAGCACAGGCGGGTCAGTACGACGGCATCATCGGGCCTTACGCGTAAGGTCTCGGCCACCAGTTGTCCGACCTGCGTCTCGTCAAGTGGTGCCAGCAGCATGACCTCGATCGGATAGCCGGCCTGCTGCAGCCGCTCGCGTAGCGCAGTCAGTCGATGGACTGCATCAACTTCGTGATCCCGATAGGCACCGATACATAACAGGTAGCGCTCCTGTGGCGTCGTCATCAATGCCTCGATCAGCACCAGCGTCGGCGTGTCGACCCATTGCAGGTCATCGAGAAAAATCACCATCGGATGGCCGGCCGATGAAAAGACGCCGACGAAACTGCGGAATAACCGGTTCAGCCGGTGCTGGGCCTCGACCGGCGGCAGTGCGATCACTGCCCCGGTGGCACCCACGATGAGCGCCAGTTCAGGGATCAGCGCGACGATCACGCCGATCTGTGCACCGAGGGCTGCGCGCAACGCGCCGGCCCACTGCCGCACCTGCCGGTCAGGCTCGCACAATAGTTGCCGGATCAATTCCTCGAACGCTTGCACCAGCGAGGCATACGGCACGTCGCGCCGGAACTGGTCACATTTGCCGGAGATAAAAAATCCGCGTTGCGCCACGATCGACTTGTGCACTTCATGAATCAGCACGGACTTGCCGACCCCGGAATAACCGCCCACCAGCAACATCCCGGCCGGGCCGGCACTAGCCCTTTCGAAAGCATTCAGCAGCGTCGCTGTGTCCTGTTCGCGTCCGATCAGTGTTTGCGGTATCAGGAAATTACCCGTGGTGTCCGATAGCGCAAACGGCGCCGGCTGCGCCGGTAGCGGCGATTGAGCCACCCTGCGGCAGAGCGCCAGATCTCTGATCAAACCGGGCAAGCCTTGATAACGTTGCTCGGCATTTTTTTCCATCAGGCACTGGACGATTGTTAACAATGGTGCCGGCAATGCCGCGAACGCAGGCAACGTCCAGTCGGGTGCGACTGCGATGTGACAGTGCACCAGTTCCATCGCATCGGCGCCGGCAAACGGTGGTTGCCCGCTCAGCATCTCGTAAAAGGTCGCGCCCATGCTGTAGTAGTCGGTCCGGTAATCGACGACGCGATTCATGCGTCCGGTCTGTTCCGGAGCCATGTAGCGCAAGGTTCCTTCGAGCGAGGCAGGATGGTCGACCTGCGGAATTTCCTGTTCCAGTTCGCTGGCAATGCCGAAATCAATGAGCTGCAGCAAGCGGCGCTGCGGATTCCAGACCAGATTGGACGGATTGATATCCTTGTGGATAATGCCGTTGCCGTGGACCACCGCGAGGACCGCGCAGAGCTGCAGCGCAATGTCGAAAAACGCGTCAAGGGCAAGCTTGTTGCCGCCGGCAAGCAACTTATCAAGCGAATCGCCACCGCCATCCTGCTGCAACATGGTCCAGTAACCTGCATCGAACCTTAAGGCCAAGGGCTGCGCGATACCGGCATGCGGGCAGCGCGCGCCGATGGTGTATTCACGCTTGTACTTGGCGGCCTCCTGAAACGACACGGCGGTCTTGTTCAATATCTTGACAATGACCGGCCGTGCATCAGCGCCCTGTCCCTGCCGTGCACGATAAACCCGCGAGTTCGCACTGGCATGCAAGCTATCGATAACGTCGTAGAGGAAGGGCTGGTTCAATGTATTCCTTGTAACCTTGCGGTACGAAGAAACTAACTCCGTTGTCTGCAGTTAAGTTGAGATAAATACCAGCGGTTCGCATTTTACATCGACGCAATCGCTCCGAATACCTTGTGCGCAAACTGTACGGAACATTTCCAGCGCTTGTCGATGTGTTACGACCGGTCGGGAACATTATATTGTTCGCAAGATTTATTTTCTACCTTAAAGAAAAGCGCGCCGGCAATAAACCTCAACAGCTGTCGACCCGCTATGAAAACCGGTGATCTCACTGTCGTGACAACAATAAATTGAGCTCAAATAATATTGCCTTGAAGAAATTTAAATGGGATATTACTGCATAGCGGATAACGCAATGAAGCGTAATGCGCTGAAATCTTCCGGCTGGGAGGCCTGTCCATGAAAACGCTGGTGTCTACAATACGGTCAGGCCGGCGCAATGTTGACGCACTGGTGATGGTCTGGTGCGCGGTGATGTGCCTGACATGGCCGGCGACCGTAGCCGCCCAGACGATGGTTACGTCGCCATCGCCTTTGCCGCAGCCGCCACCATCGTCTCAATCACTGTCGCTGACCCGGTTGCAAACACTGGGGCAGCGCCTCATAACGGACCGTAACCTCTCTGAGCCAGCCGGCACTGCTTGCGTAAGCTGCCACAGTGCCGCTACAGGTTTTGCCGGCAACCATGGTTCGCATATCGGCGTGTCACTTGGCAGTCGCCCGGGCGTATTCGGGTTGCGCAACGCCATGTCTCAGGCCTACCAATCTTTCGTTCCCCCTTTTCATTTCCGGGTCGTCGATGGCGATACGGATGCGGTGGGAGGGCATTTCTGGGATGGCCGCTCCGACACGATGGCACTGCAGGCGCTCGGGCCCTTTCTGGCAAATGCAGAGATGAATAATCCGAATGCTGCGGCCGTCGTTGCAAAGGTGGCGGCGTCCGGGTACGCCAGTTTAATGCGTGCCGAATTCGGCACGGGGATCTTTGGTACGCCTGATCTGGCTTTTCAAAAATTGGGAGTTGCCATCGCGGCATTTGAAGCGACCACCGCATTCCAGCTGTTTTCTTCCAAGTACGACATGTTTGTGCGAGGGAAGATCGCGCTGTCAGCGAACGAAGAACGCGGCATGCGACTGTTCATGGATCCCAAGCGGGCTAATTGTGCTTCCTGTCATCTGATGAAACCAAGTTCCAGCAAGCCCGAGGATTCGCTCTTCTCGGATTTTGCCTATTACGCCACCGGGATTCCACGCAACCGGCTCATTCCCGACAATGCCAATCCGGGCTTTTATGATCTCGGGCTGTGTGGCCCCAAACGCTCCCGTCCGGCGCTGGGCGCCAATGTCCCCGGCACCGTCAGCATCGAAAAATTCTGCGGTACGTTCCGCATGGTCTCGCTGCGTAATGTTGCCAATAGACAGGCCTTTATGCATAACGGCGTCTTCAAGGACTTGCACGAAGTAGTGGCTTTCTATTCCACCCGCAACAGCGACCCGCAGCGCTGGTATGGTCGCACCGGGATACCCGACGACTTACCGATTGCCTACCAAGCCAATATCATCAATGATCGCCCGCCATTCGACCGGCCAAAGTCTGCCGGGCCACTGCTCAGCCAGGGAGAAATTCAGGATATCGTCGATTTTCTAGGCGTGTTGAGCGATGGGTACGTGCCGCCGCTACCACCTCAGGGGCCGCCACGTGGTCCACGCCGTTAGTGCGTCCCGTGCCATACACGGGTGGGATTGGCGCGGATAGTCACCGCATGAAAAGTAACGAACTCACTGACCTCCGGCAAGCCAGCGACTGGCCGTACTGGCGTGACGACCTCGCGCAACTGGTTCACCACTCGGCCGATATTCCGGCCTGGCGCAGATCAAGATCGGTGGCTGGCGGGATGATGCCACCGGCGCGATGCCGCTTGTCTCCGGCCCGATCGGGCGACAACGAATGCACTATGATGCGCCGCCGTCAGCACGGCTGAACGCAGAATGCGCGCTTTTTCCGGACCGGGCCGACGGTAGCGCATCGTTGCCAACACTCATTAAAGCCGGCCGTGCGTCGTCCTGACTAAACACCGGACAAGTTAGCTGGAACAGCAAGCGAGTAGTGCACCTCGTCGCTCACGGCACCTTTGAATTTATCGGCGTTGCGCACCAGTCGCTGGCGCACAAATCCCACCCGTTCGATCAAAGCGATCGAGGCGGCATTACGGGTATCGATCTCGGCGTCAACATGCGTCAGCGGGAAATGCGTAATGACTTCAGCGAGTGCCGCTGCCACCGCTTCATGTGCGATGCCCTGCTGGCGATGCGATGCAAACACGAAGTGCGCCACCAGCGCCCGCCGCGCAGAAGGTTGCACCGTAAATTGTACGTAACCGCACAGGTCCGCAGTACCGGCAAAACCGATCACCCAGTTCAACCAGATCTCGTGTCCATCCGGCGAGCGACCACGTTGCAGTCGTTCGTAGCGCGCGGCGAGCGCCGCGACATCATCAAACGGTACGTCGGGCAGGAAGGCATAGCTGTCTGCGTCACGCAATCCCCCGAACATGGCCGCTGCATGTCCGGCCTTCAGCGGAGTCAGCACCAGCCGATCCGTGCAGATGATCTTTTCAGCGAGCGGATTCACCACAAGAAAGCGGTAATAACCGCAAGGCAGTGCAGCAGGCGCTCCGGCTCTGCGCGCATCAAACCGCTACCGTACGCATCGCTATCAACCCGGCCGCCAGCACCGCCCCAACAATCCCGGACGCCAGACACAACCAGCGCGCCTTGCGCCAGTTCGCATCGACCCGCCGCACCAGCTGGGCGTTCTGCTCGGCCAGATCACGGATCAAGGCCGACGACGCCAGCATCTGTTCGTGAAGCGCCGCGACGGCAGCGTCGGTTGCCGCAAGACGCGCTTCGAGCAAGGCCGCCGGCGTCATGACCTGCGTCGTCGCCGTGTTCGCAGCAACCGGAGCCACGGGTTTTTTGCCAACCGAATTCCATAATTTTTTAGCGCCCTCGGCAACCTTGGGTGCGTTACTGATCACATCTACCCACGGGACTGCCTGAAGCACGGTAAACCAGCCGATGGCCATACGGGGATTCCTTTCAGTCATTGATTCAAATGCGACCGTACCACAAGCACCTGCGCGACAAGATGACGTGCAAGCTAATCACGGCCAGACAAATCGTGTCACCAAGTCGTATAGACGTCACGATGAGGTCATATTGCTTATCTAGACTTCGGGTTCCGGTGTCGCGACGACACTCACCTTTCTGGAGTACCTGATGCAGATCCCGTCGCTGTTAAAAACCCTGCCTGCCCTGCTCTGCCTGTTCAGTGTCAGCGCCTTTGCCGAAACCAGTCTGACCGTCTACACCGCGCTTGAAGCCGACCAGCTCAAAGCCTATCAAACCAAATTCGAATCTGAATATCCCGATATCAAGCTGCGCTGGGTGCGCGATTCGACCGGCATCATCACCGCCAAACTGCTCGCTGAAAAAGCCGCACCGCAAGCCGATGTCGTCATGGGTGTCGCCGCCACTTCACTGCTGGTACTGGAAAAAGAAGGCATGTTGCAAGCCTATGCACCCAAGGGCGTCGAGAAACTCAACCAGCGTTTTGTCGATGACACCAAGCCGCCAAGCTGGGTCGGCATGGATGTCTGGGGCGCGACCATTTGCTTCAACACAATCGAAGCCGCCAAGCAGGGCCTGACCAAACCGGAGAGCTGGAAAGACCTGCTCAAGGCCGAATACAAGGGCAAGATCGTGATGCCTAATCCGGCCTCCAGCGGCACCGGTTACTTTGATGTCAGCGGCTGGCTGGCCACCTTCGGCGAAAAAGACGGCTGGGCCTACATGGACCAGCTGCATAACAATATCGCCCAATACACGCACTCCGGCTCGAAGCCGTGCAAGCAAGCTGCTGCCGGCGAATTCCCGATCGGTATCGCCTTTGAATACCGCGCTGCCAAGCTCAAGGAAGCCGGTGCACCGATCGATCTGGTGTTCCCGAAAGAAGGCCTGGGCTGGGATGTCGAAGCCACCGCCATCATGAAGGGCACCAGGAACCTCGAGGCCGCACGCAAGCTCGCTGACTGGTCTGCGTCGAAGTCCGGCAACGAACAGTTCGCCAATAACTTCGCCATCGTCGCCTATCCCGGCGTGGCCAAAGCGAACCCGCTGATCCCGGCCAACTACGAACAACTGCTGATCAAGCAAGACCTGAAATGGTCAGCCACCAATCGTGACCGCATCCTGGCTGAATGGACCCGTCGTTACGACGGCAAGTCCGAGCCGAAGCCAGCGAAGTAATCGATGACGATGCGCCTCACGCTCACAGACATCGCGGCACTCTTCGAGCAGGCCGGTGCCAGCCTGTACGGCGGTGAGGCCATCACTCAACGCGACCACGCCTTGCAATGTGCGTGGTTATCCGGACAGGCCGGCGATGACGATGCACTGGTCGTCGCCTGCCTGTTGCACGACCTCGGCCACATGCTGTTCGAACAAACTGAGCAGGACCTTGCCGACGGCAAGGACGACCTGCATCAATACAAAATCGTGCCTTACTTGCGCGGCTTGATGCCGGCTGACGTGATCGATGCGATCCGTCTGCACGTCGATGCCAAGCGTTACCTCTGCTTTATTGAAGCTCCCTATTTTGCCGCGCTGTCCGACGCATCGCGTCTGAGTCTGCTGCTGCAAGGCGGCGTGATGGATGCCGCTGCCGCCGCAACCTTTGCCAGCCATCCGCATGCCGCGCGCGCCGTTGCGCTGCGCCGGCATGACGAAGCGGCCAAGATCGTCGATCTGGTCGTCCCGCCGTTTGCGCATTACCTGCCCCGCCTCATTGCCCAGTCCGAAAGAGCCGCCGCCTCATGACCCTACCACTCGACGACCACTGGCTGCGTATCGCCGGTGTCGGCAAACAGTTTGGCGCCTTCACTGCGCTGCAAGCGATTGATCTCGATGTCCGCAAAGGCGAATTCGTTTGCCTGCTTGGGCCCTCCGGTTGCGGCAAGACCACGCTGTTACGCATCATCGCCGGCCTTGAAAAACAGGATGGCGGCAGCTTGCTGATGGGCGGTCGCGACATCGGCCGGTTGCCACCCGCACAGCGCAATTACGGCATCGTGTTCCAGTCGTATGCGCTGTTTCCGAACCTGACCGTCGCGCAAAACATCGGCTACGCGCTGCGCACCGGCCGTGCCGAAAAAAACCGCCGGGTCGATGAATTGCTCGATCTGGTCGGCCTGACCGGCACCGAAGAGCGCTATCCGGCACAGTTATCAGGCGGCCAGCAACAGCGCGTGGCACTGGCGCGCGCGCTGGCGATATCGCCCAGTTTGCTGCTGCTTGATGAGCCGTTGTCGGCGCTCGACGCCAAGGTGCGCGAGCGCTTGCGCCAGGAACTGCGCAACCTGCAACGCAAGCTCGGCATTACCACCATCATGGTCACGCATGACCAGGACGAGGCAATGGAAATCGCCGACACCGTCGTCGTCATGAGCCAGGGTCGCATCGAACAGCGCGGCAGCGCCGAGCAGATTTATCGTAATCCGGCCTCGCGCTTCGTAGCCGATTTTGTCGGTCGTGCCAACTGGTTGCCGCTGCAACGCCACACCGACGGCCACGCCACGCTGTCCGGATTACCCCTCGAGATGACACTCGCAGCGGATCAAGCCACACTGTTCTGCAGGCCCGAAGATGTGCGCATTGAGACCCGATGGCATGCCGGCTCGACCTCGATGATGGCCGTCGTCGAGGCGGTCGAATTTCATCGCGGTATCCGCCGTGCGACGCTGACGCTGTGCGTTGATCGTGCGCTGTCGATCTTTGCCGATGTCGGTCCGAATGACGCCGGCTACGATTCGCTCGAAGCCGGCCGGCGCGTGCCGCTGACGCTGCTGCCGGACAAAGTGCGGCTGTTTTCACGGCCTTGCGCATGAGTGTATTGCGTAGTCGCGACGACCGGATCGCTCTTGGTCTGACCGTGCTGATTGCCGTGCTGATGCTGGCCTTTCTTGCGTGGCCGTTGCTCAGCCTGTTCGGTATGACCACTGAAGCGCGTGACGGCAGCTACGTCGGACTGGCCAACTGGAGCGCGTTACTGGCCGAACCGCGCCTGCATATTGCTACCGGCAACAGTCTGCTGGTCGCGCTCGGTACCGTGCTCATCGTGCTGCCGCTGGCGCTGGCGTTTGCGTTCGCCTTGACGCGTACCCGCCTGCCCGCCCGCCGCACCCTGCGCGTCATTGCGCTGGCACCGATGCTGGCACCGTCGCTGATGCCGGCGATCTCGCTGGTCTACCTGTTCGGCAATCAGAGCTTGCTGAAAAGCTGGCTTGGGGATGCCTCGATCTACGGCCCGATTGGCATCGTGCTGGGCGAAGTGTTTTATACCTTTCCGCATGCGCTGCTGATCTTGCTGGCGGCATTGAGCGTGGCCGATGCACGGTTGTACGAAGCCGCCGAGACAATGGGTGCCAGCAAGCTGCGGCGCTTCCTGACCGTGACCTTGCCGACTGCCCGCTATGGCGTAGTGGCGGCCGCGATGGTTGTCTTTACGTTGGTGGTGACCGACTTTGGCATTCCAAAAGTCATCGGCGGGCAAACCAACGTGTTGGCGCTGGAAGCTTACAAGCAGGTTATCGGCCAGCAAAACTTCAGCAAGGGCGCGATCATCGGCGTGCTATTGCTCCTGCCAGCGATACTCAGTTTCATGGTCGAACGGTGGTTGTCCAAGCGTCAGTCGGGCCAGCTCAGCGGACGCTCGGTGGTGTATCAGGCCGGTCGCAATCGCTGGCGCGATGGCGTGCTTGGCGTGCTGTGCATTGCCATATCGGTATTCCTGCTAGCGCTGCTCGGGGTCGGTTGCTTTGCGGCGTTCATCAAGATGTGGCCCTACAACATGAGCCTGACGCTGGCCCATTTCGACTTCCAGCATCTCGATGGCGGTGGCTGGCAATCCTTCCGTAACAGTGCGCGCATGGCCGCACTGGTCACGGTATTTGGCACGTCGTTCATTTTTCTGACCGCCTACCTGCTCGAAAAGACACCGGTTCCGCGCGGACTGGGCGCGACCATCCGTAGCCTCGCGCTGTTGCCGATGGCGGTGCCGGGGCTGGTGCTGGGACTGGGTTACGTGCTGTTTTTTAATGCCCCCGGCAATCCGCTCAACGGCTTGTACGGCACGATGACCTTGCTGGTGCTGGCCACCATCGCGCATTTTTACACGACGGCCCACCTGACACTGACGACCTCGCTGCGCCAGCTCGACGGTGAAATCGAAGCAGTCGCACGCACTCTGCAGCGACCGTGGTGGCATACCTTCCGGCGCGTGACTTTACCGATCAATTTGCCGGCTTTGCTCGACGTGGCGCGTTATCTGTTCGTCTCGTCGATGACGACGGTGAGCTGCGTGATTTTTCTGTACACGCCCGAAACCGAGCTCGCTGCCGTTGCCATCCTGAACATGGACGACGCGGGTGATACCGCCGCTGCAGCGGCCATGGCGACCTTGATCGTAGCCTCATCGTTAATCGTCACCTTGCTGATGAACGTCGTCGGCTGGTGGTTGAACCGGCGCGCGCAAGCCTGGCGTGCCCCCTGAATTTTGTTAACAGACCAAGGAAGAATCCGATGCGTGATCCCCTGCTACTGACTCCCGGCCCGCTGACCACCAGCCTCGCCACCAAGACCGCCATGCTGCATGACTGGGGTTCGTGGGACAGCAGCTTCAATACGTTGACTGCCGGTGTACGCCGTCGTCTGCTGGCGATCGTCGATGGTGCTGCTGACTTTACCTGCGTGCCGTTACAAGGTTCCGGTACCTTCGCGGTCGAAGCCGTGATCGGCACGCTGCTACCGCGTGACGGCAAATTGCTGTGCCTGATCAATGGTGCCTACGGCAAGCGCATCGCGCAGCTGACCGGAGTGATGGGCCGGCAAGTCACGGTGCTGGACTTCGGCGAATCCGCACCGGTCGATACGATGATGCTGGCCGGTGCTTTGGCTGCTGATCCGTCAATTACCCACGTCGCAGTCGTGTATTGCGAGACCAGTACCGGCATCCTCAATCCGATGGTGGCGATTTCGGAAATCGTTGCCGCCGCGGGCAAGTCGCTGATCATTGATGCGATGAGTGCGTTCGGTGCCCTGCCAATGCCGGTGCAGATGCTGACCTATGACGCCGTCGTCGCCTCCGGAAACAAATGCCTCGAAGGTGTGCCTGGCATGGGCTTCGCTATCCTCCGGACCGCCGTGCTCGAACAGTGCGCCGGTCGTGCCCATTCACTATCGCTGGACCTGCATGCGCAATGGCGCTACATGGAACAGACCGGCCAGTGGCGCTACACGCCACCGACCCACGTGATGGCGGCGCTCGCCGTGGCACTCGATCAGTTCGAACACGAAGGCGGCCAACCGGCCCGACTGGCGCGCTATGAAGACAATTGCCGCACGCTCGTTACCGGTCTGGAAGCGCTCGGCCTGCGCATTTTTCTGACGCCCGACATTCAGGCACCGATCATCCTCACCGTGCATGCGCCGGCGCATCCGAACTGGAACTTCAGTACCTTTTACGCATTGGCCAAGGCCCGTGGCGTGGTGCTGTATCCAGGCAAACTGACCCATGCCGAAACCTTTCGCGTCGGCTGCATCGGGGCCGTCAGCAGTGCCGATATGCTCATCGCGGTTGAGGTCATTGGCGACGCGCTGCGCCAGATGCAGATTACGCCAGCGGCCTTGCAGTCGTATCAGGGACCGGTGCAAGCGGTGATCTTTGACTGGGCCGGCACGCTGGTCGACTTCGGCTCGTTCGCGCCGACCCAGGTGCTGATCGATGCCTTTGCCGGCTTCGGCATCACCGTCTCGATGGCCGAAGCGCGTTTGCCGATGGGCCTGGCCAAGTGGGATCACATCCAGGCGCTGGGCCGCCAGGATGGTGTTGCGCAACGCTGGCAACAGCAGCATGGTCGCGCCATGTCGGATGCCGATGTCGATACGCTGTACGCCGCATTTCTACCCTTGCAGATCGAACGCGTAGCGGCCTATTCCGACCCGATTCCGGGTACGATCGACGTGCTGGCCGCGCTGCGTGCGCGCGCTATTCGCATCGGCTCATGCTCCGGTTATCCGCGTGTCGTGATGGATAAATTGCTGCCGCACGCTGCCTCGATGGGCGTGCATGTGGACCATGCGGTCGCCACCGATGACCTCGCTGCCGGTGGCCGGCCGGGGCCGTGGATGGCGCTGGCCAATGTGCTGGAACTTGGCATTGCCGATGTGCGCGCTTGCATCAAGATTGACGACACCGTCCCCGGCATCACTGAGGGCCGTGCGGCGGGAATGTGGACGGTCGGGCTATCGTTGTCAGGCAATGAAACCGGCCTGTCGCTTGCCGAACTCGACACCTTGCTACCGGCCGGATTGGCCCGCTACCGTGATATCGCCAGTAGCAAACTGATCGATGCCGGCGCCCACTACGTGATCGATTCGATCGCCGGATTGCCGGCCATTGTCGATGCTATCGAAGCGCGCCTGGCTCGCGGCGAGCAGCCGTGACAACGCAGCATCGCACCGCCATCATCGGAGCCGGTATTGTCGGTCTGGCTCATGCATGGGCGGCCAGCCTGCGCGGTGATGCGGTCACCGTCTACGAACGCGACCGGCATGCCAACGGCGCGTCGGTACGCAATTTCGGTCTTGGATTGGTACTCGGCCAACCGGCCGGTGAACTGGTTGAACTGGCACAGCAAACGCGCGCATTGTGGCTGGCTTTCTTTGCAGAGACAGGTTGCTGGCATAAAGCAAAAGGTAGCCTTGTGGTCGCCCGCAGCGTTACGGAACTGCATGTTCTTGAGGCGTTTCAGTCGGTACGTGGCGAGCAGTACGGTACCCGTTTGCTGAACCGCACCGAGATCGCCGGGCAGCAACTTGAGGGCCTGGGCGGCTTGTTCAGCCCGGCTGAAATCGCCATGGACGCGCGCCAGACTATCGCCACGTTGACGCGCTGGCTGGCCGAGCGACACGGTGTCGTATTCGAATTTGGCGTTCTGGTATTCGACATTGATTTGCCACACCTCGCCACCAGCCGCGGCCCGCGGGTGGCAGACGAAGTCGTGCTGTGTTCGGGGCACGATGTGCAGTCGCTCTACCCGCACCATTTTTCCGCACTGGGTATTCGCCGCTGCGCCTTGCAAATGCAGCGCGTCGCCCATCCCGGCATGACGCTGGGACCAACCTTGATGACCGGTTTGTCGACGCTGCATTACAGCGCCTTCACTGAATGTGCGGCGCTGGCCGGACCGCTGGCGGCGCTGCGTCATGAAGTCGCACAGCAGCAACCGGCGCTGCTTGAGCATGGCATCCACCTGATCGTCCAGCAGGTCGGTAACGATGGCGACCTGATCATCGGCGACTCGCATCTGATCGGCGAAACGCTGGCGCCCTTCAACGACGAGTCCGTCGACACGCTCATTCTCGATCTGGCACAGCAGCTGTTGCAACGTCCGCTGCAAGTGCGTGAACGGTGGCAGGGTATTTACGCCAGCGGCCGGCGTCCCTACGAAGTACTTTATCCGGCACCGAACGTACAGGCAGTCGTCATCACTAGTGGCATCGGCATGAGTATCGCGTTTGCGCTGGCGCGCCGTCAGCTGTCACGATGACCTTGCCAATGCACCCAACGCTGCCGATCGAACGTCGCACCGGTATCACGATCTGGCGACAGATCGAACAGGTCTTGCGCTCCGACATCCTGTCCGGCCAATTGCAGCATCGCCTGCCGAACGAGGCGGCGCTGGCCGAGCGTTTTAGCGTCAACCGCCACACCGTGCGGCAGGCAGTGAAGTCACTGGCAGAGGATGGCCTGGTCGATATCCGGCATGGCAGCGGTACCTTCGTGCGCGACGACCTGCTCGACTATCAGGTCGGTCGCCGCAGCCGGCTGGCCCACAGCGTCGCGGGTGCGCGCCGGGTCGGCTCCAGCCGGGTACTGTCATGGGATGCGCTACCGGCCACGCCGGAGATTGGCCAGTTGCTCGACTTGTCCGCCGGCGCAGAAGTGCTGTGCGTCGAATCACTCGATATGGTTGACGGCAAAATCATCGGCGTATGTTCACAGTATTTTCCATTGCCGCGCTTTGCCGGACTTGGGGCGTTGTATGCACACAGTGGCGTGACACATCTGGCGCTAGCGCAATTCGGCGTACTGCAATTCCAGCGCCGTATGAGCCGGGTCACCGCGCGCTTGCCGGACAAACTGCTGGCCCGGCAACTCGGGCAGCCGGTCAGTCTGCCTATCCTGCATGTGGATACGGTTTATGTCGATGGTGATGGAGTTGCTATTGAATACGGCATTTCGCGGTTTTGTAGTGCGGCGGTGCAGGTGGTGATTGAGCCGGATTAGGAGGATGGCAGGGATCACCGCGGGTTACGCGACTGTGCCGGAGACATAGTGGCGTTGCCCTATAACCATCCCGGCAGAGTCGGTAGCCGGGTTAATTACAACTTACTGATATCCACTGTTCTAGCCAGTTCAATTTGCCGTTTTATATCGGCAAGATGTTCTTGTTCCGATCTGGCTGCAGCGCTATTTTTATTGACTCCGGTGATCGCTTGCCAATGTCCAAGAGTCCTGTAAAGGGCAAGCTGGGTGCGATCAGAGGGCGCCACGCCACGTGCTTCTTCAGCTAACGCCGTTGCAAGACTTGCGCGTAGACGCTCCACTGCGGCGTCCTCGCTCAATGGGGGAATTTGTTTCTTCAAGTCCCATGCTTCGCGTTTGCCGTATTGGAAGGTAATGATCGACTCGCAGCCGGCAAGCGCCTCAACCACAACGACGGTCTTGTTCTGATTTTCCGGCAGTGCAAGCCATTGTGCAATTTCCCTGTCACCAGCTATATGGCCGGGCATCCGCTGTACCTGAGCCATCATTGCATTCGAGACATGATGAGTTTCCATCCCCTCACTATTTTCAAACACGGGCCTTCCGTGATTATCTGCAGGTGGCGTCTCCCCTGACAACATCGTCAGACAGTAGTCGAAATAATTGATGTCCGGATTGTCTGGATCGTCTGGCTTTTCTTCCAAAACGTGTGCGACCTTATTCCTGAGCGCATCCATCTCTGAGTCGGATAGATCAGGTGTATTTTTTGTTCCCGCGATAGCATGAAACAGGCAGTTGCCGCCGCCAGCGTTATCCCGCAGCACAAAGCGACTGGCCTTAAATGCCTTGCCCGCAGCGGACCGTTTAATCGACGCATCATTGTCCACATTGCGTTGTTGCATTTTCTTTGTAAGCAAACGATCACGCTCTATTTGAGCGGCAGTGACAAGGTCAGTCGACTGCACGGACACTTCGGACGACTGTTGATGAATCTCCGTTGAAGAGATGATTGCTCCCTCCCCCTCAACTTCTTCTGCAAGGCCTGTGTTGGCTTCCCGCCGCGGCTGTGGCTTTGGCTGTTGATCAACCGGAGGCTTGTCTACGCTTTTTTTAGTCTTCAATTCTTCCTGCAATGCCTTTACCAGCTCACAGACCTGTTCATCCGAATGCACAAATTGCGGCCCACGTGCGGTGCGTCCTTGTTCGATTGACGTGATCACTTCTTTTTCGAGTTGCGCGATGTCGGCAATACCATCGCTCTGAATACGGCCGAGAATTTCACGGTAGACAATTAATGTTGCATTACGTCCGATACCGGCGTGGCTGATGACTATCGGATCGGGACGTTTTCTGGATGTTGGCGCTGCTCTATAGTTATGTTCATCCATCAATGCGCTGACCTCCTTAATGCCCGTTGTGGATAACAACTTGTTTTTGAATTCAGCTCTTGCCTGCGTCAAAACAATGGCAATGCTGGAGATGGGTGTTGATTTACCCTGTGTATCTTCTACTTTAAGCACGAAATGCGAGTTGCTTTTTTTGTCCCAATCTTCGTCATCGGACGCGGTATCCAGCGGGTCAAAATTCATTACTTTGTAGCGATCGCCGATGGTCAGATCGCCTTCTGAATCTACCCATTTTTTTGTTAGCTGACCGACAATGGACCGCTTGCTGATATAGCTATCGCCTCCGGTTTTCGATGGCGAAACAAACTGGAATAACCCTGACTTGCTCTCGATGGCTTTTGCCAGAAACTTTTCGCACGCGAAAAATCCGTCAGCGTCATCTTTTTTCGGGATCGGGGATTGTGCCGAGATATAGGTTTTGCTTTTTTCCTGCGTTGCGCCGGAAGTAAACGTAATCTCGCTGGCATGCAGGTTACTGTTGATCAGTTTTGCGGGATCTCGCCAGGGCGTAGTCGTTACGCGATGTTCGGCAGGGCAGCCGATAGCTGTCGTATTGTGTTCGACGTCGTCGACGCTGACGTAGGCATTGTCGTGCTCCATTCTTACCGTAAGATTTTGGGTGAATGTCTTCAGCCCCACTAGTAACTTCCTCAATGTTTTTGAAATGCTCCCGCCTGGACTGAGACTGCGAAGTCGTCTCGCTTGTCCACCTCCAGTTGCACTGTAGTCTGGTCCTCTTGACAAAGAAGAGGGTTCTTCGTTATTTGATTCAGGCAGGCCGGAAGATCCGTCTGACTGCAGCGGCACAAACTGCCGGGATGACGGCCGTGATCCAGCGCGGGAGATAGTCATGTCAATGTTCGTTTCATAGTCAGTTAATGGTTATCTCTGCGCAAGGTCAGCGCCGCCAGAGAACCTTCTGTCGATCAGGGATATCTGTCGAAGCGCCTTCAAAGCACCCTCACCCGCTGGAAAATTTGCTCGATTTCTGTCGCCACCAGACCGGCGTCACGCACCGGCATCATTACCAGCTCGAAATACGCTTTTTGTTCAAACAGTTCGCATTTGATTGCACTGGCTTCAAGATGGATCCGTTCTTGCCAGGCGCTGTCGTCGCAGGCTGCATAGCAGGTGGCGCTATTTTGTCGGCGCCCGAAAAGATAAAGTTTTCCATTTGACTGTTTCATGAGGTACGTCTTTTCAAATGAAGTCTCCGGCTATTTTTTCAGCGCAAAAATAGTCGGCAGCAGTCACAGCACAACTGCTGCATAAGTAATCAAAAAGGCTCAGCAGTTCCATGACATGGCTTATAAAATCGCCTCAGGTTCGCGTTAGTCCAGCTAGCGCTGTCGGGTATCTGGTGGCGGAAGCTGGTTATGTGTAGCGACCTGCATTGAATAACGCTCAGACCTGCATTCAGCGGCTTTGTCAATCAGAATTAAGTGCGACTAACGGCCCCCTCAAATCAGAGATAACTGCGAATGAACCTGCATTCGATCGACATAAACCAGCAATAACTGCGACTGAAAACGACGGGCTGGCCGGTCCAGCAAACCTTCGAATATCAGATGGCGTGCACCACAACGTACCGGCCGTAAAAAATTGACAATTAACTCGTCATTCCATTCAAGGCAAGCAAAGGGGTCTTTTGCTTTTAATGTGAAAAAAATCCCTTTGAAACCCTCTCATTGGCACCTCGGACCCAGTGATTCGATCATCGACGGATGCGTCTATACCAATAGATAAATTACCAAAAAACAACAATTTTTTTTAGCAATTTATTTGGATGCAATAGTTGATTATGTTATTTTATTAATTAATAGTAGCGTTATTAATAGATACATGGCCGAAAAGTGCGATACGCGCCGCTCTATTGCGGCAATTCGATGTAGCATATTTGGTGCCGCACCAGCCGACTGAAGGCAACTCTGTTCCCAACTACGAAAGGAATTGCGATGAAATTCTATAAATTGTTTGCTACTACCATCTTGCTGCTGGCAGGACTATCGACTGCACATGCAAGTGATCCAATGGCTACCATTACTGATCTCGATACGCGTTTGACGAAAGCCGGTTCGGCCAGCATCAAAGGCACTGATCAGGCGGGTGAAAAAACTGTCCCTGCACTACTTTTCGGTGACCGAAAAA
>JBLHMB010000050.1:0-25824 GCA_047621665.1 Bradyrhizobium sp. | reverse complement strand
GCCGGCAATAGCGTAATCGCGGTAGCACCACTGCCCAGTACCACCACGCGCTTGTCACTCCAGTCGAGCGACGCCGGCCAGTCCTGCGGATGGACCACCTGTCCGGTAAATTTCTCGAGTTCGGGCAGTGCTGGCGTATAGCCTGCGTCGTAATTGAAGTAGCCGGTCGACATCACGAGATGACGGCACGAAAGACGCTCGACCACGCCGTTGCGTTGATCGGTTGTAGTCACGATCCAGCGCTGCGACGCAGCGTGCCAGTCGGCGTTGGTGGTCTTCAGAAAATAGCGAATGTGGCGATCGACGCCGAACTCGCGCGCCGTGTCCGCAATGTACTGCCGGATCGTTGCTCCGTCGGCTAGTACCTTGAAGTCGTGCCACGGCCGAAACGCGTAGCCGTAGGTGAACATATCCGAATCCGAACGCACGCCCGGAAAGCGAAACAGATCCCAGGTACCGCCAAGCGAACCGCGCGTTTCAAGAATGGCGTAGGTTTGATCCGGGCATTGCTGCGTTAATGTACACGCCATGCCGATGCCGGAGACACCTGCGCCGACGATCAGGACATCGAAATTTTCAGTTGGCATGAGAGCTTGCGCCTTTAAATAAAAGTAAAAATTGGAGACGATCGAAACGGCATCATGCGGCTTATGCCAGCACCCCGGCCTGGCTGCTCCGTTCATGCCCGTGATCGCGTACCAAGCTCAGGACAATCAGACCGATTGCCAGCAGGATGGCAATTGCAATGTTGCCGGCCTGCTGACTGTGAAAAGTGCTGACCGCAGTTTTGACCACCAGCGGGCCGAGCCAGACCGTCGCCGTACTCGACAGGGCGTACAGGCCGAAGAATGCACCGGACTGCCCGGCTGGCGCGAGCCGCGTCAGGAAGGTGCGACTCGACGCAAAAATCGCCGTATTGAACACGGCGACAATCCCGCCCAACGCAAGAAACACCAGTTCGGGTGCAGTGGTAAAAACCGGCCCCGACCACAACGGCGTAGCGTTAGGAGAGACAGTAAAGACGAAGCGCATGCCCTGCGGCGATACACCCAATAACGTCACCAACCCGACAATCGTCCCGACGATTTCGATTTGTAGTGCGCGCTTGGGGCCCACGACGCGATCCAGGAACGAGGCGAACAATCCTCCCAGAGCGGCAAAAAAGCTCATTAGAATGCCAAATGCCGTCATCTGCAAGACGCCCCATTTCATCACGCCAGCCGCATAAATTCCGCTGAAGGTAATCAAGGCAATCTGGGCATCCGAAAACAACATGCGCGCACCAAGATAAACGGCAACCTCACGATGCTGGCGCACGCTTTTCAGCAGCTTGAGCAGATCTTTGGCACCCGCCCGGACTGCCGCCAGCCCGGAGATTCTGCCGGCCGGCGCATCGTCGGTGAAGAGGAACATTGGGATCACGCCCAACACGAACAGTACCGCGGCAATTGGCGCGGCGATACGGCTCGGCTCGGCCTGGAGGAGGTCCAGGCCAAACAGCGGAGATGTGGGAATGAAGGGCCATGCCACCTTGCCGGGCAAGGCAAATGCCCACAGTACAAACAGCAGCGCAGCGACCGATACGACGTTGCCGATCGCCAGCGCCGCACCGGACATGGTGGCCGCATCGCGCCCGGTCCGTGCTGCATACGGCATCAGGGAATTGTGCAGTACTTCGCCGTAGGTAAAGACCAGCGAGATCAACAAGGTAATGAAGAGAACTGCCGGTACGCTTAGTCCGGATCCGTCAGGGCGCGCCCACCACAGCGATAGCACAAGCGGTGCAAACAGCAACGACAGCAAAAGTAGTGGCGGTAGGCGGCGACCCAAGCGGTCCGCCGACGCTCCCAGCAGCGGAGCCGTCACTGCCGCAATCAGCCCGCCGATCATCGCGTAGACCGCGATCATCGCCTGTCCTTTGACCGCATCGCCAATCATCACCATCGCCACATACGGCATGAAAATATAGATGCTCACTAACGTGATGTAGGTATCCCGCCCGCCCTGATAACCGGCCCAGGCAAGCGCACTTGCCGACATCGTTCCCCGGTGGCTGACGGTTGCCAATCCTGGCTCACTTTGTTTCATCTGGATTCCTTGTATTGATGCTCTCGTGTGGGCGCCGTGAACAGCGCCGCCTGTCGAAACTGGCACCGGCCAGCAAGGTCCGCAACGACGTCTGCAACAACGCCGTCGCGGACTGCCCGAGTGCCTGTGGCGTCTTTAGAACTGTTTGCGCAGTGTCAAGCCAAAGGTCCGCGGCTGGTTCGGAAATCCGCTGTAGCTTCCGCTTTGCGCCACCGTTGGAAAGGCCGCCAGAATGGTCCGGGAATTAGTCAGATTACGGGCCCAGAACATCACTTCGTACTTGTGCGGCTTATTGGTGATGCCAAGGCTGGCGTTGACGAATTTTTTGCCCCAGGTCGACAGCTCGGGAGGCGTGGTTTCGCTCAATTGGGTCGGGCTGGTGTAGTCATATTCACCGCGCAGGAAGGCACTGAAGCCGTTACCGAAATTATGCGTGACCGTCGCCGAAGTTGAGACCGACCATTTCGGTATGCCAGCCGGGCGCTGACCCGACAGATCGCGTGAATTCGGCATCAATCCCGTGGCTGGATTGACGGGGCAGCGCACGGTGTCGAAGCTGACACACGACGCTTGCGCAAACGAATTGTATTTCGGGTCCAGATAAGTAACGGCCCCGGTCAGCGCCAGCCAATTGACCGGCACGAAGGCGACATCGAGCTCGACGCCGCGGGTTGACTGCTTGCCGGCATTTACCAGGCTGTACCCGGTTCCGGTGTAATCGTTCGACTGAAAGCCCTTGATCGCCTGATCAAAGACCGCCAGGTTCAGGTAGCCACCGCGAAAGATCGACTTCAGACCCGCTTCGTACAGGATCACGTTTTCCGGCTTGGCAGTACGACCGACGCCACTCGCATCCGGCGGCCGGCTGTCTGATGAGAGGTTAAACGCACCGGCTTTCCAGCCGGTCGAATAGCTGACATAGGTATTGACATTGCCGAAGTCGTACGCGGCGCGCAAGGCACCGGTCAGCTTGTCGCCGCTGAGTTCACCGGACTCCGTACTATTTGGAAAGTTGACCGGCTGATGGTTCGCCGCATTGGCATAGTAGAACTGCAGGGCACCGAGCGGTCCGTACAGATTTCCCGGCAAACCGAGCGCGCGGAACTGCGGCACGTTCTGTAAATTGAGTGCCGAAAAACTATCTTTCAACACGACATTCGAGCTGGCGCGTTTGCGGTCATGGAGGTAACCCAATCCACCGGTCAGCGTGATGAAATCGCCGACCCGGTAGTCCAGATTACCAAACAGCGAATACGAATCCTGATTCATTTTGTATTGGTCGGCGATGCCCTGCCCCGTCTGGAAATAGGACGACCCCGGTGTGACACCTGGTCCGGCCAGACTTTGCAGAAATTCCAGTGCATAGATATTCGATTGCCCGGTCAGCGCCGCACGCAACGGCGCGGGCAAGGCGGTCAATAATGCTGCTGGTACCTGACCGCTCAAACCGTCGGTGTACTTCCGCAACTGTGTTCCATAGGTAATGTCCTGCCCGGTGCGCATTGTCTCGCGCTGATAAAAACCACCGATCATCCAGCTGGCCGGCGTGTGTCCGGTCGAGGTGAGGCGAAATTCCTGCGTGAAGGTCGAGATATCGTTCGACTGATTTTTATTGGCCAGATCGGCCCCGGTGAAGTCGACATCCTGAATCGACTGGTTGGTTTGATTCCGGTAGGCCGTGATCGATGTGACGTTGGCAAACCCTGCTTTCCAGTCCGCCTGCGCCGAGATTCCCTTGCCGCGCAAGCGATTCACCGGATCGGTGTTGAAGACGATGTTGTTGTCGAATTTGCGGGCCGGATCGTTGATCGGCAGGCCCAATCCGTTGGGTGCCGGCGCACCGATGAACTGGGTGGCAGGACCGTTGAAGAGTGACACTGTGCCGCAACAGGTCTCCTTGATTTCGTTGTAGTCGCCGATGACGCGCATCGAGAACGTGTTGCTGGGTTTCCATAAAAAATCAGCACGCATGCCGGAGCGATCACGATCGTTGACGCTGCTGCCGGTCGTCTGGTTAGTCAGGTAGCCATCGCGCACATTGCCGTTGCCGGAGAGCCGGAACGCCAGCGTGTCGCTGATCGGGCCGGTGACGGTGGCGCGACCCTGGCGCGCGTTGTCCGAGCCGAGATCGATTTCTGCTGACCCGCCGAATTTAAACTGCGGCTTGACCGTCACGATATTGATGGCACCTGCCGAGACGTTTTTTCCGAACAGGGTCGATTGCGGACCGCGCAATACTTCGATGCGGTTAACTTCGGGCAGATCATCCAGCGACGATGCCGTTCGCGAACGATAGACGCCGTCAACGAAGACACCGACAGAGCTTTCGATCCCGTCATTGCCACTGCCATTGCCAAAACCGCGAATGATGAAATTGGTTTGGCCGACCGCATTGAACTGGGTCACCTTCAGCGATGGTACGAGTGATTGCAGGTCGATCAGATCGCGCACATGCGCCTGCGCTAGCGTCGCTTCGCTGGTGACCGATACGGAAATCGGCACGTCCTGCAAGGTTCGCTCTTGCTTGGTCGCCGTGACGGTAATGCGCGTCACTGCATCGGCGGTGGCTGTGGCTGTGGCGGCGTCGGCTGGTGGGCTGGCCTCCTGACCAAAAGCAGAACCACTGGCCAGCATGGCCATGGACCAAATATGGACAAAATTTAGGTTACGCATCGTGACGATCTCCTCAATATCCTGGCGCCGTGGATCGGCGCTCGCTGGTCTGTATATTAAAAGCTGCAAACAGTATTCTAGTCAAGACTAGAATTGAGTTTTATAAGGAAAAGTCAGAGCAGTGAATTTAACCGAGATTTACAAGTCAAATAACAGCAAAAAATAATTTTTAGCCATGAAGTTCTTTGTGATAATCTAATTCGAACTTGAATTACGTGGCGAGAGATAAATGCTAATATTCGTGTCACTTCAACACACTGACCGGCCGACCGGGCCGGTGAACGATGACGACCATCTCCGAAAAAAAAACGCGCTCGATATCACGCAGCGAAAAGTCGGTGCAAAAGCGCGACGAGATCGTGCGCATGGCGACCGAAATCATCAATGCAAAAAGCTACGCACAGGCCACCCTGGTCGATATTGCCGCGGCGCTGAACCTGCGCGATGCGACGCTCTACCACTACTTTCCGGACAAGCGCGCGTTGGCCTACGAGTGCCATCGCACCTCGCTCGAACGCTTCGAAAAACTGCTGCACCTTCCCGAGCAGCCTGGCAGCCTGGGCGGCGACAAACTGCGCCATTTCATTCGCAACATGCTGACCGATTCGGTACAGAACGGGCCGCTGCTGTATTTCGGCGACTACTCGTATCTGCACGCCCCGCAACGGCAGGAAATCACCGAATGGGCGCAGCGTTTGCGCAATCGGCTGGTGAAAATTCTGCGCGAGGGCATGGCGGATGGCTCACTCACGCAGAGCGAGCCGGAGCTGGTCGTCCACCTGCTGCTGGGCATGTTGATCTGGCTGTCGAAGTGGGTTCCAGCGATTGATAGTCTGACCGTCGATCGGTTAATGAGCGCGATCGATGCTTTTTGTTTTCGCGGACTGGAGGCGCGCCACAGACCGTAACCACTCACCAATCAAGGAGGACGTATGAAAGCAGTGCAATTTCTGGAAGTCGGCAAAGATTTACAAGTCACCGAAGTAGACAAGCCCAGCGCTGCACCCGGTGGGCTAGTGTTCAAGGTCAAGGCCTGCGGTATTTGTGCGTCCGACCTGCACGCCGTCGAAGTCCCCGGACTGCTCCAATACGGAAATATCCTGGGCCATGAATACGTCGGCGAAGTAACCGAAGTCGGCCCCGGTGCTCTTGGCTGGAAAATTGGTGACCGTCTGACCGCATTACCGGCACGGCCCTGCGGTACTTGCCCGGCGTGCGCAGAAGGGCGCTTTCCCGAATGCTCGCAAATCGTCATGCAGGGATTCGATTTGCGCATGCCCGGCGCTTACGCGCAGTACGCCAGCTGCATGGCCGCGTTGGCCATGAAAATCCCCGATACATTGAGCGACCATGACGCCGCCACCATCGAACCGTTAGCCGTCGGCCTTGGCGCATGGAAGGCAGCGCAGGTACCCATGGGCGCCAGCGTACTGATCATCGGTGCGGGCATCATCGGACTGGCAATGACGAAGTGGGCGCATTTTTTCGGCGCGGGCGATATCGGCATTGCCGAGATGGTGCCGGCGCGCGTTGCGCGCGCCCGTGCGATGGGTGTGCCGCTCGTCATCGATGCTGCGCAGTGTTCCGATCCGGTCATTGAGTATGAGCGCCAGACCGGCAGGAAACCGAGCGTGATTTTTGAATGCGTTGGCCGGCCGATGCTGGCGCGGCTAATCGAGATCGCTCCCGCAAATACCCATCTGGTATTGGTCGGCACCGGGATGCAACCGGAAAATTTTACCGTCGTTTCGGCTGCATTGAAACGGCTACGTATGACTTTTCCTCTGGCGTACACACCCGAAGATTTTCCGTTTGTACAGCGCATGCTGGCTTCAGGAAGGATCAATGTCGATGGCCTCGTGACCGCGGCCGTCAGTCTCGATGAAGCGCCTGCCATGTTCGCATTGCTTGGCAAGCCCAACGATCACTGCAAGGTCTTGATTACGCCCTAAAAGCGCACACAAGGATCACGCATCGATCCTCGCTGCGCAGCGCGTCGACGTGCTGCGCAGATGACCGGGACGACGCGCATGCCGCACTGTCCGCCTATTTCATTTAACACTTAATTTCTGCGCACTTGCAGAGGAAGAATCACGCCCATGACAATCGCTCCCACGATGCTGCGTCCGCCGCAACGCTTTGCACTTGCACTCAAGCGTCACGGCGTCGAGTTTCTATTTGGACAGAGCAATCCGCCGGCGTTAACGTTGGCCGCGGCAGACCTCGGTATCGCGCAAATCGGGTACCGTCAGGAAAATGCCGGCACTTACATGGCCGACGGCTATGCACGCACCACCGGTAAAGTGGCCGTCGTGACGGCACAAAACGGCCCAGCCGCAACCTTGCTGGTGGCCGGTCTGGCCGAATGCCTGTCCGCCTCTATCCCCATCGTTGCACTGGTACAGGATGTCGGGCCGGGCAATCAAGACCGCAACGCGTTTCAGGAACTCGACCAGATGGCGCTGTTCCAGGGTGTCGCCAAGTGGATTCGGCGCGTCACCACGGCGGAGCGTATTGAAGATTATGTCGATATGGCATTTGCTGCCGCCGCCAGCGGGCGGCCGGGCCCGGCAGTGTTACTTATCTCGATGGAGCTGCTGGCGCAACGTGACGAGGGTGCCGTTGCCGCGCGCTCTGCACACCTGGGTGCATGGCCACTCGACCGGATTCATCCGGACCCCGCACAAATCGCCATTGCCGCGCAATTAATTGCCAACGCCAGGGCGCCGTTCATCTACGCCGGTGGCGGCGTCATCGGGTCGGGCGCGCAGGCAGCGCTGCGCACGTTGCAGGAGCAGGCCCATGTGCCGGTCGCCACCACCACGATGGGTAAGGGCAGCGTCGACGAAACGCATCCCCTTTCTATCGGTGTCATCGGTTATTTCATGGCTACGCGTGGCATGGCGAAATATGCGCGTCCGTTGGTAACCGAAGCCGACGTGATTGTATTAATCGGCAACCGCACCAACCAGAATGGCACCGATTCATGGAGCCTGCTACCGCGCAATGCAACCTATATTCACATCGACATCGACCCGAACGAAATCGGACGCAACTACGAAGCCCTGCGTATCGTCGGCGATGCCAGGACCAGCCTGCAAGCGTTAGCTGCAGCGCTGGCACAACAGGATCTGCACAAGCGAGTGGCTGCACGGCCCGCCGTCGAAAGCACACTCGCGGCAGCACGCGCATCGCACCTGCAGGAAATCGACAGCGTCTGCACCTCGGACGCCATGCCGATACGCCCGGAACGGTTTATGGCCGAACTCGATCGACAACTCGCAGCCGATCACATTGTCGTTGCTGACGCGAGTTTTTCATCGATCTGGGTGGTCAACTTTTTGCGCGCTAAAGACAAGCGCCGATTCGTTACTCCACGCGGACAGGCGGGCCTTGGCTGGGGCTTTCCAATGGCAATGGGCGCACGGGTGGGCAACCCCGACCGCCCCGTGTTTTGCGTAGTCGGCGACGGTGGCTTTGCGCATGTCTGGTCGGAGCTTGAAACCGCACGACGTCACGGTATCAAATTGGTCATCGCGGTGATGAACAACGGCGTGCTCGGCTATCAAAAGCATGCCGAAGACGCTCACCTTGGCAGATATTCGGATGTCTGCGAATTCACCCCGGTCGACCATGCAGCAATTGCTGCAGCCTGCGGCATACAAGGCGTGCGAATCCATCGCGCGCAAGATATCGCAGCGGCAATTCGCGATGCACTTGCGGCACCGTCAAGCGTACTTCTCGATGTGCTGGTCGACCCCGATGCGATGCCACCGGTAGCGGCATTTTCTAAACTGGCGCACTACTGACCACACTGGCTCCACCGTCCGAACTCTTTCAACAGTGAGAATTGTCATGACAGAACTTTCCCCATTCAGTCTCAGCGGCAAGGCCGTATTTATAACCGGTGGTGCCTCCGGAATCGGTCTCGGAACCTGCCAGCGCTTCCTTCGGGAAGGTGCCAGAGTGTACATAGCGGACATACAGAAACCACCGCAGTCGGTGCTGGACGATGGCGCACTATTTGCGCTGGTCGATGTCAGTCAGCGCGACGCAGTCGAGCAGGCGTTTTGCGACGCAGAAGCCGCTTACGGCAAGCTCGATGTCATTATCCACAACGCTGGCAAGCCCGGGAAGGGAACCCATCTGACCGAGTCCGATGAATCGGTGCTCGATGCAGTGGTGGCGCTGAACCTGTATGGCACCTACTATGTATTGAAATATGGACCGCGACACATGCACGACGGTGGCTCGATCATCACCACCGCATCGGTCGCAGGACTGCAGCAGAACGAAGGATTTTTTGACTACAGCGCCACCAAAGCAGCAACCATCAGCATGACAAAAACTGCCGCGGTTGAGCTCGGCATGCGTGGAATTCGTTGCAACGCGGTCGCGCCTGGCCCGGTTAAAACGCCGATGCTGCCACCGGATCACGTCTTGAATGTTCTTGCGAAACAGTTGTCGGCGCTCGGGCGCATCGCGCAGGTCGACGATCTGGTCGGCGTGTATCACTTTCTGGCCAGCGACGAGAGCCGCTACATCACCGGGCACACGATGGTGGTAGACGGTGGACGCCTTGCCGGTTTCCGAAAAGACGTACTGTCTCGCTTGGGTAGCTAGCGCCGCTTCGCGTCAGGCTCGTACTGAATGAACTTGCTACCATGCCGCTGCTGTCACGCGGCGGCATTAAAATGTGCACGGCTCAGAACGGCTCTGTCGGATTGTTAATCAAATGGTCGGGATTCGCTGGAACGGCACTGCCGTTTCAACGATATCGACATGATGAAACGCATAAAAATCGTAATTAAATCGAATAGGAATTAAGTCTTCAGCATCCATTCGTGCTTCGGATCATTCTTAAAGTGCCATTCACGGGTCGGGCCAGCCATTACGTTCAGGTAATAGCCATCGTAGCCGTGTGGCATGACGACAGGATGATAGCCACGCGGCACCATCACCATATCGTGGCTCTCTACTGCCATTGCTTCATCGATACGTTTGTCGTCCCCTTCGTCGGTATAGACGCGCTGGAACGCAAAACCCTGTTCCGGACTGATCCGGTGGTAATACGTTTCTTCCAAAAAGCTTTCCAGCGGCAAATTATCAACATCGTGCTTGTGCGGCGGATAGCTCGACGAATGACCGGCTGGCGTGCGCACCTCGACGACCAGCAAATGATCGGCAGGTTCGGTGTGCGGCAAGATGTCGCATACGTAGCGGGTGTTGGTGCCGCTACCGCGGCTCGAACGCTTCATCGATCCCGGTTCGATCAAACGGGGCGCAAGTTCGCCATTGGACGGCGCCGTGCACAGGGCGACTTCGGCATCGCTGCTGGCGACAATATTGATCGCGTGTCCGCCCGGTACGTACACTGCATACGGCGACGCATCGTCGAACACGCTGCGGCGCTCGCCGATGTCGCGCCATGCGAGCGACCCGAATGGTCCGTCGATCAATACGCTGACGACGCCGCGCAGTACGACGATGCAGGTTTCGCGGGCACCGCCAGCTCCCTCAGTACCTGCCAGAGCCAGCGCCTCGCCAGCCGCCAGACGATGCGCAGCAAAGCCGACATACGTCCAGTTAGCCGATTGTGGCGTCACGCTGACGATATCGCGTCCTGCCCTGCCCTTCACCAAGAGCTTCATGCAGCCTCCCTGACCGCGCGTTTCGCCTGTGCGTCGCCGGATTGACCTTGCTCAATGTCGGCGACCAGTGCGGCAAGATGACGGTAACCCATGTCGGCATACTGATAACTGGGTGCCACCGCCGGGTCCTGTTCGGCTTCGACAACGAGCCAGCCCCGATAATCGTGCTGATACAACAGCCTCAGCAGCGCGCCAAAATCGATGCAGCCATCGCCGGGCACGCTGAACGCGCCGTTGATCACCGATTGCAGAAAAGTCCAGTTGCCGTTGCGCGCCATCCGCGCCACATTCGGGCGCACATCCTTGCAGTGGACATGCGATACGCGTGCGATGTGTCTGGTCAACACCGTCACCGGATCGCCGCCACCAAAGAACATGTGCCCGCTATCGAACAACAGGCCCAGTTCCGGACCGGTGAGTGCCATCAGTTTATCCACATCGTCGGCGGATTCGACATAGGCACCCATGTGATGGTGATAAGACAATCGAACGCCATGCGCCAGCGTATGACGTGCGAATGCCGTCATCTTGTCAGCGTAGACCTGCCATTGCTGCGCATTGATGAAACGCGGACGCTTGTACAAAGGTTGAGCCTGGCCCTGAATCGCGTCGGCCACCTCGCCGTACACCATCACGGTGGCGCCATTTTCAGCCAGCAGGCGCAGGTGCGGGCCGACCGACTTGATTTCCTGCTCGACGGTACGATTGGAATCGGCGAGGCGTCCCGAATACCAGCCCGATACACAAGCGAGATTGTATTTCGCCAGCACCGCGCGCAACGCAGCCGGTTCTTTTGGAAACTTGTTGCCAAGCTCGAAACCTCGGTAGCCGATCTGCGCTCCTTCGGCGAGGGCGACGTCAAGCGGTGTCTCGCCGCCCAGCGTCGGCAAGTCGTCGTTCATCCACGAAATCGGATTGATACCGATCTGCACATTGAATTTCCTGCTTATTTCCTGGTTCATTTCTTGACTCCTTGCTTTACGTGTTCATAGGTTTGCCGCGCGGCCCTGACTTGCTCGCGCTCAGAAACTTCAGGCACTGCCACTTCCCACCAGCAACCGCCTTCGCTGGTGGTGCGCGTGGCGTCGGTACTGATGCAAATCAGATAAGTCGATACCGATGCGCGGGCGCGCCCTAGCGCCTGTTCCAGTTCTGGTATCGTATTGACGTTCTCAGACTTAGCTCCCAGCGCCTGTGCATGCAGTGCGAAATCGATCATGGGGGCTTCGTCGGGCAACATATTGTTGAACGACGCGCTGCCAACGGCCAGTTGCAGCCGGTTAATGCAGCCATAACCACGGTTGTCGAGCACCACGATGATCAGTTTCTTGTCCAGCATGACGGAGGTGGCGATTTCCGAATTCATCATCAAATAACTGCCATCGCCAATCATCACGATTACTTCGGTATCCGGCCTGGCCATCTTGACGCCGAGCGCACCGGCAATTTCGTAACCCATGCACGAAAAACCGTATTCGACGTGATAGCCGCCGGGCAAGCTTGCACGCCAAAGCTTGTGCAGCTCGGCCGGCAACGTCCCGGCGGCGCACACGACGATGTCGTCCCTCGTTGTATCGCTCTTCGAGCGCTGCACGGCACCAATCACTTCACCGTCATAGGGCAATAACGGTAGCCTGATATCACGGCGCGCCGTGATCGCATCGACGGTGGCGCGCCACCCGTCGGCCAGCTGCATCGCTTTTTCCTGGTATGCCGGATCGCTGCGCCAGTCCTGCAATCGGGCAGACAGATTCTCCAGCCCGATCCGGGCGTCGCTCAGTAAAGACACGCCGCTGCGCTTCAGAGCGTCAAAGCTGTTCACGTTCAAGCTAATCAGTTCGGCATGGGCGAACAGCGTATTTGATCCAGTCGTAAAATCCTGCAAGCGGGTACCTACTGCCAGCACCACATCGGCTCCACCGACCAACTGGTTGGCCGCCGGTGACCCTGTCACGCCGATCGCGCCCAGTTGCAGCGGATGGTCCCATGGCAGCGCGCTTTTGCCGGCCTGTGTTTCCGCAACAGGAATACCATGCCGTTCCGCAAAAGCTAGCAGCGCTGCGCTCGCCCTGCTGTACAGCACGCCGCCACCAGCAACGATGAGCGGTTTGCGCGCAGTTTTGAGCAATGCGACCGCATCGCGCAGGTCAGCATCGACCGGGCCAGCAGCACGAAAAGTGACTGTACGCGGCGAGAAAAATCCCACCGGGTAGTCGTATGCCATTGTTTGCACATCCTGCGGCAGGGCCAGTGTGACCGGGCCGCAGTGCGCCGCATCGGTCAGCATAGCGATCGCCCGCGGCAATGCAGTGAGCAATTGCTCGGGATAAATGATGCGGTCGAAATAGCGCGATAACGGTTTGAACGCATCGTTGACAGAAATGCTGCCATCCTGGCCACTTTCCAGTTGCTGTAGCACCGGGTCGGGTGCGCGCGACACGAAGACATCGCCCGGTAACAGCAAGACTGGTAAGCGGTTCACATGGGCCAGCGCGGCGGCCGTCAGTAAGTTAGTGGCGCCCGGGCCGATCGAACTGGTCACCGCCATCATGCGCCGTCGCATGTACGCCTTCGCATAACCGATCGCTGCGTGGGCCATACCCTGCTCGTTGTGTGCCCGGTAAGTGGGAAACACATCGCGGTACTGGTACAGCGCTTCGCCGATTCCGGCCACGTTACCGTGACCAAAGATCGCGAATGCGCCGCCAAACAGGGGCTGCAGTGCGCCACGGTCGTCCTCGACGCGTAACGCGGCCAGATAGCGCACCAGCGCCTGTGTCATCGTCAGCCGCACCGTTCCCCGGCTCGCATCATCATGCGAAGTCGTCATCATGCCGTGTGCTCCAGCACGGGGTTGACCTTACGGGCGTCTGAGTGCCCCGCACCGGGACGGGTCTTTTGCCAGAGCACGATCAATTGCTCGAAGTTTGTACGCGCCAGAGCGATCAGTTGCGCATCGTCGATCTTGCCAGCCAGCCAGCGCCGGCTCGGTTCGTGGAAAATCGTGCGCCCGACCATAAAGCCACGGCACGTCGTGCTGTCGCTGGCAGCATCAAAACTGGCCGCCAGCTGATCGACCGGCGCATGCAAGCCCAGCAACACAACACCGCGGCAATGCGGATCTCTCTCCTGCACAAGCGCATCAATGGCGCTCCATTGCAGCGCCGTCATGCTTTCCAGCTTCCACCACTCCGGATAAATGCCAATGTTATACAGTCGCTTCACCGCACGATAGACAGTATCTGTCTCCCTCCCCATCGATTTCGGCGGAATCACTTCGATCAATAATTCATGGCCGCTGATCTGCGCCGCGTCGTACAGCGCCTTCAGCTGCGCTTCCTGTTCGATGCGACTGTCGACGCTTTCGTCCGGATGCAACTGAACCAGACATTTGATCACCTGCTCCTTCGGCCAGCTGATCAGGTGCGAACCAATTGAGCGACCCCAGTCAAATTGCAGTGGATTCGAGCCCGGCAATTCAACCGGCCGCCCTATCCACCATCCGCGTCCGGTGGCCGCATTCAATGCATCCTCACCGTAGCGTCCGTCGATCAGTACGCCGATCTTGCCCTGTAAGCCAAGCGCCTCTTCCGCTTGTGCCACCGCCTGCACCAGCAGAGATTTCAGCGCCGGGATCCGTTCTTCGCTGGCACCGCCTTGCTGCGCGAGTTCGAAAAATTGGTTGCGATGGTCAAACGCGAACACACACAGTTCATTCCATTGCTTGCGCTTGACGGTGACACGGTGCAAACGGTTCAACGTCGCATCCTGACCGGGCCGTTGCAACTGCGCAGAATTGGCCAGAAAATAATCCAGTTCGGGCTGCGTCGGCATCGCCGGCGCACAGGCATGGCGGGCAACGACGAGTGCGCCGCAGCCGTTAGCCAATTGGCAGCAACGTTCGTAGCCGGCGTTGTCCAGCCAGCCGCGCAGAAATCCTGACAGAAAAGCATCACCTGCACCCAGCACATTCATCACTTCCACTTGCACGCCGCGATAGTTGAAAGCGTCGTCCAGATTCCCGGGAATATCGCCAACGATGACGGCGCAACCCAGCGGACCGCGCTTGACGACCAGCGTTGCGCGCGACACGCGGCGCACCGAACGTAATGCAACAATGATGTCCGCACCGCCGCCGGCGATCATGAATTCCTCTTCGGTGCCGACGATCAAATCGAAACCGGGCAAGATCGCTTGCATATGTGCGGTGACGCCATCGCTGGAGACGAATCGCGTCTCGCCGTCGGCCTTGCCGGACAAGCCCCACAACACGGGGCGGTAATCGATGTCGAGTACGGTGCGCACATTGTTGCGGCGTGCGTAATCGAGTGCCAGCGTGCTGATCTGATGCATCGCACTGGTCGAAAAATGCGTGCCGGTTATCAACAAAGCACGGCTAGCAGCAATGAAGGCTTCATTGATATCCCCGGCACGAATGGCCATGTCAGCACAATTTTCCCGGTAAAAAATTAGCGGAAACGTATTTCTGTCTTTCAAGCCGAGCATCACCAGCGCCGTCAGACGCTGCGAATCGATGGCGATCTGGCTGACATCGCAACCTTCGGCGGCCAAGGTTTCGCTCAGGAAGCGCCCCATGTGATCGTCACCGACGGCGGACAACATCGCCGAGCGCAAGCCCAGACGAGCGCAGCCGAATGCAATATTGGCCGACGAGCCCCCCAGGTATTTGGCGAAGCTTGTCACGTCTTCAAGCCGGGAGCCGATTTGCTGCGCATACAGATCGACTGCAAGGCGACCGAGGCAGACGATGTCGCGCGTGCGATCTGCGGCAAATGGCGTGGCGTTTTTCATCGATTCACTGATTGATATCTTCATGGATTTGTCTTTCTTTCTAGATGGTGATGCCATCGAGTTCGCTCATCAAGGTTTGCATCTCGGTGCCGCCCGCCATCATGTCGAGCAGCGCGTCCTTGGTAACCGTGTCCTTGGTATAGGTGCCGAGTGATTTGCCGCGATTGAGCAGCGTGAAAGAATCCCCGATCGGGTAGGCGTGATGTACGTTATGGGTGATAAAAATGACCGAAATGCCCCGTTCACGCGCCTTGTGGATCAGCTTCAACACGTTGAACGATTGCTTGACGCCCAACGCCGCCGTCGGCTCATCGAGAATCAGCACGCGTGCGCCGAAATGCATTGCGCGCGCAATGGCCAGGCACTGGCGCTCGCCGCCGGACATCGTACCAATGGGCTGATGCGCATCGCGCACCATGATGCCCATCTCGGCAAGCTTGTCGCGCGCCACCGAAGCCGCGTATTCCATGTCCATGACCGGCAGGCAGCCCCACAACTTTCTGGTCGGTTCGCGTCCCATGAAAAAGTTGCGCGCTACTGACAGCAGCGGTACCAGCGCCAGATCCTGATAGACCGTGGCCACGCCCATGTCGAGCGCTTCGCGCGGAGAACAAAAGGTGACTGGCTTGCCATCGATCAGATATTGGCCTTCGGTCGGCTGATGGACCCCAGCCATCGTCTTGATCAGCGTCGACTTGCCTGCGCCATTGTCGCCCAGCAAGCAATGCACTTCACCCGCTTTCAGCCGCAGCGTCACGTTTTGCAAGGCGATGACGGAACCGAACCACTTGCTGACATTTTCCAGTGCGAGGATGTAATTGTCCGTTCGGGTGTTGTTGTCCATATCTGCTCCTTACTTCGATGACGTCACGCGATTGCGCACGTAATTGTTAAACAACACGGCGATCAGAAGCATCACGCCCAGAAAAACGCGGAACCAATCGGAATTGATGTTGGTATAAGAGATACCGATTTGGACTACGCCGAAGATGAGTGCGCCGAAGCAGGCGCCAATCACCGAACCGTAGCCGCCGGTTAATATTGCGCCGCCGATGACAGCGGCGATGATTGCTTCGAACTCCTTTTGCATGCCCCTGTCAGCCGCAGCGGAACCAACGTCAAATACTTGCAAAGTAGCAAATAGGCAGGCACAAAATGCCGTGAATACGAACAGCGAAATCTTGACCCGTTTGACCGGCACACCGACATTCTTGGCCGCATTGGCATCGCCGCCGACGGCGAATATCCAGTTGCCAAAGCGGGTGCGTGCCAGCACGAAGCTCGCCACCATCGCCAGCGCACCCCACCAGACCAGCACTTTTGGTATGCCACGCACCAGAGGTTGTCCACTGTCGAGCGCGGCGATCCAGCCGGCATGCGCCATCCACTTGAACAGATCGATACCAACGTTGCCCTGAAACAGGAGGCTGGCCATCCAATCCTGGGCACCCAGCTCACCCACGCCGCTGACGATAGTGCGGTTGGCAAACATGATCGACAGTGCCAGCGTCAAGCCACGCAAGATGAACAGGAAAGCGAGCGTGACAATAAACGATGGCAAGCGAGTCCGGCACACGATGTAGCCATTGAGCCAGCCCAGTGCCATCGAACCCGAAAAAGCAAACAGAATGCACAACCACACAGGCCAGTGAAAATACATCGCCGGAATGGCGATCATCATCCCCGAGAAGCCAATCATCGAGCCGATTGACAGGTCGAATTCACCTGCAATCATCAGTACGCAGGCGCCGATGGCGATAATTCCCAGATAAGCGGCGACCTGCGCCCAATTGATCACGCCATCGAGGTTGAACATGCCGGAATCGCCAGCCGTCAGTGCAAAAAACGTGAAGACAAGAATGGCACCGGAGATCGACGCAAATTCCGGACGGCCCAGCAATTGCTTCAATTTGCCGCCCTGACCAACGCGCTCATCGCGCTGGGCCGCTGGCTTGTTACCTGACTTGCCTGCCGTATTGATCGAAGGCGAAGGCCCGCCGGTCATGCCGGCGGCGACCCCGGGCGCAGGCAGGTGGCGTGGCGGCGGTGTGACTGCATCCATAGAACTTCCTTTCGGTATTGAGATGTCGCGCCCGGGAATGCCCGCTGGCGAGTCCTGGTGATCAGCGAACAGTGATCAACGATACTGACCGGCGAATTTTTCAACCGTATCGATGTTGTCCCTGGTCACAAAGCCCGGACCGGAGCCGATGTGGCGCGGACCGTAGATCGGTGCCAAACCATATTCCTGCAATCGAGCCTGGAACTTCGGATTGGCCTTCAGCGCCGCTTGCACCACGGTCAGGTCGGTGGTCTTCTGCTGCTTCATGATGGCCAGCACGGCCACCGGTATGTAGCCTTGCAGGTACGGCTGCTGGTCGATCGCGAATGCGATACTGCCCTCCTTGATGCCTTTCGAAATGCCCGCCGACAAGTCAAAGGTTGCGAACCAGATCTTTCCGTTCAAGCCCATTTTCTCCACCGCCCGCAAAGCGGGAATAGCCGAATCCGGGCCCAGCGCCAGCACTGCCTGAGTGGTTGGATTGGAGCGCAGGTAGGCGCCGACTTTGCTTTCGATCGTGTTCGGATCAGTACCATTGGTATCGAGCGTCGAGGCTTTGTAATCAGCGCCGATCGCGTCGGCAAAGCCACGGCAGCGCTCGAATGACGAGGGGTTAGTCGCATAGTGATTCACGCAGACGAACGACTTGATACCGGCAGCCTTGGCCCGGGCACCGGCACCGAGACCGGCGTCGTATTCGGGCTGACCGACGTGCATGATGGCGCCCAGTTCCTCGCTCTGCTGCGTGGTACCCGAATTGATCGTGATTAACGAAATTTTCTTCGCGGTGACCTTGCGCAGCGGCTTTTGCAGCACGCTGAAGTCAGCAATGCTGACAATGACACCATCGTAATTACGCGCCGCTGCCTGCTCCACCAGACGCGACATGTCGGCCAGGTCGCCGTTCGACGGATTGCGGTAATCAACGCTGACGTTGAAGTCCTCTGCTGCTTGCCTCACCGAATTCTTGATCGTGTTCCACCAGGTGTCCGAATCGGGTGCGTGACTGATCAGTACGAATTTCTCTCCCGCAGCGTGAACCGGGCCCAGCGCCAGGCTCAGACTCAAGCCCACCGTCAATGCCGCTGCTACATGAAAGAATCCTTTGGCTTTGCTGTTTTTCATCTTGCTGTCTCCGTTGATTGTTTTTAGATTTTTGTTTTTTGAATTTCCGACCTTGCCTGCCATCGAGGCATCATCATCCGGCGTTAAATTTTCAACATTTAAGTTTCAAATCAACAACGGCTGCTTGAAAACTAGCTTAGGACAACACCAATACAAATGCAACATTTCTTTCGATTTTAATTTAAATAGAATTTTATTTCCATTTAACGTTATCTGCCCTACACTTGCCTTCAATCGAAAAACCTTCAACACATGAGATCGCAACATGACCCAGACCGCCGCCGCAGACAAGTTGATACAAGACATCGCCACAGAATATGAATCGCTGTCGCGCCAACTGAAGGTGATCGCCCGGTATATCGAAACACACAAAACCAGCCTGATGCTTGAACGCATCAGCGACATCGCCACCGCTTGCGAAGTGCAGCCGTCGGCCATCGTCCGTTTTGCCAAGCGTTTCGGTTTTTCAGGATTCAGCGAAATGCAGGAGGTATTCCGTCATGCCTATGCGATTCAAGCGGGCAGCGCGCCCAATTACCAGCAACGCATACGTAAATTAATCGCGGCGCGCGACGATCAGCTCAACGTCGGCGATTTGACGCGCGAATTCGTCGAAGCCAGCCGCAACGGCCTCGCCGAATTATCGAACGGCTTGGATGACGCGCAACTCGAAGCGGCCGTGTCACTGCTGCAAAAGGCCGACAACATCTATGTCGTGGGTGTACGGCGCGCGTTTCCGATCGCGTCCTACATCGCCTATGCGCTGCAAAACACAAACAAGCGCGTGCACTTGGTGTCGGGACTGGGCGGCACGTTCCGCCAGCAAATGCGCAGCGTGCGCGAACGTGATGTCGTCATCGCGATCAGCTTCGCGCCGTATGGCAAGGAAACCCAGTATTGCGCACGCGTAGGCCACCATCAGCATGCCAAATTACTGGTCATCACCGACAGTGCGCTGTCGCCGCTGGCACGCGTTGCAGACTCGATGCTGATCGTCGCCGAAGGCAACGCCTTTGCCTTCCGCTCGCTGACGAGCACCATTTGCCTTTGTCAGGCGCTGTTCATCGCGCTGGCCTACAAACTTGAGTTGGACATAGAAGAAACCAAAGACCTCGGAGAATATGATGACTGAAGCAATGAAAATGACAGCAGTGATGGGGGCCCCGATGGAGGTTGCCTTGTTTGGCGCCGGTCGAATCGGCAAGATCCACGCGGCAAACCTGGCCGCGCAAGCGGGCGTGCGCCTGAAATACGTCGTCGATGTGCATGCTGAATCGGCACAAGCGCTGGCTGCTCTGCACGGCGCCAGCGTTACCTCGGTAGAGGTGGCGCTGGCCGACCCGGCAATCAAGGCAGTCGTCGTCGCGTCGAGCACCGATACACACGCCGATCTGATCGTGCGCGCCGCCGCGGCCGGCAAGGCGATTTTTTGCGAAAAGCCAGTCGATCTGACCATAGAACGCGCACGCGCCTGCGCCGCTGCCGTCGAACAACACAGCGTGCTATGCATGATCGGCTTCCAGCGCCGCTTTGATCCGACCTTCGTCACGTTGAAGGCGCGACTGGTGGCCGGTGAAATCGGCACGCCCGAAGTATTAATCGTCACCAGCCGCGATCCGGGGCCACCGCCGGTCAACTATATCAAGGTATCAGGCGGCATCTTCAAGGACATGCTGATTCACGATTTCGACATTTTCCGCTGGATACTGGACGATGAAGCAATCAGCTTACACGCGACCGGCAGCTGCCTCGTCGATGCGGCGATTGGAGACGCCGGCGATCTCGATTGCGCCGTTGTCACGATCCGCACCCGCAGCGGCCGCCTGTGCCAGATCAATGCGAGTCGGCGCGCCGCCTACGGTTACGACCAGCGCTTTGAAATTCTGGGCAGCAGGGGCATGTTGCAGGCAGGCAATCACAAGCCGACCGAGGTCAGCGCCCATACCGCGCAGCATGGCACTGTTGACAATCCTGAAAATTTTTTCCTGGAACGCTATCGCGCCGCTTATGCCCAAGAAATGGCGCATTTTTTTGATGCTGTCATCCACGGTACACCGCTGCGCATCACGGTCCGGGACGGATTGAAGGCGCTCGAGCTGGCCGAAGCTGCGACGACTTCGTGGCGCGAAAACCGTATCGTTGCGCTGTAGAGATAGCACAGCAACACGGCGCCAAGGTAGCAGCGGCGTCGACTTAACGTTTTGAAATCACTGACATGAAAGTTTCTCCATGAATCGTATCAATACGAGCGCAGGAACGAATCAGGCGCTGCGCATCGGCATCGCAGGCCTCGGCCGGCTGGGCCAACGCCACGCACATAATCTGTCGCAGCGCGTGCCGAATGCGTTGCTGGTCGCCGCCTGCAGCCCGGTTGCCGGCGAACTGGCCCGGGCAAGTAGCACGTTAGGCATCGAACACGGCTACGCCAGTTATAGTGACATGCTGGCCCATCCGGGACTCGATGCGGTCTTTCTCGTTACGCCAACGGCGCTGCACGCACAGCAAATCATCGACGCCTTGCAAGCAGGCAAACATGTCTTTTGTGAAAAACCGCTGTCGCTCGACATGGCCGACTGTCTGCGTGTTGAGGCCGAAGCGGCCAAACATCCACATCTACAGGTGATGATCGGCTTCGTACGTCGCTTCGATGCCAGTTACCGCGACGCGGCAAAAAAAATTAGCCAGGGATTGATCGGTCAGCCGTTCATGGTCCGCTCGCAAACCTGCGACCGGAATGATCCAAGCGGCTTCTTCGTGCGCTTCGCCGAAACCAGCGGTGGGATCTTTCTCGATTGCAGTGTGCATGACATAGACCTTGTACGGTGGCTGCTGGGTAATCCGGTAGCCACTCGCGTATATGCGAGCGGCACGATCGCCATCCACGACGGTTTACGGCAATTCGGCGACGTCGACAATGGATTGGCGACCGTCGAGTTTTCTAACGGCAACATGGCGACCTTCCTGGCATCACGCACGATGGCGCACGGACACGAGACGCTGACTGAAGTATTCGGCAGCGCCGGGCGCCTGACGATAGGGGCCAATCCGCGCCTGAATCGAGTCGAGATCGCCGACATCGGCGGCATCAGGAACGAATGCACGCCCGACTTTTACGCCAGGTTCAGTGATGCGTTTCTGGTCGAAGCACAAGAATTCGTCGATAGTGCACTCGGGATCGGCACCTTGTCGCTGACGCTGAACGATGCGACCGAAGCGACCCGCATCGCGATAGCGATGACACAGGCAATGTGCGGTAGATGCGTGATCGAGCCCGGCTAAAGGTAGCGACTCCCGACGGCCGCATCGAAATCCGGGCCGATGGAACTGCCCAGGATCACCTGTCAGTGGTTGATCAAGGCGCGATTGTCGATAACAAACTGCTCGGCCATCTGCGACAAGTCACCCGGGTGGTTCAGCAGGAGCGTGACAGCCGGCGGGGATGTTCGGCTCCGGCGCACACTAACCTGCGCACAGCGCCGTTCCAACAAGAGGTACGTACTTGTTTTTCCGGGACGAGACCAAGTACATTCGCCTGATTTCAGCATGCCGTGCAACCAAACTGGAACGGAGCGCTGCTGACATTCAGCACGACGACTCTATAAAAAGTCACCCACGCGAACCGGATTACCGTCGAACCAGGCAAAAATAGGCTGATCGCATCGAAATTCAGCAAGGCGTGTATATTCAAATGAATATGCCTCTGACTTGGTCATTTTGAAAAAGAAATGAAACGTCAAATCAATGTTCCGGCCAAGTGAAACCGTAGTGCATTTCAGGGCTCGAAACTAGCCAACCAAAGTAATAAGTCGCACAACTAACATGGCCTCCCCGTTCTACTTCGCCTGATCCTCAGGGTCGCAGTTTCGCTTGGGGTCCTCAAATAGCCGATGTATCAAACAACATTGCAAACGAACCCGGGCATCAGCTTGCCGTTCGTGTCTGATGGCTCTGATAGCGGCGCAAGATAAGCCATTGATTTCACTGATGCCGAAATTATCTTAATCAATTTATATAGCGGCCTCCTCGAAAGAAATTTTAAAAAGAGGATGGCAAGAGAGGCAAACATGATGAACGGGCAAGGTTTGGCCGGGATGGGAGCAGGAATGGGTATCGGCATGATTGGCATGGCGATTTTATGTATTTTAGTTATTGTCGCGATTGTCGTGCTGTTGGGGAGAATGCTCGGTTTTGGTGGCGGAAATGACAACAAACCGCAAAAAACTGCGCTGGATATTCTTCAGGAACGTTACGCCGCCGGCGAAATTCAACGTGACGAATATGAGCAGAAAAAAAGCAGTCTCGACAACTGAGGTTGACCGTCATCCGCGAGGGTCGTTCTACACTCCGTTCCCTACGTTCGAACTCCTCGATATTGGGGTACAACATTTCACGATATTGATCGGTCTCTCTTTTTTGACCGGAGGCGACCTGAGTCCCGGTCAAAAAAGCGGCAACTGGAGTACGCAGTTCATGCGCGATACCGGCGGAAAAATCGGATAGTTGGCAAAATCCAATTTCAAGCCGGCCAGGCATGCCATCAAATGAAGCGACCAGACCGGTGAGCTCGATCGGCACTTCTTCCGGGATCAGCCTGACACGTGATCGTGTGGAAGTGATGCCGCGCATTCTTGCGCTGATGTTGCGCATTGGTGCGTGACCTTGCAAGACCGCTAGCCAGGCAGCCAGTAATGCAATGACGCACACCACCGAGGTGGTCAGCCACAACGTCTCTTGAAAGCGGGCGACGTAATGGAGATATCTGACATGTAAAGGAAGCACACGTAACACACTCAAACGGGACACTGGCACTGGATTTTCCGGTCAGGGAAAAAATGCGTCACCCAGCGGAGCGCCTGAATGCTGTGTGCTTTTGCAGCAGTCTGGATCCGGCTGCGCTGGAACTTGCGTTGTCGGGCGGGTTGAAGACGTTCAGCTTGCCGAACCCGTGAAAGAGCGCTGCCCTGTCTGTTCGCAGCACGGCCCGTATTCATTTCGCGGGGCCGGATCGACCTGATCGGCGCGGTTGTGACGGCAATCGCATCAGTTATCGCTCTGCCCGCCTACCGCGAGTTGGTCCTGTCTAATGCACCTGCCATTGCACAGCGTCGTGAGACCGGCGCGCACGGCGTATTTTTGGATACGACTTTCAGCCAGTTGGCGATAGCCTGGCCCTCATTAAAATCAACACCAATGCAGGCGGCGCCATGCTCAACACGATCGTGGCGCGCGCATCGGAGCCTGCACAAGGAGGCAAGCCGCTCCGGATCATCGCCATGATTGACGCCGATCCGCAGCAGCAATACCTGTATCCGGAATTTCTTCTATTTCAGCGGCTCTTTGCCGCTAGTAGCATCCATGCCGTCATCACGAACCCGGTGTACTTGTCGTTTCACGACTGCTCTCTTTGGCTGGACAGCCGCAAGATCGACCTGGTCTACAACCGCCTTACCGACTTCATGCTTGAAGGCCCCGACACGGTTGCGCTGCGTGAGGCCTATTGCGCCGATGCGGTCGTGCTGACCCCGGATTCCCGGGCGCACGCACTTTACGCCAACAAGCATAATCTGACGATTTTCAGCAATGCTGAAATGTTCACATCGATGGCACGCAACTTCCGGGTACGGGGTACCACCGCAGGTGTGGTGGTTCAGGAATAGCATCCGCCTGTTGCTCCCTGGTCAATGCTGGCGGTCGTCCGATCACCTCACATTAGGCGCATGCACGCGTAATTCCCGCATGCGTTTACTCGATCAGTAAATCACGTTCAAACTCCGCGACTGCAGTCGGTACGACCATGGCCATTTTTCCGCCGGTGCTGGTGAGATCAACGCTACCGGCTGCGAGGCGATGAACACGAATCCCCTCTGCGGCGAGTCGTTCCACAGTCGATTGCACATCGATCGCATTGCGCCCCACCCTATGCTGGTCTGTGCCTGCCAGCCAAGCAGCTTGAACAGAGCCGGTTTGTGTGGCCACAGACCACCGGCGGATCGGTATGTCTGACACCGGCGCCGTTATCGATGCCGCTTGCCGGGCGCACACCCGACGCAAAATCCATGGTCTCCTTTTTAGGTCAGACAGCCTCCCCGGTCTGCATCATGGATAATTTATCCGTTACCCAGCCAATAAGACCGGGCCTTGGCAAAAGCTTGTGCGCCAACTTTACGGCCGATCTCCCGACCCGCCTGATCGCCATTCGGAAAATGAATTCCGCCGTATAAGCGTGACAATCCGGCATCGGCCGCCGCTGCTGTGAAGGTTGGCCACTCCAGCGTCACGTCGCGTAACGGTGCACCTGGTTCGACTTTGAGCGAACCTTTGAGTTGAGTGTACGTGCCACCAAATAAGTCGCTGCCGGTGAATAATTTAAGCACCTCAGCACCCGCTGAACTGAAGGCACTGTGGCCGGAACTATGTTCTGCGAAGGGTGGCGTTGGAAAAGTGGACAGTTGATACGGGCGCCAGGCGTCTCCTTTGATATCTACCAGGCCCCCAGGTACACCCGAAGACCCGTAACCTTTGATGGTTTGACCATTAAACAGAAAGCGGATGGCGGTGATGGGGCGCACATAATCGTAAAACCGCTTTGCATCCCACGAGGCAATACTCGCATCGAGCATCGCATTAGAAATCGCTAAAAACATTTTTACGGCTTGGTCATTTGTGTGCCGGTCTCGAATCGAGACAAATTGCGCGAACAAACAGAAATGCCCCGGCGGAGTCTCGGACTTCGGACCATCCGCCCAATATTCCGCACTGACCTTTTGTTGGTCTGTTAATTCCACTAAAAACTTCATCACTTGTACCGCCTGCGCTTGATACTTAACGGTACCAAAGGCTGCCGGTGCAGTAGGACGGAACTGAAATGCACTCGTCAACGCAAACGGCGTGACATTCATCCAGTGCGGTGTGATAAATGCCGGTGTTTTCGTTAAACCTGCAGCGTCGATGTACGTGAGGGGTTGCCAATGTGCCGGCTCAGGAATCTCTGATAACGCTGTCGAAGCGGTAAACACGGTCGCTGGATTGACCGCGCGGTAGCCGGTGTAATCGGCAAAGGCCTGTCCAGATACGGTCATATTGCCAAGTTGATTGGAGCCATCCGCGTGTCGTGACACTAAGATGATTTTTGCGACAGTATTGCCGATACCTTCCGGCGTGTTTGTGTCAGCATTATTTGACAGGGAGTAGCCATAAGTCGTCATCAGTGCATCGAATCTCGGGCGTTCCGTCGGATATTGATCAATCAATACACGGTAAGCAGCGTAACTTATCGCTTTCGCCTTATTGCCGGCGATACGCTCTGAGTCCGGACGTCGCAAGCTACCTGCAGTGACCGTAGCTAAAGCAACAGCATCGTAAGCAGCCCAGGCGTCATACATGGCCGTGTGCATGATTGCCAACGTGCGGGCG
>JBLHMB010000049.1:0-26041 GCA_047621665.1 Bradyrhizobium sp. | reverse complement strand
CTTTGCCGAAATTATCCTGTCGCGGCGAGACCCGCCGCGCTTCCGAATACGACACCAGCGAGGCGATCGATCCGCCGGCACCGGGCAAGATGCCGACCACGGTACCGATCAGCGAACTGCGCACCAGATTGACCTTGCTGCGCATCAGTGCACCGCACGCTTCGGCCAGCCGGAAGCCGCTGCCCGTGCTGGCGCTTTGCAGATGCGGATCGGGATTGGCCACCAGACCGATGATCACCGGGATGCAGTAGATGCCGATCAGCGCGCCGACGACGTCGATACCGCCCAGCAGTGACTGGAGTTCTCCGACGTAACGGATGTCTCCGCCGACTTCGGCCACGCCGACCATCGACAACAGCAAGCCGAGTCCGCCGCCAATGAGGCCTTTGATCAGACTGCCTTCGCTCAATGCCGCAATCAGCGTCAAGCCGAGAATCGCCAGCCAGAAATATTCGACCGGGCCGAACTTCAGTGCAATCGTGGCCAGTGGTGGCGACAGCATTAGCAGACAGATTGCACCGACCAGTCCGCCGAAGACCGACGCCAGGCAAGCCAGCGTCAGCGCCAGATCGCCGCGACCCTGCTTGGCCATCGGATAGCCGTCGAAGGTCGTGGCGATCGCCGAGGGCGTGCCGGGTGTGTTGAGCAGGATGGCGGAGTAAGCACCACCGTAAATGGCGCCGGTGTAGATCGCGCCAAGTGAAATCAGCGCCGTCGCCGGTGGCATGGCAAACGTGAACGGCACCAGCACCGCGACAGCCATCGTCGCGCTCAGCCCCGGCAGTGCACCGATGACCGTACCGGCGATGACTCCGCCGAGCGCGAGCAGCAAATTGAGCGGCGTAAGCGCATCAAGTAAAAAATCGAGTCCGAACATGGGGAGTCGCTTCCAGAGGTGGGCCGTCGACAGGCGCGCTGGTGACGCCTGCGGTAATCAAGTGCAGTCACCAGCAATCACCAGCGCTCACGGCGTGATCGAATCAGACGGTGCGCGCACCGCAGGGCAAGACGGTCGCGATTAGCGCTTGCGAATACCCATCTCTTTGGCGATCCCTTCATAGCGCGCCTTGACGTCGGCCATGAATTTCGGCATCTCGGCCGGACCGATATTGAGCATCGCGAAACCATTCTCTTCCATGATCTTGATGAAAGCAGGATCGCGATTGACCTTGCCGAGCAGATCGGCAAGCTTGGCCTGCACGGGTGTCGGTGTCGAAGCCGGTACGGCTACACCACGATAGGCACCACCCACCAGATCAAAGCCGGATTCCTTGAAGGTCGGACAATCCGGCAATTTCGGTTGGCGCTGTTCCATCGCCACGGCGAGGCAGCGCACTTGCTTACCGAGCTGGACCTGCACCGTCGTGTAGCCCCAGCTGGCGCTGACCTGACTCCCCAGCAGTGCCGTGTTGGAGGGACCTGTACCGCCAAACGGTATATAGGTGGTCTTGATACCGGCCATCTTGTCGAAGCGCTGCTGCGCGATGTGATTGGCCGAATTGGTACCTGAGCCGGAGAGCGTCAACGCCCCCGGTGATTTCTTGGCGGCGGCGATGTACTCGGCCAGGGTCTTGATCGGACTGTCGGCCGGCACCAGCAAGGCGTCCGGCGTGAAATGGAACCAGTACAGCGTATGGATATCGTCGGTCTTGTAACCGACATTTTTTTCGAGCGGTTGCATGACGATGTGCGGCAGATTGGTACCCATCACGGTATAACCATCGCCCAGCATGCCATTGAGCTGTGACCAGCTGGCTGCCCCGCCCGCGCCGGCCTTGTACTGGATAGCCAGCGACTGGCCGGTGAGCTTCTTGAAGGTAGTTTCCTGGAAGCGAGCCGATATGTCGGACTCGCCACCGGGGCCAAATGGAATGATGTAGTTGATGGTCTTGTCCGGATAATCCGCCGCCATCGCACCCATCGAGGATGTTACCGCCAGTGCTGCGAGCACCGCCTTCCATGCCTGTCTCTTCTCCATGCTGTCTCCGCCTTGTCGTTTGTTTTAAAACAAATCATCGTTGCAGTGTGTTCCGGTCGGCATCTGCAGTGACTGACTACCGGTGCGACCAGATACCCAATTAATAGTAGGTGCAAAGTTTTCATAAGTCAAACAAATGATATAGATGATCTAGTTGTCTTTTATCCTGCTGCAGCGAGTACGCTCCGCGCGGCAATATTAGCGGCGGCGTTGCAGAGCATTAGGTGCAGCGATGAAAGCGATCCGAACGGATCGCTTACCGGCAAATCAATTGCGGCGACGACGCGCCAGCAAAGCGATGAGGCCCAGACCGCCAAGCAACAGCATCAGGCTGCCTGGCTCGGGCACCGGACTCACGCTAGTGGCACGCAGCCCGACTGTCAGATTGTCGACCGTTGGCCATAGCGGAGCGATATCCGACGAAATCGATGACACGGTCAGGCTGCGCAAGGTATTGCTCGACACAAAACCGAAGAAAGAATTCACGGTCGCAGCAGCGATGGTTTGCACGACCGTCCCGGTCTGGTCGGTGGCGGTGAGCCTGAGCGCACCATCGGCAAACAGCCCTTTGATTTCAGTGCCAAAAAAATAGCCACCGATCGCTTGCGCGCCGTTAGTCAACCCGTTGAAGGTGATGGTATCGGAGGCGATATCAGTCGAGAGCCATGAATTGGTCACCGAACCAGCGACGTAAAACCGCGCCGTAGACGCCGTTGCGGTGTAAGCGTACACACCAGCCTGGCGATCAAGCGGGCTGAACGGATACCCGTTGAAGTCGAGATCATTGAACGTATCCACACCCGGTGCACGGGTCGCGGCAGTGAACTCTGCCGGCGCTGTATAGACAACGAATGCCGCGTGAGACAAGTTTGAAAAACACGACAACAGGATGACTGCCAAAACGCGAAGTAATAAAAGCTTGATCATGATGATGAACTCTTTCAGTGAGTGACTTCGTAACGGCGCAGCTCGCGCGCTTCATCCCGCATTGCTTTACATTGCAGTGGCAATCGTCCACCTTGCCGCGAAGACGGATTGATCAAAAAAATACTTCATCGATGAATGTGCCGGTTTCAGTGTGACACCGGCAAACGCAAACAGGCCCCCTGTCCGACCCGGGTTTGCGCTGCATCACTTTGAAGGAACCGGACTGGCGAATCAGAGAATCAATACAGATTTTGTCTTCCCGAAAAAAACTCCGGGGCAATCGCATTCGGCGAAACATGGCTCGCAGGAAGTCCGGGGACATCGTGCGCGTAAGGTGATGTAATGCCGCTTTGCCGGCGCCAGCGATGAAGGCATTAAAAGCGCTAATTGTCGGGTCCAACCATCGATCCGATAGGGCTGATGCGAGCGTGATGATCGTGCGGACCAGCGCCGCTCCGGTGCACATAAAGTAGTCAAACAAGGCGATGCAGATAGATCGATTCCGTCGCAATAAAATCACCACAAACCGCGCGAGCGGTCCATAAGGAATCAACATGCAGGCACTTCAAAACATCAACCTGGTCTCTTTGCTTGACACGCTGGTAAGCCTGAGTACGGCTTTCGTGCTGGGTGGCTTGATCGGTTTTGAGCGCCAGTACCGACAGCGCACTGCAGGGCTGCGCACCAACGTTCTGGTCGCGGTCGGTGCGGCGGTATTCGTGGACATGGCCAACCGGCTGGGCGGTGGCGATGGCGCGGTACATGTGATCGCTTATGTGGTGTCCGGTATTGGCTTTCTCGGGGCTGGCGTCATCATGCGTGAAGGCGGCAATGTACGCGGCATCAACACGGCCGCCACGCTGTGGGGTTCGGCGGCCATCGGCGCGGCGGCCGGTGCCGACTTGATACTCGAAGCAGTAATAGGGACCTTATTTGTCCTGGCGGCCAATACCCTTCTGCGCCCGATTGTCAATGCAATCAACCGGCAACCGCTCGATCTGGCTTCGGTCGAGGTGACCAACACGGTCTACGTGATCGCTGACCGCAGCCATCAGAAAATGGTGATGGCGCTGCTGGAACAGGAACTCGAACGCAGCAACTATCCGACCCGCCATCTCGGACTGCACGCCTTCGGGCATGACGAGGTCGAGATCGAAGCGACGCTGGCGGCGACTTCGGTGGATGGCGACGAACTCGATGCATTGACCCGGCGACTGGCCGCATTACCGGCGGTACGGCAGGCATTCTGGAGTCCGAGCACGACGGACTGATCGCGGGTGCAACAGGCTGTCGTCAGCAGTGCGCACTTCGAGCGGATCAGACTGGTTCATGCAACCCTCGCGCACGATGGTGCGTGATCCGGCGACCCTGTCCCGGGGGATTCTTTCAGGAAGCTTTATTGCTTGCAATCACCACGCATCAGGGGATGCCGCCTATTTTTATGTCAAGTAATTCAACGATGCCCGCGCCACTGAACTTCAAAACCATCACTCAACAAACAACAATGCGACAAGGACTTGTCCATAACGAAAAATAACCCGAACCAGCAATCCCCAAAAAAAACGCCGAAATCAGCGGCGCTTTATTCACATCCACGGCATCAAACCGACCTGGCAACCGCACGTTTGCGCTTGACCGGTTTGGCCTGAAGCATCGCCAGCACGAGGTCAGCAATTTTTTCTGCTGCTTCGGCCTTGCTCAGACGACCGTTTGGCAGATACCAGACATACGACCAACTGACGATGCCGCCGATGGCCAACGCGGCCAGTTCGACATCATCAACCGTGAATTCACCGGTCGCCACGCCTTCGTTGATCAGCGCAATGAACTTGCGGTCAAACTCGCGCCGCAAATGGTTGATCGCTTCACGGCTCTCAGCAGACAGTTGTTTTTCTTCGCGGTTATAGATCGCGATGTGTCCCTGATTTTCGAGCACGGCCAACATGAAGTCATTGGACAGCAAACGCATTTTTTCGGTCGGCGAGGCGTCCGACACCACCACCCGGTTCAACGCATCCAGCGAGGCGCGAATGCCGCGTGAACAAATCTCGGACAGCAACTCGTCTTTGGACTTGAAATGCGAATAGATGAACGGTTTGGTGAAGTTCATTTTTTCGGCGACGGCTTCAAGCGTGGTCTTGCTCAAGCCGTTCTGGTGGAACAGTTCCACCGCTATCGAAATGATACGTTCGCGCTTGAGCTTGGACACTGCATCGCGAATGTCATCGAACGCATTGACATCGACCGCAACATCCTTGGTACGCTTTTTGGTAGCGGCCGACGCCTTTGGCTTGCTTGCTACAGGGGTGGAGATTTTTTTCATACCGTCGAGTATATACCAGCTAAAAGTTGTATGAAGTGGCGGCGAAGCAGTTTGGAAGACATGTTCAGCAGTATGGCGACGGCATGCAAAGCACGGACTCTGGCTTTTAATTAAGCCCCATTTATTACCAAAGGCTACCTTATCGTTAAGTGATTTTCAGTAGCAACGAATAATAGCAAAAACTCTCATGTATCGGGTTACTTGTCGTCAATGAAGTTATCTGCGTACCCGCTATCGCTCCTTACCAAGCTGTTTGCGATAGAACGTCGGTGCCAGTTCGAACGCGTAACGAATCCAGCCCGTGTTTCCGGATGGGTAAGTTGTCTCGAACCGAATAGAAAATAACCGCCACAACAGCGCTCCGCCGTGACATTGCTGCGCTTGAAATTTTCGTATACCCAAAAGTAGAGATAAGTTTGCATACGTAAATTTTTTTGCTGGCCTCACCGGTGCGCATGAATTTGGTCATCTGAGCAGGTCGGTATGAAATTGACCGGCGTGAACGCCGCAGCGAATTGGTGTAACTTGTCAACGACAATACGCTGTTCGTAAAGTGGGAACAGCCTCATCGTGCCCACCCGAATGTACCGGCGAACGAACAATACTGGCCTGCTTTTCCAGTACGCCCGCGTGCCTACCCCACCAGGGGTTCGCTACTTCGACGCACCGAACCAGCGATATGCCATGCCAAACTTGAAAATACAGATCAAGTCCGGACCACCACCCCATTCGAAAGGAACGACCCTCATGCAATATCGACGTCTAGGCAACAGTAACCTGAAAGTCTCCGCACTCTGCCTCGGTACGATGATGTTTGGCGACCAGACCGAGTTGGCCGAAGCCACCCGCATCGTCGCGTCGGCCCACGAGCACGGCATCAATTTCATCGACACCGCCGATGTCTACAGCAAGGGTCGCTCCGAAGAAATGGTCGGCAAGGTACTTGCTGGTGAACGCCATCACTGGGTACTGGCGACCAAAGTTGGTAATTCGATGACAGTGGGCAAAGCCGCCGCTCAACGCGACCCGCTGCACTACTCACGCAAGTGGATCCTGCAGGAGGTTAACAACTGTCTCAAGCGCCTGGGCACCGACTACATCGACATCCTGTACCTGCACCGTGACTTTCATGATCTGAACCTCGAAGAAGTCGTACGCACCCTCGGCGACCTGATCCGCAGCGGCAAGATCCGGTCATTCGGCCTATCCAATTTCAGCGGCTGGCGCATTGGCGAAGTAATGCGCTGGTGCGGTTTGCTCGGCGTTGCACAGCCGGTCGTCTGTCAACCGTATTACAACTTGCTCAAGCGTGGACCGGAAGTCGAGATCCTGCCGGTGTGTGCGTACCACGGCATCGGTGTCGTGCCATACAGCCCGATCGCGCGTGGCGTGCTGACCGGCAAATATCCGCCGGGCCAGCAACCGGCCGCTGACAGCCGTGCCGGCCGCGGCGATAAGCGCATGCTCGATACCGAATTCCACGAAGACTCCCTGCTGATCGCTCAGCAGGTCAAGACGCTGGCAGAAGCGCGCGGCATCACACCCGGCCAGCTCGCCACCGCCTGGGTGCTGGCCAATCCGATTATCTCGTCGGTCATCGCCGGACCGCGCACGCTGGCACAACTGGAAGATTATTACCCGGCGGTTGATGTCGTCATTTCGGCGCAGGAAGAAATGTTTGTCGATGGACTGGTGACACCGGGACATACGTCGACGGCGGGGTATAACGATCCGAACTACCCGTTTTTCGGACGACCGGTGGCTAAATAAAATTAGGGTCAGAGTTAATTAAAATGTCAGGGTCAATTGACTCTGACCCTATTTAGCGGATTGAGGTCGTACAGTCGCGTAAATACCGTGATGCCGGTATCTACGCGAGGGGCTGAATTCGAACTCCCGGTGCGATCTGCACAGAAAACCAACAGGTCACATTCTTTTTGTTTCGATGTACCGCCGACACTTTAGAATTTCGAGATCGACGATAACGACGGAGATCTCAACGATGCGACTTTCGATGGTGTTCGGTGCAGCCTTGCTGACAAGTTGCCTGATCTCTGAGGCCCAAGCACAGATCGGTCCGTTTAAAACGATCCACATCGGGGTTTCAGGACCGTTTTCGGGTGGCTCTGCACCGATTGGCCTGAGCATGCGAAATGGAATCCGGCTTGCGATCGACGAGATCAATCAAGTCGGTGGGATCGGTGGCCAACAATTCGAACTCATCGAATTCAATGATGAAGCCAAGGAGGAACTAGGCGCGAAAATTGCCGACGAGTTGATTCGTCAACGGGTCACGGCAACCATCGGCGTAGTCAATACCGGAGTGGGCATGGTAACGATTGACGCGTACCAGAAAGCTGGAGTTCCTCTGCTGGTCGCCGTCTCAACCGGCCCTGAATTGACCAAAAGATATGCGCCCCCGGCAGCATCAATCAACTACATTTTCCGGGTCTCGCCAACTGCCGATCTGGAAGTCCGCGCGCTGGTAGCGGAACTCAAGCGCAACAAGACTTCCAGCGTATCCTGGCTGGTCGCCGACTCGGCGTACGGAAACGCCGGCACAAAAGTATTCAAGCACGAAATAGGTACGGCTGGCATTAAACTCAGTTCGGAGGACCGCTTTCAGGTCGGTGATAAAGACATGAGGGCGCAGGTCGTTCGGGCTATGGCCAGTGGCTCGCAGGCGGTCGTGGTCTGGGGCAGCGGACCGGAGCTCGGCGTCATTGCAAAACACCGGGAGGCGTTCAAGTGGAAGGTCCCGATGTTGACCAGCTGGACGTCCTCCAGCCGCAATTTCATCGAAACCTCCGGCAAGGCTGGCGAAGGCATCATGATGCCGCAGACTTTTATTCAGGACATGGGATCGACCAGCAAGAACGGTTTTTTACTGTCGTACGGACGCATGTTCAAGACCGATGTTCTTGCCTCGCCCATGGGTGCAGCGCAAGGCTATGATGGGATGCACTTGCTCTACCGCGCCATCCGTCAGGCCAACTCGGGCGATGGCAGCAAGATCCGTGCAGCACTGGAAAATCTGGATACCCGCTACCAGGGTGTCATCACTAGCTACAGTCACCCTTTTTCCAGCAACGACCACGATGCCATCACACTGAATATGTTGTGGATCGGCAGGATCGTCAATGGCCGCGTCGAGTACGCCTATCGCGAAGACCAACGTCGTGACGCGCTCTTGCGCTTCAAAGCGCATTAGCAATTCGTTCGTAGTGTGAGCCGGTTTCACCGTGCCCGCGCGGAAGTACCACTGAACAAACAGCATTAAGCAATTAGGGTCAGAGTCAATTAAATCACCAAATTAATTGACTCTGACCCTAATTAAGAAATTAATTGACTCTGACCCTAATTAAGATCCGCTTCTGGATCCGTAGCGTTGGATGCAAAAGCCTGTCCTGCCGTTACAACTTCAAGCTCTGCGCCCAGACCAGCGCGGCCAGGTGCGCTTCGTTGACCTGACTGGCGCTGATGAACAATGCCTCGGCCAACGGGCCGGCCGTACCGTTATTTTTTTCGCAGGCCTCGGCCAATGCCAGAAAAGGTCCGAAGATTCCTTCACGCGTCAACAGCGCTTGCGTCACGGCTTCGGAAAGCTGGATGCTGTCGAGGACTTCCTCCATCGAAACACCGAGCAGGAGATCGAGCAGCGAGAACATGCCGGCCACAAAGAGATTCTCTGCTTCGGCTCGTGGCAGAAAACTCTGCCCGAGCAGTTCGGCAAACCGGCCACGCACGATGGCAGCCTGCATCAGTACCGGCGATTGGGTACTGCTGCCGGCGGCCGCCAGCAACACGGACAGCCAGCGGTACAGTGGTGAGTAACCCAGCATCGTCACCGCATGACGCAGCGACTGGATTTCAGTGCCCAAGCCGAAACCGGCCGAATTAATGTAGCGCAGCAATTTATACGACAGACCAGCATCGCGCTTGAGGACACCCTCAAGCTGACGCACGTCAGCATTCTTGCGCACCATGTCCATCAATTGCAGAATCATTGCCTGTGCGGGATTGAGCTTACCTACGGCCGCGCCGGGACGCGCGCTCAGAAAGAGGTTACCGACGAAAGCATCCATGCCCAGCGATGAGCTGGCCTGGAAATCCGACCAGGTGTGTACGCCGCGTGCCACCATGTGTATCGACGATTGCTTGAGCGACGCATAGAGCCGCGCATGCGCCGGAAAATCCGTGCTACCAAAACGGATTTCAATGTGACTAACTAACGGCAGAAAGGCCTTGTCCCTGCCGCCCAGATCGACATTGCACAACATGACGCCGAAGCCGGCACTGCGCGCAGTCTTGATGTCTTCGAGCGCAGAGGCCTCGCCAAGAAAAGCCCCGTCGATGGACAGGACGGTATTTTTTGGTGACAGCGAAGTCAGCACACCGGAACGCAAGGTCTCTGGTGTGGCATTGAGGAACAACATCGAACCCGCCATTAGATAACCGCGTTCCGCATGCGTGAACCGCTCACCGGCGAATGCCGCCAGCGCCTGCAAATCCGTCTCGCCGGGCTGGGACAAATCGCCATCCGGTCCCTGCCAGCTCAGCGCATAGCCGAGCACCTTGAGCGTCGGATCGAGCAGTGGTTCACGGACGATGAAATGGACGTCTTGCATGGAGAGACTTTATACGAAAGGAATAAAAATCGGCTTCGAGCGGACCATAGATATCATCCGTCAGAAGCCGAGACTGTCGAGCAAATCATCAACCTGGCTCTGGTTAGCGACCACTTCGCTATTACCAGCAGGGTTAATTTGCGGGCCGTTGAGCAGGCTGTTATCAAGGTCACGCTTAACTTCGGCCGGTGAATAATCAACCAGCAGTTGCACCAGTTGCTGTTCCAGTCCGTGCGCCAGCACGGTTACTTTCTTGATCACCTGACCCGTCAGATCCTGAAAATCCTGCGCCATCATGATCTCCAGCAGGTGCGCATGCGTGGCGGCGGTGGCAAGCTGCGTGCTCGCCAGATAGGCCATCGTGCGCGCCGCCTCTTCGCGATAACGTGCTTCGGAAAAAGGCGCATCGAGCGTGGCTTGCCACTGCGCGGTCAAGCCCTTTGCCCCATCCCCGATCTGGTCCTGCAACGGATTAGCGGCATCGGTGGCGTTGAGCACTTTCTGGGCGGCCTGCTCGGTCATTTTGGCGACGTAATCGAGCCGGTCACGGGCATCCGGAATATCATGCGTGGCGCGTTGCATCAGCTTGTCAAAGCCAAGTCCACGCAAGCTATCATGCAGACTACGCGTCATCTGACCAACGCGCACCAGCACTTCATCGTGCTTGATGGTGGTCGACGAATCCTCTGGCAGATTGTCAGGCGCGTTCAATTCAGGCTCCGACTTTTTCAAGCTTTTCAAAAATTTTCTTTAGCTTTTCGTCTAGCGTAGCGGCGGTAAATGGCTTGACGACGTAACCATTGGCACCCGCCTGGGCTGCGGCAATAATGTTCTCTTTTTTGGCTTCGGCAGTCACCATCAGGACCGGCAACTTGGCCAGGGCCGGATCGGCACGGATATTTTGCAGCATCGTCAGGCCATCCATGACCGGCATGTTCCAGTCGGAGACCACAAAGTCGAACTGCCCGGCGCGCAATTTTGCCAATCCCATGGCGCCATCTTCGGCTTCATCGACATTGGTGTAGCCAAGTTCCTTGAGCAGGTTACGAACGATGCGACGCATCGTGGAAAAATCGTCTACGACGAGAAATCGGGTATTTGGACCGGCCATAAGTTACTCCATCAATTCTTGTTTATATTGAGGTCCGAGTCTGACCCTAAGCTGCATTATGCACGGATCCATCTTGGGTTTCACCTGCGAACTGCGTATCAGACCCGTAATGCACGACTACTGTGGGCGGCAAGGTAAGCAAGCACTTTCGCTGGCAGGTCGAGCAAGGGGGCGACCTCATCGGCGGCCCCTACGGCAATGGCTTCGCGCGGCATACCGAAGACCACGCAACTGGCTTCGTCCTGGGCAAAATTGTACGCACCCGCCTGTTTCATTTCGAGCATGCCGAGTGCGCCATCCTTGCCCATACCGGTCAGAATCACACCGACGGCATTCTTGCCGGCACCCACGGCTACCGAGCGGAACAGCACATCGACCGAAGGCCGATGGCGATTGACGGGCGGTCCCTGGTCGAGCTTGGTCATGTAATTGGCACCACTGCGTGCCAGTGACAGATGCGAATGGCCCGGTGCAATATACGCATGGCCCGGCAGAATACGCTCGCCGCCGGCCGATTCGATCACCGATATCTTGCACAGTCCATCAAGACGCTGCGCAAACGAGCGCGTAAATCCCTCCGGCATATGTTGCGTGATCAAAATGCCGGGACAATCGGACGGCATACGCAATAGAAATTCCTTGATCGCTTCGGTGCCGCCGGTGGAGGCACCGATGATGATCAGTTTTTCACTACTGATAAAGGTGTTGCCGACTTGCGGCAAGGGTCGTCCGGTCAACGCCACAGTGCCGGGTGCCGGTAATACGCGCGCCTTGATGTGCGCCTTCGACGCGGTACGAATCTTGTCGCTGATCATCTCGGTGTAATCACGCATGCCATCCAGAATCGCGAGCTTGGGCTTGGTGACAAAATCGACTGCACCCAATTCAAGTGCGCGCAAAGTAATTTCGGAACCGCGCTCGGTCAGTGACGACACCATCAGTACCGGCATCGGTCGCAGACGCATCAGCTTTTCCAGGAAGTCGAGGCCATCCATGCGTGGCATCTCGACGTCGAGCGTAAGCACATCCGGATTGGTCTGCTTGATCAGGTCACGTGCGACGATCGGGTCGGGTGCAACGCCGACGACTTCCATGTCCGGCTGGCTGTTGATGATTTCTTTCATCACGCTGCGTATCAGTGCCGAATCATCGACGATCAGTACCTTGATTTTCATGTTATTCCTTTCACCTAAAACAGATCGACATCACCAGAAATCGGCGCCGATTGCAACCGGCTGGCATAGTCCTGCTCGCGATTGACCAAGGTATTGTTGTTGAGTTGCTTGAGTTTCTTGACCAGCACCTTGCCGCTGCGCGGAAAATAATAGACCTTGCGCGGATGAATGTCGTTGAGATCTTCTGCCAGGATGCGGATACCTTCCATCTTCAGGTATTCCCGCACGAATTGCGCATTGCGCTCGCCGACATTGATCGCAATGAAGCCGCGCAACACATTGCCGCCACCGAATACCTTGGCTTCGAGATTTTCACGTCGCGCCCCGGCCTTCAGCAGTTCGTTGATCAGTACTTCCATCGCGTAGGTGCCATAACGCATCGAGGCCGATACCGGACTATCGATATCGGTACCGCCATACGGCAGCATGAAATGGTTCATGCCGCCGATGCCGCTGACACGATCCCGGATGCAGGCCGATACGCACGATCCGAGGACCGTGACAATCAACATATCCTTGGGTGTAAAAAAATATTCGCCCGGCAGAATTTTGGCCGCATCGCAGTCAAAGGTACGGTCAAAATAGACATTGGTCGCAAATTGCTCCTGGTTGACTTTTTCCATGTTGATTACGCGTGGCGAAATGCGCTGCGTCCTTTCAGTCCGGGTTGGTCATCGAGTTCGTAGACAGTCTTGCCACGCAGCTTGAATGCGTCCGACACATACAAAAAATTCTCGGAATGGCCGGCAAACAGCAACGCATCAGGCTTCATCAACGGAGCAAAGCGCGTCAGTATCCTGCCTTGCGTCGGCTTATCGAAATAGATCATCACATTGCGACAGAAAATCGCATCGAACGGGCCCGACAGCGCCCAGTCGGCACCCAGCAAATTGAGCTTCTTGAAGGTCACCAGCTGACGCAATTCCTGACGCACCCGCACCATGCCTTCCTGATCGCCTTTGCCGCGCTGAAAAAAACGCCGCGCACGCTCGGGCGACATCTTGTCGAGCCGGTCGGCGGTGTAGACGCCATTGGCGGCCGTGTTAAGGACATTCGTATCGATATCGGTAGCCACAATGCGTACCGGAGGCGTCAACGTATTGAATACTTCGCACGCCGTCATCGCCATCGAATACGGTTCTTCGCCGGTCGAACTGGCCGAGCACCACAGGTCGATCTGGCCACTGCGCCCTTTCAGATGGTCGGCCAGGATCGGGAAGTGGTGCGCTTCGCGGAAAAACGACGTCAGATTGGTCGTCAGCGCGTTGGTAAAGGCCTCCCATTCGTCGGCATCATGACCGGCTTCGAGCCCGTCAAGATAAGTGACGAACGAGGTGATACCGGTTGCCCGCAAGCGGCGCGCCAGCCTGCTGTAGACCATTTCCTGCTTGCTCTCGGCTAGCGCAATGCCGGCCTTCTGATAAATCAGCGCCCGCACACGCTCAAAATCACGCGCGGTGAAATCGAATTCCTTGCTGGAGTCTTGTCTGCTTCCCGGGGCGGTTTTCAATGGATTTTTTTTCGATGATTTTAATTGTTCTGGGCTGACCGGTAACCGATCCGGAAGCCCCCCCAATGCTTGCCACCGACCAGAATCGGTGCCGACAAGTCATGCATGACTTCGCCGGTATCGCGTTTGTACGTCTGCAACAGGAACGCATTGGTGCTGGCACCGCAACGCTTGCCGGTGCGATCGGTAAAAATGCGCTTGGTGCGGTTGTTAATCAGATCAACATCGTAATCACCGGTCAGCACCTGTGAAAATTTCTTGTTATGGGTTGGAAAATAGCCATTGCTGTCGACCGCTCCGGCGTAGGCCAGTTGCGGCATCGCTTGCAATAGCGCTTCCTGAATCGGCGGAAAAGCACGATCGGTATACGCATCGAACTGACTGCTGTGCTTGGGCGGATTAGTGCGAGGAATGGCCACGTAGTGGCGGTCGAACAGCGCTTCGCGCGTAATCTGTCCCTGCACGATTGCGTTATCCATCAGTGCGCCGATCTCGCTGGCAGCAAGTTGTGCGGCGACGCGGACCGCATCATGCTGCGTCACCGCCTGTGATTGCGCGAGCGCATCAAAAATGGTTTCCCCCCGTTCCGACAACCGCATCGCCGCTGCGGCCGCTCCCGGCAAATCGGCCTCGGTCGAAATCATGCTGTCGCGGATATCAGTAATGGCGCCACTCACCTGACGACTGGTACCGACCTGTTCGCGCGACGCCGCCGCGATCTGCCGTACTTCCTCTTCGGCGGTGGTGGCGGCACGCTCGATATTCACCAGCGACGCATTGACCACGCCCACTTCACCGGCGGCACCGCTGACACGCCGGTTCAGCGCGGTCATGCCGTTGGCGGCCAGCAATGCCTGCTGGTTTATTTCGCGCACCATCGCGCCGATGTCAGCGGTAGCAAGATGCGTGCGCTGCGCCAGTTGCCGGACTTCGCCGGCCACCACTGCAAAACCACGTCCGTGTTCGCCGGCACGCGCCGCTTCGATGGCCGCATTGAGCGCCAGCAAATTGGTCTGTGCCGCAATCTGGTTGATCACTTCCGTAATGGTAGAAATCTGACTGGATTTTTTTTGCAGGATCGCCATCAGTTCGGAGGCGGCCAGTGCATCGGCTTCAGCCCGGTGAATTTCCAGCAGCACTTTTTCAGTCGCAGCGCGCGCCAGCACACTTTCGCTGTGTACCTCACCGGCCACCTGAAAAGCCCGCTCGGCATTGGCGGCAATCTGCTCGGTCGCGCTGGCGCTTTGCCCTGCACTGACGGCGATCGCATCGGTACTGGTCACGTCGGCATCAATTTTTTTCTTGATGGATTCAATAAAAAACGCCGCCTCGGCAGCTCCGATCATGATGTGATCGATCTCATCGCCGATGCGCTGCGCAAAGAGAGCACTACCGTCACGTCGTACGTTAATCGCTGCCGCCATGGCAACGCCGGCAACAGAAGACAGGACCGCAATACCCATCGGCCCCAGTGCAGAACCGGCCAACTCCTGCAGTATCCAGGCCGTCACAAAAGCAACTCCCACGGCAGCGAGCAACCCTGTCAGGAAAGTGCGGACTTGCACCCGGGTGGTCATAATAATTCCTTGCCGGTGAATGACTGCTTCAAAATTGTTCCCATTCGTCAGCCGTACCCGCGCTGCGTAGTGCCGGCTTTGCAACGGCGGTCACCGGCCGCAATGACACCGGCGATACCGCCGGCAAGAAGCCCTGTCTCAACTGGAACAACGCGACGGCCTGCATCAGTTCGACCGCCTGCTGCTGCATGCTTTCTGCGGCAGCCGAGGCCTGCTCGACCAATGCTGAATTCTGCTGCGTCATTTCATCCATCTGGGTAATGGCTTGGTTAACTTCAGCGATACCCGCACTCTGCTCCTGGCTGGCCGCCGTGATCTCGCTCATGATATCGGCGACCTGACGGACCGAACCGACAATTTGCTGCATCGATTGGCCGGCTTCATCGACCAGGCGACTACCCGCCTCGACCTTGTCGACCGAGTCGCCGATGAGGCTCTTGATTTCTTTTGCTGCGGCGGCAGAACGTTGTGCAAGGCTGCGCACTTCCGCAGCAACAACTGCGAATCCGCGTCCCTGTTCACCGGCACGGGCAGCTTCGACGGCGGCGTTCAAGGCAAGGATATTGGTCTGGAACGCGATGCTGTCAATAACACCGATGATGTCAACGATCTTGCGCGAGCTATCGGTAATTGCCCCCATCGTCGCCACAACCTGTCCAACCACAGCACCGCCCTTGATCGCAAAATCCGAGGCCGTAATAACCAGTTGATTAGCCTGGCGCGCATTGTCCGCATTTTGCCGCACCGTCGAGGTCAGCGTCTCCATGGATGCCGCTGTCTGTTCCAGCGAGCTGGCCTGCGATTCGGTACGGGAGGACAGGTCGGCATTGCCCGAGGCGATTTCACGCGAAGCGGTCGTGATGGTAACGGTGCCCTGCTTGATGCGGCTGACGGTGTCGATCAGGCGTGCCTGCATCGTGCGCAGAGAGTTGACCAACTGGCCGGCTTCGTCCGGACCACCGGCGTCGATCTCGGCACTCAGGTCGCCCGCGGCGATGGTGTCGGCAATCTGCGTGGCGCGTTGCATTGGCTGCGTGATGCTGCGTGTAATCAGCAGTGCAATCCCGGCACCCAGCAACAGCGTGACGATGCCGATGCCAAGCATACCCATTCGGGCCCGGCTGTAATTATCCTGTGACGCGACAATCGAATTGCGCAGGTCGGCCTGCTCTGCATCGACCAGCGTTCCCAGACCGGCAGTCCATTTGTTGTACAGCGGCATCAATTCGGTTTTCAGCAGCGCCGATCCGTCGTAATAATTCCCGGCGAAGATCAGTGTGCGCGCCTTGTCAATGAGCGGCAGGATCGGTGTTTTCAGCAAGGCAACCTGCACCTGCATTGTCTTGCTGACGGTGCTAGACGAGACTTCGGCAAGGACTTTTTCGGTAGCTGTATAGCGCGCCAGAATTTCGGTGGCACGCTGGCTTTCACGTTCGCCTTCGGCCCGGTCGGTTGGTGTCGCGACCTTACGCAAAGCCAGTTCCAGACTGGCACTGGCTTCACGCATATCGATCGCGCTGGTCAGACTGACCACCTTGGTATCGACAAGCGCAACGGCTTCGGCACGCAGTTCAGTCATGCGCCACAAGCCCAGCACCAGCAACGCCAGCGCACCCAGTAAAACCAGTCCGAATCCCAGCCCCAGCCGGGTCCCTATCCGCACATTCGACATCAATGCCATCTGTTATTTCCCTTCATTCCCGCGTTCAAAATTCTTCCCATTCATCGCTACCGGTAGTGGCTCTGCGCACCGGCAAAGGACGCGCCGTGATTGTTACTGCCTTGCGCGACGGATGCGGCAACGCGGCCGGGACTGCACCGGCACGGGCCTGGCCATCTTGTTCAAGCTTGAACAGAGCGACCGCCTGCATCAGCACAACCGCCTGTTGCTGCAGACTTTCCGCCGCCGCTGAAGCTTGCTCGACCAGTGCTGAATTCTGCTGCGTCATTTCATCCATCTGACTGATGACCTGGTTGACTTCGGCAATGCCTGCGCTCTGTTCCTGACTGGCAGCAGTAATTTCACCCATGATATTGGCCACATGCTGCACCGAACTGACGATTTCCTGCATGGTGAGGCCGGCTTCATCGGCGAGACGGCTACCGGCCTCGACCTTGTCAACCGAGTCGCCAATGAGACTCTTGATTTCTTTTGCTGCAGCGGCTGAACGCTGCGCAAGGCTGCGCACTTCCGACGCTACGACAGCGAAGCCACGACCCTGCTCGCCGGCGCGTGCCGCCTCGACCGCCGCGTTCAACGCGAGGATATTGGTCTGAAAGGCAATGCCATCGATCACGCCGATGATGTCAACGACCTTACGCGAGCTGTCGGTGATCGAGCTCATCGTACTGACTACCTGTCCGACCACGGCTCCGCCACGCAGCGCCACACTCGCTGCAGACATCACCAACTGGTTGGCCTGACGCGCATTGTCGGCATTCTGACGGACGGTTTCGGTCAGTTCTTCCATCGACGAGGCGGTCTGTTCGAGCGAACTGGCCTGCGACTCGGTGCGCGAAGAGAGGTCGGCATTGCCCGAAGCAATTTCACGCGAGGCGACCTCTATTGTTTGGGTACCGCTGCGGACCTGCGCGACGATGCTCAGCAAATTGCTGTTCATTGCCTGCAACGCCTGCAGTAAATCAGTGACTTCGTCACGCCCGGTTACCGTGCTGGTCTGAGAATCCAGCTCCCCCTCGGCGACCCGGCGGGCAATCATGACCGCCTGCTGCAAAGGTGCGGTGATGCTGCGCGTGATGACCCACGCCAGCAAACCACCAATGGCCAGCGCCACGACCCCGCTGAGCAATTGCAGCTGCATCAGACGCGCGTCACCAGCAGAGGCCTCCGCCATCACCTGGCGCGTTGCATTCTGCTGTAACCCGACGAGCTTGTTGATCTCCACGAGCGTCTTGCGGTTCATCGGATCAATGCTGCCGTTGATAATTTTGATCGCCTCTTCGCTGTTGAATGCCATGGCCTGCCGCAAGACATTTTTTAGCGGCGCGGCTAGCTCTTCATCGATGCGGGCAATATCGGCGACAAGTTTATTTTCGGCGTCGCTCAAACCCAGCGCAGCTAGCGCATCGCGAGCCTGCGCATAGCGCTGGCGCTCGGCCTTGACGGTCTGGTCATCCTTTTGCATCGCGGCCAGATCGGACTGCAAACCGATGTCACGCATCGCAATCCCGCCTTCGAGCAATGCATTCTTCATCGCGCCGGCCAGTTCGAGTTTGTGATCAGCGGTCGCCAGACCCTCGACCAGATGTCGCTTGTTACTCGTGTTAAGCAAACCGCTCAGCACCAGCGCGAGCACAAGAATCACCAGAATGCTGCCGAAACCAAGGGCTAACCGGCTTCCGATCCGTACGTTGCGCAAGTTCATTTCACGACTCCGGTTTTAAAGGTACACCGCGGCGACGGGGTCGCCGCGCCACTCCGGCAGGGAACAACTCAAGCAGCGATTTTTTCGATCAGTCCCATTTCAGACGACGACATCAGCTTGTCGATATCGATCAGGATCAGCATCCGTTCATCGAGCGTGCCAAGGCCGATCAGGTAATCGGTATTGAACGCGGTACCCATCTCGGGAGCCGGCTTGATCTGCTCGGCCGACAAGGTAATCACGTCCGACACGCTATCGACCACCATGCCCATGACGCGCCCGCTGATGTTAAGAATGATGACGACAGTAAATTGGTCATAGGTCGGTTCGCCAAGATTGAACTTGATACGCATGTCGACGATCGGCACGATGATGCCGCGCAGGTTGACAACACCCTTGACGAATTCGGGTGCGTTGGCGATGCGGGTGACCGCTTCGTAACCGCGGATTTCCTGCACTTTCAGGATGTCGATGCCGTACTCTTCTTTGCCCAGCGTGAAGGCGAGAAATTCATTACCGGCGATGTCGACGATGGCTTTTGCACCGTTGATCTGGGCGTTGATTTGGGCGGATTCTGACATGATGTTGTCCTTTAAGAGAAGATGGATTCGTCAATATTTTGACGACTGGAACGTAACAGAGCGGCGACATCAACGATCAGCGATACACCGCCGTCGCCCAGGATGGTGGCACCGGAAATACCGGCCACCTTGCGGTAATTCGATTCAAGATTCTTGACCACTACTTGTTGCTGGCCGACCAGGTCATCGACAAACAAGCCTGCCTTGCGGCCCTCTGATTCAAGGATGACGACGATGCCTTCGGATGGCTTGGTGTAGCGCGGTTCGATGCCGAACGTCTGGTGAAGCGCAATAAGCGGCAAGTATTCGCCACGTACTTTGATGACCTGGCCCTGACCGCTGATTTCCTTGACGTCGACCGGACGCGGCTGCAACGATTCGACCACGTATCCGAGCGGCAGGATGTAGACCTCGTCGCCCACACGGATCGACATACCATCGAGAATAGCCAGTGTCAGCGGCAGCGCGATCGAAATCGTGGTGCCGAAACCCTTGGCCGAGCGGATATCGACGACGCCGCCCATCGCGGTGATGTTGCGCTTGACGACATCCATGCCGACACCGCGACCCGATACATCAGTGACGATGTCGGCGGTCGAAAATCCGGGAGCAAAAATGAGTTGCCAGACTTCCGGATCGGTCATTTCACCGGACACAGCCAGACCGTTTTCGGCCGCCTTCTGCAGGATGCGCTCACGGTTGAGTCCCCCGCCATCATCGCTGACTTCGATGACGATATTGCCGCCCTGATGCCCGGCCGACAGTGACAAGCGGCCGGTTTCACTTTTACCACTGGCGAGCCGGATCGCTGGCGTTTCGATGCCGTGGTCAATGCTGTTGCGCACCAGGTGCGTCAATGGATCGACAATGCGTTCGATCAGTCCCTTGTCCAGTTCGGTGGCCGCACCGACGGTGATGAAGTCGACCTTCTTGCCCAGTTTGGTGGCAAGGTCGCGCACCATACGCGGAAAGCGCGCGAACACGTAGTCCATCTGCATCATGCGAATTGACATCACCGCTTCTTGCAGATCGCGGGTGTTGCGGGTCAATTGCGAGACGCTATCGAGCAGGCGCTCGTGCTTCATCGGGTCAAGCGTATCGGTGCGCTGCTCGATCATCGCCTGAGTAATGACGAGCTCACCAACGAGGTTGATCAGCTGATCCACCTTTTCGATACTCACACGTATCGAGCTGGCTTCGGCCGAGGCCGTCTTGTCATTTTCACGACGCTGACCCGCACGTTTATCGGACTCGCCAGCGGCATGACCAGCTAGTGCATCGTAGTGCGATTCGGAAGCCGCCGAAGGTACGGCATCATGCTCGACGACTACCGCCGCCGGCGTATCGGTTTTACCTTGAGGTACAAACGGCGCAAAAAAACCATAGCCCTGCCGCGCTTCCTGTTCCTGCAATGTGCTGACAGCGCCTGGCATCAAATTACCAAAACGGCTGTCGAGCGGCTCGAAAAATCCGTAACCCAGTTCGGCATCGCTGGCACTGGCCGGTGCCGGCAGCAGGGTAATTTTCAGCGCATCGGGATCGAGCACGAACGAGCACAGCGCAATGATGTCATCAATCGATTCATTGGTCGCGAGTTCAAAAACCGCACGTCCGTCTGGCAGTTGCGAACGAATAATGAAGCCAAGCAAACCTAGTTCGCTGGCTAGCGCCTCGGCATCACGTTCGGTGATGACTGGCAACTCGATATGAAAACGATGAGCGAAGACGCCACTGTCGGGCGCGCTCGTGGGCGCGAGCGGCGCCACTGCGATCGGCATCGGCACATGGACTTCAGACAGTGACTGCAACAGCATACGGATGTCGCCAACCGCTTCAAGATCCACAACCGAACCAAGCCGGTGCCCGTCGAGCTGCATCTTGAGAATGTCCTTGGTGCTCAGAAAGGCTTCGACATGTTCTGAGGTGAGTAAGGTTTCACCTTTGCGAATGCGATCCAGCAACGTTTCGAGAACGTGCGTGACTTCACCCAGATCAGTGATGCCGAATGTCGAGGCACCGCCCTTGATCGAATGCGCCGCCCGGAAAATCGCGTTCAGGTCTTCCGGATCAGGATTGCTCACGTCGACTGCAAGCAGTAGTTTTTCCATTTCCGCCAGCAGTTCTTCCGTCTCTTCGAAGAACACCTGAAAAAATTGACTTATGTCGATCGTCATTGCAGCGCTCCGTAAAACCGTGATGTTTGCGCGGGCGAAATAACCGCTAGACCGCGCCACTGTGAAGGAAACAGCATGGTTAGCCAATCACCTTCTTGACCACTTCCGTGAGACGCTGAGGATCGAACGGCTTGACCAGCCAGCCATTGGCACCCGCCGCCCGACCCTTGGCCTTCATTTCATCGCTGGCTTCTGTAGTCAACATCAGGATTGGCACGCGCTGATAACTCGGCAATGCGCGCAGCGAGCGGATCAACGTCAGACCATCCATGCGCGGCATGTTCTGATCGGTCAGCACCAGATCGAAGGCCTGCAGGCGGGCCTTGTCGAGCCCATCCTGACCATCGACGGCTTCGGTTACCAGGTATCCGGCCGCCTTGAGGCTGAACACCACCATTTGTCTGAGTGAACCGGAATCGTCCACTGCGAGTATCGATTTTGCCATTTATGCTCCGCTATGCTGTTGGTATGCTCGTTGTTTGGAATATCGCGGCGCTGGGGTAACCCGGAGGATCGCCACGCTTTTAAAATAATTCGATATCGCCCGATTCCATGTGAGTCTGGCTGACCGCTTTGCGCAACTGCGCGTCATCCAGCGAGACCCGGCAAGTGGCAACCTCATTACCGGCAATGTTGAGCTGCGTGATCACCTCGTCGTCTGACGCACCCGGGCCGATCGCTGCAGCCGTCTCACCCAGCACCCCGATCATGCCGCGCAGGCTGCGCACATGACCGAGTGTGCGTTGCAACAACTGGCTGGTCATATCCTGGAACTGCAACCCGGTGACAGCGGCATTGACGTGCCGGTCGATATCACTTTGCAACCCTTGCAGATGTTCGCGTTCCTCGTTGCCGGAAACACCCTTCTCCAGCAAACGCACGATGGCATCCTGCTGGACGCTGATGACAGCGTGAATCGACATGAAACTCGCGCCCAGTTTGTCGATCGCCTCGGTCAATAACAGTGCCGTTTGGGTCAGATCGGTCTCGACTTCAGCGAGATGGCCAACACCTTGGCGGGACACGGCATCGAGCAATTGCCGAATCTGTTGTCCCAACAAATTACCTTGTGCTGTCAAGGTGCTCTCACTGGATTCAAGCTGGCTCATCGCGGCACGACTGCAGCGGGTGATGGCACGCGCACGGGAACCGGAACCGGGGAACCAGTTACATCAGATGGACCGACTGTTACTTCGGCACCCTCTTCATCACCACTCACCACATTTACCGCACGCGCACCCTCTCGTGAAGCGGCATCTTCAGCCCTTTTATTCATGACGATAATGCTGATGCGCCGATTGACCGGGTTGTAAGGATTTTCCTTGTCATACAACACTGCTGAGGCAAGACCGACCACCCGAAGCACCTTGCTTTCGTTCATACCACCGAAGATCAACTCCTTGCGGGAAGCGTTGGCACGATCAGCCGACAACTCCCAATTACTGTAGCCTTTCTCACCACTCGAATAAGCCGATGCATCAGTGTGGCCTGAAAGGCTGATCCTGTTAGGGACGTCGTTGAGTGCAAAACCGATTTCGCGCAGAATTTCCTTTGTATATGGCTGCAATTCGGCCTTAGCGGAAGCGAACATTGGCCTGTTTTGCTCATCAATAATCTGGATGCGCAGGCCTTCACTCGTGATATCGAGTAGCAGCTGATTCTTAAATTTGTTGAGCATCGGATTTGATTCGATCATCGCTTCGATTTTAATCTTCAAGGCCTTAAGCTGACCGGCCTCGGCTTTCTCCAGCGCTTTTTCGAGATCTGCTTGCGATGCCTTGATGTTGTAGGTTTTTTTCGGGGCGATGGTTTCACCTCGCTTTACCTGACCATCTTTGCGCGTGAGATCCTGGCCACCACCTTGAATGACGCTGGAACTGTCACCCGAACCGGAACCACCGCCCATCGCCACCAGCAAAGGTGTCTGGAAATACTCGGCAATGCCACTCAAACTACCTTTGGCCGTCGATCCAAGCAGCCACATCAACAAGAAAAACGCCATCATCGCGGTGACAAAGTCGGCATACGCAATTTTCCATGCGCCACCGTGATGCCCACCAGCAACTTTCTTAATGCGTTTGACGATAATGGGGCGCGTGCCTTCGTCAGCCATGATGTACCTCGCTGCGTGATGTCATTACTCGCTCGATTATTTGGTTTTCGATAGCTTGATATGTTCTTCGAGCTCGCCAAAGGTCGGTCGCTCAGTCGAAAACAGGACCTTACGGCCGAATTCGATAGCCAACGCAGGTGCATAACCGTTGAGACTAGCCAGCAATGTCACTTTGATGCACTGATAAATTTTAGTGGACTCGTCCAGCTTCTGTTCAAGCAAACTGGCCAGCGGACCGACGAAACCATAGGCCAGCAAAATACCAAGAAAGGTACCCACCAACGCATTTGCAATCAGAATGCCGAGCTCGGCGGGCGGCAAACCGACCGATGCCATGGTGTGCACCACGCCCATCACCGCAGCAACGATACCGAAGGCAGGCAAGCCATCGCCTAGCTTTGCAATGCAATGAACAGGCACCGCACCTTCGTGATGATGCGTTTCAATTTCGTTATCCATGAGGTTCTCGATCTGGAATGCATCCATGTTGCCAGACACCATCAGGCGCAAATAATCAGTAATGAATTCGACCACATGATGGTCATGCAAGATGCTTGGATATTTGGTAAAAATCGGACTTTCTTCCGGCTTCTCGACATCACCCTCAATCGACATCAGACCTTCTTTGCGCACTTTTGTCAGTATCTCGAACATCAGCGACATCAAATCCATATAGAGCGACTTGGTAAATTTCGACCCCTTGAACAGCGTTGGCAATGCCTGAAACGTTGCCTTCATTGCTTTAACGTTGTTGCCGACAAAAAAAGCGCCTAGCGCGCCGCCACCAATCATCAATAGCTCAACGGGTTGCAACAGTGAAGCAAGATGGCCGCCAGCCAAGGCGAAACCACCAAACACCGACAAGATGACAACAATATATCCAATGATAACTAACAAGCAGTTACTCCGGTCAGCAACGGCAGCAGCAGCCATTACTCTATTTAAAATTCATAATTCGGGTTCAACGCCACCCTCAACTGCAGCATCAATTCACGAAAAAACGATCGTGTATCTACCTTCTTTACTCAAACTCAAACCAAAGATAAATCGCACTCGAAATTTATCACAGGTAACACTTTAGCTGAAAGATGCGACTTGATTTTAAGGGGAAAAATGCATAAACAAAATGAATCGTTAATGGAATGTTAATGGATTGGGGTTATCAGGAGACAATTTCTGCCTGCTTATCCAGTGATTCGAATGACCTCTTGCGCCAGAGATATAAACAAGGACCATCTTCAATCGGATAGTGAACCTCGTCCGCAGCCTGCCCCTCGATCGCAAATTCGTAACTAACTAGCAATCCGCCAACAGGCATTTCCGCCTGAAACTTGATCCATAACGGAGCCATCGCCACCGGAGACAAATAAGCAAATACGACATCAAAACGTGAAAAATCAAGCAATTGATAATCGCCACGCAGGAAGCTTGCAGAAGTGCCGCGCAAGCGCGCGCGTAACAGGCTGAGTAACCATGGAAGAGGTGCCAGTTCAATGCCAGAAAACTTACTATCCGGGCGGCGCTCGGCGAGGTCAAGCACCAGTCCGCCGAGCCCGCTACCAATATCGATGCCACGCAGTGGACGTGCCGGCAGCAACTCGCTTACCGCTTGCCAGACGCGCGGGCCAGACAGATACAACGGGACTTGCGTGCGATAGGTGCTCCAGTAGAGGCTCAACATGAATAAAAAAACCAACAAGAAAATCCATGGAGGTAATTGCCACCCAAGTACCAGCACGAGCGCCGGGGCAAACAGCAACTGTATCGGCAGCCACCACAAAGCCAGGTCACGCCAATGTGACAGCAATGCAGCAACCATTCCTTGCAGGATCGCCAGCAGCAAGATAGGTAAAGCCCATCCGCTCGTTCTCCAGAGAACGAGCGCACCGGTAGCAACGATGAAGAAAGAGAAAAATTGCAGGACAAGCGCCCAGACTGCGGGCGCTTTCAGCGAGACGAAAAGAGAATGAGAAAAAAATGGCAAAACGGGCACTCTTCGGCAAGAAATAGGGGCCGGCACATCATGCCCACTAGATCACGCCGTGGCAACTGCGGCTTGCGCGGCTTCCTTGGCCTTGCGGGTTTTACCGGCCCGAGACGGCATGTGACAAAGGCCGCAGGCATAGTCCGCGTTGAGGTCTAGCTGGTGTACGACGAAGTGGCCATTACATTCGGTGCAGCAGGCGGTGCTCAACATTTTGCTATCGAAAAAACGTACCAGCGTCCATGCACGAGTCAACGACAGCACTGGCTCGTCGCCGCTTGCCGGACCCATTTGTTCCAGGTACAACTTATAAGCTTTGACCACAGCAACAATGCCCGTTATGTGGGCGTGTTCTTGCAAAAATTTGTAGATATTGATAAATAATGACGAATGTACGTTCGGTTGCCACGTAATAAACCAGTCAGTCGAAAACGGCAGCATGCCCTTCGGTGGCGATACACCTTTAAGTTCTTTGTAAAGTTTCAGCAGACGCTCGCGGGACAACGATGTTTCGGATTCCAGCAACTGCAAGCGAGCTCCCAACATAATCAATTCAATCGCCAATTGAATTTCA
>JBLHMB010000048.1:0-27067 GCA_047621665.1 Bradyrhizobium sp. | reverse complement strand
CAGAATTCGGAGGAATTGCAACGATCGATTGCTCGTGATTGTCCATGCTCATGCTCGCCTGATCAGAAATACGCGAGCATGCCGCGTTGTGTGATCAGGTGGAAGATGCCGTGGCTGGACGCTTACCGACAAGCTCAGTGTAGTGGTCAAGTAAATTAAGACACAGCGATAGGTTTTTTTGCTGCCATTTTCCGCTCGAAGACGGAGGGCGACAGGTTGCCCAATACGGAATGTAATCTGGTGCAGTTGTAGAAGCCAACGATGTAGTCGGTTACGTCATTTTTTGCTTCCGCTTGGTTGGCATAAGTGCGTTGCCAGACCCGCTCCATTTTGAGGTTCAGGAAGAAGCGTTCTGCAACTGCGTTGTCCCAGCAATTAGCACGACGGCTCATGCTGCAAATGAAGCCGTGCTCGGCAAGAAGTGCCTGGTATTGCTTGCTGGCGTATTGGCTGCCACGATCGCTGTGGACGATCAATCCCGTTGCCGGACGACGCTGTGCAATAGCCATCCGCAGTGCCTCGCAGACCAGTTCGGCAGGCATGCTCGGCGCCATCGCCCAGCCCACCACTTTGCGCGAGAACAGGTCCAATACCATCGCCAGATACAGCCAGCCAGTAACGGTTCGGATGTAGGTAATGTCGGTCACGAAAGCGGTATTGGGCGCGACCGGATTGAACTGCCGTGCCAGAATGTTCTCTGCGATCGGCAGAGTATGGTTGCTGTCGGTGGTGTGAATGAACTTGCGTTTCCAGACCGGCTCGAGGCCCGCACGGCGCATCAGACTGCGCACCTTGTAGCGGCCAATGTCGATGCCGTGCGCAGCAAGGGCGCTAACCAGACGCCTGCTGCCGTAGCTTTGCTGGCTGGCGGTGAAAGCGGCCTTCAGGTGGGTACCAACCTTGCATAAAAGCGGTTTGGCAGGACGGGTGTAGTGGTCTAATTTGTGCAGACACCTCGATAGGTGGGAAACTCCATTACCAGAGGAAAAATCAATGACAAAGCAACGCCGGCAATTCGACATCAGCCTGAAGCTGGAAGTCGTTCGTATGATCAAGGACTGACGACTACACAGGTCAGTCAGAGCATGGGTATCGACGAGACCGCGATTCGTCGCTGGATCAAGCAAGGCGGGCTCTAAACTGAAGTGCAACACCCAACTCTGATAGGGTTCGGCGATGAGAAACCACTACGAACAACTTCAAGCCGAAGAGCGTGCCACGAGCATGGTGATGCAACAACAAAGCCAAAGCATTCGACAAATAGCCCATGCACTGCACCGCTCACCGAGCAGCATCAGCCGTGAGTTGCGACGCAATAGCGGCGCTGAATCAACGGCGTACGATCCGGTGCATGCTGGCCGAAGTGCACGACTGGCTGCCAGAACGGCACGCACGGTACGCAAACTTGATCTGGCTAGTCCATTTTTTGGCGTCGTTACCCATTTTTTGCATCGGCGATGGTCACCACAACAGATCGGCGGCACACTGCGTGGCATGTATCCCAATGATCCGAGTCAGCGTGTCTCTCACGAAACCATTTACACCGAGCTCTACGCGATACCTCGCGTAGAACTGCGTCGCGAACTCATTGCTTACCTGCGCCAGGGCAACGACACGCGCCGCCCGCGTTCACGTGGCACAGACCGGCGTGGCGGCATCCCCGATATGCAAAGCCTGCACATTCGCCCACCGGAAGTGGCCGATCGGTTGATTCCTGGCCACTGGAAAGCCGATTTGATCAAGGGTGCCTTCAATCGCTCGGCGGTTGGGACGCTGGTAGAACGCACCACCCGTCTGGTGATACTGGCGCGCACGCCTGACGCCAGCGCTGCGTCGGCATTGGCGGGTTTTACGGAGGCACTCAACAGAGTTGCCGCACCGTTGCGCCAGACGATGACCTATGAACAGGGCCGCGAAATGAGCCGGCACCGCGAATTGACAGCGCACACCGGCGTTGCCATCTACTTCTGTGATCCGCACAGCCCCTGGCAACGCGGCAGCAATGAAAATACCAACGGATTATTGCGCCAGTACATGCCCCAGGGCACCGACTTGTCGCAACTGACGCAAGGCGATCGCGACGCCATTGCTTACCAGATGAATACTCGACCTCGCAAAGTGCTCAACTATCGAAGTCCGCTCGAAGTCTATGGCGAGATCATCGACAATATAAAACAAGCCGAATCGGCTACGATCCATTAATGTGTTGCACTTGGTCTTTGAATCCGCCCAGTATCTAATTGCGACCGAACCCAGTCTGGTTGCCCAGCAGGTCGAGCTAACTTGGCTATTTGACGTGGTTCTGATCACGAACTCGCTCAATCAATTACATTGCCTAAATAAAATATAAAGCACTAAGGAACCGCTGAATAAAGCCGAATCCAAGAATGAAAGTAGCTGATTACGCCTCCAGCAAATTTTATCCTCGAAAAACTGGATGAAAAACTAAGATTACGGGCTAAAAAGTGAACAAACGATGCCCCTTTCATCCTATTTTCACGCAGTAGACGGAGCTTGGGCCTGCCAGTTCAACAGCTTGTTTTTTGCAATGACGAGATTACCCAAGTCGAACAACATGAACACGTGCGCTGTGTTTTTCGGCAGTCCCTTGTAACGAGTCTTGCGATGACGAAAGAGATTTTTGATCACATGAAATGGATGCTCGACCTTCGCTCGAATGCTCGCTTTGGCATGCTCCAGTTCGTCGAGGATGGCGCGCAGAGGTCGCTTTTCGTTGACCTTCTTGATCGTGCCACGCTTGGCGGCAATCTGCCAGTCGACCTTGACGTCGTTCATTTCATCGCGCTTTGCCACGCCGGTGTAGCCCGCATCGGCAAACACCGTTTCTTCGTCGCCAAGCAGCAGCGCTACCGTTTCAACGATGTCGGCCACGTTCGCCGCGGTGGTGGTCAGACTGTGCACCAGGCCGCTTTCGGCATCGACGCCGATATGCGCTTTCATGCCGAAGTACCACTGGTTGCCTTTTTTCGTCTGGTGCATGTCGGCGTCGCGCTTGTGTTCGGCATTCTTGGTCGAAGGGGGCGCGTTGATGATGGTGGCATCAACGATGGTACCCGAGCGCATCAGCAAACCCTTCTCGGTCAGCGTAGCGTTGATGGCGATAAACATACGCTGGGTCAGCTCATTGGTCTCCAGCAAGCGCCGAAATTTCAGCAACGTCGTCGCATCCGGTGCCGGCTCCCGCGCCAGATCCACTCCGACAAACGCACGCACGGCCTGACTATCGTAGATCGCATCTTCGACCGCTTCATCAGACAGGCTATACCACTGCTGAATGAAGTACACGCGCAGCATTCGCGACAAACCGATCGGCGGGCGACCACGCATGCCGGTCGGATAGACCGGCGCAATGACTGCCTCAAGTTCAGCCCAAGGTACGACTTGTTCCATGTCCGCCAGAAACTGCTCGCGGCGCGTGATGCGCTTCTTCGCGGAAAATTCGGCACTCGAAAAACTGGTTTGCTTCATCGCCATTGCGGTCTCATTAAAATTGAACGTCAGCAGAATTTTAACGCTAAAAATCAAGCGATTAAATCAGCGTTTCCCTAAATGTTTTTATATTGGTATCTATATCGGAGATCATGAACCTTGTGCAGGCACTGATATAAAGGGGTCTAAGTCGGACAATGGCATTCGGTTGAGGTCCGGCTTAGATCCCCAATTGTCCATTCAGATCTACTCAAACTTGTCACGAATGACAGCCGACAGTGGCAGGACTGCGGAGTCCTAGCGCAAATTAATCAGAAATTAAATCACCCATGAGTATGTTTTCCAGAAAAAATTTAGCCAACTACATGCCTTAGTGGCATCATCTTTGTGTGTTCCCACAATTTCCTACAACCATGATGCGAAACGTGAGGTTTTAACATGATGCATGATTTTTTGACTAACAACCGTGACGAACTGACGCGTAGATGTCGCATCAAGGTGGCACAACGACCAGCTCGCGGCGCCACCGTAAGTCAACTGGATAACGGTGTACCGCTGTTCCTCGATCAGTTAATTCGTACGCTGCGTGTGGAGCAGACCGGCTCGCCTTTCGACAGCCGTCACATTTCAGGCCCATCTGGCGGTGGCGCTGCGGTCTCCGAGGTAAGTATAAGCGCAGCACAGCATGGTAAAGCACTGATGTTAATGGGTTTTACTGTGGACCAAGTAGTGCATGACTACGGCGACTTGTGCCAAGCAATTACCGATCTCGGTTTTGAGCGCGATGTTCCGTTCGAAGTCGACGAATTTCGCACCTTGAATCGATGTCTCGACAACGCCATCGCCGATGCGGTGACCGAATTTGGCTACCAACGTGATATAAGCATGGCCGCCAAGCAGGCTGCCGAGAACAACGAAAAGCAAGGCTTCTTTGCACACGAGTTACGCAACCTGATTCACACTGCGGGCCTGTCGCTTGCGGCAATGAAGACGGGGCAACTGCCTTTTAGCGGTGCCACCGGCGCAGTTCTTGAACGCAGCCTGAATAATTTACGCGTTCTGGTCGACCAGTCTCTTGCCGACGTCCGACAAGAGGTGCAAGGCATACAGCCGGCCGAGCAGTTCTCGCTGGCGAATTTTATTGACGACGTCCAATACGCAGCCGTGCTCGCAGCCAAGTCACGTAGTTGTGTATTTTTAGTTTCGGCGGTGGATCCCGCCATAGCGTTAATGGGCAAGCGCGATCTGTTGTTTTCTGCACTATGGAACCTGCTGCATAATGCGTTTAAATTTACCCATGTTGACACCGAAGTGAGTTTGACCGCACGTGCCATTGGTGATCGTATCTTGATCGATGTTAGTGACCGTTGCGGCGGTATCGACGCCCACGCTTTGGCGACCATTTTTGATTCGTTTTCACAAAGTGGAGTAGACCGGTCCGGCCTCGGCCTCGGACTGTCGATTGCGCGCGATTGTGTTATTGCACATGGTGGAGAGTTGACGGTCAGCAACGAGCCCGGACGCGGCTGTACATTCACGATGAATCTACCGCGGCACGCTCTTTAACTGTAAGCGTCCGCGAATCCCCATCTATCCCTAGCCAAGCTGCGATGCCATGGTTCTCGTTTTGATGATCGAGCGAGGCACAGGCGATGGAAGCAGACAACAGTAGTGCACAGCGTTACTAAAGTGGACCCACGATTTGAGACAGCGGTTTAAGCTATGTTCCTCTCAGGAAAGTAGCGGCATATGGCTGAAATAAAGAAGCGGAAAGTGCACAGCGCGGAGTTCAAAGGCAAAGTCGGCTTTGAGGCAGTGCGCGGGATTAAAACGGTGAACGAGATTGCTCAGCAGTATGGTGTTCATCCGGTGATGGTGGCGCAGTGGAAAAAAGAGATTACTACCCGTGCCGGCACCTTGTTCGAAGGGAAGCGGGGTCCGAAGGCGTAAGCGATGCATGATGCCGACGACCGGTTATACGGGGAAATCGGGCGCCTCAAGATGGAATTGGATTGGCTTAAAAAAAAGTCCTGCCTGTGAGTGGTGCGATACGGCTGGGATGGATCGACGAGGTCGGCGAGCTATCGCTGGTGCGCCAGTGCGAGCTGACCGGAGTCTCAAGAGCGACTGTGTATCGCCCACGTGCTGTGGCTCTCCCTGATGAAGATGATATGGCTTTGTGTGCGCTCATCGACGAAGAATTCACGCGTCACCCGTTTTACGGCAGCAGACGGATGGTGGTGATTCTGAAGCGGCAAGGATGGCTGATCAATCGAAAGCATGTGCAGCGATTGATGCGCATCCTAGGGCTGGCGGGGATGGCTCCGGGGCCGGGTACAGCAGTCCAGCATCCAGGCCACAAGGTGTATCCGTACTTACTGCGTGGCATCACTATCGTGCAGCCAAACCATGTCTGGAGTACCGACATCACGTATATCAGGCTGGCGCGCGGCTTTGCATATCTGGTCGCGATCATCGACTGGTATTCGCGGCGCGTGCTGGGCTGGCGCATCAGTAACAGTATGGACGCATCGTTTTGCGTGGACTGTCTGGAAGAGGAATTGATTGATCACGGCAAGCCCGACATCTTCAATACCGACCAGGGTAGTCAGTTCACCAGTACAGCGTTCACCGGGGTCTTGAACCGTGCAGGAGTTGCCATCAGCATGGACGGGCGCGGCCGTGCATTGGACAACATCTTCGTTGAACGACTGTGGCGTAACGTCAAGTACGAGGATGTGTACTTGAATGGCTACGCCACGATGGGTGAGCTGCATGCGGGGTTGACAGAACATTTCGCCTTTTACAACGGCGAGCGGCCGTACCAGGCATTGAACTATCAGACGCCGGATGCCGTGTACGAAAGTGGCAAAGGCGGTGGTGCCATGATCATGGACAAATACGGTGGCTTGTCGGTGCTGGAATCGCCGGAGGCAATATCAGGGCAAGAGGCAGACAGTGCTGTGGAGCACGAAACTCCGCCCTGCCCGGAGCCGGATACGATGACTTCCATGTTCTTGGATGGGTGAAATTAAGCGAGACAGGGCAGCGCTGGTCTGCTGCGTACAGGTTCAAGACCATAGCTTAAACTCAAGCAAAAACTGTCTTGACGAATGGATCCACTTTATTACTACGGGTATGGGGAAGCATTCTGGAGTGAACTGATTACACGGCAAGCGCAATCGAGTCAGGGCATACGTAAATTTTGTCAGGCCAATGGCTTGGCAACGAGCACCTTTCATAAGTGGCGAGTTAAGTTGGTCGAACGTGCCGAAGTTGCGAGCACGGAGCACAGGCCAGTACTGGATGCGATGTTTATTGCCGTTGCACAGGACCCGACCCCCATCGCGCATGAGCGAGTTGAACCAATGCCGCTACCGCCATCGCGCGGCCCTGTAGTGGTCAAGTTATTTCGGACACCTCAATGGAAGTTTTTCTGCCATTTTCCATTCAAAGACGGCGGGCGAAAGGTTGCCTAATACGGAGTGCAAACGCGTGCAATTATAAAAGTCGACGAGATAGGCAGTAACGTCTTTACGAGCCTCTTCCTGATTGGCATACCGTGTGCGCCAGACGCATTCCATCTTCAGATTCAGGAAGAAGCGCTCGGCCACAGCGTTGTTCCAGCAGTTGCCTTTGCGGCTCATGCTGGACACCAAGCCGCACCGTTTCAGCAATGCCTGATATTCGATTCTGGCATATTGGCTCCCACGGTCCGTATGCACAATTAATCCCGGTGGCGGACGCCGACTGGCAATGGCCATACGTAGCGCTTCGCAGGCCAGCGCCGCAGGCATGCTAGGCACGGTGGCCCAGCCAATCAGCTTGCGCGAGAACAGGTCCAGTACCGTGGCCAGATATAGCCCGCCGGTGTCGGTACGGATATAGGTGATATCGCTCACCCAGGCGATGTTCGGTCCCGCCGGATTGAACTCCCGGTTGAGCACGTTAGGAGCAATCGCTAGGTCATGCTTGCTGTCGGTGGTGTGAATGAACTTGCGCTTCCACACCGGCTTCAGGCCCGCTTGGCGCATCAGGCTGCGCGCCTTGTAGCGACCCATGCGAATGCCTTGCAGCGCCATTACGCTGACCAAGCGCCGACTGCCGTAGCTTTGTCGGCTGGCGGTAAAGGCGGCTTTCAGGTGGACCGCTTCCTTCGTAAAAAGCGGTTTGGCAGGACGGGACTGCGCGTTGTAATACCCGAAGCGGCTGACAGCCAGCACCTGACAACTGCGGGCAGTCGATACGGCCTCCTTGTGCAACTGTGTCACGAGCTGGTAGCTCATTTCAGTTTCCGGGCCAAGAAGGCCGATGCTTTTTTTAAGATAGACACGTCCAGTCGCAATTCCCGGTTCTCGCGTTCCAGCGAACGAATGCGCTGCTGGTCTGACGTCAGCGGCTTGCCGATGCCCTGCTCGCCACGCAGTTCCGTATCGTGTTGCGCGACCCAGCGGCGAATCGCAGTCGGTCCGACATCCATCGTTTCGCGGACATTAGAAATGCTCAGCCCCTAGTCTTTGATCATGCGTACGATTTCCAGCTTGAGCTCGATGTCTAAATGTTTTTTAGTCATGTAATTTCCTCAGTTAGAGGGAGTGTGCTCCCATTAAGGTGTCCGATTTCATTAGACCACTACAGTTGCCGAAGCGGTCCAACACCGGACGGAGATCGGGCTTGATATCCGTCCGGTTGATATCGAAGGAATGTCGCTCGGGATGGCCCGCTTGAGCCGGTTAACGGAAGCCTAGGTTACCTGTACACCAGTTTCCAGGGTAGCCTGTTCCATCACCCGCTTCTGGTTTTCTATGCGGTCTACCAGACGTTGCCGATCGTTGATCCCGCCGACGCACCGATTCCGGCATCGGTGGCGGTACCGCGCTTTGTGCAGGATATGTCGGCGCAGCCACGTAGCACGGTTGCGTCGGCGATGACTGCGATGGCAGCGAGGCGGTAAGGTTGGGTTGTCGTGGTCATTATGATTCCTTTGCTAGCGGTTGCCCGAGCAGTCAGTTAACGCGGGCTTATTTTTTTAGAACGGTATGCTTACCTAAGTCTTCCTTGTCAATATCAATACCAACGGCGACCTTGGCTATCGTCAGCATTTGTTCCATTTTTGATTTCCCCGAATCCCAGACATCGGCTTTCACGATATCAACCCGTAGCAACGTCAGTGCCGGGTCGTCCAGACCCAGAGGAAAAAACAGCGTGAACGCTGGCTTCCAGAGCTCATCCATCAGCGCATGATCCTGCGTAAGCGATGCGGTTCCTGATGAAGAAATAAAGCGATGCGCGGACGAGTCAGCGTAGCAAAGCAGAACGGTAGGGTTTTGACGAATGTCGGCAACGGCCTCGGAATCGGTCGTCGTGAAAAACCAGACCGCACCGTCGCGGCCGGCCGCCTGAGTGGTGAACGGACGCGCCTCCATCAGGCCTTCCGCATCGTGTGTGACGAGCATGGCAAATTTGATGGCGTCGATTTTCTCGTAAAAGAGGGTCCAGTCATTCATGGCATTCTCCATAAGGTGGGTTGAAAAAACGGTTGATTAACCTTGCATACCGTGATGTAGCGAGGCTAGTTCGTCGGCGTGATCTTCTTCGACTTCAAGGATTTCAATGAGCATTCGACGCGTGGTCGGATCGGTGTCGCCGATGAAACTGATCATTTCGCGATAGCTGTCGATGGCGATGCGCTCAGCCACCAAGTTCTCGCGAATCATGTCTTCGAGCGACTCACCTTCAACATACTCGGCATGGCTGCGGCCCGACAAACCGTCGGGTGAAAAGTCTGGTGCGCCGCCAAGTTGCACGATGCGCTTGGCAATTCGGTCCGCGTGGCCTGACTCTTCTTCGGCATGGGCAAGAAATTCCGCGGCAACAGTCGAAGCATGGATGCCTTCTGCCATGAAATGGTGGCGCTTGTAGCGCAACACGCATACCAGTTCAGTCGCCAGCGCGCCGTTGAGCATGGCCAGAACGGCCTAGCGGTCGCCTCCATAACCGTCGGTTACGGCACCGTCTTCGATATGTTTGCGGGCACGCAAGCGTAGCGTGGCGGTATCGGTCAGGGTAGCGTTTGAGTTGTTGGTCATGGTGAGTTCCTTATGGTGATGGAGGGTGTGGTTCGGCTCGCAGGCAATAGTGTTCTCTGTGCGATGCAACGGTCGCTACCCGTGGAAAATTGTCTGAAAACCGGCGCAGCCAAAAGACTGACAAGCGGTGGCTTCGACCAGCGTCGTACACTTTATAACGGTTTTCGTCCTGAAATAATGCTCAGCAAAATCACGACGATGGCGATCACCAGCAAAATGTGGATGAAGCCACCTATCGTGTATGAAGTGACGATACCTAGCAGCCAGAGAATGAGAAGCAATCAGCAATTGTGTACATCATGGTTGGGTATTCTTGTAAATGTGGGTTGTCGTACCGGCACCTGTCGCGTTGCCGCTCGGTTCGTTTGGTGTAAGGTCCCTGTCGTTTCACGACGTACATCCTTTTGATGTTTTGGGGCGCCTTGTTTAAAGCTTTAATTTTTAGTCTGCGTGAACGGCAGTAATATTTCTGTGCGACAGCGTACATACGTAGACACATTTCCCGTCTGACAGAAAAGTGCTTGGCTGACCTTTGTGATCCGTACTGGCACTTGGCTTGGCAAACAGCCACTGGCTATGGGTCGCGTTCCTTGGTTGAGACAACCATGGGCCGCTATAAATTCTTGATTGGTTCTCGGCTGCGCTCACGTGAGTTTGCGGCGCAAGAAACCGAGGATGCCATCGCCGTCGCTGTGTTATACGGTATACTAGATGTCGTACCCCCGAGCTCCGTTCGCGGTCAAAAAATGGCAGCATAATCGGGCAGGGGTTGTGGAACTGTTGCCATTAACTCTGAGGTGCACCAATGCCTCTGCGCGACTGATCTAGCCTCGGTTGATGTGGCGGATTGGTGGGAGCAGGTTTCCGGAAGGACGGCCGCCTGACCCTGCACATTGCCGGGGCAAGGCTTTCATCACGATTATTCCTCTCGATCGGCGACTGACGGTCGTGTGATCCGGAGCAGGCACCGTCAAATTCATCTTCCTCAGCAACGACGCCAACAAGCCTTCTGTTTGAGGCAGCCTCATCCTGAAGGCGGCGCGCAGCATAGGGCATGTTTGAGTGACGATGCACTGAACCGGTCCGGTGCCGCATCGTTACTCACAAGATGAGCCTGTCGCGCCGCTTCAGCCTCACTTCAATTCGTAAGCCATGATCGTATCACCCTGCGTTGTGCCGAATGAACCATGGCCGCCGGCTGCGACGACTACCATCTGCCGGCCATGAATACGATAGGTCATCGGCGTCGCCTGACCACCCGCTGGCAGCCGACGTTGCCAGAGCTTGTGGCCGGTCGTGACGTCATAGGCGCGCAGGTAGTTATCAAGCGTTCCGCTGTAGAACACGACACCGCCGGCCGTGATCAAGGGCCCACCAAGGCTGGCTACTCCCATCGGGAAAGGAATCGGTAGGAGGTCCGGCATCTGATCGCGCACGGTGCCATGGCGGTGCATCCACACACGCTCACCGGTGCGCAGATCGACTCCGGCGATCGCTCCCCATGGTGGTACCTGGCATGGCAGCCCGATTGGTGACAGGAACGGGCCAATTTTTACGGCATAAGCCGAACCATGGTTCTCGTTCCAGTGTTCGGCCGAGTCGGCGCTCACAATATTGGCTGTGGCGTTCGGGCGCGCGACCAACTGATACGTGAAGGCCAACAAGGCTGGTGTGCCGACCATGATCTGGCGCACCGGATCAACCGCCACACCGCCCCAGTTGAAGACGCCCAGATTGCCCGGATAGACCAGCGTGCGCTGCGTTGATGGCGGCGTATAGGGACCGTCATACGTCATCCTGCGCAGCTCGATGCGGCAAATGAGGTTGTCCAGCGGTGTGGCACCCCACATGTCCTTGCCGGCCAGGGCTGGGGGCATGAAACTTAGCGATGAATGGGGTTGTGTTTTCGCAGCGAACTCACCGGGCACGGTGCTGGCCGGGACTGGTGACTCGCTGATCGGCAGTATCGGCTTGCCGCTACGACGGTCCAGTACGTACACGTCGCCTTGTTTAGTGGGCATGACGAGTGCGGGTACCTGCTTGCCAGCGATCGTCAGGTCGATCAATGACGGCTGCGACGGAACGTCGCGGTCCCACAGGTCGTGGTGCACCATCTGGAAGTCCCAGCGCAGCTTCCCGGTTGTCACGTCGAGCGCAATGACGGCACTCGAGAAGCGCTCGACCTCCGCACTGCGGCCAGCGCCCAACTGATCGGGTGACTGGTTGCCTAGTCCGATGTAGACCAGGCCGAGTTGCGCATCGACGCTCGACGGTGCCCAGTTATTTGGCGCACCGGCCGTATAGGTCTGACCCGGCGGCAACGGTGTGGTAGCGTCCGGACGGCCCGGATCGAAGTTCCACACCAGCTGTCCGCTGCGGGCGTCGAACGCCCGGATCACCCCAGACGGATTTTTATCTCGCTCATTGTCGTTGATGGCGCCGCCGACGATCAACACCCCTCCCACCACCACCGGTGGTGATGTCTGCATGTAGGCACCACTGAGCAGGTTTGGCATGCCGGCGCGGAGGTCGACTACGCCTTTTTTGCCAAAATCGAGGCAAGGTTGACCGGTCTGTGCGTCCAGCGCAAACAGGCGGGCATCGATGGTGGGCAGGAAGATGCGGCGGGTACAGATAGGTGAAGCCCCGGCAGCAGGGACGCTGGCAGGGGCCGGCGTCCGCGTCGCTGCTTCTGTGTCATCGAAATAGGCCAGGCCGCGGCAAGTCAGATGCTGGCTGGTATGGTTCACATCAATTTGCGGGTCGAAGCGCCAGCGCTCCTCCCCGGTGGCTGCATCCAGGGCGATGGCGTTTTGCCGCACGCTGCACAGATAGAGCAGATCGCCGATCTTCAGCGGTGTGACTTCAAACGTGCGTTCGACCGGGTCGGTCGGGCGCGGTGTCTCGCCGGTATGAAAGGTCCATGCGAGGTCTAGTCGATCCACTGTCGTAGGAGTGATGTCCGATAACGATGAGTAGCGCTGACCTTGCCCGGTGCCGCCATAGGCGATCCAGTCGTCGCCCGCGGCATCGGTCTGTCCGCTGGTCGCAACCGACGTGACCGATGCATCGGGCAGGTTGCCAGCCAGATCGAAAGGGTCGCGTGTCATCGCGGTCCCTGCGATGGCGACCACCATGAGCATGGCTGCTGCCAGCCAGCCGCGCGAGCCACGCCAGGACGAGCGTGCTCCCACCGTTACGGCGCCGTCAAGCGAACGATTGATCCATGGGGTCAGAAGCCACAAGCCAATAACGGCCAGCAGCGCACCGCGGGGAATGAGCGCCCAACGATCGAGGCCTACCTCCCATAGCGACCAGATTGCCGTCGCCGTCAGCAGTGCAGCATAAACAGCCAATGCGATGCGTCGACGACGCACCAGCAAGACCCCGCATGCCAACAGGGCAAGTCCGGCGCAGCCATACGCCCAGCTGCCACCCAGCACGGCAAGCCAGGCACCTCCGGCGGCGAGGACGACGCCCAGAAGAATAAGCATCCATGCGGTGAGTAAGGTCAGTACCATCTTGTATCGCTCCTGATTGTGCGAGTCCGAAAAATCACAGACCGCGTTGTGCCTTCAGACAATATTTCAAAATAACAAGAAAACTATCCTCGACTGCGAAAATTGCGAACGACTGTACGTGCGGATTGCAGCTCCGCTGATTGCAATTCTGGCATCGATAACTTTAACGCTCTGTTCGTTACCTAACGTTGGTGCCAACAAGTCATCGAGGTGCCCCCAGTCGGTGGTCTATTTGCATGGCCAGACACCTCAACTTCACTCGTCATCAAAAAATAGCGGCGTAATCGTAAGGTAATTTTTTCTACTGGCGACAGGCAGCACTGCCAGGTCTTGTCGGACCGGTCAACACTTCGGGTGTACGGTCGTCATCAGTTTTACAGGTATGGATTACTTGATGGAGGTGGTGCACCGAGGCATTGAATACAGCGAACTCCAGTGGTACCCCGCAAAAAAAGTGATCTGCCGTTGCTGTTTATCGCGCTACGCAGGCCATTGCCCGCTGTGTGAATCACTTAAATTTAAGGACACCATGAACATTGGAATCATTGGCGCCGGCCATATCGGCAGCGCGCTCGCTACGCGTCTCGTCAGCCTCGGCCACTCGGTGTATATCACCAACTCGCGCGGACCTGAAACACTAAAAGAGGTGGCCAAAAAACCGGTGCCACGCCAGTGACTGCTCAGGAAGCAGCCCGCCGTGGCGACATCATCGTGGTCACCATCCCGCTCATCAACATTCCCGACCTACCCAAAGGTCTGTTCGCAGACGTGACGCCCGACGTGCCTGTCATCGATACAAGCAATTACTACCCGATCCTGCGCGACGGCTCTATTACAGAGCAACGTTGGTGCGCTTCAAAATTCAGAAAAGTGCAGATATTACGATGCGAGTCAATATTCGCTAAGTCATTCCGATGCCAAACAAGCACAACACGGACCGCCGCCATCACATTCCGAAGATGAAGTTCAAGGTGCAGAACTGGCCAACCTATGAAGCGGGACGGCGGCGGCGTGGCAGCCTGACTTTGGGGGTTGAAGATGCTGCACAGGCCCAGTGGCAAAGCGTTGGACCGGGTGGGCAGATACGTTACCAGGGCATCGCCATTGAAACGTGCCTGATGCTGCGCGCCGCCTCCAAGATGGAGCGGCACCAAACAGAAGGTTTGATGGCGTCGGTACTGACGTTGATGAACCTGACGGCCTGTGCCCCGGATCACACGACGGTCAGTCGCCGATCGGTCGGATTGCTGATCATGAAATCAGCGCCGGCACCAAACGGACCGCTGCATGTGTTGATCGACAGTACCGGACTTGAAGTCTTTGGTGCAGGACAATGGGTAGAAGCAAAACATGGCGCGAAGTCCAGCTGGACATGGCGCGAGCTCCATTTGGCGGTCGACGCCGACAGTAGCATGATCGTCGCGCAAGTGCTCACCGATCAGGATACGGACGACGCGTTACAGGTGAGGCCACTGCTGGCGCAGATCGAACAAGAAATAGAAAAAGTCATCGCCGATGGTGCCTACGATGGCGCGCCCACCTATGAAACGATCGCGCAATATGGTGGAAATATCAAGGCAGTGATCCCACCACGCAAAACCGCTGTTCCCGTCACTGCGTCGTGTGCGCCCAATCAGCGTGATTGTCATCTTGAGAAAATCAATACAGAGGGCCGATTAGCCTGGCAAAAAGCAACAGGCTACGGGCAGCGTGCCTTGGTCGAGACAACCATGGGTCGCTACAAATCCTTGATTGGTCCTCGGCCGCGTTCGCGAGGATTTGAGGCGCAACGAACCGAGGCTGCCATCGGGGTCGCTGCGTTAAACCGCATGCTGGCCGCCGCACGCCCAAACTCCGTTCGTAGTCAAAAAGTAGCAGCATAATCGGGCAGGGGTTGGGGAGTCGTCACCTTGAACTTTGAAGTGCACCAACGCTGTGTGAGTACCATCGCCGGCCAAACGATCGACGCATGTGGGACAAGGAAATGCGTACTGACATCTTGCGCAGTACAGAAGCGTCAGATTGATTTTTTTCTTGAGTGCGTTAAAGTCTTTGAATTTTTTGCGGGTCCAGAACTTGATCGCTGCAAGGCTAAGAGGTACGCCTTCCGTGGTGATGGCCAAGCTCGAATGCATGAGAATGCCGCATTGAGTCAACGGCCTGTTGCGCCCATCGACTTTGCGAGTACCACTTTTTCCAGTGAATCCGATGCGTTCTGGCTGCTCTCGCTGATAGGGAAATATCATTGTGTCTTGAAGGATCGGTATTGGCCCGTCTGAATCGGCGAAGCGTTCACTCGTCGCTTGAAAATGCCCGCCCAAAATATCCTGTTCGCTAACCTTATCGTTGGCAAAAAATCGGTAGGCTGCTTTCGTATTTGCTCAATCCTGACAGGCAAACGGAATGGTCTGCCCCATATTTGTCCAGAACTGTTCAAGCAATAGCCAAAAACGTTTCTTGAGGCGCTCGTCCCGGAAATTACAGGCGGCATTTTCTTTGTCCATCCCTGTCTGCTCCTGCTCATAAGACACCAGTCGACGAGACCTGAAAGCGCTTGGCGTTTCCCTCGTCTTCATCTGATTGAGATCGAATTCCTCATGCGAAAAAGTTAACAGAGCTGCTGAGGGTTTGCAAGTAATTTGTATGTAATTGAAAGACTCGTGAGGCGCTTACATCCAACCACAAGGGATCCTATTATCCACAAAATGCGTACCTATCATTGCGCGCCGGGCAGACTGCCGGCGCTGAACCACCGCTTCCAGGCCATCATGCTGGGCTTCTGGGAAAAATACGGCATCCGCTAGGTCGACTTCTAGACCACGCTGGTCGGCCAGAGCAACCAGAAGCTGACCTACATGCTGCAATGGGACAGCCTGGCAGAGCGCGAAACCAAGTGGAATGCCTTTGCCAGCGATCTTAACTGGCTGGCACAGCGCGCCGCCACCGAAGCCGAGGCGATCATCGTCGAACGAATCGAGAACCAGTTCCTGGTGCCGACGGAGTATTCGGCATTGCGCTAATCCGACCAGTTGTCGTTTAGTTCAGTGCAGTTTGATGCGCGGCACGGTCTTACCGCGCAGCCATTGCGCCAGCAAATCCAGCAGCATCCGCGTGGGCCCGAGCAGCACCATCCGGTGCGAGCGATACAGCGCCGCATAGAGCAGGCGCGCCAGCAAGCCTTCGATCAGCAAGCTCTTGCCGGTCAGTTTTCCCATCAGATTGCCCACAGCCGTGAAGCGCCCGAGCGACACCAGCGAGCCATGATCCCGAAAACCAAAAGCCGGTAGCGGCTTGCCGTCAAGCTGACGGCGTAGCGCATCGACCAGAAAACTGGCTTGCTGATGCGCGGCCTGCGCGCGCGGCGGCACCGTGGTGTTTTTCTCCGGCCATTGGCAACTGGCGCAATCCCCCATCGCAAAAATCGCCGGATCGATCTCGGTCTGCAGGCTGTCCAGCACCGGCACCTGCCCCAGCCGGTTGACCGGCAGGCCGAGTTCACCAAGAATCGGCGCGACTTTGATACCCGCCGACCAGACGATCAGGTCGGCCGGCAGGGACTTGCCGCTGGCGGTCAGTACCGCGTGCGCCTCGACCTTGACCACGGCTTCACCGGTCAGGACGGTCACATTGAGTTGCTGCAGCAGCTTGCTCGTCTGCAGCGCGACGCGCTCCGGCAACGGGCCAAGAATTCGCGGCCCTGCTTCGACCAGCGTCAGGTGAATGTCGCGTTGACCATCGAGATGATGCAGGCCGTAGGCACCGAAGACTTCCGCGGTATTGCGCAGTTCGGCAGCCAGCTCGACGCCGGTGGCACCGCCGCCGACGATGACGACATCGACACGCGAGGCGACACCGGGCGTGGCCGCGCTGGTGTTCTGCGCACGCATGCAGGCCGAAATCAGACGGCGGCGAAAATGCTCGGCCTGGCCAAGCGCATCGAGCGCCATCGCATGCGTGGCAGCACCCTCGACGCCAAAATAATTGGTCATGCTGCCAATCGCCAGCACAAGTGTGTCGAAGTCCAGCGTGCGCGCCGGCAGCACCTCGATGCCTTCGTCATCTGTCAGTGCCGCGACGCTGAGTTGCTTCCTCACGCGGTCGAGGCCGCGCAACTCGCCTTGCTGGAATTCAAAATGATGCCAGCGCGCCTGCGCGACATAATCGACCTGATGGGTATTGGCATCCATGCTACCGGCAGCGACTTCATGCAGCAGCGGTTTCCACAGATGTGACGGCGAGCGGTCAACCAGCACGATCTCGGCCCGCCCCGACTTGCCTAGCTGTTGCCCGAGGCGCGTCACCAGTTCCAGTCCGCCGGCACCGCCGCCGACGACGACGATGCGCGGCACAGCGGCATTCAGTTTGGAAATGGAGGGAACAATCGGTTGCAACGTTGTCGGGACAGTCATCGGCGGGCCTTTGGTATGAAGATCAAAAAACCATGATGCCACGACACGGGCAAACACTGTTCCAGTCGATATCAACGATCATTTCCTGACTGGAATGGCATCGCCGTTCATCGCATCACCCCAGGCTCGGTGGATATTGCACGCTGGACAAAGGAAAATTTTCAGAGTGAGTCATGACCATTGGCCATCCGGTCAATTGCTCGGCCATGGCGACGTACCCAATGGACTTGTTACCCGCCGCATGATTCTCTTTCTGCACCGCCAATGCTTTGTTGCAGATGACCCGGCAAATCGACGCCGTGCGCGCTCTTGCCTGCGCTCTGAAGGGCGAGGTTTGCCACGCTACCAGTCAACCACCATCGGGCAGAGCCTGAACACAGCGCAATACCGCCGCGGGCAGTGCCTGCGTATTAAGCACCATCTGCACCATCTGCACCCGCTGCGCTCCCAGCCTGCGCAGAAATACGGAGCGGCAAGAGTGGTCTGACGCATTCCCGGTGCTGGCGGCGCTCCCGACCTCATCCACCAGCACCATGCCGCCGACATGGGGCGCGAACAAGGTCAGCACGGACTGGCGCAGCGGCCCGGCGAGTGTCCAGCCACTGACGATCAGCATATTAAAGCGGTCCAGCGGCACGCCCTGACGCGCCAGTCCGGCACCATCGGTCTGCACCACTACCGTTCACAGGTCCGGTTGCATCACCGCCGCAGGGCCGGGTCATTGCCCTGCACCAATACCGTTTTCCAGCCACCGCCCTCCAGCGCTTGGGCCACAGCTCCGCCCAAGGCGCCGTCGCAGCTTCTGTCGCATTGTTCGGCACGGGACGGAATTTTCCGTTCTGAACATGATTGCGGTTTAAGCAGGACGGACCTGTCCTGCCAAGGCATAAAACTGGTTTGCAAATGACATGACGGTGCCATCGATGGCGAACTGGCCCTTTCGAATCATATGCATGAGTTCAACGCCGGCAACAACCTGGGCTGCGCATCGGAATGACTTGAAGCCCAGCATCGGCCTGGTCACCCGTTTGATTGCACGATGGTCCTGCTCGACGATGTTGTTGAGGTACTTAACCTGGCGCACCAGGATCGGCACGTCGCGGCCGGCGTTGATCGCATCGATGGCCGCCTTGTTGGCGCTGCTCTTGTCCATCGCGACCTTGTCAGGTTCGACGTTTGCACTCACGGCCTTGTCGAAGAAGCGCTTCGCCGCAGCCATGTCGCGCTTCGCCGTCAGCAGAAAGTCGATAGTCTTTTCTTGTTTGTCAACGGCGCGATAGAGATATTTCCAGACGCCCTTGACCTTGATGTAGGTCTCATCCATGCGCCAGCGCCAGCTCCCGCCGACCGGGCTCTTGTGTTTGCAAGCCATTTTCTCGATGAGCGGCAAGAAACGGATCGCCCACCGGTTGATCGACGAATGGTCAACCGACACACCACGCTATCCCATCATCTCCTCGAGGTGCCGGTAACTCAGCGGGTAAGCCACATACCAGCGGATGCCGAGCAAGATCACGCCGGCCGGAAAGCGCATCCCTTTAAAGTTAAGCATCTCGGTTCCTCCTAAGTTTGGGCGCCGTAGTCTACCTGATCGGCCCAAAGAATTCCGTTAATGCGACAGAACGAATTTGCGTCACCTCATCAACACGGTGCACGAGCTGACGAGCAAAGGTGTCGGCTTCCAGGTGCTGACGGGGCGTGGCGCGTCCATCAATACGAGAACGCCTGAGGGCCAACTGGTATTTGGTATCTTTGCCGCACTGGCTGAGTTTGAGCGGGCGCTGATTTCAGAGCGTACCAAGGTGGGCTTGGCGTCAGCCCGGGCACGTGGACGCAATGGGGGCAGTCAGTACCAGATGACCCCGGCGAAATTGCGCCTGGCCATAGCGGCCATGGGTCAAAAGGAAACGGTCGTGAGCGAACTATGCAAGGAGTTGGGCGTCACGCGCCAGACCCTTTATCTGCATGTTGGCCCTGATGGCGCCCTGCGCCAAGACGGTCAAAAGATGCTGGGACGCTGAGCAAAACAGGGGACTCTGAAATTTCCGCCGGTTTGGACGCGGAACCCCAATAATGCATTTTTAAATGAATGGAAAGATAGGCGACTATGCACGCTGCCAACGTGAGCGCGCCAGAGCCCATTTCCGGCAGCGATCGTATCTTATTTCTGCTTAAGAGGGACGGACCTTAGTCGACCGCTGGACTAGTACAACAGTTGTCCGTCACGGCTATGGCCGTGCATCAGCACCTTTCCGTCCTAAACGCAGAGAGGTTGGTTGAGTTCAGCGACGAGCAGCGCAAACTGGGGCGACCTGCACGTATTTGGCAGCTGATATCCGTGGCCCATGAACGATTCCCGGATCACCACGCCCAGCTCGCGGTTGACATGCGTCAGGTGGTTCAGAGCGTTTTCGGCGAAGAAGGCCTGGAACGTGTCACCGACGAATGGACGCACCAACAGACGGTCGCCTATCGCGCACGGATGCCCAGTCCAGACCTGCCACTGGCCCAGCGCGTGGCCGCACTGGTCAGTATCCGGCGTGAGGAAGGATTTATGGCCTAGTGCGGATCCGCCCTGAATGGCGCGATCGAACTCGTCGAAAATCACTGCGCGATCGCCAAAGCAGCGCACCTTTGCAGCAAGCTCTGCAGCGGGAAACTGACGGTGTTCCGTACGGTTCTCGGCGTCGGTGTCACGGTTGAGCGCGTCGAGCACTTCTTCGCTGTCGATCGCCGCTGTACTTACCGCATCCTGGCGGAGCCTGACGTGCCCTTGCCGAACTCCGGCCAGTAGTGGCAGTGACACGAGTTTGAAAGTCCACTGACTTGCAATCGCCAGCCTCTTGGGGTTGACGGGACAATACAGATAAGTTGCCAATTTTGGCAGGTAGGACAAATTCCGCTGGTTTGGGCTTGCTATCTGTATCTTAATGGGCAGACTATGAGTGTTAACGGTCTAGCATTTTTTGTATTTTTCGGGAGAAACTATGAACGACTCTTACTCCACCCGCGACACTCTCAGCGTTAACGGCACCGACTACACCATCTTCAGCTTGGCGAAACTGGGCCAGCGCTTCGACTTGGCCCGTCTACCGTTTTCGATGAAAATCTTGTTGGAAAACTTACTGCGTTGCGAAGACGGCATGTCGGTCACCAAGGCCTCGATCGAGGCCGTTGCTCAGTGGCAAGCAACGGACGAACCAAGTACAGAAATCGCCTTAATGCCGGCGCGCGTCGTACTACAAGACTTCACTGGAGTGCCCTGCATCGTTGATTTTGCGGCGATGCGCGACGCAGTGGTCAAGCTAGGTGGTTCGGCCGCCAACATCAACCCCTTGATCCCGTCCGAACTGGTGATTGACCATTCGGTACAGGTCGATTCCTTCGGTAAGTCCGACTCCCGCGAGATTAACGGTCAGATGGAATTTGCCCGTAACGGCGAACGTTACAGCTTCTTGCGCTGGGGCCAGAAAGCCTTTAACAATTTCAAAGTGGTGCCGCCTAATACCGGCATTGTGCATCAGGTGAACCTCGAGCATCTGGCGCGCGTGGTGATGGAGCGCACTATTGACGGAGTGAAGTACGCGTTCCCCGATACGGTGTTCGGCACCGATTCACACACCACAATGGTCAACGGGCTGGGTGTGCTCGGCTGGGGTGTTGGCGGCATCGAAGCCGAAGCCGCGATGCTTGGCCAGCCGAGTTCGATGCTGATTCCGCAGGTGGTCGGTTTCAGGCTTACCGGCAAGCTGTCCGAAGGCGCAACCGCGACAGACCTAGTGCTGACTGTTACACAAATGCTGCGTGCATTTGGCGTAGTCAACAAATTCGTTGAGTTCTATGGAGACGGCCTGAACTACTTGCCACTGGCTGACCGCGCGACCATCGCCAACATGGCACCAGAATACGGCGCCACTTGCGGCATCTTCCCTATCGATAACGAATCATTGAGTTATCTGCGCCTGTCCGGGCGTAGCGAAGAACATATCGGCCTGGTTGAAGCCTACGCCAAGGCGCAGGGTCTGTGGCCCAGCGACCAGGAAGCCGATTACAGCGCGACCTTGCATCTAAACATGGGTACGGTGTTGCCATCGCTCGCTGGTCCGAAGCGACCGCAGGACCGGGTGCCGTTATCGGACATGAAGAACAATTTCACGACCAACCTCGTGGGCTTCACAGCCAACCGCAAGCCGGACAAACAATCCACTCAACGCTTCGAAGACGAGGGCGGCGATACCGCCGTCGAGCATGACACCTCAGTCCACGCTTCGAGTCCGGTATTGATGAACGGGCACGATGCTGAGCTGGAAGACGGCGCCGTGGTTATCGCCGCGATCACATCGTGTACCAATACTTCCAATCCTGCGGTGATGCTGGCAGCTGGACTGGTCGCTCGCAATGCTCTGGCCAAGGGTTTGAAGGCTGCGCCATGGGTTAAGACTTCCATGGCTCCAGGTTCATTGGTGGTGACCGATTACTTGACCAAGGCAGGCCTACTCGCTGACTTGGAACAACTCGGCTTCTTCATCGTCGGCTACGGTTGCACGACTTGTATCGGCAATTCCGGCCCGTTGCCCGACGCCGTATCCCGTAGCATCGACGACAAAGACCTGATCGTGGCTGCGGTCTTGTCCGGCAACCGTAACTTTGAAGGCCGTGTACATCCGGAAGTGAAAATGAATTATCTGGCGTCGCCACCGTTGGTCGTGGCCTATGCACTGGCCGGCACGGTAAACATCGACCTGACTCGTGACCCGCTAGGCACTGGCAGCGACGGCGAACTGGTCTACCTGCGTGACATCTGGCCGTCGAACAAGGAAGTCGGTGACTTGATTGCGCGCAGCGTCAGCCCGGACATGTTCACGCGCAATTATGCCAATGTTTTCGCCGGTGACAGCCGCTGGAACCAGATCACCTCGCCTGATGGAGAAGCGTTCGCATGGAACGAGGCTTCGACCTATATCAAGAACCCGCCCTACTTCGAAGGCATGCAGATGCGCGTTGGCAGCATCGACGATATCCACGCTGCACGGATGCTTGGCCTGTTCGGCGACTCGATCACCACAGATCATATTTCCCCTGCAGGAAACATCAATGCCAACTCGCCGGCCGGTCGCTTCCTGCAATCGCGAGGGGTGCAGCCCGCGGACTTTAACTCTTATGGTTCGCGTCGAGGTAATGACGACGTGATGGTGCGCGGTACTTTCGCCAACATCCGCATTAAGAACCTGATGATGAAAGGTGAGGAAGGAGGTGACACTATCCATTATCCGTCGCAAGAAAAACTAGTAATTTACGATGCGGCGATGAAGTATAAAGCTGACCAGGTGCCGCTAGTGGTTGTCGCCGGTAAAGAATACGGCACCGGCTCATCGCGCGATTGGGCGGCAAAGGGCACCTTGCTGCTAGGCGTCAAGGCAGTGATCGCCGAGAGCTTCGAACGCATCCATCGCGCCAATCTGGTCGGCATGGGTGTGTTGCCGCTGCAATTCATGAAGGGTCAAAATGCTGCGTCCTTAGGTTTACAGGGTGATGAATTGTTCGACATTACCGGCCTGTGTGACGGCGCCAGCCGCATTGTCGATGTGGTAGCTACCGGCAGTGCAGGCCACCTAGTTTCCTTCAAGGCTCAGGTGTTGTTGATCACGCCGAAGGAGGTTGAGTACTTCCGTCACGGCGGCATTCTGCATTATGTGTTGCGTCAGCTCGCGTCCAAAAAAGCTACGTGATCAGTGGCGCGGACGTAGGGTAGGTCTTTATGATTAATTAGACGACTCGATATGCTAAATTTTAAGAAGATACGTTTCCCGATCGATGTGATCCTAGTCTACCTTCGCTGGTATGTGGCTTACCCGTTGAGCTACTGGGACGTCGAGGAAATGATGGTGGAGCGTGGGGTGTCAGTAGACCATTCGCCGATCAACCGATGGGCGATCAGCTTCCTACCTCTTATTGAAAAGGCGTCTCTAAAACACAAGCAACCGCTCGACGGCAGTAGGCGCATGGATGAGTACAGCAAGGTCAAGTGCATGTGGAGATATCTCTACCGCGCTGTCGACAAGGAGGGGAGGACGGATGTTTTTCTGCTGACGGCCAAGCGCGACATGGCTGCGGCCAAGCGCTTCCTCGACAGCACCATGCGTGGAAATGACCTTCCCGAAAAAATCACAATGGACTAAAGCGGCGCCAACAAGGCGGCTATCGATCCGATCAATGTCCGCCTAGACTTGCCGATTGTGATGTTTCAGGTCAAATATCTCAACAATATCGTCGAGCAGGACCATCGGGCCACTAAGCGGATAACTAAGCCGATGCTCAACTCCAAAGCGCACCGCTGTGCTGGCTATGTACTCGCGGGCGTTGAGTCCATGCACATAATCCGAAAGGGCAAGTGCGCGAACGATAACGAAAATCCGATGCCGTTCGCCGACTTATTTTATGCGCTGGCATGTCCAATCCGTCCCGTTTGAGCCACAGTAATTCTTTTCCTGGAAAATTTCATCTTTTGATCAACAACGCGGCAGAACCATTTTCTTAAATTTTTTAAAAAATAATCATGCCAACACACATCAATAACGTCCGTCCAGAATGGGATCAAGTCATCGTCGATATCGTTGACTATGCACTCAACTATGAAGTGAAATCGCAATTAGCTTATGAGACCGCCCGCAACATTCTCATTGACACGCTAGGCTGTGGCCTCGAGGCCTTAGAATACCCTGCTGCGACCAAACTGATCGGCCCCATCGTCAAAGGCACTGCGGTGCCGAACGGAGCAAAAGTACCTGGCACCCAGTTCCAGCTCGATCCGGTGCAAGCAGCGTTCAGCATCGGTGCGCTGATCCGCTGGCTGGATTTCAATGACACTTGGCTGGCCGCCGAATGGGGGCATCCGTCTGACAATCTGGGCGGCATTCTGGCGATGGCAGATTGGTTGAGCCGCAATGCCGTTGCTGCCGGCAAGCCGCCGCTTGTGGTGCGCGACGTACTGACCGCTATCATCAAGGCGCATGAAATCCAGGGCGTGATTGCGCTGGAAAATTCCTTCAATAAAGTAGGGTTGGATCATGTACTGCTGGTCAAAGTAGCATCCACTGCAGTGGTGTCGCAATTACTCGGATTGACCCACGACGAAACACTGGCCGCCGTGTCGCTGGCCTGGGTAGACGGTCAGGCGCTTCGCACCTATCGTCATGCGCCGAATGCAGGCAGTCGCAAGAGTTGGGCTGCAGGCGACGCTACCAGCCGCGCCGTGCGCCTGGCGCTGATTGCGCAGACCGGAGAAATGGGCTATCCATCTGCATTGACTGCCAAGACCTGGGGCTTTTACGATGTGCTGTTCAGGGGCCAGCCGTTCAACTTTCAGCGTCCATACGGCAGCTACGTGTCGGAAAACGTTTTGTTCAAGATCAGCTTCCCAGCCGAATTCCACAGCCAGACCGCAGTGGAAGCGGCCGTGACACTTTACGGCCAACTCAAGAAGGGTTGTAAGTTGGTAGAAGACATCAAGCAGATCACCATCCGCACCCATGAGGCTTGCATTCGCATCATCGATAAGCAAGGCCCGCTGAATAATCCGGCAGACCGCGATCACTGCATACAGTACATGGTGGCCGTGGCGCTCATCTTCGGCAATCTGACGGCATCGGACTATGAAGATGGCGTCGCCACTGATCCGCGCATTGATACACTGCGCGCCAAAATACGCTGCGTGGAAGACGTGAAGTTCACCAGTGACTATCATGATCCCGAGCAACGCAGCATCGCCAATGCGTTGACCGTGGAGTTCAATGACGGCAGCTACCTGCAAGAGGTCGTCGTCGAATACCCGATCGGCCACAAGCGTCGCCGCGCCGAAGGTATTCCGCTGCTGGAAGCAAAGTTCCGCATTAATCTTGCCCGCCGGTTTCCGAAGAAACAGCAGGATGCAATTTTTGCCGTTTCGCTCGACCAGACCAAACTGGAAGCGATGCCGGTCAATGAGTATGTCGACCTGTTTGTAATCTGACCCAAGGCTGGTTCTGTGTAAGCGTGACGCCAGCCTTTCAATTACCCACAAATTACCTGTAAACCCTCAGCAGCTCTATTAACTTTTTCGCATGAGGAATTCGATCGCAATCAGATGACGACGAGGGAAACACCAAGCGCTCCCTGGTCTCGTCGACTGGTGTCTTATAAGCAGGAGCAGACAGGGATGGATAAAGAAAATGCCGCCTGTAATTTCCGGGACGAGCGCCTCAAGAAACATTTTTGGCTATTGCTTGAACAGTTCTGGACAAATATGGGGCAGACCATTCCGTTTGCCTGTCAGGATTGGGCAAATACGAAAGAAGCCTACCGATTTTTTGCCAACGATAAGGTTAGCGAACAGGACATTTTGGGCGGGCATTTTCAAGCGACGAGTGAACGCTTCGCCGATTCAGACGGGTCAATACCGATCCTTCAAGACACAACGACATTTTCCTATCAGCGGGAGCAGCCAGAACGCATCGGATTCACTGGAAAAAGTGGTACTCACAAAGTCGATGGGCGTAACAGGCCGTTGACTCAATGCGGCATTCTCATGCATTCGAGCTTGACCATCACCACGGAGGGCGTACCTCTTGGCCTTGCAGCGATCAAGTTCTGGACCCGCAAAAAATTCAAAGGCTGTAACGCACTCAAGAAAAAAATCAATCCGACGCGGGTACCGATAGAGGAGAAGGAAAGCTATCGCTGGTTAGAAAACTTGAAGCAATCGATGGCGCTTTTCAGTGATCCGCAGCGTTGCGTTCACATCGGCGACCGTGAGAGCAACATTTATGAACTGTTCTGTACTGCGCAAGATGTCGGTAAGCATTTCCTTGTCCGCACATGCGTCGATCGTTTGGCCGGCGATGGCGCTCACACGGTCGCCGACGAAACGGAGGAGGTGCGGTTGAAAGGACTGCACCGTGTTCAGACTTCAGATCAAAGAGGAAACGTCGTCGATGTCGTTCTGGAAATTCGCTATCGCCGTATCAAAGTCCGGCCCCCCATTGGCAAACAGAACCGGTATCCCGCTCTTTCCTTGACGGTCATACACGCACGTGAACGCGGTGCGCCAGCCAATAGGAAGCCCATCGAGTGGAAGCTCATCACCGATTTGTCAGTCACCTCCCGGCGCGAGACGATTGATAAACTCGACCGGTATGCCCTGCGCTGGAAAATCGAGACGTTTCATAAATTCTGAAGTCCGGATGCCGAGCCGAAGAGTCCCGACTACGTACAGCGGATCGACTCGCCAACCTGATCTCCGTTTTTTGCATCATTAGTTGGCGACTGTTCTGGCTCACAATGATCAACCGGACATGCCCAGATGCCAAGTCAACATTAGCACTAACCAACGACGAAATTAAACTGCTCTGGATAGCGTCAATCATCATGACCGGGTAAACGACAATCATCATGGCTGGTTGGTGGGGATGATTGTCGCTGGTTAGCAGGTCATGATTTTTCCTCCTGGATGGTTGTCGTCGATGATTGTCGCCGACGGGCAGACTGTTTGTCGTTGGCGGCTCGGCGGCGGTAACTCTCGACGTTCAGTTCGAAGATGGTCGAATGGTGGACTAGGCGGTCA
>JBLHMB010000047.1:0-27988 GCA_047621665.1 Bradyrhizobium sp. | reverse complement strand
GTCACCATCATCGGTACGCAAGATATTGTCTTTGGTGAAATTGATCGCTGATTTGCGATAGGCTATTGAGGCACAAAGCATGCTGTTATCTGAACAAGCGTATAAAAAAATTGATCGTGAAGTGAGCAAGTTTCCCGTCGACCAGAAGCAGTCGGCGGTAATGGGTGCACTGGCGATTGCCCAGGACGAAGCAGGCTGGCTGTCGCCAGCACTGATGCAGGAAATTGCCGGGTACCTCGGCATGGCGGCTATCGCAGTACAGGAAGTCGCCACGTTCTATTCGATGTACAACACGGCGCCGATCGGCAAATTCAAAATCACTGTTTGTACCAATTTGCCGTGCGCCCTGTCCGGCGGCGAAAAAGCAGCGCAGTACCTGAAGCAAAAACTGGGTATCGACTACCTCGAAACCTCGGCCGATGGCCGGTTCACGCTGGAAGAAGGCGAGTGCATGGGCGCCTGCGGTGATTCACCAGTGATGCTGGTCAATAACAAGCGCATGTGCAGCTGGATGTCCAACGAAAAAATCGATGATCTGGTAGAGGAGTTAAACAAATGACGAGCCTGCACACACGGCACATCAAGCCACTGATACTCGCGGGTCTCGATGGCAAGAACTGGCACCTTGAAGATTACGTAGCGCGTGGCGGTTACGCCCAGCTCAAACGCATCCTCAATGACAAAATCACACCCGAGCAAGTTATTGCCGAATTGAAGGCTTCCGCATTACGCGGACGCGGCGGTGCCGGTTTTCCAACCGGTCTGAAATGGAGTTTCATGCCGCGCCAGTTTCCCGGCCAAAAGTATCTGGTCTGTAATTCGGACGAAGGCGAGCCGGGCACTTTCAAGGATCGCGACATCATGCGGTATAACCCGCATGCGTTGATCGAAGGCATGGCCATCGGTGCGTACGCGATGGGTATCACGGTCGGCTACAACTATATTCACGGTGAAATCTGGGCCGACTACGAACGCTTCGAAGAAGCCATCGAAGAAGCCCGCGCCGGCGGCATGCTGGGCGACCGGATTGCCGGCAGTGATTTCACGTTCCAGTTGCACGCGTTCCATGGTTATGGCGCCTACATCTGCGGCGAAGAAACTGCCTTGCTGGAATCGATGGAAGGCAAGAAAGGCCAGCCGCGCTTCAAGCCGCCTTTCCCTGCCAGCTTCGGTTTGTATGGCAAGCCGACCACGATCAATAACACCGAGACTTTTGCGGCTGTGCCGTTCGTCTTTGCGATGGGCGGCGAAGCGTATGCCGGTCTTGGCAAGCCGAACAACGGTGGTACCAAGATTTTTTCGGTGTCGGGCGACGTCGCCAGGCCGGGTAATTACGAAGTGCCGCTCGGTACGCCATTTGCGACCTTGCTGGAACTGGCCGGCGGCATGCGCGATGGCAAGAAGATCAAGGCCGTGATCCCCGGCGGGTCATCGATGCCGGTCCTGACCGGTGACGTGATGATGGCTACCGACATGGATTACGACTCGATCGCCAAAGCCGGTTCGATGCTGGGCTCCGGCGCGGTCATCGTGATGAATGAAACACGTTGCATGGTCAAGTCGCTGCTGCGTCTGTCGTACTTCTATTACGAAGAGTCCTGCGGCCAATGCACGCCGTGTCGCGAAGGCACGGGCTGGCTATACCGCATGGTCCATCGGATCGAACACGGTCAGGGCAGGGCGGATGATCTCGACATGCTCAATTCGATTGCCGACAACATTCAGGGTCGCACGATTTGTGCGCTCGGCGATGCGGCAGCGATGCCGGTGCGGGCAATGATCAAGAACTTCCGCGAAGAATTCGAATACCACATCGAGCACAAGCACTGCCTGGTGCCAGCCTATATTTAAGCTGGTCCGGGTCGGCTGACTCGATCAATTTGCACCGTGCGGACTGCCTAGCGCAGCCGCCTTTACTTGGGCAAAAAAAAGATGGCCATGGTTGAAATCGAAATAGACGGCAAGAAAGTTGAAGTACCCGCAGGCAGCATGGTGATGGACGCCGCCAACAAGCTCGGCACCTACATTCCACACTTCTGCTATCACAAAAAATTGACGATCGCGGCCAACTGCCGCATGTGTCTCGTGGAAGTCGAGAAAGCGCCAAAGCCGTTACCGGCCTGTGCGACACCTGTCTCGGCCGGCATGATCGTGCGTTCGAACAGCGAGAAAGCCGTGCAGGCCCAAAAGGGCGTGATGGAATTTTTGCTGATCAACCATCCGCTGGATTGTCCGATCTGCGACCAGGGCGGCGAATGCCAGTTGCAGGATCTGGCAGTTGGCTACGGCAAGTCCTCATCACGTTACGAAGAAGAAAAACGCATCGTCGTGCAAAAGGATGCCGGTCCGCTGATCTCGATGAAAGAGATGACGCGCTGCATTCATTGCACCCGCTGCGTACGCTTCGGCCAGGAAATTGGCGGCGTGATGGAATTCGGCATGCTGGGTCGCGGCGAACATGCCGAGATCACGTCGTTCGTCGGCAAGACGGTTGACTCCGAACTGTCAGGCAACATGATCGACCTGTGTCCGGTCGGCGCATTGACGTCCAAACCGTTCCGCTACAGTGCGCGCACGTGGGAACTGTCCCGTCGCAAATCGATCAGTGCGCATGACGGACTCGGCACCAACCTCGTCGTGCAAGTCAAAGCCAATCGCGTGATGCGCGTGCTGCCGCTCGAAAACGACGCGATCAACGAATGCTGGTTGTCCGACAAGGATCGTTTTTCGTACGAAGGCCTTAACAGTGACGAACGCCTGACCGCACCGATGCTCAAGCAAGACGGTAAGTGGCAGGAAGTCAGCTGGCAGAGCGCGCTCGAATACGTCGCGCATGGTTTGCGCAACATCAAACATGAGCATGGTGCCGATGCGATTGCCGCGCTGGCGACACCGAACTCGACACTCGAAGAATTGTCGCTGTTGCAAAAAGTTGTGCGCGGTATCGGTTCCGAAAATATTGACTTCCGCTTGCGTCAATCGAACTTCGCACTTGATGGGGTGGTGACACCCTGGCTAGGCATGTCGATTGCCGAGTTCGCTCAGCTTGATCGTGTGTTTGTGATCGGCTCATTCCTGCGCAAGGACCATCCGCTGCTCACCGCACGCTTGCGCCAGTCGGTCAAGAGCGGTGCGAAAATCAGCTTGCTGCATGCCACCGACGACGATTTGCTGATGCCGGTTGCCAACAAGATTATTGCTGCGCCGTCGGCCTGGCTGGGTATGTTGGGCGAAGTGATCGCTGCAGTAGCGCACGCCAAATCACTGCCGCTGCCGGCTGGATTCGAAGGCGTCGTTGCCTCGGCAACAGCGGAAAAAATTGCTGCCAGCCTGATCTCGGCCGCGCCGGGCGCGGTCATGCTCGGCAACGCTGCCGCACAGCATCCGCAAGCAGCCCAGTTGCACGCGGCTGCGCAATGGATTGCCGAAGCCACCGGTACCACACTGGGTTTCCTGACCGAAGCGGCGAACACTGTCGGCGGCTACCTCGCCAACGCGGTTCCGGCTGCGGGCGCGAACGCGGCGAATGCCTTTGCCACACCGCGCAAGGCGTATTTGCTGTTCAATGCCGAGCCACAACTCGACAGTGCGAATCCGCAAATTGCCCGCGCGGCATTGGACCAGGCCGAGATGGTAGTCGCCCTGTCACCCTTCAAGCACGGTACCGATTACGCCGATGTGCTGTTGCCGATTGCGCCGTTTACTGAAACCGCCGGTACTTTCGTCAGTTGCGAAGGCCGTGCACAAAGTTTCAATGGCACCGTCAAGCCACTGGGTGAGACGCGTCCGGGCTGGAAAGTCTTGCGCGTACTGGGTAATTTGCTCGGTCTGTCCGGTTTCGACTACGAGACTTCCGAAGCGATTCGCAATGAAGTACTGGGTGGTGATGGTGTCGCTGGTGTTGACCTGACGATACGTCTGAACAACAAGACGACGTTCGCGCCCCAGGCACCGGTGACGGCGTCTGCTGGTGGTCTGGAGCGAATTGCCGAAGTGCCGATCTATTTCACCGATGCGATCACCCGTCGCGCCCCTGCCTTGCAAGAGACCAGTGACGCGCGCGCGCCAACGGCCAGATTGTCGGCCGCGCTGGCGCAGCAACTCGGCGTGGTCGATGGCGCCGCAGTCCGCGTCACCCAAGGTAGTGGAAATACTGTCCTTGAGGTAGTCATCGAAGCCGGCTTGCCCGATAATGCGGTGCGCATTGTTGCCGCGCACAAGGCAACGGCAATGTTGGGCGCGATGTTCGGCCCGATCAGTGTGGAGAAAGTCTGATGGATCAGCTGTTGTTGAACATACATGCCACCGGAAATAGCTGGTTCGGCTATTTCTGGCCGCTGGTATGGAATCTGGTCAAGATCATTGCGCTGGTGCTGCCAATCATGGGGTGCGTCGCTTACCTGACCCTGTGGGAACGCAAGATGATCGGCTGGATGCACGTGCGGATCGGCCCGAACCGGGTCGGCCCGGCCGGTTTGCTGCAACCGATCGCTGATGCACTGAAGTTGCTGCTCAAAGAAATTATCATCCCGGCCAAGTCCAACAAGGCCTTGTTCGTCATCGCACCGATCATGACCATCATGCCGGCACTGGCGGCGTGGGTCGTGATCCCGTTCGGACCGGAAGTCGCACTGGCCAATCTGAATGCCGGCCTGTTGTTCGCGATGGCCATCATGTCGCTCGAAGTGTATGGTGTGATCATCGCTGGCTGGGCATCGAACTCCAAATACGCGTTTCTCGGTGCGATGCGCGCGTCAGCGCAAATGATTTCGTATGAAATCTCGATGGGTTTCGTGCTGGTCATCGTGTTGATGGTCACGGGTAGTCTGAATTTCACCGATATCGTCATGGCCCAGACCGAAGGCCGGATGGCCAGCATGGGCTTGAATTTCCTGTCCTGGAACTGGTTGCCGCTGCTGCCGATGTTTGGTGTCTTCATCATCGCCGGTATCGCCGAAACCAGCCGTCATCCGTTCGACGTGGTCGAGGGCGAGTCGGAAATCGTCGCCGGTCACATGGTCGAGTATTCGGGCATGTCGTTCGCGATGTTTTTCCTGGCCGAATACGCCAACATGATCCTGATTTCTATCCTCGCCGCGCTGATGTTCCTTGGCGGATGGAATTCACCGATCGGTGCCCAGGTCCCGCTGCTAGGTTTGTTGTCCTATCTGCCTGGCTGGATCTGGCTTGGCATCAAGACCTTCCTGATCGTGTCGATCTTCATCTGGGTGCGCGCTTCATTCCCGCGTTACCGGTATGACCAGATCATGCGACTCGGCTGGAAGATTTTCATTCCGTTGACACTCGGCTATCTGGTGTTCGTGGCTGCCTGGATGCAGACCTCATGGAATATTTGGAAGTAAAGAAAGGGCGTACATACGATGGAAGCCATCAAGGATTTTTTTAGCAGTCTGATGCTGCGCGAGTTGTTCAAGGGCATGGCCCTGACCGGCCGCTACATGTTTGCCCGCAAAATTACGGTGCAATTTCCGGAAGAAAAAACACCGCAGTCGCCGCGTTTCCGGGGTCTGCATGCGTTGCGTCGCTATCCGAATGGCGAAGAACGCTGTATCGCCTGCAAGCTGTGCGAAGCAGTCTGTCCGGCAATGGCAATCACGATCGAATCCGAACAGCGTGATGACGGCTCGCGCCGCACCACGCGCTACGACATCGACCTGACTAAATGTATTTTTTGCGGTTTTTGCGAAGAGTCATGCCCGGTCGATTCGATCGTTGAAACCAGCATTCTCGAATACCATGGCGAAAAACGCGGCGACCTGTACTACACCAAGGAAATGCTGCTCGCCGTCGGCGACCGCTACGAGAATGACATCGCCGCAGCCCGCGCTGCCGATGCGCCTTATCGCTGATGAACGCTTCAGTGCTCCACAATAACCTGGCTGTCTGCATGCCGACTCTTCTGGTCCATCATGGAATTTAAAACTGCCCTGTTCTACGCGTTCTCAGCCATCCTCGTGATGGCCGCACTGAAAGTCATCACGGACCGTAATCCGGTCCACTCCGCCCTGTTTCTGGTGCTGGCATTTTTCTCGGCAGCCGCCATCTGGCTGTTGCTGCAAGCTGAATTTCTCGCCATCGTACTGGTGCTGGTGTACGTCGGCGCAGTGATGGTGCTGTTCCTTTTTGTCGTGATGATGCTCGACATTAACGTCGACAGGATGCGCGAAGGCTTCTGGGGTTACCTGCCATTTGCCGCCTTTATCGGTGTGCTGATCGTGCTGGAAATGTCGGCCGTGCTGTTACAAGCGTTCTGGGCTCCGGATGCACAGGTGCCCGCTGCAGCGGCGACCATTGGTACGACCAAAGAACTGGGCAAGCTGATTTACACCGAATACGTGTATGCCTTTGAAATTGCCGCCGCGATCCTGTTGCTGGCGATTGTCTCTGCCGTTGCGCTGACAATGCGCAAGCGCAAGGACAGCAAATATTTCGATCCAGCCGATGCGGTCAAGGTCAAAGCCGGTGACCGCGTGCGCATCGTCAAGATGAAGTCCGAATCGACCCGCGGTGTTGCTGAGGTTGCTGCCGATACGGTGGCCGACGTTGCTTCTTCCATCCCCGCTGCTCCTGCAGCAAAACAATAATAAGGGGCGCACGTGACTGTTACTCTCGTTCATTTCCTGATTCTTGGCGCGATCCTGTTTGCGATTTCTATCGTCGGCATTTTTCTCAATCGTAAGAACATCATCATCTTGCTGATGGCCATCGAACTGATGCTGCTGGCCGTCAATACTAACTTCATCGCGTTCTCGCATTACCTTGGGGATGCCGCCGGTCAGATCTTCGTTTTCTTCATCCTGACCGTCGCCGCTGCTGAAGCCGCGATCGGATTGGCGATCCTCGTGGTGATGTTCCGCAACCTCGATACCATCAATGTCGAAGACCTCGACAGCCTGAAGGGGTAATCATGAACCACCTCATGCACAGCACGACCACGATGAACCTGCACGACAAAAATAACGATAAGGTCTAACCATGGCAGGCCAATTGAATTCTTCTCTATTGCTGGCGGTGCCGCTGGCACCGCTGATCGGGTCGGCCATTGCCGGTCTGTTCGGTACCCGTTTTTTTGGTAACGTAATCGGCCGCAAGGTCTCGCATACCGTGACGATTTTGGGCGTGTTCATTGCGCTGCTTATTTCGATACAGACGTTGCTGGCAGTGCTGGATGGCGCGACATTCAACGAGACGCTCTATACCTGGTTGACTGTCGGCAGCATGAAGATGGAAATCGGCTTCATGGTTGACAGTCTGACCGCGATGATGATGTGCGTGGTGACGTTTGTCTCGCTGATGGTGCACATCTATTCGGTGGGCTACATGCGTGAAGACGAAGGCTATAACCGCTTTTTCTCGTACATTTCGCTGTTCACGTTCTCGATGTTGATGCTTGTCATGAGCAACAACTTCCTGCAACTGTTTTTTGGCTGGGAAGCCGTGGGCCTGGTGTCGTATTTGCTGATTGGCTTTTACTACACGAAGCCGACTGCGATCGCTGCCAACATGAAAGCTTTTCTGGTCAACCGGGTCGGTGACTTCGGTTTCATCCTCGGTATTGGCCTGGTGATGGCCTATGCCGGTTCGATGAATTATCAGGAAGTCTTTGCGCAGAGCGATGCGCTGGCGAAGCTGACCTTGCCGGGCACCAGCTGGCTGCTGATTACTACGGCCTGTATCTGCCTGTTCGTTGGCGCGATGGGCAAGTCGGCGCAGTTTCCGCTGCATGTCTGGCTGCCTGATTCGATGGAAGGTCCGACCCCGATCTCTGCACTGATCCATGCGGCGACAATGGTGACTGCCGGTATTTTCATGGTGGCACGCATGTCGCCGTTGTTCGAATTGTCCGATATGGCGCTGTCGTTCATCCTCGTTATCGGCTCAATTACGGCGCTGTTCATGGGTTTCCTCGGCATGATACAGACCGACATCAAACGGGTCGTTGCGTATTCAACGCTGTCGCAGCTCGGTTACATGACCGTGGCGCTCGGCTGTTCCGCTTACTCGGTCGCGGTGTTCCACTTGATGACGCATGCGTTTTTCAAGGCGCTGCTGTTTCTCGGTGCCGGTTCGGTCATCGTCGGCATGCACCACGATCAGGACATCCGCAGCATGGGTGGCTTGCGCAAATACATGCCGATTACCTGGATCACGTCGCTGATCGGTTCGCTGGCGTTGATTGGAACCCCGTTGTTCTCCGGTTTCTATTCGAAAGACAGCATTATCGAAGCGGTCGCGGCAACCAATCTGGCCGGTTCCGGTTTTGCTTATTTTGCAGTGATAGTGAGTGTCTTCGTCACGGCGTTCTATTCATTCCGGATGTACTTTCTGGTCTTTCATGGCAAGGAACGCTTCGGCAAACCGCAGCATGGCCATGACGATCATCACCATGCAAAAGACGATGCGCACGGTCACGACGAACATCACGGACTGGCGCCAGGTCAGAAGCCGCACGAGTCGCCGTGGGTCATTACATTGCCGCTGGTGTTGCTGGCAATTCCATCGGCAATCATTGGTTTCATTGCGATCGAGCCGATGCTGTTCGGCGACTTTTTCAAGGGTGTGATCTTCGTCAATGAAGCGCATCAGGCGATGGAAGAACTGCAGCATGAATTCCGCGGCCCATTGCAAATGGCAATTCACGGGTTGACGACGGCGCCGTTCTGGCTGGCTCTCGCCGGTGTGGTGACTGCCTGGTACTTCTATCTTGTTAATCCGAAAGTGCCGGCGCTGATCAAGCAAACCTGTGCGCCGATTCATGCGCTGCTCGAGAACAAGTACTACCTCGACAAGATCAATCAGGTCGTGTTTGCTGACGGAGCACGGATGATCGGCTCGGGTTTCTCGCGCTTTGGCGATCGGGCCCTGATCGATGGCTTTGCCGTCAATGGCAGCGCGAAAGTGATCGGTTGGTTGTCAACCATCGTGCGCAAGCTGCAGTCCGGTTACATCTACCATTACGCATTTGTGATGATTCTTGGCGTGCTGGGATTCATGATGGTATTCCTGCCATTCCCACGGTTTCCATTTACCCAATAAGCTGGCCAAGGTCACTCACTACTCATGATTCAGTCCACTTTCTCCGCTTCCTTTTCACTACTCAGTCTGGCCATCTGGTGCCCGATTGCCTTCGGTGTCCTGATCCTGGCCTTCGGCCGTGACGATAATCCCGGTCTGGTGCGCATTGCGGCACTGATCGGCTCGGTGGTCAGTTTTCTCGTCACGCTGCCGCTGATTCAGCGCTTCGATAATGCCGCCCATGGCATGCAGTTTGCCGAAAAAATGCCCTGGATCGAGCGCTTCAATATTGAGTACTACCTGGGCATAGACGGTATTTCATTATGGCTGGTGGTGCTGACAGCTTTCATCACAGTCATTGTCGTCGTCGCGGCATGGGAAGTGATCCAGAAAAAAGTCGCGCAATACATGGGCGCTTTCCTGATCCTGTCGGGTCTGATGATTGGCGTCTTCTGTGCGCTTGATGGCATGCTGTTCTACGTGTTCTTTGAAGCCACGCTGGTGCCGATGTTCATCATCATTGGTGTCTGGGGCGGTGGTAATCGGGTCTATGCTGCGATCAAGTTTTTTCTGTACACCTTCTTCGGTTCGCTGTTGATGCTGGTGGCGCTGATCTACTTGTATTTCGCTTCGGGCGGTTCGTTCGACATCACTTACTGGCATGACTTGCCGCTGCCGCTCAATGTGCAAATCCCGTTGTTCCTGGCATTCCTGATGGCCTTTGCGGTCAAGGTGCCGATGTGGCCGGTGCACACGTGGTTGCCGGACGCCCACGTCGAAGCGCCAACCGGCGGTTCGGTGGTGCTGGCTGCGTTGATGCTCAAGCTCGGCGCTTACGGTTTCCTGCGTTTCTCGTTGCCGATTACGCCGGACGCCAGTCATTACCTCGCACCGATGATGATTACCCTGTCGCTGATCGCGGTCATCTACATCGGTCTGGTTGCGCTGGTCCAGACCGACATGAAAAAACTGGTCGCCTATTCATCAATCGCGCACATGGGTTTTGTCACGTTGGGTTTCTTTGCCTTCAACGAGATGGCCGTGCAGGGCGGTGTCGTGCAAATGATTTCACACGGCTTTGTGTCGGCCGCGATGTTTCTGTGTATCGGCGTACTGTATGACCGCATGCATACCCGTGCGATTGCCGATTACGGCGGCGTCGTCAACACGATGCCAAAGTTCGCTGCGTTCTTCGTGCTGTTCTCGCTGGCCAATTGCGGCTTGCCGGGTACCTCCGGTTTTGTCGGCGAGTTCATGGTGATTCTGGGCGCGATCAAGTTCAATTTCTGGATTGGCTTGCTGGCAGCAACAGCGCTGATCTTTGGCGCGGCGTATTCGTTGTGGCTGGTCAAGCGCGTGATCTTCGGTGCCGTTGCCAATGCCAACGTTGCCAAGCTGAAGGATTTGAGCTTGCGCGAGTTTGGCATTCTTGGCGTGCTGGCAATTGCCGTGCTCGTCATGGGCGTGTATCCCGCCCCGATCACCGATGCGATGCAAATCTCGGTGGCGGACTTGCTGCAACATGTTTCAATTTCTAAAGTCAACTGATGAATCCAATCTTCAATATTTTTAGTGGACAGCCGGTTGCGGCGCAAAAGTGAATAACATGAATCTGATCCCGCTCCTCCCTGAAGTCATCTTGCTGGTGGCGACCTCGCTGATTCTGCTGATCGACCTGTATCTGTCGGACAAGCAGCGTAACGTCACCTATGTGTTGTCACTCATCACGCTTGCCGTGTGCGCCGCGTTCAATTACGTCTATCTGATGGCCGGTGAAACAACTTATCTGTTCGGTAATATGGTGGTGCTCGACCCGATGGCCAACATGATGAAGCTGTTCAGTTATTTGGCGGTCGGTATCACGCTGGTCTATTCGCGCAATTACGTGGTCTCGCGCGGGATCGTCAACAACCGCCTCGGCGGTGAGTTTTATGCCTTGGCGCTGTTCTCGTTGCTGGGTCAACTGGTCATGATTTCGGCTAGTAACTTGCTGATCATTTATCTGGGCCTCGAACTGATGTCGCTGTCACTGTATGCGCTGGTGGCCTTGCGTCGTGATCACTCGCAATCAACCGAAGCTGCAATGAAGTATTTCATTCTTGGTGCCCTCGCATCCGGCTTCCTGCTGTATGGCATGTCGATGTTGTATGGCGCGACCGGCTCGCTCGACCTGAGTGACATCGTCAAGGTGAGCATGTCAGGTACCGCTAACCGCACGATTCTGGTATTTGGCATTGTATTTTTGGTTGCCGGCCTGGCCTTCAAGCTCGGTGTTGTGCCATTCCACATGTGGGTCCCGGACGTCTACCAAGGCGCACCGACCGCGATAACACTGTTACTTGGTGGTGCACCGAAACTGGCGACGTTCGTGATCACGCTGCGTCTGCTGGTCGAGGGCTTGCTGCCGCTGGCATTTGACTGGCAACAGATGTTGCTGGTACTGGCCGTCGCCTCGCTGGCGATCGGGAATATCACCGCCATTGTCCAGACCAACCTCAAGCGCATGCTGGCGTATTCAACGATTGCACAGATGGGTTTCGTGTTGCTCGGCATGGCATCAGGGGTTACGGATGGCAACGGCTTCTCGGCGGTCAATGCGTACAGCTCGGCGATGTTCTACACGATTACTTACGTGATGACGACGCTGGGGACCTTCGGCATTTTGCTGTTGCTGTCGCGTCAGGGTTTCGAGGCAGAAAATATCGACGACTTGAAAGGCTTGAATCAGCGCAGCCCGTGGTTTGCGCTGGTAATGATGCTGTTCATGTTGTCGCTGGCCGGTATCCCTCCGATGATGGGTTTTTATGCCAAGTTGTCGGTGCTGCAGGCTGTGCTTGGCACCGGTCATATCTGGTTGGCAGTGCTCGCGGTATTCTTCTCGCTGGTCGGTGCTTACTACTATCTGCGCGTCATCAAGGTCATGTATTTTGATGAGCCGATCAGTACCGAAAAAATCGTCGCCGGCATGGACATGCGGATTGTGCTCAGCCTCAATGGGGTTGCCGTGGTGGCACTCGGCCTGATGCCGGGTGCCTTGATGACGGCATGTGAAACAGCGGTTGGCTTGTCGCTGCGGGCCTTTGTCAGGACGTTGTACTAAAGTGGATATCTCACTCGCCAGCTGGTTCGTGATCCTGCTTGCTCTTGCTGCTGCCAACTTGCCGTTTCTCAGCGAGCGGCTGCTCGGTTTGATCCCGCTTCCGCAGAAGGCCGCATCGGCTGACAAGTCGATGTGGTGGCGCTTGCTGGAGTTGGTGGTCTTGTATTTGCTGGTCGGGCTGGTCGGTCGGTTTGTTGAAGGTCGCACCGGCGACGTGTTCACGCAAGGCTGGGAGTTCTACGCGATCGCAGCGGTGGCGTTCATCGTTCTGGCTTATCCGGGTTTTGCATTTCGCTACCTGCGCAAACGTAATAGTGCCCTCTGATGGATGAGCATCTGACAGAAACGCGCATCGATAGCCGGCTGGTCTACGACGGTCATTTTCTGAAAGTCAGGAAGGACACCGTCAGTCTGCCCGATGGCAAACTCACCGGACGCGAATATATCGTCCATCCGGGAGCCGTGGTGATATTGCCGGTATTCGACGACGGCCGCATTTTGCTTGAGCGACAGTTTCGTTATCCGCTGGATCGGGTTTTCATCGAATATCCTGCCGGGAAGATTGATCCCGGCGAAGACACGCTGGCTTGTGCCAAACGTGAATTGCAGGAAGAAACCGGCTACACCGCGACGCACTGGCAGCACCTTTCGACTATCCATAATGCGATTGCCTATTCGGACGAACACCTCGAAATTTATCTGGCACGCGGATTGACGGCTGGTCCTGACCGGCTTGATGAGGGCGAGTTTCTGGAGACCTTCACCGCGACGCTGCCGGAGTTGATGGCGTGGGTACGCGAAGGCAAGATTACGGATGTGAAAACCGTTATCGGAACGTTTTGGTTGGAAAAAATACTGTCTGGTCCCTGGGATGCAGAAAGCATCACAGAGAAGTAGCCGGTTGCAGCTTGCTTGACCGCATGGGCGGTCTTGCATGGCGTGTGGAATTGACGATGACTACCAGGACATCTGGTGCAACAACCGGACGGCATTGCACCGAACCCAACCGGCGCTGTTGACTGATGTCGCGGACCTGTCGCAGATCCGCTCCCATCAATTCACATACACACTACATGTTCGGATAACCCGGCCCACCACCCCCCTCAGGCGTAACCCACACGATATTTTGCGTCGGATCCTTGATGTCGCAGGTTTTGCAATGCACGCAGTTCTGTGCATTGATCTGCAAGCGGTCGGCACCTGCGTCAGTCTTGACGTATTCGTAGACCCCGGCCGGGCAGTAACGTGCTTCCGGTCCCGCATACCGCGCCAGATTCACATTCACTGGTACTGCGGCATCTTTCAGGGTCAGGTGAATCGGCTGGTCTTCCGCATGGTTGGTATTGGAAATGAATACCGAGGACAGACGGTCAAAAGTGAGTTTGCCATCCGGTTTTGGATAGACGATGGGCGTGTAGTTGGCTGCCGGCTTCAGGCATTCATGATCCGCATGGGTGTGGCGCAAAGTCCATGGGGCCTTGCCACGAAACACAATCTGGTCGATGCCGACCATCACTGAACCGGTCAGCAGGCCTTTGCTCATCCATGGCTTGAAGTTGCGCGCCACATGCAATTCTTCATGCAGCCATGATTTTTCAAACGCGGCCGGATAGCTGCTCAGTTCGTCGAATTGACGGCCCAGACCGAGCGCCTCAAAGGCGGCGTCGGCGGCCAGCATGCCGGTTTTCATGGCAGTGTGGCTGCCCTTGATACGGCTGGTGTTGAGAAAGCCGGCATCGCACCCGATCAGCACACCACCGGGGAAGGTTAGTTTAGGCAGCGATTGCAGGCCACCGGCAGTGATCGCCCTGGCGCCATAAGAAATACGTTTGCCACCGACAAAAAATTTACTGATTTCTGGATGGGTCTTGTAGCGCTGGAATTCTTCGTACGGCGACAGATAAGGATTGGCATAGCCGAGCCCGACCACGTAGCCTACGGCAACCTGGTTATTTTCGAGGTGATACAGAAATGAGCCGCCGTACGTGTCATTTTGCAGCGGCCAGCCGGCAGAATGAACAACCAGTCCCGGCTGGTGCAACTTGGGATCAATTTCCCACAATTCTTTCAGTCCGAGACCATAGGTTTGCGGATCCTTGCCCTTGTTGAGCTGAAATTTTTCCATCAGCTGTTTGCCAAGATGGCCGCGTGAACCCTCGGCAAAGAAGGTGTACTTGGCGTGCAACTCCATCCCGAGCTGGAAAGATGCGCTAGCCTGTCCGTGCTTGTCGACACCGAGGTTGCCGGTTGCGACACCCTTGACAGAGCCATCGTCGTTGTACAGAATTTCGGCGGCCGGAAAGCCGGGGAAAATTTCGACGCCCAGTGTTTCGGCTTGTTGTCCCAGCCAACGCACGACGTTGGCCAGCGAAATTACGTAGTTGCCGTGATTCTGAAAACAGCCAGGCAACATCCAGTTAGGCGTTTTGTAGGCTTTGGTTTCGGTCAGGAACAGGAAACGGTCCTCGGTAACCGGTGTGTTCAACGGTGCGCCGAGTTCTTTCCAGTCAGGCAGTAACTCGTTCATGGCAATCGGATCCATCACCGCGCCGGACAGAATGTGGGCACCCAGTTCCGCGCCTTTTTCGAGTACGCAGACGGTGACTTCGGTTCCTTTGGCGGCCGCCAGTTGCTTGAGCCGGATCGCCGCCGACAGGCCGGCGGGGCCGCCGCCGATGACGACAACGTCGTATTCCATCGCTTCGCGCGGGCCATACTGATCAAGCAGTATCTGGTTCTGGTTATGCATCATTGGATCACCGTAAAGTTATATTCGAACGAACGTGCTTATTGCCTTGCATTCTGCACGGGAAAGGTTCTCCTTGCACTCAAATCATGTGGCATTCGTGTAATCATAACGGTCAACCGCAGTAACCTGCTTAACAAGGAGAAATTCGTGGGCATTGAAGTCAATTTTGAAGGCAAGATCGCATTGGTCACCGGCGCATCCAGCGGCCTTGGTGCACGTTTCGCCAAAGTACTGGCGCAGGCTGGTGCGCAGGTCGTACTGGCATCGCGACGGGTCGACCGCCTCAAAGAACTGCGCGCCGAAATCGAAGCCGATGGTGGGGCCGCGCATGTGGTTGCGTTAGACGTGACTGATTATGCGAGCATCAAGTCGGCCATCGCCCATGCCGAAACCGAGGCGGGTCCGATTGATATTCTGGTCAACAATTCCGGCGTATCGACGACCCAGCGCCTGATCGATGTGACGCCGGAAGATTATGCTTATGTGATGGACACCAATCAGCGCGGTGCTTTTTTCGTCGCGCAGGAAGCGGCCAAACGAATGATTGCGCGGGCCAAGGGTGACCCGAAATTGCAGCACCGGATCATCAACATTGCCTCGGTAGCGGGTTTGCGCGTGTTACCGCAAATCGGTATCTATTGCATGAGCAAATCTGCCGTCGTACATATGACCAAATCGATGGCTATTGAGTGGGGCCGTTACGGCATCAACGTCAATGCGATTTGCCCCGGCTATATCAGCACCGAGATCAACGAAGAGCATTTCCGGGGCGAGCATGGGCAGCAATTGCTGGCGACGCTACCACGCAAGCGCGTTGGCAAGCCGGAAGACCTTGATGGCTTGTTATTGTTGCTGGCCTCCGAGGAGTCGCATTTCATCAATGGCGCGATCATGACCGCCGATGACGGCATGAGCGCGATGTAAGTCGCTCCGGCCGGTCTAGCCGGTCACGCGAACGACCTCATCCCAGCTGGCCGGACTGCAGCCGGAGCGGGTGATGTTGATGCTGGCCGAGGCGATGGCGTGGCGCAATGCTGCTGTCAGAAAATTTGATTCCAGTTTTTCCAGCCAGGCAGCTGATGCCAGCTTGCCGCCATGCTGGAGATAGGCCAGCAAGCCGGCCTGGAAACAGTCGCCGGCGCCGACCGTGTCGACCACGGTCAGGCCGGCTGGTGCGGCCAATGTCACCGCGGCATGACGCGTCATCAGCGTGGCACCCTGCGCGCCGCGTGTCAGAGCTATCAGTTGCACGCTTGACGCGCCGAACAGCGTATCCGCCAGTTCCTGTAACGAGGCGGCTCCCAAACCCAATACCTCCAGATCTTCATCGCTCACCTTGACGATGTGTGCCATGCCCAGCGCGCGCAGTACACCGGCGATGTACGCGGCGCGCTGCGGCACTACCATCGGTCGCAGGTTGGCATCAATCGAGATCAGCGCGCCGTGCCGGGTTGCCGCCGTAATGACCGCGCAGATTTTGTCGAGGTCCGCCGGTACCAGTGCCAGCCCGCCGGTATGCAAAAGGATGCCGTCGTCCGGCCAGCCGGCGATCAGCTCGGCAGCACTGACATCACGGTCGGCCACGGAGTCCCGATGGAAGGCATAGGTCGGCGAGCCGTCGCGGTCGAGACTGACGATGGCCAGCGAGGTCGGGCAAAGGCTGCGTCGCCGGCTGGCCAGCCGTACACCCTTTTCCAGCAGTAGTGCGTGGAAGCGGTCACCGAACTTGTCGAACGAGAGCGGATTGAGGTAGGTCGTCGGCAAGCCTTGCAGAGCGATGGCTTGCGTGAAATTGCAGACTGAACCACCGAGGCAGGCATCGAAGCGGCCATCGGGTTGTTCGATCATATCGACCAGTGCTTCGCCGAGGGTGATGATCATGGGTGTGCTCCTGAATGGAAAACGGGTGGGCTGTTTGGATCTTTTTCTTAATTACTAAAACCACTTGATTTATTAACTGCTGCCGAATATATTCCGGTTTGGTATCACCGTAAAGATTTTTCGGTATTTGCGTCCGCACCTTTGCGCTGCCGATTCACCGCTACGGCGATGCCCCCATAAAAAAACTGATTCCACTCCGGAGACAACCATGAAATTTCAACATATCGTCACAGCCAGCATCCTGACCGGCGTAGCTGGCATTGCCTTTGCCGCAGAGCCCATCGTCGGCCTGATCACGAAAACCGAGACCAATCCGTTTTTTGTAAAGATGAAAGAGGGTGCACAACTAGCGGCCAAAGCCAACGGTGCGAAATTATTAACCGCATCCGGCAAGTCCGATGGCGACAACGCAGGGCAGGTGACGGCCATTGAAAACATGATTGCCGCTGGTGCAAAAACTATTCTGATTACGCCGAGCGATTCGAAGGCGATCGTGCCGGCCATCAAGAAAGCCCGCGCGCAAGGTGTGATGATCATTGCGCTCGACAGTCCGACCGATCCGCTCGAAGCGGTCGATGCGCTGTTTGCCACTGATAACTTCAAGGCCGGTGTTCTGATCGGCGAGTATGCGAAAGCCTCGTTCAAGGGCAAGCCGGTGAAAATTGCGATGCTCGACCTGTTTCCCGGTCATCCGGTCGGACTGGCCCGGCATAACGGATTCCTGTCCGGCCTCGGCATGGCAGGACTCGATGCGAAGACGGCCACGCTGGCCCGCAATGCCGATGTGGTCTGCATGGCCGACAGCTACGGTGACCAGGCCAAGGGTCAGGCCGCCATGGAAAACTGCCTGCAGAAAAATCCCGGTATTAACCTGGTCTACACGATCAACGAGCCGGCCGCAGCCGGCGCCTTCAAGGCGTTGAAGGCAGTCGGCAAGGAAAAAGCCGTGATGATCGTGTCGGTCGATGGTGGCTGTGCCGGTATCAAGGATGTTCAGAATGGCGTCATCGCAGCGACAGCGCAGCAATACCCGCTGAAAATGGCCGAGATGGGCGTCGCCGCCGGCGTGGCGTATGCCAACGGTGGCAAGAAAGCCACCGGCTATGTCGATACCGGTGTGACGCTGATTGCCCGCGTGGCAGTCGAGGGTGTTAGCAGCAAGGACACCAAGGTCGGGCTCGATGAATGCTGGGGCAATAAATAACGCAACAAATAACGCAACAAATAACGCAACAAATAACGCTATAAACAAGATCGGCCGACGTCCGTCCTGAGCCATGCTGGCAGCAGGCGAACATCTGCTGTCAACGATCCTCTTCCGGAGACTACCTTGTCCTCAGCACCTTCTTTGCCGGCCGGTCCGGCACGTTCGATCCCGCAGCGGCTTCAACAATTACTACAACCGCTGCGGGAACACTTGCCGCCGTTGTCCTCGCTCGGTCCCTTTTTTGCGCTGATGGCCGCTTGCATTTTCTTTTCGTTCCAGTCCGACCGGTTCCTGACAGGCCAGAATTTTTCGCTGATCCTGCAGCAGGTGATGGTCGTTGGCGTCATTGCGATCGGCCAGACGCTGATCATCCTGACCGCCGGCATCGACTTGTCGTGCGGCATGGCGATGGCACTGGGCTCGATCGTGATGACCAAGTTTGCGGTCGCCCACGGCATGAACCCTTATCTCGCGATCCTGTGTGGTGTGGCAGTCTGCATGCTGATCGGTTTCGCCAACGGCGCGCTGGTCACGCTGATCAAGCTGCCATCGTTTATCGTCACGCTCGGAACGATGAGTATCATTTTCGCGATCACACAGCTGTATTCGGGTGCGCAAACCGTGACTGACCTGCCGCCCGCGATGCTGGTGCTTGGCAATACTTTTCAGCTTGGCCAGACCAACATCACCTACGGCACCGTCCTGATGGTGACGCTGTATCTGCTGACCTGGCTGTTCCTGCGCGAAACCGCGCCGGGCCGGCATCTGTATGCGGTCGGCAATAATCCGGAAGCAGCCCGCCTGACCGGCATCGCCACCAGTCGCGTCATGATCGGTGTCTACACGGTCGCCGGCATGTTTTACGGGATTGCCGCGTTGCTGTCGGTGGCGCGCATGGGCGTCGGCGATCCGCAGGCTGGCGGCACCGACAATCTCGATAGCATTACCGCCGTCGTGCTCGGCGGTACCAGTCTGTTTGGCGGCCGCGGCATCGTCATCGGCACGCTGATCGGCGTCCTGATCGTCGGTGTGTTCCGCAATGGCCTGACCCTGATGGGCGTACCCTCGGTCTTCCAGATCCTGGTGACCGGTATTCTCGTGATTCTGGCGGTGGCTACCGACCAGCTCACGCACAAGAAAGGCTGACACATGAGTACCATCGCACCAACCATTTTCGAAGCCCGCGGGCTGGTCAAACGCTACGGCCACGTAACAGCCCTTGACGGTGTCGACTTTGACTTGCGCGCCGGTGAGATCCTCGCCGTCATCGGCGATAACGGCGCCGGTAAATCTTCGCTGATCAAGGCGCTGTCGGGGGCGCTGATTCCCGACGAAGGCACGATGTTCTTGGATGGCAAGCCGGTCCGCTTCCAGTCGCCGATCGATGCGCGCAAGCATGGCATCGAAGCGGTTTACCAGGACCTGGCGGTGGCGCCAGCCATGACCATCGCCGAGAATCTGTTCCTCGGTCGCGAAATCCTGCGACCCGGCTGGCTGGCGAAGTGCCTGCGCCTGATCGACAAGAAAGCGATGTTGCAGGAAGCGACCCGCCACATGCAGGACCTGAAAATCGGTATCCGCTCGATGAGCCAGGCAGTCGAGACGCTGTCCGGCGGCCAGCGCCAGGGCGTGGCTGTGGCACGCAGTACCGCGTTCGCCAAGCACCTCGTGATCCTTGACGAACCGACCGCGGCACTCGGCGTCAAGGAAGGCAATATGGTGCTTGAGTTGATCCGGCGGGTGCGCGACAAAGGCTTGCCGGTAATCCTGATCAGCCATAACATGCCGCACGTCTTCGAGATTGCCGACCGGATTCATATCCAGCGACTGGGCAAACGCGCCGCTGTCGTTAATCCGAAAACCATCAGCATGTCGGATGCCGTGGCGGTGATGACCGGTGCCAAAAACCCGCAGGATTTACCCGGGGATGCTCATGCTTAAAGGAATCGATCCGCTGCTTACGCCCGAGCTGCTCAAGGTTTTATGCGAGATGGGGCATGGCGATGAAGTCGTGTTCGCTGATGCCAATTTCACCGCTGAAACACTGGGGCGCGGCAAGCCCGTGATCCGCTTGCCTGGGGTCGGTTTGCAGCGTGCCTGCGCAGCGCTGCTGTCGGTATTTCCGCTCGATGCAGCGGTGGCCCGGCCGGTCGCGTACATGAAAGTGTGCGAGTCGCCGGCCGGCTTTGTATCGGGTGTCCAGCAAGCGGTGCTCGACGTGCTGGCTAGTACCAGCGCGATCGCGCCGGCGCAATGCGAAGCCCTCGACCGCTTTGCTTTTTACGAACGCGTGCAACTGGCCTACGCCATCGTCCAGACCGGCGAACAGCAGCCATGGGCGAACTTCAGTTTCAAGAAGGGCGTCATTGCCGACGCGCTGACATGAGTAGCGCTGCGCTACCGGACGCGGATAACGACGTGCTGCATCGCTTGCGTCCGCGCGGCTCGAATCAAATCGGCATGAGCCAGTTCAACGAGCGGGTCGTGTTGCAGGCGATCCGCTTCCACGGCAGTTTGCCGAAAGCCGACCTGGCGCGCCTGACCAACCTCAGTAACCAGACCATTTCGCTGATCATCAACCGCTTGCTGGACGAGGGCCTGGTGTGCAAGCTGGCCTCGCTGCGCGGCAAGGTCGGCCAGCCGTCGGTGCCGATCGCGCTCGATCCGGATGGCGCGTATTCCATCGGCATCAAGATCGGCCGGCGCAGCATGGATGTATTGCTGGTAGATTTTGTCGGTCAGGTGCGGCAGCGCTCGTCGATGTCGTATGCGTTTCCGGACCCGGAAGTGTTGTTTCCGGAAATTGCCCGTCAATTGATACAAATGAGTTCGGCGCTCGGGCCGGCTCATGCGCAGCGGCTGTGTGGCGTCGGGGTTGCCGCGCCACTGACGCTGGGCGGCTGGCAGCAATTACTCAGTCTTGATCCGGCGCAGTCGGACCAGTGGCACGCGATCGACATCCGCGCCCGGATTCAGGCGATGACCAGCCTGCCGGTTGAATTTGCCAAGGATACGGCGGCGGCCTGCGTGGCCGAGCTGGTCGCGGGTCGCGGCCGCACCATCCGCAGTTTCCTGTACATGTTCGTTGGGACGTTCATTGGTGGCGGGCTGGTCATCGACAGCCATCTGCGCAGCGGTCAGCAGGGCAATGCCGGTGCTGTCGGTTCGATCCCGCTCGGGTTGGCCAGTCCGGGGCAGAGCGTACCACCCCGGCAACTGCTGAGCGATGCGTCCTTGTTCAGTCTCGAACAATTATTCGATGCGGCCGGGTTGGACCGGACTGCGGCCAATGACGCTCGCGCACTCGCGCAGCCGTGGTTGACGCACACGCTTGCCTGGATGGATGACGCGGCGCGGGGCATCGCGCTGGCGATAGGCAGCGCTGCCAGTTTGCTCGATCTGGAGGGCGTGATTATCGATGGTTCGGTCGACCGCAGCGTGCTGGAACGGCTGATGGCGCGAGTCGATGTCGCGCTGGATTTGTATATCTGGGAAGGGATTGTACGTCCGCAGGTACTGGCCGGCACCATCGGGGCGGATGCGCGCGCCATCGGTGGTGCATTGTTGCCGCTCTACGCAAACTTCGCGCCGGATCGCGACTTATTTTTAAAGCTCGACAAGTAAATATGCTGTTGTGCAGCATCGCTATTTCGGTCAGATCAACTCAATGCATGCCAGTCATCATATTCAGATTTGACTGACCGTCCTGGCGTTCGAGATCATGCATCCGGTGCTCGAGGTCCACGATGGAGGTGGACTGTGCCAGGTAGTTATCCTGCAGTTTGCGCTGGTGTTCGTCGAAGCTCTCGGACAAGTTGTTCAGGATGGCCGTCGCGTGAAGTGCGATGGACTGACCAAGTGCTGAGAACGAATGGACGACAAAATGGCCAAAGCCGGTAGGTTGGTTGGTGTGTTGCAAGGTGCTCATGGAAAACTCCTTAGTATTGAATAACTGCATTAATGCTGCAGTGCGACATCACTATAAGAGTTCCTCACAGCTAGCGCCAATTGTGATTGGTGATAGCTGTTATTCGCTAGCTGTATGCAGTAACTGGCAACTCCGTTAATGCTGTGTCCCGAGCAGGTGGTGCACCAGTTCTCCGGAGGTTGTCGCGGAAAATTTCTTCATTAATTTTGCCCGGTGCATCTCGACGGTTCGCGGGCTCATGCCGATCTGGCGGGCAATCAACTTGCTGGTTTTTCCTTCTACCAGCAGCGCGGCTATTTCGCGCTCGCGCGGCGTCAGTTTGGTGGTGACCTTGCGTTTTTCACTGAGGTCTTCGAAGGTCCAGATGCCGGCGGCATGGGGATCGTCTTCGACCAGGCCGCGTCCGCTGACACGGCACCAGAACAGTTCGTCGTTGGCGCGCTTCATGATTCTCTCGTCAGTGTACGAGCCGCGTTCGCTCATGATCGGTACGATACGTAACCCGGTACGCTCAAATTCTTCGATGGTCGGATAGAGAATCTGGAATGATTGTTCTGCCAGTTGTTCCGGTAGATAGCCGAACATTGCTGCCAGCGACGGGTTGGCAGTATGGATGATGCGACGTTTGGAAACGCATAGGCCAACCGGCGCATGCTGGAAGATCAGTGCGTAATCGATAGAAGGGTCGTCATTCATCTGGTCATTGTATTTTTTGAAACTGCGAAGTATTTTTACGGTATTGTGCCCGATTGCGTCACACAATATGCTGGTTAGACCGGTAACTTGTGTGTGCTGGTCCTTACCGTTTATGAAAAGGCTCGTTATGAAAAAAGTTTATCCCGACGCGGCTAGTGCGCTCGCCGGTGTTGTCAAGGACGGCCAGACCATCGCCGTCGGCGGTTTCGGTTTGTGCGGCATCCCGGAAGCCCTGATCGCCGCTTTACGCGATTCCGGCGTGACCGGCCTGACTGCGATTTCAAACAACGCCGGGGTGGATGACTTCGGCCTGGGTCAGTTACTGGCAACCCGTCAGATCAAAAAAATGATTGCCTCGTATGTCGGCGAGAACAAGGAATTTGCCCGCCAGTATCTGGCCGGCGAACTCGAACTGGAATTTACCCCGCAAGGCACGCTGGCCGAAAAGCTGCGCGCCGGCGGCTCCGGTATCCCGGCCTTTTTCACCAAGACCGGCGTCGGCACCCTCGTTGCCGAAGGCAAGGAAATCCGCGAATTCGATGGCGAACATTACGTGATGGAGCGCTCCCTGGTGGCTGACGTGGCGCTGGTCAAAGCCTGGAAAGCTGATCGCGCCGGTAATCTGGTGTATCGCAAGACCGCCCGCAACTTCAATCCGAACGTCGCGATGGCCGGCAAGATCACTATCGTCGAAGTCGAAGAACTGGTCGAGATCGGCGAGATCGATCCGGATCAGGTGCACACGCCAAGCATTTTCGTGCACCGCATCGTGCTCAATGCCTCGCCCGAAAAACGGATCGAACAACGCACGGTACGTGCACAGTAAGCGGAGAACGAACATGGCATGGACTCGTGAACAAATGGCTGCGCGCGCAGCGCAGGAATTGCAGGATGGTTTTTATGTGAACCTCGGAATCGGCTTGCCGACGATGGTGGCGAACTACGTACCGGCCGGTATTGAAGTGTCGCTGCAATCGGAAAACGGCTTGCTCGGCATCGGCCCTTTTCCGACCGAAGATCAAGTCGATGCTGACCTGATTAACGCCGGCAAACAGACCGTGACGACATTGCCGGGCTCGTCGTATTTCAGTTCGGCAGATTCGTTTGCAATGATCCGCGGCGGCAAGATTAACCTCGCCATTCTGGGTGCGATGCAGGTCTCCGAAACGGGCGATCTGGCCAACTGGATGATTCCCGGAAAAATGGTCAAGGGTATGGGCGGCGCGATGGATCTGGTGGCGGGCGTCAAGCGCGTGGTGCTGCTGATGGAACACGTGGCCAAGGCCAAGGACGGCACGACTTCGCACAAGATTCTCAAGAAGTGCGATCTGCCATTGACCGGTGTCGGCGTGGTTGACCGCATCATCACCGACCTGTGCGTTATCGACGTCACAGAGGATGGCCTGAAGTTGATGGAATTGGCACCGGATGTGACGATCGCTGAAGTGGTCGAAAAGACCGGCGTGACGCTCGATGTCAGCGCGGTGTCCTGAACCAGATACGGCATGTGCGAAAGCCCGGGTAACCGGGCTTTTTTTATTGTGTGCACGTTGGTTGCACGCGATTGATTGGCGCGCAAATGATCTGCTGCACCCACATCTCGCACAGGTGCCGCTCGACCGGTAAAATGGCAGCTCCGTAACCGCAGGAGCTCCCATGCCAGAAGCCCGTATCGACCATGTTCAATGTCTGTCGCCCACCGGTCTGCACCAGATGGCCTACAAGGAATGGGGCGATCCGCAGAATCGTCGTGTGCTGGCGTGCGTGCATGGGGTGACGCGCATCTCGGACGACTTCGACCAGATGGCAGCGGCATTGAGCGACACCTGGCGGGTGGTGTGCCCGGACATCGTCGGCCGCGGCCGCTCCGGCCGCCTGCTCGATCCGCGTAATTATCAGGTGCCGCAATACGTGGCCGATATCGTGACCTTGCTGGCGCGTCTGGATGCCGACACGGTGGACTGGTTCGGCACCTCGATGGGCGGGCTGATCGGTCTCGGATTGGCCGGGCTGCCCGATAGTCCGGTGCATAGTCTGATCCTTAACGATATCGGTCCGACCTTGAATCCGACCGAGTTAGCGCGTATCGGTGATTACATCGGCCAGGACCTGCGTTTTGCCACCTTCGATGAAGGGGCCAGTTACATCAAATCCATTTCGCTGCCATTTGGTCCGCACAGCGATGCGCAATGGCACAAACTGGCCAGTGACGTGTTGCGCCAGAACGCCGACGGCCAGTGGGTTCGTCACTACGACCTGGGATTGGCCGTGCCGTTTCAGGCGGCGACCGATGAATCAACCCGGCAAGCCGAGGCGTCGCTCTGGCATGCGTACGATGCCGTGCGCTGCCCGACGCTGCTGGTGCGCGGCGCGCAATCGGATTTGTTGTCGCAGGCGACGGCGCTGGAGATGACGCAGCGCGGACCGAAGGCACAGCTGATCGAACTCGACGGAATCGGCCATGCCCCGACCTTTGTACAGCCCGACCAGATCGCACTCGTGCGGGAATTTTTGCTTGGCCAACCGGCCTGACACAGTCTTAGTAACCATTCGACACCATGACCATACAACGCTTGCACGTCGGACCGACGTTATCCGAAGTCGCGATTCATCGCGGTACCATTTATCTGGCCGGTCAGGTCGCTGACGACACGTCGAAGGACATCGCCGGCCAGACACGCGAAGTGCTGGGTCATATCGACCGGCTGCTGCAGGAGGCAGGTAGTGACCGTAGTCGCATTTTGATGTGCCAGATTTATTTACCTGACCTGGCAGATTTTGCTGCGATGAACACTGTCTGGAACGAGTGGGTCACGCCGGGCCAGACGCCACCGCGGGCAACGGTGCAAGCTGCTCTGGCCAATCCGGCGTGGCGACTTGAGGTGATCGTGACGGCCGCTCAAAAATAAGGCAATCGCGTTCGATGGTTTCTTCCCTCGCCCTATCCGGTACGGTACAACGCGAACTGGCATCCGATCTCAACGAGGCCGATGCGCAGCGCGTTGCGGAAGTGCTGGCGTTTGTCGAGCCGGTGTACACCGGCCGCACGATCGTGACCGGTCAGGATGCCTTCGCATTTTCGATGGGTGTTGCCACCACGCTGGCCTCGTTGCAGACCGATGCCGACACCCGTATCGCAGCGCTGCTGTTCGAGCTGCCGGTACTTGATCCGCTGCTGGCCACGCAGATTGAAACGCGCTTCGGCAAGGAAGTCGCCGTCTTCGTTGAGGATGTGCGGCAAATGATGCGCTTGCATGAACTGACTTTTGGCCAGCAGGAAGTCGGACGTGGCAAGAACGCCGCCCAGCAGGCTGCTGCCCAGCTCGAAACTTTGCGCAAGATGTTGCTGGCAATGGCTTCCGACATGCGTGTCGTGCTGGTGCGGCTGGCGTCGCGCACTACGACCTTGCGCTATTTTGCAGAGCAACGCCTCGATACCGAGCAGACTTACCGCTATGCCCGTGAAACGCTGGATCTGTATGCGCCGCTGGCAAACCGGCTCGGCGTCTGGCAACTCAAGTGGGAAATGGAAGATCTGTCGTTCCGGTTCCTGGAGCCGGCGGCCTACAAGCAAATTGCCCGCATGCTGGAAGAAAAACGCGTCGGTCGTGAGACTTTTGTCGCCTCTGCCATCTTGCGCTTGCAGTCGGAACTGGCTAACGCCGGGATTGATGCCGAGGTCTTTGGCCGGCCCAAACACATCTACAGTATCTGGAACAAGATGCGCGGCAAATCGATTGATTTCTCGTCGCTGCATGACGTGCGGGCTTTTCGCGTCATCGTCGACGATGTCAAAACCTGCTACGCGGTGCTCGGCATCGTGCATGACAACTGGGCTCCGGTGCCGGAAGAGTTCGACGATTACATTGCTCGTCCCAAGCCTAATGGTTACCAGTCGCTGCATACGATCGTGATGGCCGAGGATGGCCGGCCACTTGAAGTCCAGATCCGCACGAAGGAAATGCACTACTTCGCCGAGTATGGCGTGGCAGCGCACTGGCGCTACAAGGAAAGTGGCGGTTCGAATTTTGCGTCTCAGAAATACGATGAAAAAATCGCCTGGTTACGCCAGTTGCTGGCCTGGAAAAGTGATGTCGCCGACAGCGTGGTCGCGCCAGACGAAGCGATGCGGCGCGAGTGGGTCGACAAGCTCAAGTCAGCCACACTGGATGACCGCATCTATGTGCTGACGCCGCAGGCGCGGGTCATCGAATTGCCCAGTGGCGCAACACCAATCGATTTTGCTTATCACCTGCACAGCGATGTCGGACATCGCTGTCGCGGCGCGCGCGTCGATGGCGCAATGGTGCCACTCAACACTGCACTCAAGAACGGCCAGACGGTGGAAATCATCACTGCACGTGGCGCCAGCGTCGCGCTTGGTGCGGCCGGTCCGTCGCGTGACTGGCTTAGTCCGGGTTACGCGGTCAGTGCGCGCACGCGCGCCAAGGTACGCGCCTGGTTCAATGCGATTGCGCAGGAAGAGACCCTGTCAAGCGGGCGCGGCCTGATCGAAAAAACCTTGCAGCGCGAAGGCAAGACAGCCGTCAACCTGGAAGAGCTGTCGCACAAGCTGGGATTTCTGAAGCCCGATGATCTGTATCTGGCCGTTGGCAAGGATCAATTCAGTCTGCGTCATGTCGAGCAAGTCCTGCATGCCGACGAGGTGGGGAAGGTCGCTCAGAAAAGTGCCGTGCCCGACCATCTTGTCGTGCCCAAGCGTGACAGTGCGTCGAGCGTTGTCAAGGGAGCCAAGACCGGGGTGCTGGTGGTCGGTACCGATGGCTTGCTGACACAGTTGGCGAAATGTTGCAAGCCGGCTCCGCCGGACGCTATCGTCGGATTTGTCACGCGTGGCAAGGGGATATCGATTCATCGTGCCGACTGCAAGAATTTCACCGAGATGCACATTCAGACGCCTGAACGGGTGATCCAGACCAGCTGGGGCAATGCGGCCGCCGAAACGGTGTATCCGGTCGATATTTTTGTGATGGCGGGTGACCGCCAGGGTTTGCTGCGTGATATCTCCGAAGTTTTCTTGCGCGAAAAAATCAATGTGGTTGGCGTCAGTACGCAAACTACAAAAGGGCATGCGCGCATGGCGTTCACTGCCGAGATCGCTTCGACAGCACAGCTGATGAAGGCCTTGTCAGTCATTCGCGAGGTCGATGGCGTGATGGAAGTGCGGCGCGCCTAGGCCCGTGCGACAGCCGATTACGAGCGCCACGCACTAAAAATCAAACCTATTCCTCGAATCTGGGAAAACAGGCTGGCAAAACAGGAAATACTTGGCTATACTTTGGCCTCTTCAGGCGCGTAGCTCAGCTGGTTAGAGCACTACCTTGACATGGTAGGGGTCGTTGGTTCGAGTCCAATCGTGCCTACCAAATT
>JBLHMB010000046.1:0-29240 GCA_047621665.1 Bradyrhizobium sp. | reverse complement strand
GGCAAGTGCTCCGAATCCGCAAGCAGGGTCAGAGTAATTTCGCGATAAGGCCGCGAAAAAAACTCTGACCCTGGTTGCTGCCGATGGGGGTTTGCGACTGCTGAAAAAACCGAAACAGAGTCGGCTAGGTCGTGGCGGAGCAGCAAACACGCAAGCAACCTCAGCACGGAATTTGGATGGCAAGTGCTCCGAATCCGCAAGCAGGGTCAGAGTAATTTCGCGATAAGGCCGCGAAAAAAACTCTGACCCTGGTTGCTACCGATGGGTGTTTGCGACCGTAGGAAAAACCGAACCGGAGCCGCTCCCCAGAGTAATTTTCGCGATACCCCTGCGAAAAAAACTCTGACCCTGGTTGCTACCGATGGGTGTTTGCGACCGTAGGAAAAGCCGAACCGGAGCAGCTTCCCCATAGTAAATTTTGCGATAAAGCCGCGAAAAAACGCTGACCCTGGTTGCTACCGATGGGTGTTTGCGACCGTAAAAAAAACCGAGCCGGAGCCGCTCCCTTGATGTTGATGTTGCTGGTGAAGTGGCCGTTGCTGTTGAAGTACTCCGGCTTTTGGAGCTGGCTACCTGGCCGCTCCGGCTAGGTCATGACGGAGCACACGCAACATAATCTACCAACAACCCACACGACGCCACCCCGGCGACCTCGCCAGCCAATCACGTCCCCGGCAACAAATGCACATGCCGGCTGCGCGACGGCTGTTCAACCTGTACCGGGATGATATGAATATTCCCGTGGCGCACACCGCTCTGCGCAATCAGGCTGTCGGCAAAGGCGCTGACGGCCTTGAACTTGCCGCGCAGGACGATAGTTTCCAGGCAGTTGTCGTGATCCAGATGCACATGCGTGGTCGTCACGCACAGGTCGTGGTGATCATGCTGTGCTGCGGTCAGCCGGCTGGCCAGATCGCGTTCGTGGAGGTTGTAGATGTAGCTGACCGTCGCCACGCAATGCAGCGCGCTATATGTCATCTTGCGTTCGGTTTCGATGTGATGGCGCAGCAGATCACGGAACGCTTCGGAGCGGTTTTCATAACCGCGCCGTTCGATCAGCTGGTCAAACTGTTCGGCGATCGAGTCATCGAGCGAGATGGTGATGCGGCGCATGGAAGCCTCGTGAAAATGGCGTTAAAGATGGCGCTTGATGTTTTGCTCGATGTCTTCGAGTTCGATTTCAATAGCCTTCGTGCTGATCGCAATTTCCCACAACGAAAACACCAGCGACAGCACCAGCAGCAGCAAGCTCAGACCGAACACGTATTGCGCCGGCAGGATCAGGTCGACGAACACCAGCAGCATCGATGCCGAACACAGGATGAAGCTCGAGACGCCGAAGCTCTGCATGCGCCGGATCAGCGTGATACGGATGCGCAGGTTGGCAATCTGGCGGATCACGACGTCTTCGCGCTTGTCCTTGTACTGGACATGCAGGTGCCGGATCAGCTGGGCCAGCACCACGAAGCGGTTGGTATAGGCCAGCAGCAGCAACGAGATCGCCGGAAATAATAGCGCCGGCGTAGTCAGATTCATGCCGCGTCATCCTTCGGCTTGGCTTCTTCGCGGCGGTTATACCCTTGGACCATGTCGAAGCGGAACAAACGGCATTCGAGTGCGCCATTGAAAAACGGTGTCTTGCGCGCTTCTTTCAAGCGCAGCAAACGCGGCACTTTCAGATCGGCCGTGAACAGAAACACTTTCCAGCCGGGGAAGCGCTGCTTGAGCGTGGTGCCGAACGCGTCGAAGAAGGTCTTGGCGGTTTCGTCTTCCGGAATCGCGGCGTCGCCGCGCAGCTCGATCCGTTCGCCATACGGCGGGTTGGTCAGCAGGATGCCGGGCACGTCGGATGGCGGCTTGATCTCTTGCGCTTCGATTTGCTTGAGCGGGATCTCGAACGGGATACCGGCCTGATGCAAGTTGGCACGCGTCATCGCGATCGCGTCGCCCGAAATGTCGCTGCCAAAAATGGTCGGTTCGGCCGGCAGCGGATTGGCCTTGATGGCAGCCTTGATGGCTTTCCATTCTTCCGACAGGAAGCCGTGGAATTTTTCAAACGCAAAGTTGCGTCGCGCGCCGGATGGAATCCCGGTCAGCATTTGCGCCGCTTCGGCGAGGATGGTGCCGGAGCCGCACATCGGATCGAACAGCACCATGCCCGGCTTCCAGCCAGCTACCCGCAACAGCCCGGCAGCGAGATTCTCGCGCAGTGGCGCGTCGCCGGTGTCGAGGCGCCAGCCACGCTTGAACAGCGCTTCGCCGGAGGTGTCGAGATAGATCGTCACGTTGCGGGCATCCAGAAAACCGACGATGCGCATGTCGGGTTCCTTGGTGTCGACCGACGGCCGCTCGTTGAACTGTTCGCGGAAACGGTCGCAGATCGCATCCTTGATTTTGAGAGTCGTGAACTCGAGACTGCGCAGCGGCGACTTGATCGCCGTGATGTCGATGCGGATCGTGCGATGCACGCTGAACCAGTCTTCCCACGGCTGCGCCAGTGCCAGGTCGTAGACATCGTTTTCATTGAGATAGCTGGCGTGCGCCATGCGCATCAGCACGCGCGAGGCGATGCGCGAATGCAGGTTGACCTGATATGCATCGATCAGTTCGCCCGAACAATGCACGCCGCCGGGGACTTGATTGTGGACTTTCAGGGTCGGACTGCGCAGCGAAATTTCGCCCAGTTCTTCGGCCAGTGCGGCTTCCATGCCGCGTGGGCAAGGACAAAAATACGAGTGAGATGCTTGTGCCATAGGGGGACCTGTTATCCGTTGTGTGGGTGTTCGGCACGCCGCCTGGCGTACCGGTTTGCTACTTTATTTTGCTACGGAGCCGGCCAATGCGCGATCGACAAAATCGAGCCGGTCCTGCCCCCAGTAACCTTCGCCACTGATGACAAACCACGGCGCGCCAAACACGCCGGCATCAATTGCCGCTTCGGTGTGGCGGTCGTATTCGGCCTGTATCGACGGTGTTTCTGACGACTTCAGCAACTGCTTGCCGTCGAGCTCGAACTGGCAGGCCAGTCCGACCAGCGTATCGGCATCGGCGATGTTTTTTTCATCGACCCAGACCGCCTGCATCAACGCGCCGGCCAGCGCCAGTGCCGTGTCCGTACCGTGCGCCAACTGGCAGGCGATGATCAGTTTTGCTGCCGCGTCACTGGGCACCGGGAAAAACTTCGGATGCAGGTTCACCGGCAGTTGCAGGAAAGTGCTCCAGCGTTGCAGCTCGGCCAACCGGTAGGCCTGACGTTGCGGTGCGCGCTGCGCCAGCGGCAAGCCGCCGGTGACGCTGAAGACCTTGCCGATATCGCAGGGTCGCAGTTCGATACGTGCACCATGCGCCTTGGCCAGCGCCACAAAGCGCGCATGACCCAGATAAGCGAACGGGGATTGCGGCGCAAAAAAGTATTCGCAGGACTTGGGCATGACGGCTCCGTTTTCAGGTCGGTCAGAATGGTTTAACAATGACCAGCGCCACGATCACCAGCAACAGCACGACCGGGACTTCATTGAACCAGCGGTAAAACACATGGCCACGCTTGTTGACGCCGTTTTCGAATTTTTTCAGCATCGAACCGCAGGCGTGGTGGTAGCCGATGGCCAGGATCACGAACAGCAATTTGGCGTGCATCCAGCCATTGCCCGGTCCCATGCCGATGCGGTAATACAGCCATAGCACGAGGCCGAGGATGAGCGCCGGAATCATCAGGATCGTCGTGAAACGGTACAGCTTGCGCGCCATCATCAGCAGCCGTTCGGTGGTAGCGACGTCTTTTACATCGGCCAGATTGACAAAAAGTCGCGGCAGGTAGAACAGCCCGGCGAACCAGGAAGTGATGAAGACAATGTGCAGCGTTTTAATCCAGAGCATGGTGATTCCTTGAGAGTGATGGTGCGCAGGAGTGCGTTATTGGCGTACTTCGCCGTGGCCGAATACGACGTATTTCAATGAGGTCAGTCCTTCCAGTCCGACCGGGCCACGCGCGTGCAGTTTATCGTTCGAGATACCGATTTCGGCACCGAGGCCGTATTCGAAACCATCGGCAAAACGGGTGGAGGCATTGACCATCACCGAGGCCGAATCGACTTCGCGCAAAAAGCGCATCGTGCGACTGTAATCCTCGGTGACGATCGCATCGGTGTGTTGCGATGAATACGTGTTGATGTGATCAATCGCTTCGTCCAGACCGGCGACGATCTTGACTGCCAGAATCGGCGCCAGATATTCGGTGTGCCAGTCGGCTTCGGTAGCTTCGCTCAGGTGCGGATAACCGGCCTCAGCCAGGATTACCTGCGCATGCGCATCAGCCCGCAGTTCGACTTGCTGGCTGGCATAACGTTCAGCCAGTAGCGGCAAGACTTGTGCGGCAATCCCGCTGGCCACCAGCAGGGTTTCCATCGTGTTGCAGGTGCCGTAGCGATGGCATTTGGCATTGAAGGCGATATCGACGGCTTTGGTCAGATCGGCCTTGTCATCGATGTAGACATGGCAAATGCCATCGAGGTGTTTGATCATCGGTACCGTCGCTTCGCGCATCAGCCGCTCGATCAGGCCCTTGCCGCCGCGCGGCACGATGACGTCGATGTATTCCGGCAGCGTGATCATTGCGCCGACTGCAGCGCGGTCGGTGGTGTCGACGACCTGCACCGCGTCGGCCGGCAAACCGGCACCGGCCAGTCCTTCTGCAACCAGGATGGCCAGCGCGCGATTGCAATGGATGGCTTCCGAACCGCCGCGCAGAATGGTCGCATTGCCGCTCTTGATGCACAGGCCGGCGGCGTCAATCGTGACGTTCGGACGGGCTTCGTAGATGATGCCGATGACGCCCAATGGCACGCGCATCTGGCCGACCTGGATGCCGCTGGGACGGAACTTCATGTTCGAGATTTCACCGATCGGATCGGGCAGGGCGGCGACCTGTTCGAGTCCTTCGGCCATGCCGGCAATCGATTTTTCTGATAGCGCAAGGCGGTCCAGCATCGCGGCATCCATGCCGCTGGCAGCCGCGGCTTGCAAGTCGCGCTGGTTGGCGGCAGTCAGCGCAGCGGCTTCGCGGCGGATGGCGGCAGCGATCAGTCGCAGTGCCTGATTGCGCGTGGCGGTCGAGGCTTTGGCCATTGCGCGCGAGGCGCGCCGGGCGTTCTTGCCGAGCGCGATGATGGTGTCGGCGACCGTCGTTGTTGCGGTGGTCGCCGTTGTCGTTATCGTTGCGGTGGTGGTCATGTTGTTTCCAATTGCCTTCAGTAAAGTGGTCAGTCAGCGACCGCGCGCAACGTTCAGCGCCAGTTGCCGCATCGCGTCCCACGCATCGCCGGCCAGTGCCGGTGCGCGCAAACCTTTGACCAGCCGATCGACTTGCGCAGCTTGCTGCACGGCGGCTTCCAGCGTGGCCATCGACAGGCGGCGCAAGGCCGGTTCCATCAGTTTTTCACGCGGGCCCCAGATACGGTATTGCTTGAGCAATGCGCCGGCCGACTGACCTTGTTCCATGGCTGCCTTGATCTTGAGCAGCGTGCGGATTTCTTCGCCCACCGCCCACAACACCAGCGGCAGCGCTTCGCCCTCGCCCTGCAAGCCATCGAGCATGCGCACCAGTCGCGCAGCATCCCCGGCCAGCATCGCTTCATTGAGCTTGAAGACGTCGTAGCGGGCGACATTGAGCACCGCATCATGGACTTGCTCGAAGCTCAGTTTGCCGTCGCCATGCAACAGACCGAGCTTCTGGATTTCCTGATGCGCAGCCAGCAGATTGCCTTCGACCCGCTCGGCGATGAAACTGATCGCTTCGCGTTCGGCGCTCTGATGTTGCGCCGCCAGTCGCGTGCTGATCCAGCCCGGTAACTGGTTGCGCTCGATCAGCGCGATCTCGATATACACCGCGCTTTTTTGCAGAGTCCCGACCCAGGCTGCTTTGGCGGTAGCCCAGTCCAGCTTGGGCAAGCTGATCAGCGTGACATTGTCGGGATTCGGGCTGGCCGCGTACTGCTGCAACGCCTGGCCGCCTTCCTTGCCCGGCTTGCCGGTCGGTAGACGCAATTCGATCAGCTTGCGGTCGCCGAACAGCGATTGCTCGTTATTGGCCGCGCTCAGTTCGCCCCACTTGAAACTGCGGTCGACCTGCAAGACCTCGCGCTCGGACAGTCCCTGCGCGCGCGCGACCTTGCGGATTTTGTCCGCTGCTTCGAGCGCCAGCAAATGCTCGTCGCTGCTGATGACGTACAGCGGCGCCAGCGGTTTGCCGAGGTGGGCATCGAGGGCGTCGGCGCGCAGTTGCATGGTCTGGATCAGTCCGGTTTCAGGGCCGACAGCCGGCGCAGGATTTGCTGCACCAGATCGCTTTGCATGTCGCGGTACAGCAAGCCTTCTTCGGCTTCCTTGGCCAGCACGGCCGACTCGTTGAAGCTGATATCGCGCTTAAGCACGATATCGGTCGGCTCCAGCAATTGCTTGCCATTGTTATCCCGGACCTTGAAACGGAACTTGTAAAACAGCGTGTATTCGCGCACCCGGCCGGCACTGTTGAGGGACAGGATGACTTTTTCGCGGGTTTCGGACAGCACGTCGAGGGTGGCATCGGCCACTTTCGAATCGGTGATGACGGTGGTGCCGTAGGCGCGGATATAGCGCCGCAGTTCGGCACCGAGCGGCGAGGTATCGGCAAAGCCGATCACCATCGTCTTGAACGGCAGCAGCGCGCTACCGTCGGAGCCGCGCAGCTTGAAGCCGCAGGCCGACAGCGCCAGCAGCGCCGCGGAAGCGGCGCCATAGGCCAGAAAGGACCGTCGTGAAGTGTGTTGATTCATGGGCAGGTTGTCCTTTGCGCTGTCAGGTCAGACCACAATGTTGATCAGTTTGCCGGGCACGACGATGATTTTTTTCGGCGGCCCTTCAAGGAATTTCTGCACGTTTTCGTTGGCCAGTGCCGCTGCTTCGATGCTGGCCTTGTCGGCACCTTTGGCGACAGTGATGCTGCCACGCAGTTTGCCATTGACCTGAATCATCATTTCGATGTCGGCTTGTTCCAGCGCCACCGGATCGACTTGTGGCCAGGCCGCGTCGAGCAGGTCACCATGGACCATGGCGTAACCGAGCTGCTGCCATAACGTGAAGGTGATATGCGGCGCGATCGGATACAGCACGCGCAGGAACACCGAAAAGCCTTCGGTAATGACCGCGTCGGACGCTTTCGAGTCATCAAGCTTGGCTGCTTCGAGCGTGTTGAGCATCTTCATGCAAGCCGACACGACGGTGTTGTACTGGATGCGCTTGATGTCGTGATCGGCCTGATGCAGGATCTTGTGGACTTCGCGGCGCAGCGTGCGCTGCGCTTCGCCCAGATCAGCCACCACCAGTTTCAGCGCAGCGGATTTTTCGATGCGGCCGGATTGCGCGAAGCCGAACGCCCAGACCCGGCGCAGGAAACGGTTGGCCCCCTCGACGCCAGTGCCGGACCATTCCAGCGTCTGTTCCGGTGGCGAGGCAAACATCGTGAACAGGCGCGCGGTGTCGGCGCCGTACAAATCGATTTGCGCTTGCGGATCAATGCCGTTGTTCTTCGACTTCGACATTTTTTCGGTGCCACCGATGTGGACGGCAGCGCCATCTTTTTTCAGTGTGGCCGCCAGTGGCCGGCCCTTGTCGTCCAGCGTCAGAGCCACGTCTTCCGGATTGAACCAGGTCTTCTTGCCGGCGGCGTCTTCGCGGAAATAGGTTTCGTTGAGCACCATGCCCTGCGTGAGCAGGTTGGTGAAGGGCTCGTCGAAGTTGATCAGGCCGAAGTCGCGCATGACCTTGGTCCAGAAGCGCGCGTACAGCAAATGCATGACCGCATGTTCGATGCCACCGATGTACTGGTCCATCGGCATCCAGTAATCATTGCGCGCATCGACCATCGATTCGGTGCTGCCCGGCGAGCAATAGCGCATGTAATACCACGACGAATCGACGAAGGTATCCATCGTGTCGGTCTCGCGGCGCGCCGCTTTGCCGCAGGTCGGGCAATCGACATGCAGGAATTTTTCATGTTTGTTGAGCGGATTGCCGGTGCCGTCCGGCACGCAATCTTCCGGCAGCACGACCGGCAAATCTTTTTCGGGTACCGGCACCGCACCGCAGCTGTCGCAATGGATGATAGGGATCGGCGTGCCCCAATAACGCTGGCGCGAAATGCCCCAGTCGCGCAGGCGATAGGTAATTTTCTTCTCGCCGAGGCCGAGTTCGGCGACGACTGTTGCGACTGCGTCGACCGCTTCGGCAAAGCCCATGCCGTCGAAGCGGCCGGAGTTGATGCAGCGACCGTTTTCCTTGTCGGCGTACCAGTCGTGCCATTGGTCGGTGTTGAAGACTTTGCCTTCGACGGCAATGACCGGTTCGATCGGCAGCAGATATTTTTGCGCGAACGCAAAGTCACGTTCGTCATGCGCCGGCACGCCCATCACGGCACCGTCGCCGTAGGTCATCAGCACATAATTCCCGACCCAGACTTCGATCTGGCGACCGGTGATCGGATGTGACACGACCAGTCCGGTCGGCATGCCTTTCTTTTCCATTGTCGCCATGTCGGCTTCGATGACGCTGCCGAGCTTGCACTCGGCATTGAAGGCAGCCAGTTCAGGGTTGTTGCGCGCGGCGAACGTGGCCAGCGGATGTTCCGGTGCGACCGCGCAAAACGTCACGCCCTTGATCGTGTCGGGACGGGTCGTGAAAACCCAGAGTTTACCGTCGTCGATCAGGGTCTCGCCATCGGCGATGGTGTGCGTGAAGGCAAAGCGCACGCCGGTCGATTTGCCGATCCAGTTGGCTTGCATCGTGCGCACGCGCTCGGGCCAGCCGGGCAATTTGTTGTCGACATGGTCGAGCAATTCTTCGGCGTAGTCGGTGATGCGGGCGTAGTACATCGGGATTTCGCGCTTCTCGATCAGCGCACCGGAACGCCAGCCGCGGCCATCGACCACCTGCTCGTTGGCCAGCACGGTCTGGTCGATCGGGTCCCAGTTGACGGTCCCGGTCTTCTTGTAGACGATGCCTTTTTCGAGCATCTTCAGGAACATCCACTGGTTCCATTTGTAGTAGTCCGGCTTGCAGGCGGTCATCTCGCGCGACCAGTCGATGGCCAGGCCCATGGCCTGCATCTGCTGTTTCATGTGCGCGATATTGGCGTAGGTCCATTGCGCCGGTGGCACGTTGTTGGCCATCGCGGCGTTTTCGGCCGGCATCCCGAACGCATCCCAGCCCATTGGCATCAGGACGTTGTAGCCGTTCATGCGCAGGTGGCGATACATCACGTCGTTGATCGTGTAATTGCGCACATGGCCCATGTGCAGCTTGCCGGACGGGTAGGGCAGCATCGAGCAGGCGTAGAATTTTTTCTTGTCGTTACCGTGCTGGTCCTTTGCGTGTTCGACGGCCTTGTAGGCGTCGGTCGCTTGCCAGTGGTCTTGCGCTGATTTTTCGATCTCGGCGTGGTTGTATTTGTCTTGCATGACGGGCGCGGCCAATAGGAGGAAAAGGAGGCCTGATTATACTTGGCTCGCCGGTGCCCGCGCCGCAATCCGTGCCAGCTGCGCGTCGCGCAATGGCGCCCGCTGCTTCCGGATGCGGGTCCGGTCCGGCCCGCCGCAGCGGCGCGGGCCTCCTGTCACGATAAAAATTGCCGTGGCTGACTACTTCGGGGGCGCGGCTTGATGCAGAAATGCAGCGATATGGCGATTCAGAAATACCGCATCTTCAGGGCTTGCGCCGGCACCGGCCGGATGGCCCCATAACGACGGAATGGGCAATAGCGTGCAACCCGGAATAAAGCCGGCTTCGTAGCGGGCATCGGCGAGCGGAAAATACAGATCGGTTTCCGACGGCATGTACAGCACCGGTACCTTGATCGAGGCGAGTGCGGCTTCGACCTGTCCGTTGAATGGGGCTGTGGTACCGACATCGTGTTCCTGCCAGGTGCGCATCTGCAGGATCAGGTCGTTGGCGTCGGCCCCCGGAATGAATTCGGTCCGGAAATTCTCGATGACTTTGGCCAGCGTGATGTCGGCGGGTGCATCGATGCGCCAGAGTTCACGACGCCACCACTCCTGCGAAAACAGCCAGCCGGTCCAGACCACGGCGAACGCCTGCAGACCTTTTTCCGGTGGTGTCGTGTAGTTGCCGGCCTTGAACGCGTCGTCGGCGGTGAGTGCGGCGATCTGGCCTTCGAGACGCACGATGCCATGGCCATAGGTTTTGGCGGTGCCTGCGGTAGCCACAATGCTGTCCATGAAATCGGGATAGCTGACCGCCCACTGAAACGCCTGCTGCGCACCCATCGAAAACCCGATCACGCTTCGCAGGTGCGTGATCCGCAACTGTTCGGACAGCATCTGGTGCACGGCATGGACATTGTCGCGGATCGTCGTGATCGGGAAGCGCGGTCCATGCAGCGGTTCCGGCGTGTTGCTCGGTGACGAAGAGCGGCCATTGCCGAACAGTTCAGTACTGATCAGGAAGTGCTTCTCCGGGTCCAGTGCCTTGCCCGGCCCGATCAGCCAGTCATACCCGGAAAACGTCGCCATGTAGTGTGACGGCAGCAGGATCGCATTGTCTGCGGCGGCATTGAGCTTGCCGTAGGTGGCGTAGACGATGCGTGCCTGTGGCAGCACGACGCCGCTTTCGGTCTTGAAATTGCGGATCACGAATGCATGCTCGACGGGCGCGACGGGCGCGACGGTGGCTGCGCTAGCGGGGGCAAGATGTAATCCGGCGGCAGCGGCAGCAAGCAGCGCCGTGCGCAGCCGGTTGTTGGATTGTGAGGTTGGCACTGTGAGAGATCTCCGGGGTCGATGCGACGTGCCTGCGGATAGCGGCAAAGCAGTGTATTCCGGATTAGCGCCGGGTGTTTTTTTGATAATTATTCCCGGTGAATGAGCGGACCAATGAGCGTATCGGCAGGTATCAAAAACGGTGGCCGGTTATGCCTGCTGCGGCGGCGTGCGCGCTGCAATGCGTTCCAGCAGCGCAGCCCGCAGTTGCGCCAGTTGTGCCTGCGTGTGGAGGTAGTCCGGTCCGCGCCGCACGTGGTTGGATGTGATTTCGGCCTCCAGCGCGGCGTCCAGGGATTCTTCCGTGAGCTCGCCACGCGCGATCGCTGCACTGAGCACGCGATAGGTAATGAGCGTGGCATTGCGCCCGATGCCGGCAAAGCTGAGGATCATCTTGTCGGCGTTGAGCGGATCGACCGGTTGCGTCAGCAGCGCGTTATGCGCGTCGAGTAGTGCGCTGGCGCGGGTAATCTGCGGCGCGCGCAGCAAGTGATCGGTAAATTTCAGCCCGACCTGTGTAATCGGTACCCGTATCACCGGCTGCGCTGGCGACCAGGTATCCTGCGCGACCAGTTCGTGGCGCAGGGTATCGCTGCCGGTACTGCCGGCGCCGCTGCTACTGATGTCTCTAAAACTGATGACCCGGTAACGCCCGCCGATCAGTCGCGCCGGATGCCGGAGCAGTTGTTTTTTCAAATGTCCGATGACCGGTATTTCCTGACTATCGTCAGGGTTGTAATGCGTGCTACGCGAAACGAACTGGAAGATTCCTTGTCCCGATGTCAGCCCTTGTACGATGAAATCATCGACGCTGCCAGCTGGCGGCGATTGTCCTGCGGCGTAGGTCTCGTCGCTGCGTAACTGTTGCCGGACCTGATGTGCATGAATCGGATGCGGTGCCTGATCCGGTGTGCCGGTGTGCACCATGACGACATGCGCATTTTCCCGGCAGGGCAGGCCGCTGGCATTGATGGGTACTTCGTGCGGAGGAAAGGTTGCCGGCTGCAACAAGACCTGCGCCCTGTTGCGCGATCGGGCGGCGATGGCAAGTGTCGCCGCCACTTTCCTGACCCGGTGCTGGGCGAACGCCTGCACCGGCAATCCGGCAATCGACATCGCCGTTTGCCGGCCGATGACCGCCATTTGATGACGCATGTGGCGCAGGCGTTGCCGGAACGGGTTTTTTTTGTATTGCACACGATGGAATGCGCTGGTCGGTTTCAGGTTGATGATCAGCGCTTCGGACTGAGCTGATCCTGCGCTGGCGGCGTTCGACCCTACCGCGCTGCCGGGCGTCGAGGCATGCTGCAACGTCAATCGCAGGGTGCGCGGGACAACGTCAATCGCGCCGAGCTCTTCGACCAACGACTGAAGGGCGGCGTCGACCGCCTTATCGTCCTGCTGCAACACGTTGCCGCGCAGGACCAGTTGCAAGTGGCACTCGGGCGCAGGTTCTTTCAGCTCGGTTTCTGCCAATAACGGTCGCATTTCACGGTGCTGGAAGGCGGCGCGGTCACCGGCGCTCTGGTGCGCCCCCGGTTGTGCACCCGCTTGAGAGATCGAGATCAACTTGTAGTCATTCGCGTCCAGCGTTGGATAGGCTTGGGTTGCTTTGCCGAAACTGACAATCACATCCGCCCCGGAAACGCCGATGTTGAGCGCAATGCCGAGCGCGGCCGAGCCGGCATTGGAATGGGTGTAACGCTCGCTTTCACCGGCGGTCAGCTCTTTGGACAGCTTGATGGCCTCGACCTGTTCTTCAGCGTTGCCGCAAAACAGTTGATGGACATCCTCATCGGTGATGGCCGCCAGCCGTTCGGTTGCGCGCGTCAGGTTGATGGGGGCGACGCTGGTGCCTTCGGTCAGAGTTAAGTCCTGCATCGCCAGCTCCAGATGGAACAGGTCACGCAGGTGCTCGTACAACACCTGTTTTTGTTGTTCGACGGCCAGCGTGCGTAGCTCAAGATGGCGCGCGCGGACAGGTCCGGCAGGCGCTATATCGGCAGACCGGAGTTTCAGCAGCCGCTTGGCCGATTGCGCCACCTTGCCTTTCATGATCCGGCTGGCCGCATCGGTGCGGATGCGCATTGGCGTTTTCCAGGTGTCGATCAGCTCCCTGGCGGCAAGGTCGTGCCGGTGCCGGTCATCGAATTGCCGGTCATGGTCGGCCAATTGCTGCCGGCATTCCGGCCCGGTGCGGTTTTCCTGTTTCGCTGTGGCAGCGATTGCCTTGGCCTCGTTGATGTGTCTGGAATAAATAGTCCAGTTGCCCGCCAAGTCCAGTCCCGTATTCGGCGGTTCCATGGCCGCGATCGCTGCCAGCCTTTCCTGCAGTCTTGTCAGCGCCTGGTCCCTGATTTTTTTTCGTTCGGCCGGTTGGGTAAAGCGCGGGACTTTCCGGTCCTGCAGATAGTCGGCATAGGCGCTGCCGCGATGGCGCGTGCTGTCGGTATTTTCTCCGCCCAGCACTGCCAGCATTTTGGTGAGGGCGACGATGGCACGCTTGGCTTTCTCCTCGCCGTCACGCGACGGACCGGTGCCCAGCTGGTAGCCGAGATACATCACTACCGTCAAGACGGTCGCGGCAGCAATCAGTCCGCCTGTCACGACCGCACTAATGAACAGCGGCGTCATGATCGCGATCATCGCAGCGCTCAGTACGGCAGCGCTGCCGGTATAGCTGGTCAGCAGATAGCGCAGGTTGCCGATGAACTCGATTTTCGCGCTTTCGGACGAAGTCTTGTAGGCCTCTTTCACCGAGAGCTGGTGGCAGATGCGGGCGAAAGCCAGTTCCAGTTGTTGCCGCGTGTCTCGCCGGGCATTCACGCTGCCGCCATCCTTTGCGCGTTCCAGTGCCTGCATCGCCACCTGCATTTGCTGCAGGCTCTTGTTGAGGTCCTTGATTTTTAATGTGCGCATGACGCCCAGCGAGGCCTGCAGCATATTGGGTGCCCGCTTGGCTGCCGGTGACGCCTCGGCGCGCCCTAGCGGCATGATGTCCTCGGTACAGGCATTGCGAAATCGACGCGGTCCGGCGGCAATGACGGCGGCCGAGGTGCCCGCTTGCGTGAGCAGGCGGGTGCAGGTGAGCGCTAACTTGGTGACCGGATCGGGCGAGAGCAGGCTGGCCACGCTAAGCGAATTGCTAATGGTCGCGCCGATGGTGGCGTACTGCCGATGCAAGCCACCGGTGCCGGCCAGCTTGAAACTCTCCAGCATCGGCTGCGGATCCTGTTCGCCGAGCGCGGCAAGGAAGGCTTCGATTTCTGCCTGGTAGTAATCGCCTTTGGTGGCGTTGGCCGGCAGCAAGCGCTGGTCTTGGTGGATGGTGGCGAGATTTTTTCGCTCGAATTCGAGAGCCTTCATGCGTGAAAGCGCGACGTGCGACACCGTTGTCACGTGATGCCTGATCTGGGTATCGATCCAGCTTTGGCAAATTTCGCCCGCCGCAGTCGGCCAGTCGGCGGCAAATCGCCGGGCGGGCTGGTACGGCACTAACTTCGTGTTGAATAGCCGGATGATCCTCTTGCGCATCGTGTTGTTGAACGGCGTTACGGGCTGGCCGGCTGTCGGATTGGCGGCCGGCGGCATCGACGCAACCATACCGGCTGACGGTACCGGGGAACGCTGCGGGATAGCCGGTGCAGCACCGGCCGGCGAGGTTGTGATCATGGAAATCAAGCAAGTAAAAGAGCGGGAATATGCCGCAAAAGTGACCTTGTCTAAGTGACCGTGAACGGCTGATGGTTCCGTTAGTGGCGATTTTGCCAACTACGTGAAGATGTCATGGGCAAGAAATAATTCATTAGTAAATTATCGATAAATTATCATTAAACAGATCGATGGAGATTCCCATGTCCTCTTCCGCACACCCTGCTACTGTCCGAAAAATCCGCCTTCCACGCGACCTGCTGAAGACGCTGGCCGCGCCGGCACCGGCCCGGTTACTGCTACAGACCGGTCTTGAATGGGCTTGCATCATTGCCCTGGCGTGTTGGGCGACGGCAGCAGCGCACTGGACAGTGAGCCTGCTTTGCATGCTGCTCATTGCTACCCGCCAGCACGCGTTGCTGGCGCTGATGCACGATTACTCGCACTACCAGCTCAGCCGCCGGCGCGGCTGGCTCAATGATCTGGTCGGCGATGTTTTTACTGCCTTCCCGTTCTTCATTACGATCCACGGCTTTCGCCGCAATCACCTGCTGCATCACCGGCATGCCTGGACCGAACAGGATCCCAACTATGTCGCGTCCGCAAAAAAGCGCCGTTACCAATTCCCGAAAACACGCTCGCAAGTCTGGCTGGAGATCGCCAGGCACACAATCGGCTGGTACACGTTGCAGGAACTCAAGAGCTACACGGTGGACGCCGGTATGGCCACTGCTCTGCCGCGCAGCACGGTGCTCAGTCGCTTCGTGTTTGCGCTGCTGCTGTTGGCTACCGTGGCACATTTCGATCTGTGGTGGCCGGTGCTGCTGTACTGGATTGTGCCGCTGGCGACCTTTCTGATGGCGATTCTGTACGTGCGTGACTTGGGGGAACATTTCGGCTTGCCGGCGACCGGCTTTGACAGTGCGCGCACGATGGTGGCGAGTCCGCTGGAACGGTTGCTGATTGCGCAAAATGGCGTCAACTTTCACGCCGATCATCATCTGTTTCCCTCGGTACCATTTTTCCGTCTGAATCGGTTGCATCGCGCCTTGATGACGGACCCGGCTTTTCGCGAGCGTGCCGTCATTACGCGCGGTTATCTGACCGGCCTGATCACGGAGATATCGACCGAAAACCGGCCTGTCGCACCCGGCGGAGTCGACCATGTTTATTGATTTGTTGCCCCGACTCTGGCGTCGCGCGCGTGCGGCGCGCTTGCAGACGCGCTATCTGGTACCGGCTGATGTGCCCGCCTTGCTCGCGCTGGAACACGACAAATGGGAGCCGAATCAGGCGGCCTCCGAAGCGATGCTGCGGCAGCGCATCGCGGCCCATCCGCAACTGTGCATAGGCGCATTTTGTCCGCGCAGCGGCAAGGCGCTGGCATCGCTATTCATGCGGCCGATCAATCCGGCGATTTTTATCGGGCCCACCCGCTGGGAATTGACGGCGAACCTGCCGGCAGACAACGCGCTGCACCGGCACACGCATAGCCTGTTCGGCATCAGTCTCAGTAGCAATCATGCGGCGGCGACCGACGCAATTTTCCGGTTCTTTTATCCGCGGGCACTCAAGGCCGGCTGGCGTGATGTCTATCTGGGTTCGCCGATGCCGGGCTTCCGGCGCGCGCGGGAACTTGAGCCGGAACTCTCGGCCTGGAAATACGTCCATCGCAAAAAGAAATTTCACGCCGGCGAGCCGGCCGACCCGCAGCTGTCGTATTACTACGGCAAAGGTTTCCGGCAGGTGATCTCGATACAGCAAGACTACTTTCCGCATCCACCATCGCTCGACTTCGGGGTGATTCTGCGGCGCGGGATTCCGTTGTCGCAGCCGGGCAAATTGTGGCAGCGCACGCCGCTACCGGTGATTACATCGATGTCGGCGATGCTGTTTGAACTGGTGCGATGAAGGAGCGTTGCGCCGCGCCGGGGATTGGCCGGCGGTGATTGCACCTGACGATTTTCTGTTACCGCGTTGTCAGTGATTTCGCTGCGGCGCTGATCAGGTCGCGTAGCCACTTGTGTTCGTTGGACTGGTGCACCCGGTCATGCCACAGCTGGTAGTAGCGCATTTTCGGAAAGCTCACCGGCACCGTGAAGCGTTTCAGCGGCAGCGTTTTTTCGTAGAAGCGCAGGAACTGTTCGCCGGTCGTCAGTACCAGGTCAGTCTGCGTCAGCATGTACGGTATCAAGCCGAAGAAGGCCGACTGGACGGTGACGTTGCGCTTCATGTTCTGCTTGGCCAGATAGCCTTCGATGACACCGTTGTAGCCGGCCAGCGTCTGGGCCGGCGCGACGTGCGGCAGACTCAGATAATCCTCGACGGTCATGTCCTCGGCACCGGTGCGTTTGGCGTACGCGCACTCGCTGTGCATGAAGCAGGCAATCGTATCCTCGAATAGTTTTGACAGGTGCAAATGGGCTGGCGGCTCGCCCCAGTTGGCAATGACCAGATCCAGGTCGCCATCCGACAGCAGGCGGATGTAGTCAATTTCGGGACCGAGCCCATGAATCACCAGTTTGCTCTTGGGCGATTCGCGCCGCAGGCTCGAGACGACGTTGGGCAGGAACTGGCTGTCCAGATAATCGGGTGCGGCAATATGGAAAGTGCGGCCTTCGTCTTGCGCGACGAACGGCACCTTGCGCACGAACAGGCGTTCGGTTTCGACCAGAATGCGCTTGGCCGGTTTGAGCAGACTCTCGCCGTGCTGGGTCGGCACCATGCCGCGCGCGCCGCGTACCAGCAGCGGGTCGCCGGTCAGTTCGCGCAACTTGCGCAGTGAGGCGGAAATCGACGGTTGCGGCTGGTTCAGCTTGAGCGCCACGCGCGAGACGCTTTTCTCGGACAACAGCATGTACAGAATGCGGATCAGGTGAATATCGAGATGGTCGGGTAGTGCGCCGGACATGAATGCCTCATATGAAAATGACTATGTGAAATATACGGGATGTTGCATGAGTTGGGCAGTGTTTGCGCTTATCTTCGTCAGGTCAGTCATCGTCGCGCGCGGTGGCACGGCCGACTCTTCCACAAGGAATGCATGGACGCTTTTTTACACTCGTATTTAGTCACCTATGGCATCGACTGGCTCAATTTGCTGGTGCGCTGGCTGCATCTGGTGACCGGTATTGCCTGGATCGGCGCGTCGTTCTATTTTGTCTGGCTCGACAATTCTATCCGTCCGCCGTTGCCCGGGTCCGAGCTGGCCAAACGCGGTGTGTCTGGCGAACTGTGGGCGGTTCACGGCGGCGGCTTCTACAATCCGCAAAAATATCTGGTCGCGCCGGCCACCTTGCCGGCTACCTTGCACTGGTTCAAATGGGAAGCCTACTGGACCTGGATCTCGGGCTTTTCGCTGCTGACCATCGTCTATTATTTCAATGCCTCGGCGATGATGATCGACCGCTCGGTGGCGGACCTGGCGGTCTGGCAGGCGGTCGCGATCGGACTGGCCACGCTGGTCAGCGGCTGGGTGGTGTACGACTTGCTGTGCCGCTCGCCGCTGGGCAAGCGCGATGGCTGGCTGGGAATTGTTCTGTACCTGCTGATCGTGGTGGCTGCTTACGTGCTGTCGCAGTTGCTCAGCGGTCGCGCCGCTTATATCCATGTCGGCGCGATGCTCGGCACCATCATGGTCGGTAATGTGCTGATGGTCATCATGCCGGGCCAGCGCAAGATGGTGGCGGCGATGCAGGCCGGGCAAGTGCCCGGGACGATCCACGGCCAGCGCGCCAAGCAGCGTAGCGTGCACAACAATTACTTCACGCTGCCGGTACTGTTCATCATGATCAGCAACCACTATGCGATGACTTACAGCCATAAGTACAACTGGCTGGTGCTGGCAGCGATGATGGCGGCGGGTGTGCTGATCCGGCATTTCTTTAATTTGCGGCACAAGGGCCGGATTGTCTGGGGTTATCCGGTTGCCGGCGCGGCAATCCTGATCGCTGTGGCGGTGGCGATTGCACCGATACCGGTGGCGCGTACCGGGGCGGCGGTCGATTTCAAGCAAGTGCAGGCGATCATCGATCAGCGCTGCGTCGCCTGCCATGCGGCGCAACCGACCCAGCCGGGTTTTGCGGCGGCACCGCTGGGTGTGCAACTGCAGACGTCGGCGCTGATTCATCAGCATGCAGCACGGATTTACCAGCAAGTCGTGCAGCTTCGGGCCATGCCGATCGGGAACCTGACCGGGATTACCGGGGACGAGCGGGCGTTGATCGGGAAGTGGTATGCGGCAGGTGCGCCTTGATGAGAGACTTCCGGATGGCATCCGTGCACCAAGTCCGCAGGATTGGCTTGTGGTTGGCTCCACAAATCGACATAGATCACGATGGCACCTCTACCCTCCAACGCCGGAATCAGGTCGCCGGCAAGAAATGTCGTCTTACCGACCCGTCGTTGGCCTGAAAGAAATAATCCGGAGCGCAGCGATGTGTCGAGAAATGATGGGCTAAGCAGTTGCTGAGCCATTTCCTGCGCGAGGGCAGTTCGACGAAAAGTCATGATTTATCTCTTTTTATGAAATATGGATAATTATTCGATTCCCATAATTTTTTGTAAAGCAGCCGGTGGTGACACCACGCGCACCAACAGTCTTCGTCAACGCCGCTTTCCTTCGTGCCGGTTCAACATCCATTCATAGCGATGACGACGAACGATGAATGACCTCAATAAATTCTCAGGAATAAGATTTTTACAGCCGCACGCGTCAATGTAAAAAAAGCCTCCGGACTGCGAGGCTTTTTTTACATTCGTCGATGCGCTCCTTCAGGAGCCGGCTTTAATTCATCGGCGTCGTAGTCTGCACCAGCCACAAGCCAGCCAGATCGGCCGCACCGTCGGTGCCCTTGACGGATTTGAAGGTCTTGGCTGCCAGGTCTTTCTTGCCGGCGCTGGCGTAGGCGACACCGAGGTGCAGCCGTGCATCGTCTAACCGTTTCAGATTACCCTTCTTGATGCCGCCTTCGATCAGCGCCAGGCCCTTGTCGGCCTGTCCGGCGGCGACCAGTGCAAAGCCGACGTTGACCATGTCGGTGCCATCCTTGCCGGCTACTGCCGCTGCTTCAGCCGCAGCAAAGCCGGCTGTTTCAGCGGCGGCGTTCCGGTTGGCCAGGTCCAGCAAGCGCTTCTGACGCGGCGCTTCGGCACCGACGCCGAGAATGCCGGCCTTGAATCCCATGTCAGCGATTTTCTTGCCTTCAGCCGCATAGCCGGCCTGTAGCGCCAGTTGCGACATTTCCATATAGTCACCCGCGGTTTTCAGCAGGCCGCCGGCCAGACGTAATCGGAAGACATCCAGCGTGAAACGATCCGAAAAGCCTTTTTTGCTGGCCAACCGGTTGACCAGTTCTGACCAATACTGTTTTTTCGGATACGCGCGCACCAGCTTTTCCATTGCCTGCACATACGCAGCGCTGTCGTTTTGCTTGAGCGCGGTACTGACCAGTAACTGGTAGGTTTCTTCTGCGGGTGTGCGGCCGGCTTTTTCATCGGCGGCAATCGTTGACTGCAATTCTTTTTGCGCCTTGGCAAAGTCGTTGTTCAGGAAATAGGTTTGTGCCAGCAAGCCGCGTACTTGCGGGTCGGTGCCGCCGTCCTTGATGTAGCGCTGAATCCAGACCTGCGACTTGGCATAGTCCTGGGCGCGGTAATACAAAATGGCCAGTGCCTGCATCAGCTTGACGTTGTCGCCGGCCGGCATCTTGCCGGAATTGATCGCGGCTTCATACGACTTGGCCGCCGTGGCGTTATCGCCGGCACCTTGCGCCGCGGCACCGCGCATGCGGTCCAGGGTCAGTTGTTCGGCCGGATTTTTTGCGCCGATGCGGTCGGCATCGCGCACCTTGGCAAGCGCCTCCTTGTAGCGCTGTGCGCGCATCATTTCCTGGGCTTGCTGCAAGGGCTTGCCGAGTTCGGCACGCATGGTTTCCTGCGCGTGCGTCAATGGGGTGAAGCCGATGGCGACGAGCAAAACGGCAAGGCGGGTGACACGAGTGAGGCGAAATCGGGACATGGAGAAACCTTTCTGACGGGCCAAGCAAAAACGGCAGAGGAAGACCCCTGCCGTGTAATCAACTGATGTGTTGCCGGTTATTGCAGGAACTGCTCATTGCCGACCATGCCGATCTTGGTCACGCCAAGTCGCTGTGCCGACGCCATCACAGCGGCAACCGATTTGTACGGTACCAGCTTGTTCGGACGCAGGTGCACTTCAGGTTGGGTTGGCGTGTTGGCGACGACCCGTAATTTCGATTCCAGCGTGGCACGATCCGGTATCACCACACCATCCCACAACACGGTACCGTCAAAGTCGACATCGATCGTCACTACCACCGGCGGTGCCGTCGGCGGGGGCGGCGTACCGGATGGCATGTTCAGGTTGATCGCATGATTCTGGATCGGAATCGTGATGATCAGCATGATGATCAATACCAGCATGACGTCGATCAACGGCGTCATGTTCATTTCGATCATCGGCTCGTCATCACCGCCGCTTGATCCCATATTCATTCCCATCGCTTACTCCTCGTTGGCGGGTTGGTCGGTTAGCTGCGCGGTGGCGGTTCGGTAATGAACCCCACCTTCACGATGCCGGCCCGCTGTGCCGTCAGGATCACCTTGCCGATGTACTCGTAACGGGTGTTCTGGTCACCGCGGATATGCAGTTCGGGTTGCGGCGTCATGACCGCAATCACTTTCAGGCGCGCCAGCAGCGCAGTGGTATCGGCCACCGGATGCTCGTTCCAGAACATGTCGCCATCCTTGTTGACGGCCAGGTTGATATTTTCCGGCTTGGTCTTGTACGGAAAATTGACTTCCGACGGCAGTTTCACTTGCACGGTATGCGTTACCACTGGAATCGTGATCAGGAAAATGATCAGCAGGACCAACATGACGTCCACCAGTGGCGTCGTGTTGATCGTGGCGATCACCTCGTCTTCATCACTATCCGAAGAGCCGAGATTCATCGCCATCGATTAGCCTTTTTTATTGACGGTCGACATCACACCGGACAGCAGGACCGAATGCAGGTCGGAGCTGAAGGTACGCACGTTTTCCATTGCGGTCTTGTTACGACGGACCAGGAAGTTATAACCGAGTACGGCTGGCACGGCGACGCCCAGACCGATGGCCGTCATGATCAGCGCTTCGCCGACCGGACCGGCCACCTTGTCAATCGATGCCTGACCGGCGATACCGATGGCGGTCAGGGCGTTGTAGATACCCCAGACGGTGCCGAACAGACCGACGAATGGTGCGGTCGAACCGACGGTAGCAAGCAAGGCCAGACCATCTTGCAGACGACTCTGGACTTTTTCAACGGCACGCTGAATCGACATCGTGACCCAGGTATTGAGGTCGATATGTTCCAGTAGTGCGCCTTCCTTGTGCTCGGTTGACTTGATGCCTGTTTCAGCAATGAAGCGGAACGGGCTGCCTTCTTTCAGCGACAAGGTGCCGGCTTCGACGCTCTTGGCATCCCAGAATTTCTTGCCGGCTTCAGCGGCCTGACCACCCAGTTTGACCTGGTCGATCAGCTTGGTGATGATGACGTACCAGCTGCTCATCGACATCAGTACCAGAATGACCAGTGTGCCGCGGGCGATGAAGTCGCCGCCTTTCCAGAGGGCGTCAAGGCCGTACGGATTTTCAACTTTTTCCGTCACAGGAGCGACCGACGCCGTGGCGGTGCCCGCTGCAGGATCCGCCATTGGCGCAGCAGTCGGCGCAGCGACTTCCGTGCTGGCCTGGGCCAGCATGATTGGCGTCGATTCAGCGGCAAGCGCTGTTTGTGGTGTCAGCAGTACGGCTGCAGAAGTGACAGAGATCAGTAGCGCTGCAGCAAAAGCAGACAAACGGGATGATAAAAACATGCTTTCTCCAATTTTAATAAACGGGTACGTCGTTTTAATGTGATCCAACCGGACTGCAGCCAGGCTGCAGCGATTGGCAGAGCTTTATTTGGCGTTACTAATTATCGAGCTTCCACACATATTCCACCGAGAACGTGGATTGCACAGCTTTCCCATCTTGCGTACCCGGATTGAACTTGCACCGGCTAAGGCCAGAGACCGCAGCACGATCCAGATTGCGGGATCCGCTGGTTTTCTTGATTTTTGCGTCAACGAGCTGACCGGTCGGACTCACTGTGAATTCGACCCGGGTGATACCTGTTTCTTCGGCAATCAGTGAAGCACGCGGATAGTCAGGTTTGCAGCTGTTGAGATCATTGATACCTGCCACAACGACCGGTGGTGCAGCCGGGGCTGGCGCTGGCGCAACAGGTGCAGCAACAGGCGCTCGCGGCGTCGGCATCACCGGATTATCCGGTTTTACGTTCGACACAGCCGTAATCGTATTGACTGGCGGTGGCGGCGTGTTGATCTGAATCTCCGGCGGCGGAATGAACGGTGGCGGCGGTGCAACCATCTTCGGCGGCGGCGGCGGTGGTGGCAAATCGGGTGGTGGAGGTGGCGGCTTGATCTCTTCGATCAGCTTGGTTTCCACTGGCTGGGTGATGACTTCGACGGCCTTGCGGGCCAGTCCTGAGACCAGGGCGTACACGATAAACAAGTGCAGAAGTATGACAGCCGCGAGACCGCCAAATTTTTTCGCGGGGTTACGTTCTTTCTGCGAGAAATCCATGCCTTAACTCCTCCATTACCAAACCATTTTTTTCATCTCGAAACCCGATCGGGTTGCATTCTGATCCAGAGGCTGCAGGCATCGTGCAGTCTGGCCGATGCAGGATTATACATAGCTGCGTTCTTGTGGCAATAAAAATATAAACCTCATTTAATCAAGGAGATAGCGGTGTTTTTGCAAGTTTCACGGCACTTCTATAGGCCTATTTTTTCTGAAAACATTTATTTCAGTACATTATTTTGTGAAAGAGAGCTCTTAGCCGTGCAGACGGTTGCGATGCGAGGGGGAAGCGAATTTTAGGTGCTGGTAGGTGATGGTTACTGACCGGTACTTCCTGGGTGGCGAAAACGTTTTGAGGTGTGTCGCCGGGGAATGGTTTTTTTTGAGGGCATTCTTTTCATACTGCGCAGTACGACATTGCGTAAAGTCCCGTCTAGCTAACGCATCATCGGTGCCGCATCGTCCAGATGCCTGCGTGCTGCCGTCTTGAAATCATCCGGAACGCGGTCATCGGCAAGCACGGTAGTCCAGAACTGGCCGGCCAGCAGCGCAGCACGGCACAGGTGTTGCAGATCGAGTTTGTCCAATAACGTCGAGATCGGAGGGGGTTAATTGGCGCTGATTACACAGCAGGTTTGCCACGCAGGACCACGATTTATCGGGGGCAGCGGTCTCTCCTGCCAGGCTAGCCAATGACACCATCGGGAGCCGGCCTTGAAGTCCCTGTGATCAAATCGGGTGGACTCCAGAAATACTCGATTTTACGATAGCAGGATGTCGGACTTCGCTGCGGCAACACCGTGTAGTGCCAGCGTATTTAGCGCATGGTGCTCGGCAATCAGCAGGTCGCCCCAGCGCCGCCCGCCTGGCGTATCTAGTGCCGCTGAAAATTTGACGAGAACGCGGCGGCTTGGCTGATCCGCTTCGTCGCCCGAGATCGTGGCGAGAAATTTTGGTTGCTCGCCGCCGGCGGAAGACCCCGGCAAATCCCCCCGGAAGGCGCGCCCGGCAAGCTCCGGGTAGCGTTGATATCGATCGGTTTCGGTAATGACGGCCTGCGCACCCTTCGCATGATTCTGACGGCGACGACGGTAGGATTCGCTGCCGACGAGTAGATCGCCCATGCTGTTCCCGCTACGGCGTTCAAGGTAATACAGCACATCATCGTCACTCCACTTCAGCACATCCAGGGGAAGATCCAGAGCCGCATTGTCTTTCGGTACGGTTCGGCCCAAAAAACCTTGCGGTCGCAGATCCTGAATAAAGTAGGGCAACCCTTCGCATAGGGTAGTTGCCGCACTGCCGCTCATTTGGACCGCATACCAGCGTCCGGCGAGGACGATCAAGTTGAAGAACTGGTGGGTGGCACCCATGCATCGATGCGATAGACCGGCAACGTACTCCCGAGGTCACGCACAGGCCGAGTCATTGCGTACCTGGTCGACCGTGCAGCGCCCGGAACGCAGAGGTCATTACCTGCCTCCGGCCGGAGTCGTGAGAAGGTCGGCTGGCTGATACCGAGCTCGGACGTCAGTGTTTTTGCATCGGTTGGCTGGCGTGACAAGAGTCGGCGAAGAGCCGTTATTTTGTCTTCTTTTTTGATTTTTTCCATAAAAGATGAATAGATAAAAATAAGGTCTTCGCCATATTGGGAGAAGACCTAACTGGATCACAAATGAATTGATTTTGAATAGATATTATTGTGGTTCTGGCGTCAACCCGACAGGGTCACTGACGGCGCTTGCAGTGGCTTTGGCGAGCCTGGGAGGAACGGGGTGCAGGTAATCCGGACCAGTCGCCGCACCGCGAAGCAGGCAGATGCCGAACGGACGTTTCGCAAGCCACTCTGCGTATCCGCCCGCCAAATGGAAAAGCCCGGGAACAAGTCCCGGGCTAAGGTGGTGTCAGCACTGAGCCGTTGCCGGCCGGGTTACTGATCTAGTCCTGCTGTTGCATCAGAACTTGTATGACGCGTTGACGTACATCGTACGACCACGTGCATCGTAATAGCGGTCGTCGTAGCCGAATTGCTGGCCGCGGTTGGCACCCGAGATTGACGGGACAAACGGCGGTTGATGGTCAAACACGTTCAGGATGCCGCCCGTGACGGTCCATGTCTTGCTCGGTGTCCAGACGGTCTGTGCATCCCAGGTGCTGAAGTAACCGATTTGCTTGCGAACCGTGTCGGTGCCGGTAACCGCGCCGGCTGCATCCAGCACTTGGACATCGGTTTCCTGGTCCTGATAACCGGACTTGAAGTTCAGTGCCAGTGAGGTGGCAAACTGGCCGCTCTGCAAGCCGGTTGTCAAACGACCCTGAGTGCGGAAGCTGACGCTGCCCAATTCTGCGAAGTTGCCCAGAGCCGAGTAATACGCGCCATTTTTTTCCAGTTGTGTGACTTCACGCAGCATGTGGGTCACGGTCAGTTGGGATGACAATTGACCGAACGAGGTTTTGGTCCGTGCGGTCAAGTCGAGATCCAGGCCTGTTGAGAACGACTTGCCGAGGTTCTGGTTGTTTGACAGGAATGCCAGGTAGTTAGCGCCGGTTCCGGTATCGCGCTTGGTGGTCCATGAATTGTTGTACTGACCTGGATTGGCAAACACCAGGTTCTCCGTCAATTGACCGAACACATCACGGATTTGAACGTGCCAGAGATCGGCACCCATCGACAAGGAGCTATTCGGCTCGAAACGAATACCCAGCGTCGCCTGTTTGGATTTTTCCGGTTGCAGCTGTGCATTGCCACCCGCAAATTGATCGTACTGTTTTCTGCCTGGCTGGCAAGAAGCACCGTAGGCCGCTGCAGTTGCCTGCAATGCCGGTGTGCAGGTGTAGTTGCTACTGGTAACGCCATAGCTTTGCTGGACACCATTTACTTGCGGCACGGTTGGTGCATGGAAACCATTACCGACAGAGGCACGTACCAGCACGGAATTGACCGGCGTCCAGCGCACACTGGCTTTTGCAGTGACTGCGCTGCCGAAGTCCGAGTAGCTATCGAGACGGGTAGCGGCACCAAGCTCGACGGTCTTGCTCACCGGGATGATGAGTTCGCCGAAGAGTCCCTTTGAAATACGACTTGCGGAGTAGGGCGTAACGGCGGATTCGTCACCGAAGCGCTGATCACATCGATTGGCGGCCGTGCCATCACACAGCGTACCGGCAACCGGATCGGACAGCTTTGCCTGGGCAAACAGGCTAGGCTTGGAGTCGAAGGCTTCCTTGTTGACGTTAATTCCCATGCCCAACATCATCGCGCCGCCGGCAAGTTGCATCAGTTCACGCGAACCGTTCAGGGTCAGGGTATCGAGTTTCGATACGCCGCCATCCCAGTAACCGTCATACCGTGCCGAGGCAATGGCTGCATTGGCCGCGGCCGATTGCTGACCGGGACCGACGAAAGGATCGAGCAGGCCGCTGGAAGTTAATTTCCTGACTGCCAGTGCACCGGGGTAGCCGGAAATATACCCTTTGACATTGCTTTCGGAATGATTGTAGGCGAGGTTGTAGTCCCACTTTGAAATGAAGCCGCGTGTTCCGACCACGATGTTCGAAAACTCGGACACATCCCGGCTGGTGCGTTGACCCATATCCGCGAGGCGATAGTAAGCAAGGGTGTCGTTATTAATGCCCAGTGGCTGCAAGTATTTATTGTGCAACGCCGAGCCGGCAAGAATGTTAATGCCGCCCGGGACTGCCGCAATACGTGAGACCTGAGTCGTGCGCGAGAGCAGCAAATCTGCATACAACTCGTTGTCGCCAATTTTTTTGGTGACCGATGCCATGAAGCTGTCACGCTTGCGTTCCGGATAGATTTGCAAATCCTTGACGAAGTCATAGCCGCAGTAGTCATCCGCGCGCGGGGTGCCATCTGCGTCGGTGTAGGGCGAAATGACACGGAATGTTTTTGCCGGACACGCGCCGGTAGTTCTTTGGAACGGGCTAATCAGTTGATTATTATCGTCGAGTACATTTGCCGGTATCGGACTTGGTGAAGATTGCTGAATTTGGTAGGTCTTGCCGTTCTGAGAGAAGGTCCGTTGGCCGCTGTCCGCAAAGCTGCGATCGACCGACTTCAGGTTGGTACGCTCATCATGGCCAAAGGTCATCGTGACATTGAAGCCGTCATCGACGATCGAGCCATAGCCTTTGGTTGCGCTAAAGCGCTTTTCGACTGCGCCATTGGCCGGAGCGGAGTAGCCCAGCGTGATGTCGCCATCGGTCGAGTTGTGTTTGGTAATGAAGTTGACAACACCGGCAATCGCGTCGGCACCGTACAGCGCCGAAGCACCATCGGTCAGAATTTCGACGCGCTCGATCGCCGACAGCGGAATAGCATTCAGATCGAAACCGGCGGCAAAGCCGGTCAGGGTCTGGCCACCGAATTGCGCCAGGCGTCGACCGTTTAACAGAACCAGCGTGCGGCTCTCTCCGATGTTATGAATCGATACCCCGGAAAAACCATACGATGCACCACCGACCGAGGCCGATTCGCCGGTTGAGCCCTGCACTGCAGTCAATTTTTTAATCAGGTCAACGGCTGACGTGACGCCTAGCGCACGAATCTCTTCGGCGGTGACGATTGTCACGGGAAGCGCACCTTCTGCAGCGATCCGCTTAATACTTGAACCGGTAACCTCAACGCGTTGCGGTGCGGCGGCATCCTGCGCTTGAGCAGTCACTGAGAGTCCAAGACTCATCATCATTCCGCTTGCAAGCATCAGGCGTATAGAACGCGATAACACGGTTTCCATCATCATTTCCGAACTCCTCAGGGGATACTTTTTTTAAAAGTTAATTTTTATTTGCTGGCTGTTGCCGGCTCGACAAACAATCTCTTTTGGAAATTAAGTTTGTGCAAAACATGGAACCATTCGAAACATGATCGTGTCAGTACAAAAAAATTGGCGACTAAAGGTTTTAGCCCAATAAAACAACGCCGGTTTTCTATAGAAAAAGCCAGGTTCGCGTGGCGCGTTAACCCTGTTCACGGCAGGGATTCAGCGCAGTTGTACGGCCATTGCCACTGAAAGCTGCATTTTATATATGGGAAGGTGGATTGCCATTGCGATACTTTTTAGCGTTTAACTGTGCGGAAGCCAGGGAGGAGGTCATACCTGACTCTTTTTGTGCCGGCTTGCAAGAAAATATATTTTTTAGGCTGCAGGAATGTGGTGGCCTCCGTCATCGACTGTCACCTCAAGATCCCGGCCAGGAAACAACGTGTTGGTCGCGTCGTAATGTCATGCCAGTCCATTACACCCGCCATCACTGCTATTGCAAAACTTCCCTGACTCTCTCGAATCAGTGGCGGGCATGAAAAAGCCCGGGAACAAGTCCCGGGCTACGTTGTTACTGGTGTCAGATTCCTGCCGTTGCCGGCGAGGGTGCTGACTTATGCGTTGTCTGGCATCAGAACTTGTACTTGACGCCGACGTTCAGGTAACGGCCAAGCGCGCCGCTGTAGTCCAGCGGGTTGTATGACTGTGCACCGTAGGTCAGTGGATCGAGTGGTGGCAGCTTGTCGAACAAGTTCTGCACCGTGCCGAAGATTTCCACATTTTTGTTGGCCAACCAGCGGAAGGTCATGTCAACGGTCGTGAAGGACGCCAGTTTGCAGCCGTTAGGTGCATCGGTGCCGTCAGCAAACGTATTGGCGCAACCGGACGGATCATTCTTGAACAGTTTGTTGTCGAGCTTGCCGCGGTAGTTGACGATGGTCGAGACACGAATTGCATCACGCTCCCAGGTCGCACCGAGGTTGACGCGATCCGATGGCGTACCCATGCAGTTGCTGACATCGCAGTTGCCGTGGGTGCCGGCAAAGTCATACTCGGAGCCGTCTTTTTCCTTGCGCAGGAATTTGAACAGATGGGTCCATTTTGCATCCAGCGTGACCTTGCCGTAGCCGGAACCCAGATCGAAGCCTTGACGGAAGTCGAGATCAGCGCCCTGAACGGTGGTTGATGCCGAGTTGACGTATTTGGCAAGAACCGCAGTGATGGCGCCCGGGTCGCCGGCAATCGCCGTGGCAGTCGATGGATCGCGTGAAACCTGACCGGCAGCAACCGCAGCGGCGGTCTGCTCCTGATTGATCTCGTTTTTCCGTTTGATCTGGAAAAAGTCGAC
>JBLHMB010000045.1:0-29726 GCA_047621665.1 Bradyrhizobium sp. | reverse complement strand
CGCCGCATGACAAAAAACGATGCCGCATTCGAGAAGCAACTGGTGGGAAAGAAACCGCTGGCCTGAGTCGCCCGGTGCCGGTGACCGTCAGGTAAGTGAGTCGCCGCACATACGCGGTCGATTAAGTGCTGAAACGTGCGCAATAGCGGAACTGTCGTGTGCCGTGCCCGTCATACTTGACTTTGGGCCGCGGCCCGGCTGTCCGCGCCGCTGGTATTCATCAAGCACGACTGACCCATTCAGCTTACGGAGAACACATGAACAAACTTTCCCTCGTCATCCTGATGACCCTCGCCGGCCTTGCCGGAACCGCCAACGCACAAAGTGCCAGCGGGATCACCGAGAGCACCGACCCGGCAAAAATCGCCGCCATCGAGCAGCGTGCGCAAGCCCTCGGCTACACCTCGTCGGCACCTGCTGCCGGCGCGATGATGCCCGGCGCTAAGCCGATGCACAAAATGGAATACGGCGCCAAGCATCATGGCGATATGCACCACGACAAAATGCATCATGGTAAAAAACATCACGGCAAGAAGCACCACCGTATGATGCGCGGAGACAAGGCTGCGGCGGCACCAATGCCGATGCCAATGCCAGCCGCAAAGCAGTAATAGCACGCGTCAGAGCGACGCTGCGCGCGTCGCTCTGACGCTAATCGTGCCGATTAGGCACCCGCCAACGTGGCTCCATCGTGCCTTGTTGTGCCAACCCGGACATCACACGATGGCACATCCGGTTGCGTTCCCTTCTCCGTTTCACTTTCCGTCTGCTTCTCAACCCTCTTTGCTGCCGTTACCCGACCGGGGACGATCTTTGCTTGTCCGGAGTTTGTTTAACATGGCAAGTGCGCCCGGCAGATATTTTTTGCCTGCGTGACGGGAACAACTTGCGGAACTGATCCCGGGTCATCGCGACTTACAGTGAGTTTCGATGAAGCTGGTCCGGCGTGCTGACAATCTGACGGTAGCGACACATTTCATCGATCCCGATACGGCGACGTGCGCCGGATTTTTTGGATCGACTCATGCCTGCAATTTCTTCCCCTACTTCCCGTGTTCACTCTCCGGCTTTCGATCCTCTTTTGGAGTTGCCCGCACAAGGGACAGCTAGTCAGACGGGTTCAATCAGTGTGCCGCGGGCCATCTCACGATTATGGGATGCTCTTAAAAACATCGGGCGGCAACCGGTGATGGTTGCTGCGATTCCTGTCAATCACACTGGTGTTGAATGTATCGGGAATGACAGCGTAATCAAGGTTAGCAAGTTCAAAGCGGTCGCGCAGGGGCAACCATCCCTTCAAAAAGAGGTGCAAATACATGCTCACATGGTGGCGATCACGACCTCTGTTGACGGACAAGAGGCACGCCACTACGCGGTCGGACAGTCGCCGCCTGAAAAGTCATGCCGGGATTTCGTACTGCAAGGTGTTCAGTCGGGACGGGGGTTGTTTCAGTTCGTGTCGCGCAAGGCGCATCACGATCTCGAGGATGCGTCGGTCGAGCCCATGTCGGCAATGCTGGCGAAATTACTGAAGAGTGCGAAGGAAAATGGCGCGGATGGTCTGGTACTCGATGAACGTTACAAATTGACCGGGATCGCTGAGCAAAAAAATGGCAAGGATGCGACGCGTTTTGACCTGATAATTACCGATGGTAGGTTGGGCGAACCGGTGACAATCCCGCTCATGCAAGCCGGTCTGAAATTCACCGGCAAGTTGCTGCGCGCAGAACAGATTGAGCGGGCCGCCAAGTTGCTGGATCAGTGTTCAGAGTCAAAGCCGCTCTTAGCGGATAGGCCGCCGCTTATCCTCAGTGCCGCCGGTCATGGCCGCAACGCGGTCTTGATGACGTATCGGGAAATCGTCCGGCAAATTGACGAAAAACTCGTAACGGATAAAGCGAGCCTGGAGACGGCATTGCATGCAGTCATTTCGGCAGGTCGCAAGATCCGCAGTCCGTATTTTGTGCATTCGGAGAGACAACTTGAACAGTTGTACCTGGCCTTGGAGAAGAAGTTGCAACCAAAGGCGGCAAGTCCGGTTGGAACAAACGAGGGCGCTACACGCCGGCGTTTGCAGCACGACACAACGCAGTTATCTCAAAAGGTAGTAGCGGATCAGCCGACGTCCCCGGTCGTTGAAGCCGAACTAGTCAGTATTCATAGAAAAATTGCACTTTATCTACCCGGTGCACATGTCCGTGCCGAGAATTTTTTAAATATAAGAACAGAAAGTAATAAAACAAATTTAATTACGAAGTTCTTCGAGCGTATTTCGAAAAAAATAAATACGGTTGATGGGAACCAGGCGACGTGGCTCGGTTCTTCTACTAATGATCATCTGATTGTGCTCGGTCTCCGTTCCATGAGTCTTATTGGTAAATCAATAGAGGCAAATGCGTTATTCAATGTGCTGGTAAATAATATCGGTTCTGATAATAGGGATAAACGGATTCATGCTTTCCGTGCTGCTCTCCTGGAGCCCGTGCTGCTATCGAAGCCGCAGGCCACCTATGATTCCTATTTTTTCCCTTGTAAAACACTGCCTGTTTCAACAATAGAAAAAATGGGCCCCAACAAGACAGCTTTGTTCGAGAAACAAAATGCCCTGTACCTGGAACATCGGCACACATCGAAAATGGACGTGCCACTGAAGGCAATTTTTTCAAAAGAGGCGAAGGTTGCGTCATACCGTCAACGCGGGCATTTGTCAGCGACACTCGGCCAATTACATCCCTGCACGGTAAGCAGTAAGGACGCGCTTTATTTCACTTCACAAGTGGAGCCGGAGCAATCCGTCTACGACGTCCATGTCGACTTTGCGAACGCCTTGCTAGGCGGCACCTGGACGCATGATGGATCGTTCGCGCAAGAAGAAGTCGCGTTTATCGAGAATATCGGATTGGGTGCCGTCGCTATCTGTGCGCAGGAAAAAGCCAAGTGGTTAAAGGACTTCACCAAGGACAGTTTGCCGTCCGGCTCACCCTCTTACGGAAAAGATTTCCTGACACGGCGATCGGACAAGACGCCTTCTCCTATTTTGATTGAAGGTGCCGAAAGGGTGGCGCATTTTGTCAGTTATGGAAGCACAGCGGCAGCGCTGGATAAAGCCAAATTAACCGGGGATCAAAATTATAAAAAAACTGACGCCTGCCTGCCAACAAACTGGCTGGCAATTGCTGAGCCGAATTTCAGAGGTAAAGTGAAAGGGAGTTCCTGGCAAGGCGAGTCGGGAGATCAGATTCGCGAGGCATTCGAGGATATTTTTTCGACCGCTCATGCGGGATTCACGATGGCCAAAACCACTGCCGGGGAAAGCCGGACATTACGCATCAATACCGGCCAGCTAGGATGCGGCGTATTCGGTAATAGCTTGGCCATTTCTACCGCAGCACAAATTCTGGCAGCGAAAATTGTGGGGGTAAATGACCTTGTCTTCCACCATTATTCCGGTAAGGATAAAGGACTACCGGAAAAGATTGAGGCGATTGTTTCAGAGAAACTTGAGGCGATGGATGCAACTAGCGGAACCGTACAAGGTGCGATCGATTCGATTTTAAAAAGTAAGAGATTCCGGAAATTAATTTAGGGTGTGTTTCCCCGGTTCGATCGCGCCATCCTCTATTTCCAGCTCGCTCAACGCCACCCCGACCCGCTGCACGTTGCCGGTAATCTAAGGCAACGTGCAGCGTCTCATTGCTCCGGTCAGTCCAACGCAATCGTCGCTACCACCGGCGTGTGATCCGACGGCTGTTCCCATTTGCGCGGTACCTTGTCGATCACGCAGGACGTGCACACCGCCGCCAGTTCTTTCGATAGCAGGATATGGTCGATGCGCATGCCCGCATTGCGGCGGAACCCCATCTGCCGGTAATCCCACCAGCTGAATAATTTATCGGCTTGCTCGAACAGCCGGAATGCATCGGTCAATTCGAGCGCGATCATGCGCTGGAAGGCGGCCCGTTCCGGTTCCGATACCAGGATCTGTCCGACCCACGCGGCCGGATCGTGGACGTCGCGGTCTTCCGGGGCGATGTTGTAATCGCCGAGCAAGGCGAATTTCGGGTGCGCCGCCATCTCCAGTTCCAGCCACTGCTGCAAGCCATCGAGCCAGCGCAATTTGTACTGGTACTTGTCGGAATCCGGCGCCTGACCGTTCGGGATATACGCGCAGATCACGCGCACGCCAGCGATGGTTGCGGCGATCAGGCGCTGCTGCTCGTCGGCAAAATGCGGGTTGTTGCGCACCACGTCGGTCATCGGTTGTTTCGACAGGATGGCCACGCCGTTGTAGGTTTTCTGGCCGCTGAAGGCAACGTGATAACCGGCCGCCTCGATCTCGGCCTGCGGAAATTTTTCATCGATGGTCTTGGTCTCTTGCAGACACAGCACATCGATGGGATTGTCGGCCAGCCATTGCAGGACTTGGGGCAGGCGGACTTTGAGGGAGTTGACGTTCCAGGTAGCGATTTTCATAGAGGCGATGTGAGTAGATGAGGTGGCGTGGTTTTATCACAGATTGGGCGAGTGAATTTTGTTGGACAGGTGGGTTTGCAGATTGATACGGATTGCCGACAGAGTAAAAACTAAAAGTAATAGTGTCGGTACCGCTGGTGATAAGCTGAATCTCCGTTTTCCAGGAACGGGTCTTCAGGCCATGAAACGCTCATCGAGGACCGTTCCGTTGCATTTCACGATGGCGGGATTGCGCCCATTGAGAGCGCATCTGCAAGAAAAGTGGGACCAAAAAGGTTGACGTATTTTGAGGTTTGACTGCGGCCTTTGAAACCAGACACGCAGAAATTAACAAGTTGTTAAAGGGGGGGAATGGAAATAGAGTCCCGTTTTAAAAATATATTGGCGAGGGTTGCCGCTGTCGCGATTGGCTTGGTGGGATTGTCTGCCATTGCTCCGTTTGCTACTGTTCCGGCGGGCAATCGCGGTGTCATGACGACCTTTGGCCGTCCGTCCGAGGAAGTGTTTTCGGAGGGGATCCATTGGCGCTGGCCGATTGCTCAGACCATGCACCTTGTTTCCGTCGCGATCAAAAAAGGCGAGGGGGATGGTGACGCGGCGTCGAGAGACCTGCAAACGGTGCATACCAAGGTGGCGATCAATTATCACGTGCGGCCGGACGCGGTCGTCTCGGTATTTCGTGATCTGGGCAATGAACCTGGCGAGCGCATCATTATTCCCAGCGTACAAGAGGCCGTCAAAGCGGTAACGGCGAAATTCACTGCCGAAGAGCTGATTTCGAGACGATCCGAAGTGCGTGACAACATTGTGTCTGCGCTCAAGGAACGTATGACCAGGCACGGGCTGGTCGTGGATGAATTTTCTATCGTCAACTTCAATTTCAGCCGGACTTTTAATGAAGCCATTGAGGCCAAAACAACCGCTGACCAGCTCAAGATGAAAGCCGAGCGTGACCTGCAGCGTATCGACGTGGAAGGGCGGCAGAAAATTTCGCGGGCTCGTGCAGAAGCCGATTCGCTGGCACTCCAGCGCGCGCAAGTCACGCCGGAGCTACTTCGCCTGCGTGAAAACGAGAATCAGGCGAAGGCCATCGAGAAATGGGATGGCAAGTTACCGACCATGATGAGTGCGTCGGTACCTTTACCTTTTATCAGCGCGACTCCCGCAAAGTAGGCGGCGTGTCCGATGCGTTACTTATTGTTGTTTGCGGGGAGCAGAGTTGACTGCTGCCTTTCATTTCAGTAGTGCTCGCTACGCAGCGGGAGTATCGCGGACGCGAAGACCTGACCCAGGAAGCCAACTAAATCCGCTACGGACCACAAGCGCTACGTAAATCACTCTCGGCGTTGGCGGACCATTCGGTGCAATGCCCTGCGGTTATTGCCCCTTGCGAAACACGCTTCGTCGCGTAGGCACAGCTTGTTGTGCCCACGCGCGCCTACCAAAAACATTGGTCAATTCCCCGCGTTCGGCGGCGCATTTGCCTACCTACGTTATATGACAGGCACGCAAGACTGATGACTACTTTACGTACGTCCACAGCCGCGCCAGTTCAGCACTACCATCACGCGCCTGCAATGTTTTCAGGACAGTCGCTGCGCGTGCCTTGTTGCCTGACTGTTGCAGCGCGATGCCGAGGTGCAGTGTTGCTTCGTCAGGATGTTTCAGTCCCCCTTTGGCGATGCCTTGGTCAAGCAAAGCGATGGCACGCGGATAATCTTTTTGGCCAAGGTAGTTGGTGCCGACGTTAACCAGCGCAGTACCTGCACTGGCTTTTTGTGCAGCGGCTTCGCTACTGGTCAGTATTTTCTGATCCGCGGCGGACTGGCTGCGGGCCTGCGTGCGCAGTTTGGTGTGGCGCGCGCTCTGCGGACCGGTGCCTAACAGATTGGCGGCATAGCCTTCCTCGAGCACTGCCAGCGCTTCGGCCGGCAGGTTGGCCTGCAAGGCAAATTCGGCCAGGTCGGCGTAATCAAGTGCGTTGGCCAGTGTGCCGGTGGCACGCTGCAGGCGCAGCACATCAAGTGTGTAGCGATCGGAAAAGCCGGCCTGACGCGGAATGCGGTTGATCAGGTCGGTCCAGTACGCCGGCTTCGGATAAGTTTGTAACAGGCGCTCCAGCGTCGCCACGTATAGCGCATCGTCGCTGGTCTTGCGGGCGCTGTCGGCCAGCATCTGCAACTGGATTTCCGGTGTCGGGCGGCCGGCCTGATCGTCGGCTTGCATGCTGGCTTTCAGGCTGGCGACCACGCCGGCATGGTCGTTGATCAGGTATTGCGATTGCACCAGCATCGTGGCGACTGATGCGCTGGCGCCGCCTTGTTTCTGGTAGCGCTGGGCCCAGACAATGGTCTTCGGATAATTTTTGGCATTATAAAAACTGCCGGTGACGCCTTCAATCAGTTTGAGCTGCTCATCGGCTGGCAAGCGACCGCTGTCGAGGATGCGGGCGAAGACGGTGCCGGTCAGTTCGGCATTGCCGGACGCAGCAGCAGCAGCACCGCGGGTGCGATCGATCGAGTAGATTTCAAACGGGGTGCGGTCAGGCAGCGCGTCGATGCTGTCAAGTTTGGCGAAGGCTTCGGCGTACTGCTTGGCCTGAATCATGGCCTGCGCTTCCTGCAGCGGCGTACCGACAATGGCGCGTACTGTTTCAGCGGCGGCCGGAGCCGGGGCTGGAGTTTGTGCATGGAGCGCCGGAACGCTGGTGGCGAAGGTCAACACCAGCAGCGCTGACAGCAAATGAGAACGTGATTTCATGACGGAGTTTCCTGAATTGAAAACGGCGCTGTCAGTGCATGCGAACATTCCCCGTAAGCGCCGTAGTGAGTTGCCCTGAATTACTTCGCGGTGGTGACCCGATTTTGCAGGAAGGTCGTCAGCAGTGGTACCGGGCGTCCGGTGGCACCTTTTGCAGCGCCGCTTTTCCAGGCGGTACCGGCGATGTCGAGATGGGCCCACGTATATTGCTTCGTGAAGCGCTCGAGGAAGGCCGCGGCGGTGATGCTGCCGCCGCCCGGTGTGCCGATGTTGGCCATGTCGGCGAAGTTGGACTTCAACTGTTCGTTATAGGCTTCTTCGATCGGCATGCGCCAGGCGGTGTCTCCGGCGGTTTTGCCGGCGGCCAGCAATTCGTCGGCGAGGTCGTCGTGCGCTTCGTCGTGGCGGGTGAACAGGCCGGTGTTGTGGTTGCCCAGAGCGACCACGCAGGCACCGGTCAGTGTGGCGATATCGACCACGGCGGCCGGTTTGAAGCGCTCGACATAAGTCAATGCATCGCACAGCACCAGCCGGCCTTCGGCGTCAGTGTTGAGGACTTCGATGGTCTGGCCGGACATCGAGGTGACGATGTCGCCCGGACGGGTGGCGCTGCCCGATGGCATGTTCTCGCACGTAGCGATGACGCCGATCACGTTGAGCTTGAGTTTCAGTTCGGCGATGGCGCGGAAGGTGCCGAGCACGGTGGCAGCGCCACACATGTCGTACTTCATTTCATCCATGTTGGCGCCCGGCTTGAGCGAGATACCGCCCGAATCAAACGTGATGCCTTTGCCGACCAGGACCACCGGCGCATCTTTTGCCTTGCCACCCATGTGTTTGAGGACGATGAATTTCGGTGGCTCGATGCTGCCGTTGGTGACCGACAGGAAGCTGCCCATCTTGAGTGCTTCGAGTTGCTTGCGGTCCAGCACTTCGATGCCGAGTTTGAACTCTTTGGCCATTTTGCGCGCGATCTCGGACAGATAGGTCGGCGTGCAGATATTCGGTGGCAGGTTGCCGAGGTCCTTGGTCAGGTTCATGCCGTTTGCCAGCGCGACACTGCTGGCGATGCTGGCTTTGCCCGCTTCGGCGTCGTCAGCGCTGACGGCGAAAATGACTTTTTTGACGCTTTCGGGCAGCGGATCTTTTTTGCTTTTCATTTCATCGAAACGATAGGCGTTGCTCTCGATGGCGATGACGGCGCAGTTGATGGCCCAGGCGGTGCTGCTGTCCTTGACGTCGTCAAGTGGCAATGCGATGACGGCATCGCTGGCACCGATCGACGCGAAGACGCCGGCGACGGCGCGCAGTGCGCTACCAAAATCTTTTTGCGACAACGGGTTGGTTTTGCCCAGTCCGACCAGCAGTACACGCTCGGCTTGAACGCCGGTGACACTGCGCAGTAGCAGCGTGCTACCGGCCTTGCCGGTGATGTCGCCGGATTTGACCGCAGCGGCTAGTGCGCCGCTGGTGTCGAGTGCCTTGGCAGCGCTGGATAATTGTTTGCCTTCGAAGACACCAACGGCGATACAACCTGCCTTGATGTTGGCCAATGTGGTTTTGGCGTCAAAAGTTTTTATGCTAAAGTCCATCGGTTTTCTCCCATTTTGCGTAACCGATTATAGCCTCCAGATGATTTTCCAGCGCGCGCTTCGACGCGAATTGATCAGCACAGCCGGTGCGGTCTTCACAACCCTTTTTACGATCACCATTACCGTGATGCTGATCAAGATTCTTGGTCAGGCCGCGGGAGGCAAAGTCGCCTCTGAAGATGTGCTCGCCCTGATCGGTTTTTCGGCGCTGAACTACATGCCGGTGATTCTAATTCTGACGACGTTCATTTCGGTGTTGCTGGTTGTGACCCGTAGTTATCAGGATTCCGAAATGGTGGTCTGGTTTGCTTCCGGACTGAGCCTGACACGCTGGATTCCAACGGTGCTTACTTGTGGCTTGCCAGTGGTGTTGGTCATTGCGCTGTTGAGTTTTTATGCGACGCCGTGGGCCAATCGTTCCAGTGCCGAATTTCGCGATCGGTTTGAAAAGCGCGCCGACATTGCCAAGGTCGCTCCCGGCAAATTCCAGGAATCGGCTTCATCAAACCGGGTGTTCTTTGTCGAGGGCGTGACCGGCGACGCGATGAAGGTGCGTAACGTGTTCGTCAACACCGTGCGCGACGGCAAGAACAGCATCGTCGTCTCGAAGGAAGGGCGCATTGAAATCGATCCGAGCGGCGATAAATTTCTCGTGTTGTCAAAAGGTCGCCGGTACGAGGGAAGCTTTGATGAGAACGACTTCCAGTTGATGGAGTTTGAAAGTTATGGCGTGCTGATCTCCAGCACGATGCCTGCCGTGATGGCCGATCTGTCGTCGCGATCGTTGAGCACGGCTGCACTGCTGGCCCTCCCGAACGGGTTCAATCAGGGCGAGCTGTTATGGCGTTTATCGTTGCCGCTGATGTGTCTGTTCCTGATGCTGCTGGCGATCCCGCTCGGCTTTGTTAATCCGCGCGGCGGGCGCTCTGCCAACTTGATCATTGCGTTGTTGCTGTTTGTTTTTTACAGCAACATGATCAGCCTGATGCAGGCAGCGGTGGTGCAGAACCGGTTGTCAATCTGGCTGGCCTGGTGGCCGGTGCATCTGCTGGCAATCGCGATCATTGTGTTGCTGTTTTCCTGGCGCCTGAAAATGAACAGCGTGTACCACCCGCTGTTCTGGCTGGCCAAAACCAGGCGCCGGTATTCCGGCAAACGGAGTGCGACATGACGGTCTTGCAAAAGTACTTTGGCAGGGAAATTTTGCGTGCCGTATTGTTCGTGCTGATTGCATTCCTGGCCCTGTTCGCCTTCTTTGACCTGATTAACGAGTTGCCATCAGTCGGACGTGGCGGCTACAAGATTCAGCACGCCTTTATGTACATCGCGCTTGGCTTGCCCGGTTATACCTACGAACTGATGCCCATCGCAGCATTGATCGGCACCATCTACGTGCTGTCTCAAATGGCGTCGAATTCCGAGTTCACCATCATGCGGGTGTCGGGACTGTCGACCATGCAGGCCGGCTTCATGCTGGCCCGGATCGGGCTGGTATTCGTGCTGCTCACCTTCCTGTTCGGTGAGGTGATCTCGCCGCTGACGGCTGAGCGTGCCGAGCGGCTCAAACAGCAGGCGCAAGGCACTACCTCGAAGGAGTTTCGTTCCGGCTTATGGACCAAGGACCAGATACGTGATGACAGTGGTGCCGTGACCGGTTCACGCTTTGTCAATGTGGGCGAGCTACTGCCCAATGGCCAGCTCAAGAACGTCAAGCTCTACGAATTCGATGAGCAATTGCGTCTGACCTCGATGGTCACGGCCGGCACGGCGATTTTTCAGGGCGACCGGCGCTGGAAGCTCAATGACGTCACGACGACCCGTTTTGCCCTGACTGTGTTCAATCTCGCGGTGCTGCCGGATGCCACCTCCGGTATCGCGACGGTCAAGGTGCCCAGTCGCGATCTGATCTCGGACATCACGCCTGATATCCTGTCGGTCACGTTCGCCGATCCGGACCGGATGTCGGCCTTCGACCTCTCCACCTACACCCGCCATCTGGCTGAAAACAAGCAGCTGACCGAACGCTATGACATCGCTTTCTGGAAAAAAATCATTTATCCATTCGCTGTGTTCGTGATGATGGCGCTGGCTTTGCCGTTTGCCTACTTGCATGCCCGCAGCGGTGGCGTCAGCCTGAAAATTTTTATCGGCATCATGATCGGTGTCAGCTTCAAATTGATCAATAGCCTGTTTTCACATGTCGGTCTGCTCAACACCTGGCCACCGCTGGCCACGGCGATCGCCCCCAGCTTGCTGTTTCTGGTCGGTGCGATTGGCGCGTTGTGGTGGGTCGAACGACATTAATCCTTTATAACTACCCGCTGACACAATGACCCAGAAAGCCTTGATCCTGTTTGCCCACGGTGCCCGCGCTGCCGGTTGGGCCGCGCCCTTCGAACGCCTGCAGCAAATTACCGGCGCACAGTTGCCGGACGTAGTGGTGCGCCTGGCGTTCCTCGAGCTGATGACACCGCAATTGCCCGCGACGGTGGCGGCACTGGCTGCCGACGGGCGCACTGACATCACCATCGTGCCGGTTTTTCTGGGGCAGGGCAGTCACTTGCTACGCGACTTGCCGCTGATCGTCGAGGAGTTGCGTACCAGTCATCCGCAGCTGGTCATTCGCGTTGCGGCAGCAGCCGGCGAAGACCCGGATGTACTTGGCGCTATCGCGCGCTATTGCATTGTCAGCATGACGTAGCAGTGTTCGCTGCACGTGTCCTCCGGCGCACGGACAGTGCGCCGGAGGTCGATTCAGAACAATGGATTGGATGCGTGAAGATCAACTACGTCGTTGCCGGTGATGGTTTTTTCAGTGCAGATTGAGAGCGGGCTGGTTCATGTCACCCTCCATTCGCATCAGCGCCGGCGCACCGGCATCGAGCCAGCCATGTAGTGCCTGCGCCCGCTCATTAAAGCAGGCGAACCAATAGCTCAGCGTCGCCGCGCTGGCTTCGCCGGATACCATGCGCGACCAGATCATGACGTTTCCCGGTGCTTCGGGCAGCAAGCCGACACTGATGACGGGTAAGTTTTCCTGATACTGATTTTCTGCCAGCAGCGTCGAGAGTGTGGCGATGGACGGCTCGACCAGCACGCCCGGATAACACTGCATGGTCAGACAATGGGCGTCAGACTCGGTAAGTTCGATATCAATGTCGCCGACAGATAAAGTACAAGTCATGCCGGATGGTGTGGCGAGTGGTGATTGCTCCAGGCCCAGTTGGCTCAGGAGTAACGTGATGATGCGAGGAGGTATTGACTGGATCATCATGGCAGTCTCTCTGGAGTGAAGTCAAACTATAGGTTTGTCTAGGTAGCGGCTTGGTTCCCTGTTGGTGCAATTGTTGTCCGGCGTTCAGGATGGATCCAGCACGCAGGTCAGTACTAACGGTTCCGGCTTACCGATGCCATAGCCCTGCGCGTAATCAACGCCCATCGCGCGCAGGCACGTTAGTATTGCATCGTTTTCGACGAATTCGGCAATGGTTTGCTTGCCCATCACATGGCCAATGTTGTTTATTGCATCAACCATGGCCCGGTCAGTCGGGTCGGTCAGCATATCCTTGACAAAGCTGCCATCGATTTTCAGATAGTCGACCGGCAAGTGTTTGAGATAACTGAATGAGGACATGCCGGTACCGAAATCGTCGAGAGCGAAACGACAGCCCAGATCACGCAACCGTGTGATCAGCGCCGCCGCTTTGGACAGGCTCGCAATCGCGGCGGTTTCGGTGATCTCGAAGCACAGCATTGACCAGGCCACCTGATGCAGGTGCTGTTGCTCCAGCAGATATTCAAAAAAATGATCATCGTCGATCGATCCGCCGGAGAGGTTGATCGCACAGGTGCTGATGTCGATGTCAGGCAGGGCAAGTATTTTGAAGGTGTTGCGGATGACCCAGCGATCGATCTGGGTCATCAGACCGTAACGTTCGGCCGCCGGAATGAACGCCATCGGTGCGATGGGCTGATCGTCGTCACCCAGCATGCGCAACAGGATTTCGACATGCTTGCCGCCGGCACCGGTACCTTCCTGCAACGACACGATCGCTTGGGCATACAGACAGAAGCGGTCGCGCTCCAGCGCATCCTTGATGCGCGCTACCCAGGTCATTTCATGATGGCGCACCGTCAGTTCGATATCGTCGGCGCGATAGACATGGACACGGTTGCGGCCTTTTTCCTTCGCCATGTAGCAGGCTGCGTCGGCGGCCTTCATGACCTCCTTGAGCGTACTCCCATCGTGCGTGACCGCGACCATCCCGACGCTCACGCCAACGGCAAATTGCTGTCCAGCCCAGACAAAGCGGATGCTGGCGACACTTTCGCGCAATTGTTCGGCAATCCGGATTGCGACAAGGTCGCCGCAGTCCATCAGAACGATACCGAATTCATCGCCGCCGAGTCGAGCCAGCAGGTCGCCACCGCGCACGTTCTGCTGCAGGATCATGCTGATCTGGCTGATCAGTTCATCGCCGGCGGCGTGGCCGCAGGTATCGTTGACGACCTTGAACTGATCGAGATCGAGGTAGAGCACGGCATAGCGTTGTTGCGGGACGGCGTTGCGGATCAGGTTATTGAGCTGGGATTCGAAGGCGCGCCGGTTGAGTACGCCGGTCAGGGCATCGTGGTTGGCTTGATAGGTCAGTTCGGCGGCATGCTGGCGTCCTTCGCTGACGTCATGCAGCACGACCACAGCACCGATGACGGTGCCGGAAAAATTATGGATCGGTGCCACGGAATGATCAATCGGGATGATCCGGCCATCCAGTGCATGCAGCATCAGCGTGTCTTCGAGGGCGGGGGACGCAATGCCGTCGATGGCCGGACCGACCAGGTCGCTGATTTGCTGGCCGCTGGTTTCACTGAAGATGTTGCAAGCGAGAGCCAGCGGGCGGTTGCGTAACGCAGCGATCGGGCGTCCCAGCAGTGCTTCCGCAACCCGGTTGCAGTAGGTAATGTGACCGGCGATATCGGTCGTGATGACCGCGTCGGCGATCGCGGCCAGTGCCACCTGAGCCAGTTCTTTCTCGCTGAAGGCCAGCGCTTCGGCCGCCTTGAGGTCGCTGATATCGGTGAGGGTGCCGACCATGCGCACCGGAATGCCATTGTCATCGCGCACGACCTGCCCGCGCGAGCGGCACCACAGGTAACTGGCGTCGCCGGTCTTGAGACGGAACGCAACGTCATAGCGTGCCGACACACGGAAGTGCAATGCGGCCGCTTTCCGGGAGTCGGCGCGATCATCCGGGTGCATCAGTTCCATGAAAGCCATCGGAGCGTTATCGAGCATGCCCTCTTCGTAGCCCAGCATGTTACTGATCCACGGCGAGTAGTAGACGCTATCGGAACGGATGTCCCAGTCCCACAGGCCGGCACCGCTGCCGATGAATCCCAGCGTCAGGCGCTCCTCGCTCTTGCGCAACTGGGATTCGAGCCGGGCACTTCTGGCTCCGACCAGCCGGACCAGAAAAAGGCTGGCGCCGATGAGCAACAAGGCGATGCCGCTAAAGCCGGTGATGAGCAGATTACGAATCAGTCGCGAGGCGTCGCCCAGCGCAGTTGAAAAGCCGGCTTCCAGTGGCGTCAGGATATCGTTGCTACGGTTGATCTCCGTCATCACATCGGTACCTGGAAGTCGTTGCGGATTACTGGTGAAGCCAGCGTGCAGCGCACTGCCGATGGCGCGCAACTTGGCCATTTCGGCGTCGGCCAGCTCCCATTGATGGATCGATCGTGCGATGTCGGGCTGCCACTTGAGATAGCGATACATCGTCAGCATGCCGTCGACATCCTTCGAATCGACGCCACCATCAAGATAGCCCTGGCGTGCGATTGCCAGGTCCGGTTCGGGCTTGTTCATTTCGAGGCGGGTGCGCTGGTAGCCCGCCGGTATGCGCGCATGGTCGAGAAACTGGTTGTAGTTATCTTCCTGTCCGTGCTCGGCGTAGCGGATGAGCTGGTAAATCGATTCGTTTTTCGCCTTGGACCAGCGACTTTCGGCGCTCACGCAGGCCTGGAGAATCGACATCACACTGATGCTAATGATAGTCAGCGTGACCAGTATCACTCCGACGGAGACGAGTAGCGTCATAAAAAGCGAAATGCGTTTGATCACGATGAGTACCTCTGTGCAGGTGGCCGACGTGGAACGCGGGAAACTTTTTCAAGGCGCGATTATTACACCGGACGTTCTCCCCCAACGGTTGAAAACAAAATAAATCCATTAAAACCGGTTATTCCATGCCACCGCGCCAGGCCCGGTATGTGCTTACGGAGGAGAGCGTTGCGGCACCGGCAACGCCAGTCCGATCAGCACCGGATCATGGTCCGAGGCACGCCAAGGCGTCGCGGCATAACGGTCATCGGGTTTCGATTCGGTGTTGTAGTCGAGTACGGCCGGTTCGTCGGCATTGCTATGCCAGATCGTCACGCCGCTCACGTGGGGTGCCAGCGATTTGCTGGCAAAGCCATGGTCGAGTGCACCGGCCTGACCGGCAAACACGTACGAATAGCGTTCTGCCGGTGGCAAGCCACGCAGCAGGTTGACATAGCCTGCCGCTTCGAGCGTACGGACAGGATCTTCGTCGAGATAGGCATTGAAGTCGCCCAGCATCAGAACGTCGCTGTCGCCGGAGCGGGCTACCAGCGTACTGACCCACTGCGCGAGTGCGCTGGCCTGCCGGGTGCGCGCAGCATTCCAGCAGCCCTGACCGCGATCACGTTCGATGCTGCGCTGATCGGACGGGCAGCTGCTCTTGCTTTTGAGGTGGCTGACCACCGTCCAGAAAGTGGCATTGTTATCGCGTGCCACAAAATGTTGTGCCAGTGGCGGACGCAAGCCGCCATCGATCAGGAAGCCACGTGTCGGCGGCAGTTCATGGTTGCCGAGGGGGGTGACGCGGGTCGGTTTGTAGATCAGCGCAACTTTGATGGCATCGCTGCCGGGCGTGCCGCTGTCGATGGCGGCATAGGTGTCAGGACCGAGCCGGGCATTGAGTGCGCTGACCAGGTCAGCCAGTGTGGCCGGATTGTTTTCGATTTCCATCAAGCCCAGCACATCGGCGTCCAGGCCGGCAATTGCCGCGATCAGTTTGTCACGCTGGCGGGACAGTTCAAGAAGCGTGTCAGCACCGCGCACACCCAGTGTAGTGAAGTAATTGAGCACGTTCATGCTGGCGACGCGTAGCGTGCCGCCGACCGGATCCGGCGTCAGCGGGCGCGGGTTGGTCTGCGCGAAGATAACCGGTTCGGTAGGCACGATGCGCCAGCCGCTGGTGCTCCAGGTCAGGATGCCTTGCAAGCCGCTGATGGTGTCGCCACTGCGGCGCGTAGCGCTGCGATCGCTCGCCGACAGGTAAGGAACCGGCGCAGGCGAAACGACATTGGCGCCATCGTCGAGCAGGATTTGCGAGCGCGCATTGAGCGAGCTGACGGTGGCGGCATCGCGCTGGTCCGGATCATTGTTGGGTTGCCACAGGCGTCCATTGGCCGAGAGCAGGATTTCTCCGTGGCGGCCGAGGTCATGGTTATCGGTGACCGTGAGCATTTGCGGAAGCTGCACCAGCATGCCCTCGAGCGCTTCGAAGTCCTTGTTGCCGGCAACCGGCAGGCGCAGGATCGTCGCGGCAATTTGCGGGCCGACGCCGCAAACCGATATCGTACTGACACGGCTGATGCGGGTCAGCCGGTCCGGGTCGGCGCTGCTACTTTTGTATTCCTCGACAGTGCCGCTGACCTGCACGTACTGGCCGCGCGCGACCTGACGCGCGCCGGATGGCAGGTAGACAAAGATGCCTTCGGAGGTGCTGGCGTTGCTATCGGGTTCGGCTTGCTGGAGAAAGAAGCCATGTAACTGGCTGGTCTGCTGGAAGTCACCGGTGACGACGCCGCGCAACGTCACCAGTTGGCCGGCGCGCGGACTCAGGCGGCTGCTGCCCTGAACCGAGGTGATGTTGCGTAGCGAATTGGGTGCCGCAGGACAGGGCGGCGCGCCGGCAACCGTGCGGATGGCACGGGTGAGCGTGAGCGGTGCGGCCTGGCCATCGTCAACAGTGCCGCCGCAACCGGCCAGCAGCAGGGTGGCGCAAAGTACGGCACGACAGGACAACAGTGTCATGGAATCTCCCGGGTGCGATCGTCGGATGCGCCTGGCAGGCGCTGTGACGTATTACATCCCGGTTGCCCCGGTAGAAACAAGCGTACTGGTCATCACGCCGCTGTCTTGCTGCCGCGCCGTGACAAACGTGCGTTGTGGCGGCGAACTAGCGCAACAGATTGGGCATTACCACCACATGCGCTGGAACACGCCGTCTTTGTCGACCAGCAAATGCTTGAGTCCGGCCAGCGCATGCAGCGTTACCAGCGCGACCAGCACCCAGGCGGCGATCGAGTGGATACCAAAAAATTGTTCGGCCAGGTCGTGGTTGGGGCTGGCCCAGACCGGTAGCGCCATGCCGAAAAATGCCACGCCATCCTTGCTCAACGAGGCACCGAGGAAGCCGGTCGCCGGCATCACAATCATGCAGGTATAGAGCAGCCAGTGGGTCAGGACTGCGAATTTCATTTTCCATTGCGGCAGATGTGCCGGCAGTGCTTGCGGCGCATGACTGAGGCGCCACACCAGGCGCAGCACAACGAGCGTGGCAACGATCAGTCCGATCGATTTATGCAGGCTGAAATACCACTCGCTGCCTGGCGAATCCTCGATGGCCGTCATGTACCAGCCCAGTGCGACCATGCCGGTCAACAGGAGTGCCAGCAGCCAGTGCAGGAAGATAGCCGGCCCGCGATAGTGCCAGCTGGAGTTCAGTGCAGAATAACTGGTCGAAGCCTTGATCATGCAAAATCCTTGGTGAGCGAGATAGACGGGTTGCCATGCGGAGTCTACCGTAAGGTCTCAACATCGACTGCATCTTAAATATCAGCAAGGCCGGCATGAGGGCCGCGCGTCCGGGTCTGGCGAACAAGGCCTCCCGCGGGCGTCACACCACGCTGCAAGCCCTTGGCCAGCTTGGCCGGAAGCGACCGCTATCGACCTGTTTTTAGGTTTGCTCCGGCGCTGCTACCACCCACGCGCCGTCCCGGTAGACCTCTTCGTCGTCCAGCCGGACCGATTGCGTGACGGCAAAGACATCCACATGATGACGCACCACGCCGCGCTTGAATCCTGCTTTCGGATAAATGCCATGCTTGGCGCCCAGTGACAAATGGATGCCGCACATGCGTTCGAAGGTACCGATGTCGCTCACCGTGCAATCCTTGCTGAAGGCGCGATTCATGCCGAAGCCGAGTTCGCGCAACCAGACCTCGCCTTCGTCGGCACGGATGTTGGCCAGCACCTGATCAAATTCGGGCGTGCTGTCGATGGCTTCGACCACGCGACCTCTGCTGATGACCAGCGTGATCGGCTGCGCCGGCTGGTTGACCGAGAACGCGGTATCGCCGAACACGAAAATCCGTACCCGGCCATTGACTGCTTCGAGGTCACGCGCTTCGGTGAACACTTCGCCGATCGGGAACTGGCCGCCGACATTGGTCATGTTGCGGTAATCGCCGATGTTGATCTTGGCTGATTCCAGCGGCCCGCCGAAGACCAGCAGTTCGCCGCCGCTGTCGAGTACGGCCGAACCGGCGCGGTCGATGCGCTCTTTGAGTGCCATGCCGGTACCGCGGTAATAGGCCTGATCGTAAGCCAGCGCAGCGATGTAGTGCAGCGATTGCTGACCCGGCATACGGGCCAGATGCGGATGCTCGATGACTTTCAGGCCGCGCTTGAACAGCTCGACACGGATCCGGTAGGCGTCGAGCCGGAAGTTGGTCGACTGCACCAGTACCACCAGATCGCCGGCCGACAGCGTGGCGAACAAGGCCTGAATCTGTTCGGGCGCGACCGCATCAAAATCGATGAAGGTGGCACCCGGCAGGCAGCGCCGGTACGCGGTGGTCAGTCCCTGCGCCAGCGCGCAGCCGGCATCGGAAACCACGACGGCGGCATGCTGCGGCGTGTATTCGATCGCCAGGTTCAGCACATCACGCAGATGGATGGTGGCGGCATCGATGGCGCTCTCAGGCAGCAGTTCGGTGGACAAATCAGGCAGGGTGGAAAGCATGGGCGAGGCCGAAAAAGAGGAATAGTGCATTTTACCTTCCACCGCGCCGGCTGGTTTTTTATGTAAGCAGTTGGCTCAATTGCACACAATTCAATTTGACCCGATATAGTGGGGCATCAGTTTTCAGGGAGACCAGCATGAAACGCATTTTTTTTGCAGTGGCAGCACTCATCCTCAGCACAGCCGCGCTATTGCCCGGCACCGCCTCGGCACAGATTGGCGTCAACATCATCATCGGCAATGCTCCTCCTCCGTTGCGCTATGAAGTCCGGCCGGGACCACGACGCGGCTACCAGTGGGCGCCGGGTTACTGGAACTGGAATGGCCGTAACCATATCTGGGCCGGCGGTCACTGGGAGCGTTCACGTCCCGGCTATCTGTATTCACGTCCGCAATGGCAACGCGATGGCCAGCGCTGGCGTCTCAATCGCGGTGGCTGGCACCAGAGCCGCGGTCCGCGTGCCGAGAAGCACGGACGAGGTCATGGTCGTGGTCACGATCGACATAAAGGCTATCGCGGTCACGACCGCAAGGGTGGCAAACATGGCAAGGACCGTCACTAAGATAGACAGTGCCGCAACGGATCGACAGCTGGCGATCAGGGCGGGGTGAACTTTTCAAGTAGTGAGGCCGCCCGCTCGCTGCACACCAGCACCAGTTTCAGACTGGCGCGCGTCATCCCGACGAACAGCTTGCTTACAGTACGTTCGTCCAGCCCGGTAAAATCGAGCTCGGTAAAAATCACCGCCGGTGCTGACTGGCCCTTGAAGCGATACACCGACTCGGCCAACAGGCCGCCCTTGCGAAACATCGGATTGCCAAGCAGGTCATAGCCGCCGGTGAACGAATGTAGCGCATGCTGACCGAGCTGGTCGAGTTTCAGCAAGGCCGACTTTTCGCGTCCCTTGAACGACAACAGCACGATATCGTTGCGCGAAAAACCGGCGGCCAGACAATGCGTAATGGCTTCCTTGGTGGCCTCGTGCAAGCTGTCATTGTCACCGCTGGTGTAGCGCAACAACGCCAGTCCGGCGCTGACAAACGGACTGGCTGCAATAGCCGGGGCTGCGCCGCCGGTGATCGCTGCCAGCAGTTCGACGATCTCGCGCGGGTTGCGGTAATTGGTGTTGACGCGCAGCGTGACCCAGTCGGGTAGCGCCACCGGCGCGCGGCCATACAGGTTTTGCATCGGGTCTTCCAGCCACAGCACGCGTCCCGGTGCCCGCACCAGTCGCAACACCGCATCGCGCCAGCCTTCCGAAAAATCCTGTCCCTCGTCGATGATCACCACGTCATGCTGCCAGTGCACAGGCACCGGGCCGTTATCGAACACGGTTTCCATGCTTTGCCAGGTGGCCGGATTACTGTAATCCGGCGCCGAACCCTGCTCGCGGCCATAGGCATCGCACAGCATGTGAAAGTTGGCGACCCGGCCACGCGGACCGAGCAATTCGCGCATGTGGTCGGCCAGCGGCCGGTTGTAGCAGACGTACAGCGGTTGCAGGCCGGCGGCCAGCGCCGCGTTGAATTCAGCCATTGCCAGCTGGGTCTTGCCGCTGCCGGCGGTGCCGATCACGCGCAGGCGGAACGGCGTGAATTCGATCTGCCGGGCCCAGGTTGCCAGTCCGTCGGCCAGACGTGTGACCAGTGCATCGGCCCGGCCTACCATCGCACTGGCATCCGGAATCAGGCGCAAGGTGTCATTGAAAAAACGGCTGACAGCGGCGCGTTGCGGCGTCGTATCGGTCAACGGTAGCAGCTGCCGGATCACCGCGATGAGCTGGTCGGCTTTATCAGCATCGACGATGCGGGCCGGATCGAGTCCGGCCAGCGACGGTTGCAGCACGCGATAGTCGGGGCAGTACAGCAGATAGTCGATATCGAGCGTGCCGCCGGTTTGGGCAAAGCGACTGCGCAAGGTACCGATGGTACGCACCAGCGCCAGGTGGACTTTTTCGGAGCGACCCGGATAGCGTTTGATCAGGCCTTCGTCGGTTTCGGTCAGGAAGCCGGCTTTCTGTTCGATGACCAGCACGCGGCCGTTCGGCGCAACCAGGATGAAATCAATCTCGCCATAGACCGAGTACTGGTCTTCAATATTGGTCCAGTGCACGCCATGGAAGATCAGATAGGCGTTGTCGAGGTGGTCGGCAAAGCGGCTCAAGGTCGCAATTTCGCGGGCGGCGGCGCCGGTAGTGGCCAGCTCGCGCCAGCCGGAAGGGACGATATTCGGCATGAAAGGTGGGGTGGTAAATTGATCGGAGTAGCGCCTGGATTGTAGGCGATTTGATCAATTGCGCGGAAGGCGGGGGCGCCGCCCTCCGTGCACCAAAAACGGCGATACATGCGGTGCAATGCGCTGCGGACATTGCACCTGCGCCGTCACGAGCAGTTCAGCGTGCCGGTATCGGGTAACTGGCAACGCTGGCGTTGCCAGCGCGGTCGACGGCCTGCACGCCAAAGAAGTAGTTGTCCTTGGAATGACCTTTGACCGTGTATTGCGTCACATTGCCGACATCAAGTCCATCCTGCCATTGTGCCGCAGTCGTTTCGCGCCAGACGATGCGGTAGCCCAGCAGGTCCGGTTCGGGGTTGGCTTGCCAGCTCAGGGTCGAGTCGTTTTCCAGTTTGGCGGTGCGCATCAGGACCTTTTGCGGTGACGCCGGTGCCATCGCCAGTGATGCCAGCGCCGCTGCGTTCACGCCAGCGACACGGGCCACGTAGAGAGGATCGACGAATTGCGTCAGATCGCCGAACTGGGTGGCATCCTCGACCCGCACAAACTGGTGCTGGTGCCGGAAATCCTCGTTAGGTTCGGTAAAGCGCAGCGCTGCATAGCCGCGCTCGAGGAACGGGATATGGTCGCCGCCGCGCAAGTAGCGGTCGCGACGCTGGATCACGGTGACCTTGAAGTTGGGCACGTAGCGTTCACCGACTTCCTTGACATGGCGCGCCAGTTGTCGCGAGACCGAATCATTTTCACCGCCGGTGGCAATGAGGCCCCGGATGGCGTCCGGCATTTCGCTCACTGCAGGAATACCTTCGGCGAACAAGCGCACTTGCGTGCCATCGACCCGACCGTCATCGGCACGCGAACTGCCGATGATGTCGTTGGTGAACATGCCGGCAATATTCATTTTTTTCTGGTGTGCGGCTTCGGCCCAGTGGGTCGAGCCGAACAGCCCTTGCTCTTCGCCTGCGACGGCCATGAAGACCAGCGTCGCATCGAACTTATAGTGGGCCATCACGCAGGCCATCTCGATGACCGCTGCGGTACCCGAGGCATCATCGTTGGCACCGGGTGCTGCCGCATTGACGTTGAGCTGGTCACCATTGATCGAGTCGTAGTGACCGCTGACCACATAGACCCGCGCGCGCTCGGCCGGCTGGGTGCCGGGCAGTGTCGCCACCACGTTGACGATCTCGGTCGGGGCCACCAGTCGCGCTCCGGCCGGCTGGATGAACGCGTCCATGGCGACTTGCAGGCGGCCACCGGCGGCAGCGCCGCAGCGGTTCAGCTCGGATTGAATCCAGCGTCGCGCAGCACCAATGCCACGGGTGTCGGAAACCGTTTCGGAAGCCGTATGGCGGGTCTCGAAGCTCACCAGTTTGTCGACATAGGCGGCGATCCGTTGTGGCGATATCTCCGCCACGATCTGTTCGATCTGCGGTTGCCGTGCCTTCGTATCGACACCGGCTGCGCCGGCAGGCAAGGCGAGCAACAGCATCAGCAGGGCAGTTGTCTGGTGCAAGGTCGGTCGCAATATCGGGGAGTACTTAGTGAACGTCATCGGTCAGTTCTTTCGCAGTAAGGTTGGCCGCAAGCGCGGGGATGTCATATTTTTTAATAGCAAATTGCATGCCGAAAAATCAACCCGTTTTGGGGTTTTCCGGTAACTGTTGCACCAGTGCAGAGGGCTTGCCGCACCAAGTGCATGCGCCTGGTGCTTCTGTCACATCGCACGGTCAGCCGCAGTCAGGTGCGGAGGGTGCCACCTGTCGATGGCCATCATAGACCGATGGGCTACTTTTCATACCATGTAGTCACATTAACTTCCCATGGGCACGACACTTGCTATATTGTCGACAGACTAGCAGTTATTTAAAGTAACCGCGGAACGTGTGCGGGTCGTCTATGCGGCCAGTACCCGGCATCAATCACCACAAGGCAACCGTACCAGAGGCCATCACCGGGACCACTACCGAGACCACCCGCGTCAATAATTTTTACCCGCATTCACCGTCGCACCGATCCCCTCTAGGAGTTCACCCGCATGTCTGCATATCAGTTGAAATTAAAAAAATCTGCCTTGGCCGTCGCTGCTTCTTTAGTACCGTGTCTACTACTGCCGGCCATGGCTTTCGACCAGGCCGCCGACAGCGCTCCTGCCAGGACAGAACGGGTTGAAATTACGGGTTCGTCGATCAAGCGTATCGATGCCGAAACCGCGCTACCGGTGCAAATTATCAAGCGCGAGGATATCGAACGCAGTGGTGCCACCTCGACCGAGGAGCTGATCCGTCAGATCAGTGCGTTCAGCAGCGCGGGACTGGTGTCGACGGCGGCGGCGGCCGGCACCTCGACCGGGTCGATTTCTGCGGTGTCGTTGCGCGGGCTGGGCAGCGCCCGCACGCTGGTACTGGTGAATGGCCGTCGCACTTCGGTCTACGGTGGTGGCTCGGGTGGTCTGGCCGGTGCTGCCGTCGACGTCAACAGCATTCCGCTGTCGGCCATCGAGCGGGTAGAAATTCTCAAGGACGGCGCCTCAGCGGTGTATGGCAGCGATGCCATTGCCGGTGTCGTCAACTTCATTTTGCGCAAGGACTTTACCGGCACTGAAGTCACAGGGTCATATGGCGCACCGACGTCAGGCGGTAACGGCAGCGAAAAGAAAGCCTCGATCTTCGGTGGTATCGGCAACTTCAGCGAGCAGGGCTTTAACCTGACCTACGGCGCGAATGTGCAACGAATCGGCCCCATCTTCGGTGCCGACCGGGCCTATGCCCGCCGCATCAATACCGATCAGGGTAATGACAACCTGTCTTCGATTACCTTCCCGGCCAACGTGCTGATTCCGAAAACGGGCGCGCTGCGTAACCCGAATCTGGCCAATTGCGGACCGGTCTCGCAACTGTCGCCGTACACCCCGACCCGCTGCAGCTTCGATAACAGCCCGTACGTGTCGCTGCAACCCGGCTCCGAGAAAATCAACCTGCTGCTCAACGGTCGCCTGGCACTGGGCAATAATGCCGAAGCCTATTTCGAGAGCGGTTATAGCCAGAACAAGACCACCACCACGATCCAGCCCGTCCCGCTGACTTACAACAACAACCTTCCCGCCAGCAATCCTTACAACGCGTTTTTCAGAAACCTCATCGCCACCCAGTACCCGGCATTGGGCACGGTGCCGTTTGCCAAAACCTTCGGTGTACCGTATCCGGGTGCCTTTTTGCTGCCACCTTCCTCGCCCTATTATCCGCAAGCCTTTGCGGCGGCCAATGGCTTGAGCGGCCAGCCCCTGATCCTGAATTATCGCGACGAAGCCAATGGCACGCGCCGCCAGACCGACCAGTCCGATGCCAGCCGCTTCGTCACCGGGATACGTGGCAACTTCGCCGGCTGGGACTACGATACCGGCTTCCTGTACAGCCAGAGTCTGGTCAAGGAAAACCTCTGGAGCGGCTATCCGCAGTACTCGAAAATCCTGCCGCTGCTCGATAGCGGTGTGATCAATCCGTTCGGTGCCACCGCCGACCCGGCGGCGCTGGCGGCGGCCCGTGCTGCCGAATTCGTCGGTACCGTGTACCGCTCCAAGACTTCGGTGATGAGTATCGATGCCAAGGCCTCGCGTGAAGTCATGACCTTGCCTGCCGGGCCGCTCAGCGTGGCGATAGGAACCGAGTTCCGCAAGGAGCGCTTCCAGTACGATCCATCGCTGGCGATCCAGAACGGTGATATCGCCGGTCAGGGTGGTAACCAGTTGCCGGAAACCGCGCAACGCAATGTCGGCTCCGGCTATGTCGAGCTCAGTGTTCCGCTGATCAAGAAACTCGATGCGGATTTTGCGCTGCGTTACGACAATTACCAGAACGTCGGCAGCACCATCAATCCGAAAGTGTCGCTGCGCTGGCAGCCCGCCAGCACCTTGCTGTTGCGCAGTGCTGTCGGGACCGGCTTCCGTGCGCCTTCGCTGACGGATCTGTATGCAGCACAAGCCTCGAGCGTGACGGCCAACGGTACCCGTGATCCGCTGCGCTGCCCCGTGATCGCGACCGGCCTGCCGTCGGACTGCAACAACCAGTTCGCTACCGTCACCGGCGGCAATCCGAACCTCAAGCCTGAGAAATCGATCTCCTTTACCTTCGGCGTGCTGTTCGAACCGGTCAAGGAGTTGACGATCGAGCTCGATGCGTTCCGTGTCAACCTCAAGAACGCGATTGTCGGTGGCGGCCTGAGTTCGGCGTACATCCTCAGCAATGCCGCCCGCGCCACACAATATGCGGCCTACGTGCAACGCGCTGCCGCCGACCCGTCCAATGTCAGCGGTCTGGGTGCCATCACGTCGATCCAGCAGACCAACTCCAATCTGTTCAAGACCCAGTTGGCCGGCGTGGATGTCGATGTGAAGTACGGACTGCGCTTGCAGGAAGGTAAAAAAGTCACGCTGCGTCTGAGCGGCACCTACATGCAGAAGTACGATGTGCAGGGTCCCGATGGCGGCTACACCAGTTCGCTCAATCAGGCACTGACGGCAGGTGGCGGCGTGATCCTGCGCTGGAAGCACAATGCCAGCGCCACCTTCGAGCAGGGACCATGGATGGCCAACCTGGCCCAGAATTACCAGCAGGCCTACAACGATGTGAAGGGTAACCGTGCGAGTTCCGGTCACACGGTTGATGCCTATCAGACCTTCGATGCGCAGATGACTTACGCCGGTCTGAAAGCAACCCGGTTCACGCTGGGCATGAAGAACCTGTTCGACCGTAACCCGCCGTATGCCAACTATGCCGCCAGCACCGGCCAGTTCGCCGGTGGCTATGACATCAGTTACAGCGATGTACGCGGGCGCTTCTTGTACGCGACGGCGACGCATACGTTCTGATCGCTGTCGTCACGACAAAAGACCCTGCGCGACGATGCCGGCGCGCAGGGTTGGCGAAAAGTGAAAAACCATGATGGAAGTTTTCAAGCACCACGCTCGAGCGAGCGTGGTTTTTTTTGCGCAGCGCCGGCGCTAGTCCGGCAACTGCAGCGTCGTCACATCGCGCGCCGCCATCGCTTCACCGATCATCATCAATATCGGTCCGGTGCAGCTGGCCAGCCCCTCTTCGAGCTGGCTCAAGGGCAGCCGGTAGATGTGTTCGTCGGCCCGGCTGCAGTTTTCGACCACGATCACCGGCGTGCCTGGCGCATGACCGAGTGCCAGCAGGTTGCGGGCGGTTTTCACCGCTTCGCGCCCGCCCATGTATTGGACCAGCGTGTCGCAGGCCGGTAGCGTCGCTTGCTCCGGCATGTCCGGTGCAGTGGTGGAGGTAAAAAATGCGACGGAGCGGGCAATGCCGCGTCGGGTTAGCGGTTGCTTGCTCGATGCCGCCGCTGCCAGTGCCGCAGTGATACCGGGCACGACCGCGCAATCGATGCCGTGCGATTCAATTGCACGCAATTCTTCGTCGGCCCGGCCGAACAGCATCGGGTCACCACCTTTCAGACGCACGACGCGACGGTACTTGGCGGCAGCGTCGATGATCTGCTGGTTGATGAGTGGCTGTGCCATCGAGCGCAAGCCGCAGCGCTTGCCGACCGGAATCAGCTCCGCTTGCGGACACAGCGCCAGCATGTCGTCGGTGACGAGGGCGTCATACAGCACGACCTCGGCCTCGGCCAGCAAGCGCGCCCCGCGCACCGTGATCAGATCAGCGGCACCGGGGCCGGCACCGACCAGCCACACCTTGCCGTAGGTCGTCACGCGCTCAGGCCAGACGGATCATGCCAGCCGCAACGGTCTGGTGGGTGACTTCATCGATCAGGATGAAAGCACCGGTGGCGCGGATATCGTCATAGGCATCGGCTGCCAGCGGTTGCTGTACGGTGAGGCTGATGCTGGCGATGTCGTTGAGTGTCAGGCCGGTGGCGGGACGTTTTTCCTGCGTGTTGATGTCGAGCAGTGTATCGACTCCGGTGACCTTGGCCGCGACCTGACGGGTGGTGTGCTTGAGCCAGTACTTGCGGCGCATGTCGAGTGGTTCTTCGGACAACCAGCAAACGTCCGCCGTGACATTCTTGAGCAGCGTGGCCGGCCGGTCAGCCGAGACAATCATGTCGCCGCGCGAGATATCGACATGCTCGTTCAACAGCAGCGTGATCGATTGACCGACCACCGCCGTGGTCAGCGAACCGTCGAGCGTGACGATGTCTTTCACGGTCGCGCTCTGGCCACCTGGTTGCACCGTCAACTTGTCGCCGACGCTGACCTTGCCTGCTTCGATGCGACCCATGTAACCACGGAAGTCGTTGGCTTCATGACCGGCATGGCGTGCTACCAGTTGCACCGGAAAGCGCAATGGCTCGTCGTGTGATTCGTCGTAGACGCTGAGCGATTCGAGCAGGTCGATCAGCGTCGGGCCCTGGTACCAAGACAGCTTGTCGCTGGCAGTGACAACGTTGTCGCCAGCCAGTGCCGACAACGGAATCGGCTTGATATCTTTCAGGCCCAGCGTGGCAGCAAATTCCATGTAGGCAGCGACGATGCGGTCATAGACGGTCTGGTCGTAATTGACCAGGTCCATCTTGTTGACGGCGACGACGATATGCTCGATGCGCAGCAAATGCGCGATGGTCGAATGGCGCTTGGTCTGGATCAGCAATTCAACGCTGCCGTCGTCGCCCAGCTTCACTTTCGAGACATCGATCAGGATGATGACGGCATCCGCCGTCGAGGCACCGGTGACCATGTTGCGGGTGTACTGCTCGTGACCCGGGGTGTCGGCGATGATGAATTTGCGCTTGGGCGTTGCAAAATAACGGTACGCGACATCAATCGTGATGCCTTGTTCGCGTTCGGCTTCGAGGCCATCGGTCAGCAGCGACAGATCGATGGTGTCGCCGACGGTGCGCTTGTGTTTGGCGCGCGACATCGCATCGAGCTGGTCGGCGAAAATTCCCTTGCTGTCAAACAGCAGGCGGCCGATCAGCGTGCTCTTGCCATCGTCGACCGAGCCGGCGGTAATGAAGCGCAGCAGGCCGCGTTCGGCGGAGTGTTTTGTTGTTGTTGTTGTTGGGGTGGCTGGAGCGACTGCGGCATTCATCAGAAATATCCTTCTTTTTTACGTTTTTCCATCGACGCTTCCGAGGTCTGGTCGTCCATCCGGGTAGCGCCGCGTTCAGTGATTTGCGTGACGGCGGTTTCGGCGATGATCGCGTCGACCGTGTCGGCGTCCGAGGCCACCGGGCAAGTGCACGAAATGTCGCCAACAGTACGGAAGCGCACCATCATGGTTTCGACTTTTTCGCCGGGCAGCGGCGGGGTCAGGTCGGTCAGCGGCACCAGCAAACCGTTGCGCGGAATGACTTCGCGCTCGTGGGCAAAATAAATCGGTGGCAGTTCCAGCTGTTCGCGGGCGATATATTGCCAGACGTCGAGTTCGGTCCAGTTCGAAATCGGGAACACGCGCATGTTTTCGCCGGCATGGACACGGGTGTTATACAAGTCCCACAGTTCCGGGCGCTGGGCTTTCGGATTCCACTGGCCGAATTCGTCGCGGAACGAAAAAATCCGTTCCTTGGCGCGGGCTTTTTCTTCATCGCGGCGGGCGCCGCCGATGCAGGCATCGAACTTGTACTTGGCAATGGTTTCGAGCAGCGTGACGGCTTGCGCGGCGTTGCGCGAATCGGTGGCCGGATTGCGTAGGCGCACGGTGCCGCGCTGGATCGAGTCTTCGACCGAACCGACGATCAGGCGTTCGCCCAGATCGGCCACGCGCTTGTCGCGGAAGGTAATGACTTCAGCAAAATTATGGCCGGTATCGATGTGTACCAACGGGAACGGAAAAGCACCCGGACGGAAGGCTTTCTCCGCCAGACGCAGCATCACTACCGAGTCTTTGCCGCCCGAGAACAGTAGCGCCGGATTGGCGCATTCGGCCGCGACTTCGCGCATGATGTGGATGGCTTCGGATTCGAGCCAGTCAAGATGACGGTTGCTGGCCGCATCCAGGGAAGGGTTATCGACTACAGGATTCATGGTGTCTTTGAGAGGTAAATGATTAGGTCAGGTCGTGGCGGATAGCGATGCTCAGGTCGTCGGTTTGATGCGGATCAGCTTGCCATCGACCACATGCAGACCGCACTCCTTGGAGTCCGGATTTTCCCACCACCAGCGACCGGCGCGGACATCTTCGCCCGGCTCGATGGCGCGGGTGCAGGGCTCGCAGCCGATCGACGGATAACCGCGATCGTGCAGCGGGTTGTACGGCACGTCGTTGTCGCGGAGGTATTTCCAGACATCGGCTTCGGACCAGTCCGCCAGCGGATTGAACTTGGTCATGTCGTGGGCTTCGTCGCGTTCCTGCACGTCGAGTTCGGCGCGGGTACTGGACTGGGCGCGGCGCTGGCCGGTGACCCAGGCCGTGTTGCCGGCCAGAGCACGATTAAGCGGATCAACCTTGCGGATGTGGCAGCATTCCTTGCGCAGGTCAACGCTGTCATAAAAGCCATTGAGCCCGTGATTATGGACGTAGGCTTCGACGGCGACCGGGTCAGGCGTCATGCGCACAATGTCGTAGGCGT
>JBLHMB010000044.1:0-30074 GCA_047621665.1 Bradyrhizobium sp. | reverse complement strand
CCGTCGGTGGTGGCCAGTTATCCGGGTTTTCACGTGAATCCATTCTGATTTTTTAAGGACATGTCATGCGACGCCATTTTTTGAAAACTGCTGTGATTGGCGGCCTCTTCCTAGCCGGCCTCGCCGCCCCCGCTGTGGCGGAAGAGCCGGTCAAGGTTGTCTATCACCTCAGCGACGGCTCGGCACAGGCCGCCCGTGCGCTGGCCAATATCCGCAACCATTTACGGGCCGCACCGGATACCCGCATCGTCGTGGTGGCGCTGGCCGATGGTATCAAGCTGTTGCTCAAAGACGCGACCGATCCATCCGGTACCCGGTTTGAACCGGAAGTGGTGGCGCTGGCGCAGCAGGGCGTGCAATTCCGGATTTGCGGCAACACGATGGCGGCGCATGGCATTGTGGCAGCCGATGTGATTGCCACCGCCACCGTGGTGCCGTCGGGTGTCGCCGAAGTCGCCCGGTTGCAGTCGCGCGAAGGGTATGCATACCTGCGTCCCTGAGTGGTGATGACCCGCACAGCGCGACTTTTTTCTGCTGTGGGTAGCGCGTTGCGCAGCCGGCATCGCAAAAAAGGGACCGTAAAAACGGGCGCTGCGGCAGGCATGCCTATAATGGTTAATTCAGTTCAACACGATCGGCAGGTTTGTCATGCAAGCATCAACTCCTCCCACCTCGCGCAAGAGTCTGTATCTGAAACTGCTGGGCCTTGCCGCGGTGCTCATTCTTGGCGTCGTTGGCACCCTCTCAATGTCATCGACCAAGTCTGCACCGGACGTTACCTTCACCGATTTGCAGGGCAAGAAAATTCCGTTATCGAGCCTGCGCGGCAAAGTCGTGATGGTCAATTTCTGGGCCACCAGCTGCACCACGTGCGTCAAGGAAATGCCGCAAATGGTCGAGACTTATGAGCGCTACAATGCCCGTGGTCTTGACTTTGTCGCTGTCGCGATGAGCTACGATCCACCGAATTACGTGCTCAATTTCACCGAGACCCGCAAGTTGCCGTTCACGGTCGCCCTCGATCCGCAGGACAAACTGGCCAAGGCCTTCGGTGACGTCAAGCTGACGCCGACCACCTTCCTGATCAACAAGGAAGGCAAGATCATCAAGCGCTATGTGGGTGAGCCGGACTTTGCGGCGCTGCATCAGTTGCTGGAGACGGCACTGGCGGGGTAAGTAGTTAGCTCGCGTGGGCACCGGAAGTAGTGCCCACGCTACGAATCGTCGGTGCAATAACCGCAGGGCATTGCACCGACAATTGCGCTATCAGACTCGGGCATTCATCGTCACACCCGCCCCCAGTGCCTGCTCATCGGCATGATACGAACTGCGCACCATCGCGCCGACCGCTGCATGCACGAAACCCATTTTGTAGGCTTCTGCCTCGAACATCTTGAAGATGTCCGGGTGCACATAACGGCGTACCGGCAAATGGTCGCCGCTCGGTGACAGGTACTGGCCGATGGTCAGCATGTCGACGTTGTGCGCGCGCAGGTCACGCATGACCTGCAGGATTTCTTCATCGGTTTCACCGAGGCCGACCATGATGCCGGACTTGGTCGGGGTATTCGGGTGCAACTCTTTGAAGCGCTTGAGCAGGTTCAGCGAGTACGCATAGTCAGAACCCGGACGCGCTTCCTTGTACAGGCGTGGCGCGGTTTCGAGATTGTGGTTCATCACGTCCGGTGGTGCCAGATTCAGAATTTCCAGTGCACGATCCATGCGGCCACGGAAGTCCGGCACCAGGATTTCGATGCGGGTCGACGGCGACAGTTCGCGGATGCGGCGGATGCATTCGGCGAAATGGCCGGCACCGCCGTCGCGCAAGTCATCGCGATCGACCGAGGTGATGACGACGTAATTGAGGCGTAATGCGGCGATGGTCTTGGCCAGATTTTCCGGCTCATCGGTATCGAGCGGATCGGGACGGCCGTGGCCGACATCGCAAAACGGGCAACGCCGGGTGCACTTGTCGCCCATGATCATGAAGGTCGCGGTGCCCTTGCCGAAGCATTCGCCGATATTCGGACAGCTGGCCTCTTCGCAGACCGTGACGAGCTTGTTGGCGCGAAGGATGTCCTTGATTTCAAAGAAGCGGCTCGATGGCAGCGCCGACTTGACCCGAATCCAGTCGGGTTTCGGCAAGCGCTCGGCTTGCACGATCTTGATCGGGATACGCGCCGTCTTGCCGGCACCTTTTTGCTTGTCGAGCGGATTGTAGTAAAGCGGTGTCGCCAGTTCGGTCGGATCGTTTGCCATGATGTCTGACTCCTGCGTCAAGCCGCTGCAGGAGCGTGTCCTTTCAGTTGTTGTATCAGTTGTCCAGTCAGCGTCGCCTGGAGTTGTTCGACCGTCGCGTTGCTGCCGAGGCTGCGCATGTCGATCGTTTGCAGTCCTGCATAGCCGCACGGATTGATCCACGAAAATGGCGTCAGATCCATTGCCACGTTGAGCGAGACGCCGTGATAAGTGCAGCCATTGACGCGAACTTTCAAGCCAAGCGCCGCAATTTTTGCACCTTCGTGCGGGCCATCGGCAAGGTAAATTCCGGGGGCGCCTGTCTTGCGCTGACCGCGCAGATTATACGCGGCCAGCGTGTCGATGACCGCCTGCTCGATGCCTTGCACGAATTCGCGCGCCAGCAAGCGGCGGTCGCTGCGCTGGCGGCGCAGGTCGATCAGCAGGTACACGATGACCTGCCCCGGCGCGTGGTAGGTGACTTCGCCGCCGCGATCGGTTTGCACGACGGCGATGCCATGTGCATCGAGCACATGGGACGGATCGGCGCCATGGCCCAGCGTGAACACCGGATCATGCGTGACCAGCCAGAGCTGGTCGGTGCTGTCGGCGGTGCGGGTATCGGTATAGGCGCGCATCGCGTCCAACGTGGTGTTGTAGTCTTCGTGACCGCGCTGGACGATAAGAGGTGTTGGCATGGCGACAGTGTAGCGAAAAAAAAGCACCGCCGGATTTTGCCGGAGGTGCTTTCTTCTGTAGGGAAACGGTCAGGTCAGTTGCGTTTGCTGAGCAGGTGACTGAGCAGATAACCGACGCCGGCTGCGATGGCCAGCGCCGTGACCGGCTTCTGGCGCACATAGGTGCGGCAATCTTCGACCAGACGCTCTTGCGCATCCATCAATTGTTCGCTGCGGTGCGCGACGGTGTCGGCGGTCGAGCTGGCGACACCCATCAGCTTTTCGACTGCCTGATGGGCGCTGGCGGTGAACCGCTCGACTGCGGGATGGGCGATCTCGGCGGCCTTGGTGATCGCGTCTTGCGCGGCGTTGCTGGCCTTGTCGATGCTACTGTCGGCGGTGGCGCCATTTTTGGCGATGGTGGTGTTGATGCTGTCGTTGGAATTCATATTTTTATCCTTGAATAAATTAAATTAAATCCGGACTCAGTGCAGGTCGGTCTGTGCCACTGGCACCGCAGCGGTGGAGGGTGATGGCGTCAAGTTACCACCTTCGCCTTCCCATGTGGTCAGCTGTTTTCTGCTCAGCCTGGCTTCGCGGCGTACGGCGTCCTTGTGGGACTTGGCAATGACATAGGTGAGTCCCCAGCCGATTAGCCCCAATGTGATGGCGAGCGTTCGATTTGACATGATGTGTGCTCCGGTTTGCCCGTCTGCTTAACCCACACGGGTGCATCGACGACGATTGCAGAGCGGTCGGTACGATCGGATCGCTCAAGCAGAACTAATATCGCATCGTAGCGTTTTGATCAACATCAAACTATAGGACAGCGCCTGATCGTGCTGTAGGAAGAGGCGAAGAGCGGCACTTATTTTTGCCGCCCTGCCGGTCTTTACAGGTAGACGTGCTCGCCATTTTTTGCTTTCCATTCCTGCTCGAAGTGGCGTGCGTCTTCTTCGTTGCGTGCCGTGACACCCATCAGGATGCCGCCGTCGCGGATACCGTCTTCGTAGTGCTTGACCCGTTCTTCGGGCAGGCCCCAGCCGATCAGTGCGCCCACCAGTCCGCCGGTGACGCTACCGGCACCGGCGCCGGCGATGGCGGCGGCGATCGGACCTGCGACGACCAGTCCTAGTCCCGGCAGTACCAGCGTGGTACCGATGGCAGCGATGGCGGCGGCAATCGCGCCCAGCGTTCCGCCGATAGCGCCGCCGATGCCGGCACCTTCTGCGGCCTTGGTGCCGAGTTCAGTGACCATGACGCTGTCGTGCGGGAAGTGGCGCAGACGGGTCTCGTCCGACATCACGACGTTCACGTCGTCGCGGTGGTACCCGCGCTCGGCGACGGTGGTGTAGGCGTGTTCCGCGCTGTCGCGGTCGTGGAACAGGCCGGTGACGATGCGTGAGGATTGCTGGTCGTTGTTCAGAGCCATGAGGGGTTCCTTTCGTCGGGGGCTACAAATAGAGCGCCCAATAATAAAGCGGATGAGGGAAAAAATTCCCGGTGCACAGGAAGGCCGTTGCGGGTGTCACTGTTAATGGCACGCTGACCATCCAGCAGATGTCGCGTAATTGCATGAGGATCTCCGTTGGCGGTCACGGGATGACATTGTCTAGTATAGACATCGACATGCCGTTTTACCATCGGATGCGTGCCAGGCTGATGCACCGCAAGCGCGCTGCTGCGTGGCGGAGATCTCACGCCGGTAGTGTCAGCGCGATGTTGATGCGGCAACCCATTTGCACCTGGCTATGCAGGTCGAGCCGGGCCGGCAGCCGGGCGGCGCGTTCGCGCATTAAACGCAAGCCATGGCTGCATTGCCAGTCCAGTCCCGCCAGATCGAAGCCGCGGCCGTTGTCTTCGATGGTCAGGCGGCATTGCTGATCGGCGTTGCTCAGCCGGACCTTCACCTCGCAAGGTCCGGCATGGCGTTCGATATTGGAGATGCCCTCTTGCAGCAGATTGAACAAGCCCTGAACCGCCACGGGCGACAAGTCCGGTTCGGGGCCGCTGACAGCGAGCGTGCAGGGCGTCCCGGTGCGCGAGCTGAATGCATCAAGGTAATCGGTCAGGATGGCGTGTAGACCGAGCGAGGTCAGCGTGTTCGGCTGCAATTGGTGCTGGATGCGGCGCGCCGTTTGCGTGATCGCTTTGAGCAGGGACTGGCTTTTGAGCCATTGTTCAGCCCGTCGCGCATCGTCAGCGACGTGGCTTTGCCGTTCGATCAGCGCCAGTCGCATCGTCAGCGCCGTCAGCGCGGAGCCGAGCTGGTCATGCACTTCGGCCGCCAGCACCTCGTGCTGTTGTTGTTGTTGAAGATCGCGCCAGGCCAGCAGCTCCTGCAGGTCAGCCAGTTGGCGCTGCAGGGCGGCGACGGGGTCGGAGGCGGAGGCGGGAGAAATCATGCCGGTGTCCGCATTAATATGCGGCAGCCTGTGTGGCTACGAATTCGAGCAGCATGTCGGCATCAAATGGCTTGACCAGATGATGGTCGAAGCCGGCGGCTTGCGAACGCTGTTTGTCATTGGCATTGCCGTAACCGGTGGCGGCGACCAGAACCACTTTGCGCGGACCGGCGATCTGACGCAGCGCCGGAGCGAGCTCGTAGCCATTCATGCCGGGCAAGCCAATATCGGACAGGATCAGTTGCGGTTCGAATTGTGCAGTCAGTGCAAGCGCCGAGGCGCTATGGTTGGCGGTGCGTACGGCGTAACCCATTAATTCCAGCAAGGCGGCCATCGATTCGTTGGCGTCTTCGTTATCGTCGATCAGCAGGATGCGAAAGCCCTGTCCGGGAGGGGTGCTTGATTCCATGGTTGGATCCTTTGTTGTTGGCTCTGGCAACCACTTGGAATGTTACCGTTGTCCGGCATCGCATTCTGGCTATGCAATTAATGCATGAACAGATAAATTACCAGCAATACGATGGCAGGAACGCCGAGCAGCCAGCCGAGTAAGTATTTGCCCATGATGCATCCGATGTGCCCATCCATCAAATAATGCAATGAAGGTTATCCGTCGTCACCGGCGCAATCTATAAGACGGCGACTGAAACCGGTGTAGGAAAGCATGAGGAGCAGCCACTGGAAGGATTGGCAGCAGAGGGTCGGTACCGATTGGTGCCGGCCGGAAGCGCGCGCAACCTCCGGCTCACAGGACCATCTTGACCATCGGATGCGAACTCAATGCACGGTACAGATCATCGAGTTGTTCGCGGCTGGTGGCGCGCACCGTCACGGTCAGGCCGAGGTAATTGCCCTTCGTTGACGGCCGCTGCTCAAGCTTGTGATGGCCGAACTCCGGATCGAACTGCATGACCACCTCGACGATGGTCGCGGCAAAATTGTCATGCATCGCACCCATCACCTTGATCGGGAAATCACTCGGATACTCGATCAGGCTGGCGGGGGTTTCCGGCGTTGTACTCATGGTGTGGCTCTCAATAAAAAGGTCAGGCTGCCTTGGCGTCCTGGTAGGCGGCGTATAGTTTCGCATAGATGGGGCCGGGCACACCTTTTCCAACCGGCTGGCCGTCGATGTGACTGACGGGCAGCACTTCCTTGGTGGCCGACGTCAGCAGTACTTCGTCAGCGGCAAAAACTTCCTCGCGGGTGATGCGGCGGGCGCTGAGCGCGATACCGCCGGCGGCGCACAGTTCTTCGATCAGACCGTAGCGGATGCCTTCGAGAATCAGGTTGTCTTTCGGCGGACCCATGACCTCGCCATCCTTGACGATCCAGACATTCGACGACGAGGCCTCGGTCAGGAAGCCGTCGCGAAACTGGATCGATTCGACCGCATCCTGCTCGGCGGCGTTTTGCGCTGCCAGCACATTGCCCAGCAGCGAAATCGATTTGATCTCGCAACGCAGCCAGCGCTTGTCTTCCATCGACACGCAGGCCACGCCCGCTTGCCGCACTGCCGCAGACGGCAGGACGATAGGATTGGTCATGATGAATACCGTCGGCGTGACGTCCTTCGGAAAGGCATGCGCCCGCTTGGCAACGCCGCGCGTGATGTGCAGATAAACCATCTGGTCATCGGCCGGATGGGCGCTGACGACCTGGTCGATCAGCGCCATCCATTCGTCTTTGGTATGCGGATTGGTGATGCCGATGGCGGTCAGACTGCGGAACAGCCGCGCCATGTGGTGTTCGGCGCGGAACAGCTTGCGCTGGTAAATCGGGATCACTTCATAGATACCGTCACCAAAAATGAAGCCGCGGTCGAGGACCGGAATTTTTGCTTCGGACAGCGGCGTCATGGCGCCATTCAGATAGACCAGAGGATCATGCATTGCAGACTTCCGCTAAAAAAGTAGACCATCATTTTTGCACGACAAGCGCGCTCCCCGCATGCAAAATCAGCATCGCGACACCGTAACCATGATGCGTTGCAGCAGGGTAATCGATGGTAGTTTTACCAGTTTGACAAAATACGGACATCGGTTAATCTTCAGGGCATTCACCCATCAGAGGATTGAAAACATGAGACCCCATCTGCTTGCTGTTGCCACCCTGTTGTCCACCGTCGTTGCCCTGTCCGCCCCGGCGGTCCACGCCAAAGACATCCGCATTGCCCACGTCTACGATAAAACCGGTGCGCTCGAAGCCTACGCCAAACAGACCCAGATCGGCTTGCAGATGGGCCTCGATTACGCCACCGGCGGCACGATGACGGTCAACGGCAACAAGCTGGTGCTGATCGAAAAAGACACGCAAGGCAAACCCGATGTCGCCAAGTCCCAACTCGCCGCTGCTTACGCCGACGACAAGGCCGACATCGCGGTCGGACCGACCGGTTCTGGGGTCGCGCTGGCAATGTTGCCGGTAGCCGAGGAATACAAAAAAATCCTGCTGGTCGAACCGGCCGTGGCTGACGCCATCACCGGCGACAAATGGAATCGCTATATTTTCCGCACGGGTCGTAACTCGTCGCAGGACGCGATCTCGAACGCGGTCGCGCTCGACAAACCGGGCGTGACGATTGCCACGCTGGCGCAGGATTATGCGTTCGGCCGCGATGGCGTGAAGGCCTTTCGCGAGACGCTGAAGAACGCGAAAATCGTCCACGAAGAATACCTGCCCACCAGCACCACCGACTTCACTGCCGGTGCCCAGCGTCTGTTTGATTCCCTCAAAGACAAGCCCGGTCGCAAGATCATCTTCATCATCTGGGCCGGTGCCGGCAACCCGTTCAAGATTGCGGACCTCGACCCGAAACGCTATGGCATCGAGATCGCCACCGGCGGCAATATCCTGCCGGCGATGGTGGCCTACAAGAACTTCCCCGGCATGGAAGGCGCGACCTATTACTACTTCGGGATTCCGAAAAATCCGGTCAATAACTGGCTGGTGACCGAGCATTACAAGCGCTACAAGAGCCCGCCGGATTTCTTCACTGCCGGCGGCATGGCAGCCGGTATTGCGCTGGTCGAAGCACTGAAAAAAACCAAGGGCGATACCGATACCGAAAAGCTGATCACGGCGATGGAAGGCATGCGCTTCGAGACGCCTAAAGGCTTGATGATCTTCCGCAAGGAAGACCATCAGGCGCTGCAATCGATGTACCACTTCAAGATCAAGGTTGACCCGGCCTTCCCGTGGGGCGTGCCGGAGCTGGTGCATGAAATCACGATCGACGAAATGAAACTACCGATCCGCAACAAGCGTTAAAACAAGCGCTCAATCCGACGCCATGATTTCTCTGGAAACCCGCGACCTGACGATCCGCTTCGGCGGCCACGTGGCCGTCAATGCGGTCTCGTGCGCGTTCGAGCCGGGCACGCTGACAGCCATTGTCGGCCCGAACGGTGCCGGCAAGACTACTTACTTCAATCTGATTTCCGGTCAGCTGAAAGCCTCGTCCGGACACGTTTTGCTGAACGGGCGCGACTTGTCGGCCCTGTCGGCACCGGCGCGCACGCATGCCGGACTCGGTCGCGCGTTCCAGCTGACCAGCTTGTTCCCGACGCTCAGCGTGCTCGAAAATATCCGGCTGGCGCTGCAATCGCGCCAGCGTCTCGGGCTCGATCTGTGGCACGTCTGGTCGCATCACACAGCACTCATTGAGCGTGCCGAACAGGTGCTCGAAAGCGTCGCGCTGACTGCGCGCCGCGATCAGCCGGCGTCGGCGTTGCCACACGGCGATCAGCGCAAGCTCGAAGTCGGCATGCTGATGGCGCTCGATCCGGCGGTGTACCTGTTTGATGAACCGACTGCCGGCATGAGTGTCGAGGAAGTGCCGGTGATCCTCGACCTGATCCGCCGCCTCAAGGAGCAAACCGGCAAGACCATCCTGTTGGTCGAGCACAAGATGGACGTGGTGCGTGAACTGGCGGATCGCATCATCGTGCTGCACAACGGCGCGCTGGTGGCCGATGGCGAACCGGACGCGGTGATTGCCTCGCCGGTGGTGCAGCAGGCGTATCTCGGGCTGGCTCCAGTCGGGGAGGACGCATGAACCTGCTGACCCTGACCGACGTGCATACGCACATCGGCGCGTATCACATCCTGCATGGTGTCGATCTCGACATCCCGCGCGGTGGACTGACCATGCTGCTGGGTCGCAATGGTGCCGGCAAGAGCACTACGCTGCGCACCATCATGGGCTTGTGGCATGCCTCGCAAGGCAGCATCACCTTTGACGGCCAGCCGATCACGGCGCTGGCCACGCCCGATATCGCCCGTCTCGGCATCGCCTACGTGCCGGAGAATATGGGCATCTTTGCCGACCTCAGCGTGCGCGACAACCTGCTGCTGGCGGCGCGCAATGCCCGCACCATTGAGGCCATCGACCAGCAACGGCTGGACTGGATTTTCGACTTGTTCCCGGCCATCAAAACCTTCTGGCTGCATCCGGCCGGCAAATTGTCAGGCGGGCAAAAACAGATGCTGGCGGTGGCCCGTGCGATGGTCGAGCCGCGTCGCCTGATCCTGATTGACGAACCCAGCAAGGGGTTGGCACCGGCGATGGTGGCCAACATGATCACGGCGTTTCGTGAGCTCAAGCAGACCGACACCACCATCCTGCTGGTCGAGCAGAATTTCAACTTTGCGAAGCAGCTCGGCGACACCGTTGCCGTGATGGACAACGGCCGTATTGTCCATCGCGGGACAATGGCCGAGCTGGCTGACGATGCACCATTGCAGGCACGCTTATTAGGCTTGTCGCTCGCACCCGGTACCGGAGAATCACGATGATAGCCCGCCCCAATCTGATTGCGCTCCTGCTCGTTCCCGCACTGGCGCTGGTGGCGCTGCCGCTGGTCGGTTCGCCATCGACCTGGATCACGCTGACCGCCGCCGGTCTGGCGATGGGCATGATCATCTTCATTATTGCGTCCGGCCTGACGCTGATTTTCGGTCTGATGGATGTGCTCAATTTTGGCCACGGTGTTTTCATTGCACTTGGCGCGTTTGTCGCCGTCTCGGTACTGGGGGCGTTGCCGCAATGGGTGCAGGTTGATGATCTCGGTCTGAACCTGGCAGCACTGGCGCTGGCGATGCTTGCCGCGATGGTGGTGGCCGGCGCGGTGGGTTTCGTGTTCGAACGCGTGATCGTGCGGCGCGTTTATGGCCAGCATCTGAAACAGATCCTGATCACCATGGGCGGCATGGTGGTTGGTGAAGAACTGATCAAGGTCATCTGGGGTGCGCAGCAAATCGCGCTGCCGCTACCGGCGGCACTGCGCGGTGCCTTGATCGTCGGCGATGCCGCCATCGAAAAATACCGCGTGCTGGCAATGGTGGTCGGACTGCTGGTATTCGGCGTGATGGTGCTGGTGCTTAACCGCACCAAGCTTGGCCTGCTGATCCGCGCCGGTGTGCAGGATCGCGAGATGGTCGAGAGCCTCGGCTATCGGATCGGCCAGCTGTTCGTCGGTGTCTTCGTGGTCGGTTCGGCGCTGGCCGGACTGGGCGGCGTGATGTGGGGGCTGTACCAGCAAAACGTGATTCCGCAAATGGGCGCGCAGGTCAATGTGCTGATCTTCATCGTCATCATCATCGGCGGGCTGGGCTCGACCGGCGGCTGTTTTCTCGGTGCGCTGCTGGTTGGCCTGCTGGCCAACTACACCGGTTTTCTGGTGCCGAAGGTGGCGCTGTTTTCCAACATTCTGCTGATGGGTGCGATCCTGTTGTGGCGTCCGCGCGGACTGTTTCCGGTGACCTCGCGATGATTGGCCGCTTGCTCTCCGGTGACTTGCCGCGTAGCCGGATTCTGAGCGCGTTGCTGTTACTGATCGTGCTCGGACTGGCCTTCGCCCCGTTCATTTTTCCGGGCGCAAAAGCGCTCAATGTCGCAGCCAAGATCCTGATTTTCATTGTTCTGGTGGCCAGCTACGATTTGCTGCTGGGTTACACCGGGATCGTTTCGTTTGCCCACACGATGTTTTTCGGTATCGGCGCGTACGGGGTCGCGATTGCCAGCACGCGCATGGGGCCGGGCTGGCTCGCGCTCGGTGCCGGCGTGCTGTCGGCGCTGTTGCTGTCGCTGGTGCTGTCGTTGCTGATCGGGCTGTTCTCGTTGCGCGTGCGGGCGATTTTTTACGCGATGATCACCCTCGCGGTGGCTGCGGCATTTCAGACGCTGGCATCGCAATTGTCGGAGCTGACCGGTGGCGAAGACGGTCTCAGTTTCAAGTTGCCGGAAATACTGACGCCGGCATTCCGGTTCGGCGGGTCGACGCTGTTCGGTGTCACGCCCGATGGCCGGTTGCTGACGTATTACCTGCTTTTTGCCAGCACTGTGGTGCTGTTCCTGATGCTGCTGCGGATCGTCAATTCGCCGTTCGGCCGAGTTTTACAGGCGATCCGCGAAAACGATTTTCGGGCGGAAGCGATCGGCTATCGTACGGTCGTGTTCCGCACGCTGTCGAATGTGCTGGCGGCGCTCTTTGCGACGCTGGCCGGTGCGCTGCTGGCAATCTGGTTGCGCTACAACGGCGCAGATACCTCGCTGTCATTCGAGATCATGATCGACATCCTGCTCATCGTCGTCATCGGCGGCATGGGCACGCTATACGGTGCGGTGTGCGGCGCAACGCTGTTCATCCTTGCGCAAAGTTACCTGCAAGACCTGATGGGCATGGCCGCACGGGCTACCGCCAATGTACCGTTGCTGTCAGCATTGCTGTCGCCGGACCGCTGGCTGCTATGGCTCGGAATATTGTTCATCCTGTCGGTCTATTTTTTTCCGAGCGGGATAGTGGGGCGTTTGCGTGGCGGTAACGGCACCGCGGTCGGGCCGGTTCATTGAGTTTGTTGTTCAGTACCGATGCCAATCAGGTGATTGCCGCAGGCCCTATTTCTCCTGCGGCAATGACAGAAACACGATACGGGCTAGCGAAGCGAGATGCCCCCCAATACCGACCACCCGCCTTTGAGCGCGTTATCGGTACGCCAACTTCCCGCCAATGTAGGCAGGTCATTCGCAAAAAGAATGTAGGCATTTCTGGCATCAAGCTTCCACGGCCCGGTCTTCGCGACATCAGCACCAGGCTGGATCATCCTGACCGCCAGCCGGTAGTTTCCCGGGCTGACGTTTGCGGGAAACAAATTGGTGGCTAACGTGAAGGATTCGCCCGGTTTGACAGTTGCTAACCGGAAGCTGATTGGCGCGAGCATGACCGGATCATCCTGGCTGTTGAGCAGCGCAAATTGAACCTGCCAGTCGTAGTAGATCGGTGCCACGCCAATGTTTTTGGCCATCAACTGTATCGACATCGTCGCACTGCGGGACAACGTATCTGCAAAGTTGACCGATTCGATCTGGTAGTTGTAGCCCATCATCCGGTGCAGCTTCATGTATCCGTCGTAATACGTACTCCCGGCGGTCGCACGGTAGGCCCCCGGAGCCATCGTCGAGTAATGTCCTGTGGCGATCATACTGTCGCCTTTGGAGGTGGCCAGCAGAGCCTGTGTTTCTGCCGGTATCACCGCGTTATCTCTGGGTGGTGCCTCGCCACCCACCGGGCCATTGAGCCATTGTCCACCGGCACTCAACGTCGTATCAAACGAGTCGCTATGACCATTATTGGGAACAAAGTAATCGTTGTGAAAACCGATACCTCCCGTTGACGTGAGCGGTTCAAGCCAAGGATAACGGCCTTGAATTTTGGCCTTGGTGAAGCTGGTTTTATAGGTATTTAATATTGTGTTTTTGGCCGTATCGCTGATGGTGTAGCTAACGCCATTCATTTTGAATCCCGAAGTGTGCCATTCACCCCAATAGCCAAGCACCCCTAATTGGAATGCGTGCACCCGGGGATCCCCGTCATAGTGATTTGCCAGGGCTTGGATGGCTTGCACCGCTTCACTTAAATAATTGGGATCGTTGTAATCGGTGATCGAGGTACCGCCGTCACCCTTCAGTCGTTTGACACCAACTTGACTGTACAGCCAAGCCGGACAATCAGAGTTCGCATCGGACGGAGCCCAGTCGCAGTAAAGTCGCAGTACGAAGTGTGTCCCGGCCGATCCCGGGCGATTGATGATTTCTTCAATTTTGGCAAAGTCGAACTGGTTATTGATGGGTTCGAAATCTTTCCACGCGATGTATTGGAATCCGACGGAAGCTTCTTCAAATTGATTCCACCAACCTGAGTTCCAGCCCTTGTGCGGATTTTTGGATGGACCGCTGTTCTTGGGGTAGGTGTGCGCTATCAATGTTGGTGCTGGTGCTGGTGTTGGTGCTGGTGCTGGTGTTGGTGCTGGTGTTGGTGCTGGTGCTGGTGTTGGTGTTGGTGTTGGTGCTGGTGTTGGTGTTGGTGCTGGTGCTGGTGCTGGTGTTGGTGTTGGTGTTGGTGTTGGTGTTGGTGCTGGTGAAGGCGTTGGTACTAGTGCCAGTATTGTTGGTGCTGACGCAGGTAAAACACTGACCTGAGCTTCGTCGAATACCGCATTACCCCGGCTATCCACGACCGTCAGACGAAACGTATATATTCCTTCACCGAGATCACTGATACCGAGTTTGTAGCCATTCGCGCCACTGAGCGTTGCCTTGCCCGGACCAGACTCCTGGGTCCAAACAGTGCTGACAACGGTGCCATCTACAACGCTGGCATTTCCGATCAAAATGGTAGCGCTTTCAGGCTGCTGCAATGTGAGGTCACTACCCGCGCTCACTGCGGGAGCGACGCCTTTCGAAGGAGTTGCTGCAGTAGCCGTGCTTCCAGATTGCTGCGCTGTAGGAGAGCTACCTACGCTCACCGCAGTAGCCACCCCGCTCGATGAGGGAACAGAACTTGTCGACGGATCCGCCGGTTCGCCGCCGATGCCGCAGGCCGACAAACAAGTCACTAATGCAAAAAAAATGGGGGGGTGTAGCGGCATTATCTTCATGTCTATTCCTAGGTTTTTCAAGACCGGTAAACATTGACATCGCCGAGATGAGTGCAACGCTACAAGACGGCATGCGCGGCTTGGCGAAACCAAAAGTAAAAACAAATATTTAGTTTTAGTATGAGTTGTTCTCAGGCAATGTTCAAGACTTTTGCCAGTTCATGCTCTACAAACGACGCGTTTTTTATTTTCAGACACGTGTGATCCGGATTGCGCACTCCCGATATTGCCCGCCCGGTCGGTGGCTACCTGCTGGCATCTGACGAAAACCGGGTCAGGTATGTTCGACGTTTTCCTCGCTATCAGGCGGTAGTGCGATGGGGTGATCACAACGAAGATGTCAGTAAGATTTGAGAGATGTATTTGCGCGACAATTTGTCGCTGCGCGCGATGTCAAAGGGTACGGAGCTATCGCTCACTACTGCGCGCAAGTGGCTCAAGGGATCCAGGGCAGGAGAGGTCATGTCGTTGCGCCGTGTGTACATCGGGGCAGGGACTCAACGTCAACGATCGCTGCATTCAGCAAAAACGCACCCTGCTGTTCTTCGCAAAGCAGCGATCGGCATCGTGAAAGTGAGCAATTTTTGCTCGACACCAGAGATATTGCTCTGTGACCAAAAAGAACAGTAAGATCAGACTATTAGTTTCAATGGTTCGATCACGTCGACTGCGCTGGTTCTCGCGTGGTTGTGTCGACAACTGTTTGCAAAGGTAAACTATGTCGTACTCGCTGCCTCACCGCCTTCTGTTTTTTTTCAGCCTCCTGCTTGCCTTGACAGCCAATGCGGCACTGAAAGATGACTACCTGTCACCTGAGCAGGCATTTGTTTTTTCTACCCGGATCGTGGATGGTAAGACGGTCGCATTGCACTGGGAAATCGCCCCCGGCTACCATCTTTACCGCGAGCGGATCAGCATCGCGTCCACGCAGCCGCAGGCACAGTGGGCCGCGTTATCTTTACCTGCCGGCGAAGACCGCTACGATCCCAACTTCAACAAGACCATGGCGATTTATCAAAAATCGCTGGACCTCGATGTCCATTTTGCCAACGGGCTGGCCACGTTGCCGTTGACCGTCAACTGGCAGGGTTGTGCCGATGCCGGCTTATGCTACGCCCCGGCCAGCGCTGACCTGCAGGTGGCATTGACGGGTCTTGGTGCATCGGCGAACCGGGTCACGCCCGGTCTGGCCAATGTCATGCCGGTCGCTGCCGTGCCAGCCGCCCCGGTTTCTGCCGACTCGATTGCCGCAGCGCTCGCCGGCGGCAATCTGCTGCGTACGCTGGGTGTGTTCTGGCTGGCTGGCGTATTGCTCTCGTTCACGCCTTGCGTACTGCCGATGGTGCCTATTTTGTCGTCATTGATTGCCGGGCAAGCGGGGCGTCCCGGCCGGTTACGCGGTTTCCTGCTCTCGCTGGCATATTCGCTGGGCATGGCGCTGGTGTATGCCGGTTTTGGCGTGGCGGCCGGACTGGCCGGCGAAGGTCTGGCAGCCGCGCTGCAGAATCCGTGGGTACTGGGCGCTTTTGCGTTGCTGCTGACCACGCTGGCACTGTCGATGTTCGGCTTGTACGAGTTGCAGATGCCGTCCTTTATCCAGCAACGGGCTAGCGGCTGGTCAAACCGCTTCAAGGGTGGTTCGTATGCCGGTGTGTTCCTGATGGGCGGCGTCTCGGCTCTGGTGGTCGGACCTTGCGTAGCCGCACCATTGGCCGGGGCGTTGGTCTACATCAGCCAGACCGGTGATGTCGTGCTCGGTGGTCTGGCACTGCTTGCGATGGCGCTCGGCATGAGCGTACCGCTGCTGCTGGTAGGCCTGTCTGCGGGCAGCTTGCTGCCACGCGCGGGGGCCTGGATGGAGCGTGTGCGGCAACTGTTCGGCATGTTGTTGCTGGGCGTGGCGATCTGGATGGTGGCACCCGTGTTGCCGGTGGCATTGCAGATGTTGCTGTGGGCCGGCTGGTTGCTGGCAGCAGCAGCGTGGCTGGGATTATTCGGCAGTGCGCAACACGGTGCGCCGCTGGCGGGTCGTGCTGCCGCGGCAGGCCTGACGATCCTGTCGGTGATCCTGATGGTAGGGGCAGCCTCCGGTGGCCGCTCGGTGCTGCAACCGCTGGCGCAGTGGCGCGGCCAGGGCGCACCGGCTGACGCAGCCGGTGCACTTCACATCAGCCGGGTTGCCAGCAACGCTGCGCTCGATGCCGCGCTGACTGCAGCGCATCAGCAAGGGCAGCCCGTCATGCTCGATTTTTATGCCGACTGGTGCGTCGCTTGCAAGGAATTCGACAGCATTACCTTCCGCGATCCCGTTGTTCAAAAACGCCTGGTTGGCGTGCGCGTCCTGCAAGTCGACGTAACGGCCAATACCGCTGAAGACAAGGCGTTGCTCAAGCGCTTCAACCTGTTCGGTCCGCCCGGCATGGTTTTTTTTGGCGTGGCCGAAGCCGGCCGGATCAGTCACAAGGTGATCGGCTATCAGGCTCCGGATGAATTTCTGGCGTCGCTGGACCGGGCTGCCATCCCCTGAATCTGTGTGGAAAATCGATGTGGCCTTTAAAAAATGCCGCAAGTATGATTTTTAGCATTTTGCTTGAAACTAAAAGTAACGTAATATTAAATTTCGGTTTTTAAATTTGATGTGTTTGATGACCTTCGAAAAAACTGATGATGACTAAAAAAATCTCTCTACTGGCCCTGCTCCTGTCGGTCCTCTATTCGCCGGCTCAAGCCATCGAAGTAGGCCAGTCCAGTCCTGCATTTTCTCTCCCCGGTCCTGCTGGTACGGTCCAGCTAAGTGATTTCAAGGGGAGAGTCATTTACCTCGATTTCTGGGCCTCCTGGTGCGGTCCCTGCAAACAATCCTTCCCGTGGATGAACGAGATGCAGAACCGCTACGGCAGCAAGGGTCTGCAGGTTATCGCCATCAATGTCGACAAGAAAACCGCCGATGCCGGCATCTTCCTCAAGGACCATCCCGCGACATTCGGCGTGGCCTTCGATGCCGAGGGAAAAACTCCTGCCAGCTACGGTCTCAAAGGCATGCCCGGCTCGGTGCTCATCGGTCCCGATGGCAAGGTCTTGCTGGTCCATAACGGCTTTGTCCCTACTGATGGTGATGCGCTCGAACAGCAGATCAAACAGGCACTTGCCGGCAAGGACAAACCATGAAGCCTGCGTTCAAAAAAATGCTGACGCTTGTTGCCATGGCAGTGCTGGCCGGTTGCAGCGGTCTTGGCCAGGTCCAGCCCTGGGAAAAAGGCAACCTGGCCAAACCGGCCATGACGTTCGGCGGTGATCCGCTCGATCAGGCTTTTGTACAACACATCTACAGCAGCAAGGAAAATTCCAGCGGCGGTTACGGCGTTGGCGGCGGCGGCTGCGGCTGCAATTGAGGACACCGATGAAAAAAAATTCAGTTAGCCTTGCCTTGCTCCCCGCGGGCACTGCGGTCGACGGTTTCGCCGGCAACGTTGCATCCAGTGTCCTCATGGCCTCCCTGATCCTGCCCGGCATGGCAGCATTAGTTGCACGTGATGCCGTGGCAGAAAACGCCCCGGAACAATCCACCATCGGCGTCAAATACGGTTCCTACAAGGACAGCCAGCCGGGACTTGACCGCATCAAGGTCAGTACACCCCAGGTGTATGCGCAGGTACCGATCGCCGGAGTCTGGTCGATCGAGGGATCGGCTTCCGGCGACAGCGTTTCCGGCGCGTCGTCGTACTTGCATACCGAACGTTCCAGCGCCAGCCAGATGAGCGATTACCGCAAGGCCGCCGACCTGAAAGTTACCCGGTATTTGTCACGTGCGGCCGTCTCTGCCAGTGTGTCGTACTCGACTGAGCATGATTATATTTCGCGCGCATTCGGCCTTGAAGGCCGCTGGTCGAGTGCTGACAACAACCGCACCTGGACAGTCGGCTACGGGCTGTCGCGCGACCGGATCGACAATACTTCCAACGGCACCAACACCGCCATCGACCAACATAAGCGCACCCATGAATTCATGGCTGGTGTCACGCAGGTGCTGACGGCGAGCGACATTATCCAGCTCAACCTGACCCGTAGCATGGGCGCCGGTTATTACGACGATCCCTACAAGTATCTCGACCAGCGCCCTGACCGGCGCAATGCCTGGATCGGCCTGGCCCGGCTGAACCATTACGTCAGCCGGTTCGACGCGGCGCTGCGCGGCAATTATCGCTATTACACCGACACGTTCGGTATCCGCTCGCACACGGTCGGCGTCGAATGGGAGCAACCATCCGGGCGCTGGAGCATCACGCCGGGAGTACGTTATTACAGCCAGAGTGCGGCCAATTTTTATCTTGATCCGGTACTTGATGCGACAGGTCAGTACGACATTGGCGCGACGCTGGCCAGCGGGTCCGGCGTGGCGGGTGCCCATTCGTTTGATGCACGACTCGGGGCATTTGGCGCGGCCACGCTGTCGGGCAAAGTCAGTTACCGCGTCACGCCCGATACCGTTGTCGATGCCAAATTCGAAGCCTACCGGCAAGCCGCCGGCTTGCATGCGGGTACGAGCGGGAGTCCGCATCTTGACCCGCTCCGGGCGAATTTCCTGCAGCTTGGTTTGACACATCGTTTTTAGTTCCGTGCTCCTGACGACCACTCCTGATCACGCATGACATCACTCACGGTTATTTCTCCATGAAACGCTGGCGCACAGTACGGTTCGAATTCCCTGCCATGGCATCACTGTGCAGCATGCAGATGGATGGCACGGACGAACGTCTGATGCGCCGTGCAGTCCATGCAGCGATTGCTGAAGTGCGCCGGATCGAACACAAGTATTCACGCTACCGCGACGACAGCATCATCAGTCGCATCAATCAGGCAGCCGGTCTGGCACCGGTGGAGATCGACGATGAAACCGCCGGCTTGCTCGATTTCGGCAACCAGCTCTGGCAGCTCAGCGACGGGCTGTTCGACATGACGTCCGGGGTCTTGCGGCTAGCCTGGGATTTCAGGCAAGGGGGCATGCCCGAACCGGCCGTCCTGGCCGGCTTGCTGGAACGGGTCGGCTGGCAAAAGCTGGAGCGGCATGACCGGCAGGTACGTCTGACATTGCCGGGCATGGAAATCGATATCGGCGGCTTCGGCAAAGAATATGCCGCTGATCGCGCGGCGGCGATCCTGCAGCAGGCCGGCATCGTCCATGCGCTGGTCAATCTGGGGGGAGATTTGCATGTCCTGGGGTGTCGTGGTTTGCCCGGGCGCGACAACGCCCCCTGGCAAGTGGCCATCCAGCATCCCCGGCCTCCGCCGCAGCATCCGCTTGCCACGCTGGCGACATTGCCGGTAGCACGCGGCGGATTGGCGACCAGCGGGGACTACGAACGGTTCTTCATGCATCAGGGCCGACGCTATTGCCACATCCTGGATCCGCGCACCGGCTGGCCGGTGTCGTACTGGCAGTCGGTCAGCGTGCTGGCCGCCAATACCACGACAGCCGGCGCGCTTGCCACGATCGCCATGTTGAAAGGGCCTGCAGGAGAAGCGTGGTTGCAGTCGCAGGACGTGCGTTACCTCGCCATAGCGCCCGATGGTCGGCCTGGCAGTACGGTATTTCCGCAGGCGCAAGGCGTGTCCTGCTAGCAGTTTTCCTTCCGTTCCACACTCGATTGAGGAGATTTCTCATGAACCGGCATACCACCATTATTTCCAGAAAATTTCCACACGGCCTGATCGCCGCGTCGGCCGTGACCGCCATGTTGCTGGCAGCCTGCGGCGGCGCCGATTCTCCTGCGACATCGGTCTCCGTCGCCACCACCACGGCGGCAATCTCCACCACCGTGATGGATGGACTGATCGGCAACGCGCTGGTCTGCGTCGACAGCAACGGCAACGGCAAATGCGATGCCGACGAAATCCAGGGCCGTACCGACGCGGCAGGTAAGGTTACGCTGACTGTGCCGGCTGGCATTCAGGCCACGGCAAGCCTGCTGGCGATGATCGGCACCGATGCAGTCGATGCGGATACGGGGCCGGTCACCAAGGCCTACACGCTACGCGCACCGGCCGGACGATCGGCTGTCATCAGTCCGTTGACGACGTTAGTTCACGCCAAAATGGAAAATGAAAAAATCAGTATTGAGGCGGCTGAAGCCGCAATCAAGTCGCAGGCCGGGTTGAGTATTTCCGTATTCGATGATTTTATTGCCAAGCGAAACACGAATGCCGACTACAAGAAGGCCAGCGAAATCGCCCGCATCATCGTAGTCAGCGTACAGCAAGCACGCCCTGCAACAGCGCACGATCCTGCGACCTGCAGCGTCAGTTCCGCTGAGTTGGCTAGCGCTGCCGACAGCAGTGGTAAAGACAAACTGATCTATCGCGACCTGTCGAACCGGTTCGCGGAGGTGGTCGGTAGCTGGACGGCTGTTTCGCATCAGCAATGCGCAACCAGCGATAGTAGCGCCAGTTGTGAGGCCTATATCCAAGGCAGTGCCCATGTACTGACGAGCTGCATACCGGCAACGTCCGTAACGCCGGCGCCAGCACCAGCACCAGCACCAGCACCAGCACCAGCACCAGCACCAAAGCCAACACCAACACCAACACCAACACCAACACCAGCACCAACACCAGCACCAACACCAGCACCAACACCAGCACCAGCACCAGCACCAAAGCCAACACCAGCACCAACACCAACACCAACACCAACACCAACACCAACACCAACACCAACACAGGCACCTGCACCGGCACCAGCACCGGCACCAGCACCAGCACCAGCACCAGCACCAGCACCAGCACCAGCACCAGCACCAGCACCAGCACCAGCACCCCCGTCCGCCGCTGCATTAGGCAAAGTTACCTATGCCAGCAACTGTGCCGTATGCCACGGGGCTTTACCCGCAAAGAACAAGTATAAAATTTTGGCCGGCGCCAATTCGCCGAGTGTCATCACCAATGCCATCAAGAACAATGTGGGTGGGATGGGCTTTTTGAAAACGACGATATCAGCGACCGATGCGAGCAATCTGGCGGCGTATCTAGCCACGCCTGGTCTCTGACGAGTGAGCGCCGGTCGGCGTCAGCGCGACCTCGACCTCGACCGGCGCTTGCAGTACTCCGTCAAGTTACTGCGACCAGGCCTCTCCGCCGTATCTTGCTATTGCTTCGCTGGTACGGCGATTACTCCTGATTTACCAGCAGTGCGCCCCGTACCTTTGCCGCGCCCACGCGTATCAGTTGCGCGATCGTCCACTGCGCCAGTTCCTCGATCGGTAGCTGCAAGAAGCGCCGGTTGGATTCGCGCACGATCGGCATGGCACCCAGCAGCACCGGTATCTGATCGACTGCCAGCTGTTGACGTTCCAGTAGCAAAAACTTCAGCAAAACTTTGATCGCATTTTGCGCATTGCGCACCGGATCGGCAGCCAGATAATCGAGCCGCGAAAAAGCCGTCCTGAGCGCCTTGCCGATGTCAGTAAACGGCGTACCGTGACCCGGAATCACCAGACGCACATCGAGCGTGGCGATCAGTTCCAGCGTCGCGCGCGCCTCACTGAAACCCGATTCACCATCGAGTTCCGGAAAGATCACGCCAAAGCCGTTTTCCCACAACGCATCTGCAGAAATCAGGATGCGTTCGGCAGGGCAATACAGAATCAGCGAATGCGGATCGTGGCCCGGTGCACCCAGCGCCAGCCAGTCCATGTCGCCCAGCCTGATCGGCTGGTCCGGTGCCAACGTGGCGTCGAAACGGAAGCGCGCGCATTGCTGGCCGGTGGCAACGAAGCTGAGCGCGTCTTCATCCCAGTCGCGCACCTTGTCGGCTTCGCTGGCCGGGATCACGGTATGGCAGTCGTAATGTTGCTGCAGTAACGCGTTACCGCCGCAATGGTCCGAATGCAGATGGGTGTTGACGAGCAGGTCGAGCGGGCGCTGCTGCAACGCCTGCTTGACCAGCGCCAGCGTCTGCGGTGCATGCGTCAGATAGCCGCTGTCCACCAGCGCTGTTTGCGTGCCGCCAAACAGTACATTGTTCGACGACAGCCAGCCGCGCTCGAACACCTGCATCGTCGACGGCAGTGATTCAGCCATCGAACAAGGCATCCCGGCGCTGGTTGATGGCGCGCCAGATGGTGCGCCGGGCGTTCTCATTGGCGCTTCCCCAGCTGATAATTTCGTTGATGTCGCGCTGACAGCCTGCGCACAACCCGCTACGTTCGTCCATTTCGCAGACACTAATGCAGGGCGACGGTGCCGCCACGCGGGTGTCTTGCGGATCAAACACGACCAGATCGCCCGACATCATCGTGCACCGGCGGCGCTGCGCGCGGTCGGGTTCGGGCAGACTGATGGAGCAAGGAAAATGCGGGGCAGGAAGTCGGGATGCATGGAATCGTCGTCGATAGCAAGGACCATGATTATGCACGGATGCCGCTCCGGCATGGTGATGCGGTTTTGTCGGCTGAAACAGCGCGCATCAGCGCTGCTCAATTTTGCAGCACCACCCGCCATGCCGAGTGGTAATACGCGACCGTACACAACACGCCGGCGACGAATCCGGCGGCCAGCATACCGAACGGCGGGGCGGGGGCAATGGTTGGTGCGGCCTGTTCAGCGGGCGGCTGGGCCGCATCCCATTGCCTGATCAATTCTTGTGCCGCCTCGAAATCCTGCTCCGCCACCATCACCCGGATCATTCCCGCCGCCGGCAACTCGCCGATCCCGCCTTGCAGATACTCGCCATCGACACGCCCGTGCAAGCGCTGTTGTTCAAGCAGGTGCACGATCATGTGCGCTTCGATGAGGTTGGCGGCCTGGTACAAAATTTTCATGGGCGTGATCACAAACAGAAAAGTGGGAGAGTTATCTTAACCGCTGCCCCTGATCACGGTGCCGATTCCCTCAGTGGCTGCGGTGCGATGACGGTGCTCACAATGGATCCGCACGTCAGTAGATTTTCTTTACCTGATAGCCACGCCGCGCCAGCAAGGCCGGCACGCTGTCCGGTCCGGTCAGATGGAGCAGACCGATAGCGACAAATTGCGTGGTTCCGTGCTGTCCCGGCCGTGCGATCGACGCGGCCAGTAGCGGGTTGCGCTGATCCAGTAAGACATCCCGGGTGAAGTTTGCCGTGATAGTCGACTCGGTCAATTCTTCCTCAACCAGGCGTGCCAGTGCAGTGCTATCGGCGGCACCCCAGGCCGCCATCATGACGGCTGCTTGCTGAACGGTCTTGCCGTCGAGTATCGACGCCAGGCACTCGCGCAGATAGTGCTCTTGCTGCGATGCATCGAGTGCACTGAACAGCCCGAGCTGGTAGTCGGCACTTTCCAGCGCCACGACCGGTTTGCCCGGTACCTGTTCCTGCAGATAAGTTTCGATGCCCTGTTCGCGTGCGTAGCCGCTGCGTTCCAGCGTCATTGCCAGCAAAAGATTGGCGATGGCCCATGGTTTCATCGCCGCGACGGCGGACGACTTCACGCCGAGCCGGTCCAGCACTTGCTGCAATTGCCGTTGTGTTTCTTCGGAAATGACCTGGGCGACGGTTTGCGGTGGCACCAGTAACGCGTGCCGGGCGAACGCCGCTTGCAAGGCAGGCTGATCGGTCGGATCGAGTTCGAGGACCAGCTGGTCGGCCTCTGCAAGGGCGCGCATGACAATCGGTTCGAGCGGATAGAATGAAGCCTGTCCGACATGCACGGTGCCAAACAGCCAGACCGTGTGGTCCTGCTGTGTGGCGCGGTACAGCGTGCCGCGCTGGGGAATGGCAGGAGCCGCCGGGGCGACAGTCGCCGCCCGCGCCAAGGCATGGCCGCAGCCAAGCAACACCAACGAAATAACGATCAAGGCAATACGCATGCACGCTTTCAGAAAAAAATCATGGGGATAACCTGGCTGTTCGACCTCGACAATACCTTGCACGATGCGTCGCATGCGATCTTCCCGGCCATCAACGTGAATATGAACCGCGTGATCGCGCAAGTACTGTCGGAGGCCGGTGCGCCGGCGGCAGCGGCCGATGTCGATGCCGCCCGCATTGCTTACTGGCAGCGCTACGGCGCGACGCTGCTCGGCATGGTCAAGCATCACCAGATGCGGGCAGACACCTTCCTGCATGAAGCACATCTCTTCGAGAACTTGCCATCGATGATACGCGCCGAACGCGGTCTGGCCGGATTACTGCGTCGCCTGCCGGGACGCAAAATCCTGCTGACCAATGCGCCGCAGCGGTATTCGCAGGACGTGATGCGCCACCTCGGCTTGCAGCGCCACTTTGCCCGCCATGTGGCGATCGAATCGATGCGCGTGCACGGCCAGTTGCGCCCCAAACCGTCGCGCTCAATGCTGCGCAAATTGCTGGCGCGCGAAGGCGTGCATGCGCGCCGATGCGTACTGGTCGAAGACACCCTGATGAACCTGAAATCAGCCCGCGTGCTGGGCTTGCGCACGGTACTGGTGACCCAGTATCTGCCGCCGGCCCAGCGGACCGGGCCATCGACCTTCGTCAAACGTCCGGCCGGCATCGACGTCAAGGTGCGCTCGGTAAAACGCCTGGCCGGGCAGTTGCACCGCTTGCGTTCACGCTTGAACCTGGCTGACCATGACGACTGACCATTCTTCCGGCTGTTTTGCGCTGCTCGACGATAGCAGTGCCAGCGCCGCCGCACCGCGTTCGCGCCTCTACACCGGCTGGTTGCGCACGCTGACGTGCACGACGATCGACGACTTGCCGGCGCTGCTGGCCGAGCTGCAGCAACCGGGCCGGCATGCCGTGCTGCTCATGACCTACGAACTGGGTGCGGCGCTGCACGGTGTGATACCACGCCATGGCTCCGGCGCACTGGCGCAAGTACTGCTGTTTGCGCATTGCCAGTCGTTGTCCGCCGATGCCGTACATGACTGGTTGCAGACCCAGTCCGGCGCGGCACCGGCCGGCATCGCCGGTCTGCGCGACAGCATCGATGGGGCGACCTTCGCGCAGCACATCGGGCGTATCCGCGATTACATCGCCGCCGGTGACACCTATCAGGTCAACTACACCTACCGCATTCGTTTCGATGCGTTCGGCACGCTCGCTGCGCTCTACCTGCGCCTGCGTGCGCGCCAGCCGGTGCCCTTCGGTGCGCTGATCGCGCTGCCCGATGGCACGGCCGTGTTGTCGCTGTCGCCCGAACTGTTCGTGCGGCATGTCGACGGTGCGTTGCTGGCGCAACCGATGAAAGGCACAGCCGCGGCCACCGGTGATCCGGTGCAGGATGCCGCCAGCGCTGCACGGCTGGCCGGCGACCCCAAGAACCGTGCCGAAAACCTGATGATTGTCGACCTGCTGCGCAACGACCTCAGCCGTATCGCTGCGCTCGGTTCGGTCGCCGTACCGCAGCTGTTCGAAGTCACGCGCTTTTCCGGCGTGCTGCAAATGACCTCGACCGTGACCGCCCGCTTGCATCCTGCGGCGACGCTCGCGCAAGTGGTTGATGCGATCTATCCGTGTGGCTCGATCACCGGTGCGCCCAAGCTACGTACGATGCAGATCATCCGTGAACTCGAAGCCGATGCGCGTGGCGTGTACACCGGCGCGATCGGCTGGTTCGATGCGGCGGCCGGCCCGGGCATCGGCAACTTCTGCCTGTCGGTACCGATCCGCACACTGGTGTTGCAAGCGCCCGATGCCGGCGGTGTGCGCGCGGGCGAAATGGGCATCGGTGCCGGCATCGTCCACGATAGCGTGGCCGCCGACGAATACGCCGAATGCGCATTGAAGGCGCGCTTTCTGACGGCCATGCCGAACGAGTTTGCGCTATTCGAAACGATGGCCGTCACGCGCGATGGCGGGTGTGTTTTGCTGGAGCGGCACCTGCACCGGCTGACCACGTCAGCGGCGTATTTTGGTTTCGCCTGTGATGTTCTGGCCCTGCGCGCCGCTGTCATGCAAGCCTGCGCGACCTTGCCCGACAACGCACCACGACGCCTGCGTCTGGCGCTGGACTGGCACGGCGACTGCACAATCCGGAGCAGCCTGTTGCAGCCGTGGGTTGGCGTGGCAGGTCTGCTGCTGGCACTTCAGCCGACCGCATCGGCCGACTTGTTCCTGCGTCACAAGACTACGCAACGCGCGCAGTACGACGCCGCCTGGCGCGCAGCGGAAGTGCAAGGCGCGTTTGATATGCTGTTTTTTAACGAGCGCGGTGAAGTTACCGAAGGTGCGCGCAGCAATGTGTTCGCACAGATCGACGGTCAGTGGTGCACGCCGCCGCTGTCAGCCGGCGTGCTGCCCGGCGTGATGCGGGCCCATTTGCTGGCTGATCCGCAGTGGGCTGCCAGCGAACGCACCTTGACGTTGGCCGACCTCCAGCGGGCCGACCGGCTGGTGTTGTGCAATGCATTGCGCGGCGTGCTGACAGCGGTGCTGGTCAGTCCGGTGACTGCCTGATCAGCGCGGGTTGAGCGGCGTGGCAGGTCGCGGCCCGAACGTCACCAGCCAGGTCGCCAGCACCACCAGCGCACAACCGGCCAGCGTGGTCTGATTGATGACTTCCCCGAGGAATAGCGCGCCCCACAGCAGCGCAAACAGCGGGATCAGAAACGTCACCGTCATGCTGCGGGTCGGGCCGATATCGGCCAGTAGCCGGAAGTACAGGAAGTACGCCACTGCGCTGCACAGCACCGCCAGTATCGCGACCAGCAGCAGTATGTGCGGCGTCAGTTCGCCGCGTAGCGGCGACAGCGGCACCACCGGGATCAGCACGAGTGCCGCGCCCAACTGCGAGCCGGTCGCCATCAATCCCGGCGGGATGCCGGCTGCGCGCAATTTGGAATACGCGCCCGAGCAGGCATAACAGATCGCCGCCAGCGCACAGGCCGACGCTGCCAGCAGCACTTGCGGCGTGAAGGTGACCGGTCCCAGCCGCACCAGCAGCGCTACGCCGGAAATACCGATCAGCAGACCGATGGCTTTGCGCAGCGTCATTGTCTCGCCCAGCACGGCGATGCCGACCAGTGCGCCCCATAGCGGCGTCGTCGCATTGACGATGGCTGAATAGCCCGACGGCAACGTCAACGCGGCATACGCATAGAGTGCTGCGGGCAGGGCCGAGTTGACGCCGCCGATCAGCAGATACTGACGCCAGTTGGCCTTGAACTGCATCGCCTGCCGGGTCGCCAGCATGAAGGCCAGCATCACCAGTCCGGCGATGCCGACGCGCAGTTCAGCCGTCCACAAAGGCCCGAGCACCGGCGCGATCACGCGCATGAACAAAAATGACGCACCCCAGATGGCGGCGAGGGATAACAAACGGATCAGGTCGATGGGGCGCATGGGTTACTCAGTAAAGGGAAGAGCGGGGGGGCGTCGCAACGGCGCGAGGATAGCGGATCGGGAGCGGCCCGGGTTTTTTTGCCGTCGCAAACATCTTCGCTAGCAACCAGAGTCAGTGTTTTTTTTCGCGCTTTTAAAAAATCCCGGCGGGTCAACCTCGCGAAGCGAGGCTTGGTTTGCGAACCAAACCTGACCGCAGACAACCGGAGAGCGTCAGTGCTTGTAAGGCCGACTACCCAAGAAACGCCGTTCCGGGGTTGTAGCCGCAGACCGGCGGAATTTGTCTACTTTCCACAGGTGGGGAAGGAAAACCTGATTGGCGCTGTTTTTGTATGGATTAACAAGCCGGCAGAGGTTTTTATTGCCAGTTTTTAGCTGCAGATCGGCCTAAAAACGGCTTCTCTGCATCGATTCCGACAACCAAATGATGACCGTCACCCCGTTGGAAAAATTTCGCCGGTTTGGGCGCAGAACCCCGTACTGGCATGCACCGCACCGTCAGTGCGCTTAACCGTTACATCAAAGCCAAGTACCGCTGCCAATCCTGGGCAATCCTCTTCAACCTTTAAAAATTTTTAGTAATGCGACTGCCGGGGACGTCGATCCGATCTTGCGGTTTGTTTGAGCTGCCTCAAGGACTACGACAAGTTCATCATATTTGTCGGCTTGTCTGTCATTCAAGTTGGTCATATTCATGCCCCAGCGGGGGAAGGTACGGAAGTTTGCCGGCTCGTCGTACAGTATCCGCGAATTTTTATGCCGAGGATCGAGTTCGATTTTTTTATACAGCTTATCGAGCGCAGCTACCGGACCTTCCAGTACCTGCAAAAACCAACCGCCGTTATAAAACAAGCTACCTGTTATGTCGAGTGGTGCATTATTTGTCTTTGCTTTTTCTTGTATCGCAGAGAGGTCTTCTTGAGACATCTTCCGTGTTGCTTGGCTTATGTAGATGAGCTGATTGATTGACATTTAAACATCCTATTTTTCAAAACCTCAGGCCGAATGTGACCAAAAAACAATATATTACCCAAGAAAATACTATGCCGTATGGAGCGCAGTGAAACGACTGAGCGGACTACCACGCCGGGTTGGAGTCCAGTGCGTCGTTGTCTTTGGACGGGCCATGTGGTCGCCCTTGGCACTGCTGCTCCCGGGTGATCTTCTCCAATTCTGAGTTGTAGCTGCAGACCGGCGGAATTGGTCCATCTTCCTTCAGGCCGGCCTGGCGCATCAGGCTGCGCGCTTTGTAGTGACGCATGCGAATTCCTTGCAGCGTCATTGCGCTGACCAGGCGCCGACTGCCGCAGTTTTAACGGTTGGCGGTAAAGGCGGCTTTCAGGTGGACCGTTTCCTTCGTAAAGAGCGGTTTGGCAGGATGGGACTGTGCGTTGTAATACACGGAGCGGCTGACCGCCAGCACCTGACAACTACGGGCAGTCGATACGGCCTCCTTGTGCAGCTGTGTCACGAGCTGGTAGCTCATTTCAGTTCCCGGGCAAAAAAGGCCGATGCTTTTTTAAAGCAACCAGGGTCAGTGTTTTTTTTCGCGGCTTTATCGCGAAAATGTCACTGACCCTGCTTGCGGATTCGGAGCGCTTGTCATCCAGTTTCCGTGCTGAGGTTGCTGATTCTGTAGGTGCTCCGCCACGACCTAGCCGGGAGCGGCCCGGTTCGCTTTTTCATGCGGTCGCAAACCCCCATCGGTAGCAACCAGGGTCAGTGTTTTTTTCGCGGTTTTATCGCGAAAATTACACTGACCCTGCTTGCGGATTCGGAGCGCTTGTCATCCAAATTCCGTGCTGAGGTTGCTTGTATGGCTGCCACTCCGCCACGACCAAGCCGGGAGCGGCCCGGCAGCCGGTCCCTTCTTTTTGCTTCGCCAAAAAGAAGGAACCAAGAAAAAGGCGACCGCGAGGCGGCTGCCCTTCGGGTTCCCAAAAACGGTAGTCAGACAAGGGGAGGGTCGCAAACTCGCTTCGCTCAGACATGCGCCCCTCTGATCCCTTGCCTGACTACCGTTTTTGGCAGCTGCCTCAATGCGGAACAGGTCAACTTCAACAGCCACAGCAACTTCAACATCAACTTCAACTTCAACTTTAACTTCAACTTCAACTTCAACTTCAACTTCAACTTCAACTTCAACTTCAACTTCAACCACATCACTAATCAAACACCACCACGATTCGCTTTTTCAAGACGTCACAAACCCTGCTTGCGGATTCGGAGCGCTTACCATCCAATTTCCGTGCTGGGGTTGCTGATTCTGCAGGTGCTCCGCCACGACCTAGCCGGGAGCGGCCCGGTTCGCTTTTTCATGCGGTCGCAAACCCCCATCGGTAGCAACCAGGGTCAGTGTTTTTTTTCGCGGCTTTATCGCGAAAATTACACTGACCCTGCTTGCGGATTCGGAGCGCTTGTCATCCAAATTCCGTGCTGAGGTTGCTTGTATGGCTGCCACTCCGCCACGACCAAGCCGGGAGCGGCCCGGCAGCCGGTCCCTTCTTTTTGCTTCGC